>NZ_JBIRQM010000003.1:294269-722751 GCF_044333225.1 Streptomyces sp. NPDC021080 | reverse complement strand
GGTCGGGCGTCTCCCGCGCGCGGGAGACGCCCGACCGGCCTTTTTGCCGACGTGCGTCCGCGGTGCGCTGCGGGGGGCCACCGTACCCGCCGTCCGGCCCCGATGCGGGCCCGGAACCGATTGTCAGTGGGCGACGGTAAGTTCTGTGGTGAGGAAGTCATCGCACATCGAAGGAAGTTGACGTGACCGATATCGCCATGCTGCCCGAGTCCTGGCGCGGCGTCCTGGGTGACGAACTGCAGCAGCCCTACTTCAAGGAACTCACCGAGTTCGTCGAGGAGGAGCGCGCGAAGGGTCCCGTCTACCCGCCGCGGGAGGAGGTCTTCGCCGCGCTCGACGCCACGCCGTACGAGCGGGTGAAGGTGCTGATCCTCGGCCAGGACCCGTACCACGGCGAGGGCCAGGGGCACGGCCTGTGCTTCTCGGTCCGCCCCGGAGTCAAGACCCCGCCGTCGCTGCGCAACATCTACAAGGAGATGAAGGAGGAGCTGGGCACCCCGATCCCGGACAACGGCTATCTGATGCCGTGGGCCGAACAGGGCGTGCTGCTCCTCAACGCGGTGCTGACCGTCCGCTCCGGCGAGGCGAACTCGCACAAGGGCAAGGGCTGGGAGAAGTTCACCGACGCGGTCATCCGCGCGGTGGCGGACCGGCCCGACCCGGCCGTCTTCGTCCTGTGGGGCAACTACGCGCAGAAGAAGCTCCCGCTGATCGACGAGGAGCGGCACGTGGTGGTGAAGGGGGCGCACCCGTCACCGCTGTCCGCGAAGAAGTTCTTCGGCTCGCGTCCCTTCACGCAGATCAACGAGGCCGTGGCCGCCCAGGGCCATGAGGCGATCGACTGGCGCGTCCCCGACCTCGGCTGACCGCCGCGCCGCCGGCCAGGTCCGTCACCGGCCTGGCCCAGCGGTGCCCGGGGGCGCCTGAGCGGGATTGTCACCGGCTGCGGTTAGCGTCGTGAGGGACAGTGACGAGCCTGGAGGACACGGTGGCGGAGCAACAGGAGCAGGCGGCGCCGGACGCCATGATGACCCGGATCGGACAGGCCGTCATGCTGCACCACGCCGGTGACCGTGAGGAGGCCCGGGGCCGCTTTCTCGCTCTGTGGGGAGAGATCGGTGACGGCGGCGACGCCCTGCACCGCTGCACCCTGGCCCACTACATGGCCGACACCCAGGACGACCCGGCGGACGAACTGGCCTGGGACCTGCGGGCCCTGTCGGCGGCAGAGGAACTGACCGACGGCCGCGTCACCGAGCCCCACCGGTCCCTCGCCGTGCGCGCGTTCTATCCCTCGCTGCATCTGAACCTCGCCGCCGACTACGCGAAGCTCGGCCGTTCCGAGGCCGCCCGCACCCATCTGCGCCGGGCCCGGGGTGCGGCCGGTGTCCTCGCGGACGACCGCTACGGCGACGGCGTCCGCGCGGCGATCGGCCGTCTGGAGCTGAGGCTTCAGAGCACCGGCACCTCGGCGGAGGCCGGAGGATCCGACCGTTTCGGCGGGCCCGGGGGCGAGACCCTGGGCCCGCCGAGACAGCGGCCCTGAGCCGGTCCCCCCGCGCATGGGCGCGCCCCTGAGCCCGGTCACGGGGGAGGGTGCGGCGTGACCACGTGTCTCATCCCGCCGGGCACACGCGGCAGCCCCGGGGCGGGCCCGCAAGGCACAGTTCCGGGGCGGCCCGTGGAGTACGTCCCGAGGCGGCCTGCCCGGCAGGTCCCGGGCTCCGGCACCGTCGTGCCAGGTGCGGCACGACGGTGCCGGAGCCCGCGGGCGTGCCGCCGCCGGGCCGGGGCCGCGCACGTCGTCAGTGCCAGTACGCCTTCGTGCAGAGGAGCGACTCCGGGCTGTCCGCTTGCCAGCCCCCGTACTTCTTGCCGAGCGCGCACACGTCCGCACGTTTCGGCATGACAGGGGTGCCGGACGGTACGGCGGTACGGCGCTTGAGGTGCCGCGGCTCGGGACGCGGGGCCGGGTGGGCGGGCCGCGGAGGGGCCACGGGCGCCGCGGCCTGGGGCGGGGGAGCCACCCGGTGCCGGGGTGTCGCGTCGGGCGTCGGCTTGTGCGAGGAGCCGCCGTGCTCCAGCGCCTCCCGCGCGGGTGCCTGCACGGTCTGGGGTCCTCCCTTGCTGTCCGGATGCGGCGCGGTGAGCCCCGACGGGGCGGCGGGAGCGCCGGAAGCGGGCGGCCGTTGGACGGTCACACAGCCGGAGAGGGCGGTGACAGCCACGGCGACCATGAGCGTTGCGGTCGTCGTCGTTCGATGCACCCGCGCAACTCTGCTGGTTCCGGACCGCTTCCGGGGAGCGAAGAAGCGCAGGATGCCCCGCACGGGTGATCCTTCCGCTCCTCCGGCGGTCACGCGCGTCGGCGAGCTGACAGGCCGCCCGGTCGCACACCGGACGGAAAACGGGCCGCCACCCCGGGCGTCCGACTGCCCGCGTGCACCCGGCGCGGCGGCCGTATGCTTCCGACGGAACTCGCGTCGGAGACTGAAGGAGACCCCAGTGAAGGTCGGCTGCATCGGACTCGGCGACATCGCGCAGAAGGCGTATCTGCCGGTGCTGGGCGTGCAGCCCGAGGTGGAACTGCATCTGCAGACGCGGACGCCCGCCACGCTCGACCGGGTCGCCGACAGCCTTCACCTGCCGCGGGACCGACGCCACACCGACCTGGAGTCCCTGCTGGCCCAGGACCTCGACGCCGCGTTCGTGCACGCGCCCACCGTCGCCCACCCGGAGATCGTCACCCGGCTGCTGGAGGCGGGCGTACCGACGTACGTCGACAAGCCGCTCGCCTACGAGCTGGAGGAGTCGGAGCGGCTGGTGCGGCTCGCGGAGGAGCGCGGCGTCAGCCTCGCGGTCGGTTTCAACCGGCGCCACGCACCCGCGTACGCGCAGTGTGCCGAACACCCCCGCGAGCTGATCCTGATGCAGAAGAACCGCACGGGGCTGCCCGAGGAGCCCCGCACCATGGTGCTCGACGACTTCATCCACGTCGTCGACACCCTGCGCTTCCTGGTGCCGGGTCCGGTCGACGACGTGACGGTACGGGCCCGTGCCGAGGACGGGCTGCTGCACCATGTCGTGCTCCAGCTCTCCGGGGACGGATTCACGGCACTCGGGGTGATGAACCGGCTGAGCGGTTCGAGCGAGGAGATCCTGGAGGTCTCGGGCCAGGACACCAAGCGGCAGGTGGTCAATCTCGCCGAGGTGATCGACCACAAGGGTCAGCCGACGGTGCGCCGGCGCGGCGACTGGGTGCCGGTGGCCCGGCAGCGCGGCATCGAGCAGGCGGTCCTTTCGTTCCTCGACGCCGTGCGCACGGGAAAGGTGCTCAGCGCCCGGGACGCGCTGGCGACTCACGAGGTGTGCGAGCGGGTGGTCCTAGCGGTTCAGGAGTGGTCCGCCGCAGTCTGAACGCGCGAGTACCCTCCGTCACGCACAGCGCCGCGAGCACCAGCAGGGCGCCGTGCACCGGCCAGTCGCCGAACCGGACGTAGGGGGTGACACCCCGGGCCAGCGGGACGTCGTAGACCGCCGCGCTGCTCGCGTCCGTGCCGAGCCAGGAGCCGATGCGCTCGCCGCCGGGGCCGTAGACGGCGGAGACGCCGGTGAGGGTCGCGTGCACCATCGAGCGGCCGGTCTCGGCGGCCCGCAGCGCGGCGAGCGAGGCGTGCTGTTCGGGAGCCCAGCTGTGCTGGAACGTCGACGTCGAGGACTGGGCCACCAGCACCTCGGCACCGTCCTGGGCGAGGTGGCGGCTCATGTCCGGGAACGCCGTCTCGAAGCAGATCAAGGGGCCCACGCGCAGCCCGTGCCCGACGTTCATCACCACCTGTTCGGTGCCCCGCCTGCGGTCCTCGCCCGCGGCCTTGCCGACCGAGGTGGCCCAGCCGAGCAGGGAACGCGCGGGCACGTACTCGCCGAACGGGACCAGCCGCATCTTGTCGTAGCGGTCGCCGGTCGGACCGTGCGGCCCCACCAGGACCGAGCTCTTGTAGATGCCGGGCCGGTCGGAGCGGTGCGCGTCGACGTTCACCAGGATGTCGGCGCCGACCTCGTGGGACAGGGTCGCGACGCGGCGTGCCAGATCGGGCCGGTCGGCCAGGTCGAAGCCGACGCTGCTCTCGCCCCAGACGACCAGATCGACGTTCTGGCCCACGAGTTGACGGGTCAGCGTCTCCTCGCGCGCGAAGCGCCTGTCGCCGCTCGTGCTCCCGTCCACGACACCGGGCTGCACGACCGCGATCCGCACCCGGCCGTCGACGTCCGGGCGCGGTGACCACACCCAGGCCGCCGAGGTCGCGGCGGCCGTCGCGACGAGTCCGGCCACCGCGGGCACACGGGACTCACGCACCGAGACCAGCACCGTGACCGCGACGTTGACCGCCACCACCAGGAAACTCAGCAGCCACACCCCGCCGACCGAGGCCAGCCGCAGCGTCGGCTCCACCTGCCACTGGCTCGATCCGAGCAGACCCCAGGGACCGCCCAGGCCCTGCCAGGACCGGGCGAGTTCCACCGCCAGCCACCCCGAGGGCAGGACGAGGAGCGCGGCGCCGATCCGGCCCGGCGAGGGCACTCCGGCCAGGAACCGCCGGACGAGCCAGCCCCAGGGGGCCCACAGGGCGCCGAGCAGCGCCGCTATGACCACCAGGAAGACGTGCAGGCTCGGCAGCAGCCAGTGGTGCACGGCCAGCAGGAACCCGAACCCGCCGAACCAGCCGTCGTACGCGGCACGCCGGCCCGTGGGGGCCGAGCGGGCCAGGAGCATCCAGGGCACCAGAGCCACGTACGCGAACCACCACCAGGACGGGGCGGGGAACGCGAGCATCGGCAGGGCACCCGCCAGAGCGGCGACGATCCCGCGCCGCCAGGGGGAGACCAGCCATGGGCCGAACGCACGGTCGGGCCTGTTCATCCTTCGCCTCCCTGCCCCGTGGTGTCTCCAGTGTGCGCGTCGGCGGCGATCTCCGACAGGGGGCATGGTGATCGGGAAGGGGCGCGCGGACGGAGCGGTACCTCGGGCCGCGGTGGAGGGGTGCCGGTACGGGGTGCGCGGGTGGGACACCCCGGTACGGGGTGCGCGCGTCGGGGGCTCAGGTGCTTGCGGGTGCGTGCCGGGGCTGGGGCATCCGGCGCCATTTCTCCTGGACGACCACCTGGCGCAGCCGCCAGCCGTCCTCGGTCCGCAACAGGCCGAAGACGTATCGGCCGCCGCACACGAGGTCGGGCGCGGTGGAGTCTTCGCCCTGCCCGGCGAATCGCATCGGGTTGATGTAGTCCGCCCGCACCTCGGCCGTGTCGCCGGTGTCCTGGTCCAGGATGCCGAACCGCACTCGCCGGTTGACGATGAGATGCTGGCGCATCGCGAACAGGTCCAGGCTCTGCGCGAGCCACCTGGCGACCTCGGCGGCGTCGCCCTCGATGCCGCCGGCCGAGCGGTAGTCGGCGCGGCCCTTCGGCGTGAACAGCCCCCGGTACGCGTCCCAGTCGCCGTCGTCCACGGCCACCGCGTACCCGGTGACGACCTCGTCCACGGAGAAACGGTCCAGCACGGTCGCGAGCTCCACACGCTGCGTCATCGGCTCAGTGTTGGCCACCCGGCTTGTCACGCCAAGGGTCTGTGCGGGGATATTCGTGTCTGCGATCGTCGGTGCCTCATGATCGACTGCGGACGATCCCGGCCACGGTGATCCCATCGGTGTCGCCCGGGTGTCGTTCCCGTCCCTGTCCAGGAGGCTCATATGGCACGTCCGGTCACGATCGTCACGGGTGGCAGCCGCGGTATCGGCGCCGCGACCTGCATACGGCTCGCGGCGGACGGACACGACGTGGTCGTCGGTTACGTGAGTGACGGGGAGGCCGCCGAGCGGACCGCGAACGCCGTCCGCGGGGCCGGGGCGCGCTGTGTCACCGTACGCGTGGACACCTCCGACGAGGCCGCCGTCGAGCGGCTCTTCGACATGGCCGCGGACCGGCTGGGGCCGGTGACGGGGCTGGTGAACAATGCCGGGGTGACCGGACCGCTCGGGCGGCTCGCGGACGCCGATCCCGCCGACCTGCGGCGCGTGGTCGAGGTCAACCTGCTCGGTACGCTGCTGTGTTCGCGCCGGGCCGCCCGGTCCATGGCTCCCCTGGGGGGCGGTGCCATCGTGAATGTGTCCTCGGCTGCCGCCACGCTCGGCAGTCCCGGCGAATTCGTGCACTACGCGGCGAGCAAGGCGGCCGTGGACGCGCTGACCACGGGCCTCGCCAAGGAACTCGGTCTCGACGGCATCCGGGTCAACGCCGTCGCCCCCGGAATGATCGACACCGAGATGCACGCGACCATGGGCGATCCGGACCGCGCCGAACGGGCCGCCGCGTCGATCCCGCTGCGCCGCGTCGGCGCGGCGGAGGAGATCGCCGCCGCGATCGCGTGGCTGATGTCCCCCGACGCGTCCTACACGACGGGGGCGGTGCTACGGGTGTCCGGCGGGCGCTGAACGGTCGCGTCGTCACGGAGGTCCGGTGGGCGGTGAGCCGTCGCGCCGTCACGAGGAACCGGCGGGGCGGTGAACCGGTGAGCGGGGTCGGCTGCCCGGCGGGCGCTGAACCGGTGCGAGGAGTCGGGTGTCCGGCGGACCGTGAACTCGTGCGGTGCTCGGGATGCCTGCCGGTGGCGAGGCGGTGTGGTGGCTGGGATGCCGACGGGTAGGTGAGCCGGTGCGGTGCTGCGAGGGTCCGGCGTGCCGTGAGCCTGCACGGCGCCACGGGGGCTCGGCGGGCGGTGAGCCCGTGTGTGGCGGAAGCGCGTGCGGTCCTACGCCGCTTCGATGATTTCGCCGCGTATCGCCTCGGCCCATTTCACGATCAACAGCTCGTACTCCGCCCGCTCCTGCGCGGACAGCGAGCCGCCTGTCCGCGTCCACAGGGCGCGGATCTGTTCGTTCAACGCGGCGGCAGACCGCACGGAACCAGGCGGGGTGACATCGGGGGACATGCGCACCAGCCTAGGCGCAAGGACTGACACTGCGCTACCGGGCGGCTACGCAAGTCGTATGTGCTGCGTCACGGTGCTCCCGGGCGGGGCCTCTCCGGTGGCCGAACTCCTCCTCCGGCGGCTGGAGTCGGTCCCGCCGGACCCGTCACCCGGGAGGGGGGAACGGCCGGGAGAACGCGCATGCCCGTCCCCGGTCGCATCCACCCGGGACGGGCGGGTCGACCGGGACGGGCAGGACGCCCAGGGGAGGGCGGGACGGGCAGGGCGGGGCGGGCCGGATCGGCTGGGACGGGCGGGGGCGGTCGGGACGGCGACGGCATTCGAGAGGTCAGCCGTGGGGTCCGCCCGTTTCGGCCCGTTCCGCCCAGACGCGCGCCGCGAGCGCCTCTGCCTCGTCCTGAGGGATGCCCGCCCTCACGAGGATGACCCCGCGGCTGCCATCCGGGAACTTCACACTGCGCGCTTCGGTGCCCAACCTGCCCAGCGCGAGATCTTTCGGCATGCTCCACCTCCAGTCGGAGAGACCACGCTAAGGCGCCGCAACCCGGCCCGCAGAACGGTTCGGCCAGACGGCCCACAGTGCCCACCTGCGAGAACGTCACCCGTCGGGACGGGCGCAGGGCGCAGGATGCGGCTCCGGCCGTTGGCGCGAGCCCCGGGGCACCCCGGGAGACGAATGGCTCAGCCCGACGATTCGGCCGCGTGCGGGCTGAGGACGTCGGCGCCGACCAGGCCGATGATGACGAATCCGAGGGCGATCCGGTACCAGACGAACGGCATGAAGCTCTTGTGGGAGATGAACTTCATGAACCATGCGATCACCGCGTATCCGACCGCGAAGGCGATGATCGTCGCGAAGACGGTGGGACCCCAGGAGACGTGGCCCTCGGCGGCCGCGTCCTTGAGCTCGAAGGTGCCGGAGGCGAGGACGGCCGGCATGGCGAGGAGGAAGGAGTAACGGGCCGCCGCCGCACGGCCGTAGCCCATGAACAGGCCGCCGCTGATGGTCGCGCCGGACCGGGAGACGCCGGGGACCAGGGCCATCGCCTGGCAGATCCCGTACAGCAGGCCGTCCTTGGTGTTCAGGTCCTCGAGCACCTTGCGCTGCTTGGCCGCCCGGTGCCTGCCGCCCGTTTCGTCGCGTGCCGCGAGCCGGTCGGCGATGCCTATGACGACGCCCATCACGATCAGCATGGTGGCGGTGACCCGCAGATCGCGGAACGGCCCCTCGATCTGGTCCTTGAGCGTGATGCCGAGCACCCCGATCGGGATCGAGCCGACGATCACCAGCCACCCCGTCCGGGCGTCGTGGTCGCCGCGCATCGCCTTGTTCGTGAGCGAGCGGAACCACGCCGACAGGATCCTTCCCACGTCCTTGCGGAAGTAGATCAGCACCGCGGCCTCCGTGCCGAGCTGCGTGATCGCGGTGAACGCGGCACCGGGATCGTCCCAGCCGGCGAAGGCCGCGGTCAGCCGCAGATGCGCGCTGGAGGAGACGGGAAGGAATTCGGTCAGCCCCTGGACGAGTCCGAGGACGAGGGATTGAAACCAAGACATGAAGTTACGTGGTCCAAGTGCTGATCGCGGAAGGGGAGATGGGCACGCCGGATCGCGGCAGGTGACGATCACGGGCGCTGAGGGAAGCCTAACCTTCGCCGGCCGCGGCCCGGCCGCGGGGGTTTCGGGAACTTTCCGCGGGAGCCTTCCGCTGTGTCCGGGAAAGCCCCGGCCGGGCGAGGTGCGGGAGGATGCCGCCCCCGGGGGGTCGCCCGTCGGGTCGCCGCCCTCGCCGGCCGCTCGGGCGACCGTCGACACCGCGGGCCTCGCGCCGCCGCGCCAGGCCCGCAGCACCCGCAGTGTCTCCTGGGCCGCTGCCCGCGGCCCGCTGCCGGTGTGCCGGGGCTACTCCGCCACGGGTCCCGTCACCGTCCAGCCCGGGACCTGCGGGTGGGCGGTCAGTGATGCGTGTTCGGCCTGCTCGCCGCATTCCCGGCAGACGACCTGGGGGACCAGCTCGTGGCCGCAGGTGTGCTCCAGCACCATGGGCCGGAAGCCGTTCTCCTGGAGGTGCCGGTCTCCCCAGGACATCAGCATCAGCAGGACGGGGCCGAGTTCGAGGCCCGCCCGCGTGGGCCGGTACTCGTAGCGCTTGGGGCGGTCGCTGTACTCCGCCTTCTCCAGCAGCCCCGCGTCGACGAGGCGCTTGAGCCTGGTCGTCAGGACGTCGCGAGGGGCGCCGGTGTTGCGGGCCAGCTGGTCGAAGCGTGTGGCGCCGAGCGACACCTCGCGCAGGACCAGCAGGGAGTACTTCTCGCCGACGAGAGCGAGCGTCGAGGCGATCGAGCAGGGGCGGGGGTCCTTCATGCCACCAGTCTACGAAGGTGGGTTGGATGTTCCAACTCACTAGGTTACTCTTGGGTCACTTAGTGAGTTTGGAAATCCAACTCACTCCGTTCGGTGACCGGACCTGCCCGGTCACCGGACCTTTCGACCTCGGAGACCTGACAGACCTGAGAGGCATCCCATGCGTGACGCCGTGATCGTCGAAGCTGTACGCACCCCCGTGGGCAAGGGCAAGCCGAACGGTTCGCTCGCCCACGTCCACCCGGTGGAACTCCTCGCCCACACCCTGCGCGCGCTCGTCGAGCGTTCCGGGATCGACCCGGCGCTGATCGACGACGTCATCGGGGGCACCGTCGACCAGGTCGGCGAGCAGGCCATGAACACCACCCGGTACGCCGTGCTCTCCGCGGGATTCCCCGAGACCGTCCCCGCGACCACGGTGGACCGCCAGTGCGGCTCGTCGCAGCAGGCCGTGCACTTCGCCGCGCAGGGTGTCCTCTCGGGGGCGTACGACCTGGTCGTGGCCTGCGGCGTGGAATCGATGAGCCGGGTGCCGATGTGGTCCAACGTGCCGGCGGGCGCGGACCCCTTCGGGCCCGGGGTCGCGGAGCGCTACCCCGAGGGACTGGTGCCCCAGGGCATCAGCGCCGAGCTCATCGCCGCCAAGTGGGGCATCACCCGCGAGCGGATGGATGCCTTCGCGGTCGCCTCGCACCGCAAGGCGGCACAGGCGTGGGACGGCGGTCTGTTCGACGCCGAGGTCGCGCCCCTGGAAGGCCTCACCCGGGACGAGTGCGTCCGCCCCGGCAGCACCCCCGAGATACTCGCCGGCCTGAAGCCCGCGTACTACGACCCGGGCTTCGGCGAACGCTTTCCGCAGATCGAGTGGTCCGTCACCGCCGGGAACGCGAGCCCGGTCAACGACGGCGCGTCCGCCGTGCTCATCACGTCGAGCGAGACCGCCGCCCGCCTCGGCCTGCGGCCCCTCGCCCGGCTGCACAGCTTCGCCGTCACCGGGTCCGACCCGCTGCTGATGCTCACCGGTGTCGTCCCGGCGACCGAGAAGGTGCTGCGCAAGGCCGGTCTCGACCTCGGTGACATCGACCTCTTCGAGGTGAACGAGGCCTTCTCCTCCGTCGTTCTCGCCTGGCAGCAGGAGACGGGAGCGGATCTGTCCAAGGTCAACGTGCACGGCGGCGCCATCGCGATCGGCCACCCGCTCGGCGCGAGCGGTACCCGCCTCACCACGACCCTCGTCCACGCGATGCGCGCCCGGGGTGCCCGCTATGCGCTGCAGACGATGTGCGAGGCGGGCGGACTGGCGAACGCGATGATCCTGGAAGCCGTGCGCCCGTAGCGGCCTCAGCGGCCTCAGCGGCCTCAGCGGCCTCAGCGGCCTCAGCGGCCTTTGTGGCTCAACGGCCTCGCAGGTGGTGGCGCTTGCGCCAGGCCACCACCGTTCCGGCCAGGGCGGGGACCGTGATCAGGGCCATCGCGATCAGGAACGCCGGGGAGGTCGGTGACGACGCGCGGGCGCCGGCGACGGCGTACGCGGCGGTGTTCGGGATCGAGCCGAGTGCCGTCGCGACCAGGAAGGGCAGCCAGCCCATGCGGGAGACGGCCGCGCAGTAGTTCGCGGCCCAGAACGGCACGCCGGGGAACAGCCGGGCCACCATCATCGAGCGGAAGCCGTGCCGGCTGAGCTGGCCGTCCGCCGCCTTCAGCCAGCGGGCGCGCAGCAGCGGCCGCAGCGCGTCCTGCCCGAGGAGCCGGCCGAGCCCGAAGGCGGCACCCGCGCCGAGCACCGTGCCCACCAGCGCCGTTCCCAGACCCAGTTGGGAGCCGAACACGGCGCCGGCCGCCAGATTGAGCAGCGGCCGGGGCACGAAGGCGACCGTGCACAGCCCGTACGCCACGGTGAACACGAGGGCCGCCGCGGCTCCGCCGAGCTGGGGCGGCCAACCGTCGGCGAGCAGCCGCTGCGGGTCGAACAGGAGCACGCTCGACGCCGCCGCCGCGAGCAGCACGACCAGCAGCGAGAGCCGCGACCACGGAGAGAGCAGCGCTCTCACGAAGCGCGAGGACGTGCCGGCGCGCGCGGCCGGGACGCCGGGTACGGCGATCGGGACCGCGGGTGCGGCGACAGCGGTCTCCGGCCCGACGACCAGGTCGGCGGCGACGGCGAACTCCGTGGCGGTGGCCTGGGGAGTGGCCGTGGCGGTGCCCCCAGAGCGGGTGGTGGCATCGAGCATCCGGCGAGACTAACCGACGCGTGTGTGTGAGCGCCGTATGGTTCGTCTCATGGGCGTCACAGCTTCCGGAACGTCGGGTGCGCGTTTCGAGGTGCCGGACAGCGTCCTCGCGGACACGCTCCTGGACCGGCTCACGACCGTCTACCCGGCGGCCGCCGACCCCGGCCGGGCCGCGTCGATGCGCGCGTACATGAAGGACGTCGCCCCCTTCCTCGGGCTGGCGACCCCCGAGCGCCGAGCCCTGTCCCGCACGGTCCTCCTGGACACCGCACGGCCCGACGAGCGGGACTGCGCCGCGCTCGCCCTGCGCTGCTGGCGGCTGCCGGAACGCGAGTACCAGTACTTCGCCGTCGACTATCTGCGCCGCCACGCGGCGCGCCTGTCCTCGGGCTTCCTGCCGGTGGCCCGGCATCTCGTCTCGACCGTGTCCTGGTGGGACACCGTCGACCTGCTCGCCGCGCACGTGGTGGGAGGCCTGGTGGCCGCCGACCCGCGCCTGCGCGCCGACATGGACGCCTGGATCGACGACGACGATCTGTGGATCGCCCGTACGGCGCTGCTCCATCAGCTCCGGTACAAGGAGGCCACCGACACCGGGCGCCTCTTCGCCTACTGCGTGCGGCAGTCGGGCCATCCCGACTTCTTCGTCCGCAAGGCCATCGGATGGTGTCTGCGCGAGTACGCCAAGACCGACCCCCGCGCCGTACGGGATTTCGTGGCCGCGGAGCGGGCGAGGCTCGCGCCGCTGTCCGTGCGCGAGGCGCTCAAGAACATCGGTCCCTGAGACCACGACCGCCCCCCCGGACGATCTGCGGGCACCCGCCCGGCGAACCCCACAGCCCCCGGAACACCACCCGCACCCCACCGGTCCACGGGGTACCGAAAACTATTCGACGCGGGCAGACCCGTCGGAGATGATCTCCTCATGTTCCGGTACGCCTTCCTCCTCGCAGCATCCGCAGTCGCGGATGCGCCGAAGGCTGCCGTCCAGATCATCACGGCAGCCGTCGACGGCGCCCGAAGCTGACCCTTCCCGGATAGTCCGGCGGACCCCGCAGGGGGAGGGTCGGCAACTCCTGGGGGTCCCCGTCCCGGCCGGCACGCGCCGGGGCCATCACTCGGCTCCGCCGACACCGAAGAGGCTTCGAGGAACTGTCATGCCCAAGACCGCATACGTGCGCACCAAGCCGCACCTGAACATCGGCACCATGGGTCACGTCGACCACGGCAAGACCACGCTGACCGCCGCCATCACCAAGGTCCTCGCCGAGCGCGGCTCCGGCACCTTCGTCCCGTTCGACCGGATCGACCGGGCGCCGGAGGAGGCCGCGCGCGGCATCACCATCAACATCGCGCACGTCGAGTACGAGACCGACACCCGGCACTACGCGCACGTGGACATGCCGGGCCACGCCGACTACGTCAAGAACATGGTCACCGGCGCCGCGCAGCTCGACGGGGCGATCCTCGTCGTGTCCGCGCTCGACGGGATCATGCCGCAGACCGCCGAGCACGTGCTGCTCGCCCGGCAGGTGGGGGTCGACCACATCGTCGTCGCCCTCAACAAGGCCGACGCGGGCGACGAGGAGCTCACGGACCTGGTCGAGCTGGAGGTCCGCGAGCTGCTCTCCGCGCAGGGCTACGGGGGCGACTCGGTACCCGTCGTACGGGTGTCCGGCCTCAAGGCGCTCGAGGGGGACCCCCGGTGGACGGCCGCGATCGACGCGCTGCTCGACGCCGTGGACACCTATGTGCCGATGCCCGAGCGCTATCTCGACGCGCCGTTCCTGATGCCGGTCGAGAACGTGCTCACCATCACCGGACGCGGAACGGTCGTCACCGGTGCCGTCGAGCGCGGCACCATCCGCGTCGGCGACCGGGTCGAGGTGCTCGGCGCCGGTGTCGACACGGTGGTCACCGGCCTGGAGACCTTCGGCAAGCCCATGGAGGAGGCGCAGGCCGGCGACAACGTGGCGCTGCTGCTGCGCGGTGTGCCCCGCGACGCCGTCCGCCGCGGACACATCGTCGCCGCGCCCGGCAGTGTCGTACCCAGCAGTCGCTTCACGGCGCGGGTGTACGTCCTGTCGACGCGCGAGGGCGGCCGTACGACAGCGGTCTCCACCGGGTACCGGCCGCAGTTCTACATCCGCACCGCGGACGTGGTCGGCGACGTCGACCTCGGCGAGCTGGCCGTCGCCCGGCCCGGCGACACCGTCGTCATGACGGTCGAGCTCGGCCGCGAGGTGCCGCTGGAGCCCGGCCTCGGCTTCGCGATCCGCGAGGGCGGCCGCACGGTCGGCGCCGGGACGGTGACGACGGTCGGCTGACACCCGGCCGAAGGACCGGGACGCACACCGGCCGGAACCCGGCCGAAAGACGGGGACGCGGGGCCCGCCATGCCATGGCGGGCCCCGTTCCCGTCCCCCTGACGGCCCCGTTCGCGGCGCCGTGGCGGCCCCGTTCGTGACGGTGCGCGTGCCGCACAATGGACCCGTGGACGAGCCGATACCCGTGACGCGGGCCGTGGATCACGGGACCGCCAAGCTGATGCCCGACGTCGACCGCGAGCGGGCGTGGCTGCTCACGGTGGACGGCGCACCCCAGTCGTACGTCGATCTGGACGAACCGACGCACCTGGAGTTCGAGTACACCCGGCGGCTCGGGCACGTGCTGGACACGGTGACGGAACCGGGGCGCGCCCTGGACGTACTGCACCTCGGCGGCGGGGCGCTCACCCTGCCCCGCTACGTCGCGGCCACCCGGCCCGGTTCGCGTCAGGACGTGGTCGAGGCGGACAAGGGCCTGCTGGAAATGATCGTCGAGTGTCTGCCGGTGCCCGACGGTTCGGGCATCGAGCTGCACCGGGCCGACGCCCGTGCCTGGACCGAGGCCGCCGCCCCCGACTCCGCCGACATCCTGATCGCGGACGTCTTCGGCGGCTCGCGGGTACCGGCGCACCTGACTTCCACGGCGTACGCGAGCGCCGCCGAGCGGGTGCTGCGCCCCGACGGCGTCTACCTCGCCAACCTCGCGGACGCGGCGCCCTTCGGCTTTCTGCGCTCCCAACTCGCCACGTTCTCGACGGTGTTCGAGGAGATCGCCCTCATCGCGGAACCCGGCGTGCTGCGCGGCCGGCGCTTCGGCAACGCCGTGCTCGTGGCCTCCCACCAGCCGCTCGACACGGCCGCCCTGGCCCGTCGCACGGCCGCCGACGCCTTTCCGGCGCGGGTCGAACACGGCCCCGTGCTGCGGGACTTCATCGGCGGGGCCGCTCCGGTGCGCGACGAGGACGCGGTTGCCTCACCCGAGCCGCCGGGCGGTTCCTTCGGCATCGGCTGACGCGTGCTCCGCGCCGGACACCGGGGTGCCGCGTGCCCCGGAGCGGGCCGCCGGGCCGGAGCACGGACATCGGGACACGCCGGAGCGCCGCTGTCCCGCACCCGGTGAACTCCGGGCCGGGACAGCGGCGTTGGGGTCCTGCTACTTGGTGAGGGGCGCCAGCTGCGGGTCGTTGGCGTAGGCCTCGGCCGCGTTCTCCTTGGTCACGATGACCGGCGGGAGGAGGTACGACGGCACGATCTTGGAGCCGTTGTCGTACGACTTCGTGTCGTTGATCTGCGGCTTGTCGCCCTTCTGCAGGGACTGGACCATCTTGATGGTCTCGGCGACGAGCTTGCGGGTGTCCTTGTTGATGGTCGAGTACTGCTCACCGGCCATGATGGACTTCACCGACTCGACCTCGGAGTCCTGGCCGGTGACGACCGGGACCGGCTTGCCGGCGCCCTTGACCGAGGTGATGATCGCGCGGGCGAGGGTGTCGTTCGGCGACAGGACGCCGTCGAGCTTCTTCTTGCCGTTGTACGTCGAGGTCAGCAGGCTGTCCATGCGCGACTGGGCGTTCTCCGCCTTCCAGCCCTGGATCGCGGTCTGCTTGATGGCCGTCTGGCCCGACCCGACAACGATGTCGCCCTTGTCGATGAGGGGCTTCAGCACGCTCATCGCGCCGTCGAAGAACACCTTGGAGTTGTTGTCGTCCGGGGAGCCGGAGAACAGCTCGATCGTCCAGGGGCCCTTCGGCTTCTTCGCCTTCATGCCGTTGATCAGGGCCTGCCCCTGGAGCTGGCCGACCTTGTAGTTGTCGAACGCGATGTAGTAGTCGACGTCCTTCGTGTTGGTGATGAGGCGGTCGTAGGCGATGACCTTGGCGCCCGCCTGCTTGGCCGCGGCCACCTGGGTGGCGAGCTGCGAGGCGTCGGTCGCGCCGATCACGATGACCTTGGCGCCCTTGGTGACCATGGAGGAGATCTGCGCCTGCTGGTCGGCGACCGTGGTCGAGGCGCCCGCGTACTGAACGTCGGCCTTGAAACCGGCGCTCTTGAGCCCGTTGGTGAACAGGTCGCCCGCGAGCACCCAGTTCTCCGAGGTCTTCGCGGGAAGCGCGACGCCGACGAGGGAGTTCTTCGCGAATCCCTTGGCGTCGCCGCTGCCGGAGGTGGAGCCCTCGCGGTGGTTGGAGCACGCCGTGCCCAGGCCGAGCAGTGCGACGGCGCCGACGGCGGCGATCCCTCTGATGATGCCTCTGCGCATGGTGGGGTGAGCCTTTCTTACGGTGGTACGGGGTGAGTGGGACGCCGTGGAGGACGGCGCGCTGGGTGACGACTCGGCGCTCAGCTCGTGACCTGTGCCTTGTCGGAATCGGCGGACTGCCCGGACGGTTGGGCCGGGATCGTCGCCTCGTCGCGTTGGAAGGGGCGCGTCAGTGCCCCGATGATCGAGAAGCGCCCCTGCTTCTTGCTGTAGACGTCGAACGCGACGGCGAGCAGCAGGACCAGGCCCTTGATGATCTGGACCATGTCGGAGCCGACGCCCTCGAGCTGGAGTCCGTTGTTGAGCAGGGCCATGACGAGACCACCGACGATGGAGCCGCTGATGGTTCCGAGGCCGCCGGAGACCGCCGCACCGCCGATGAAGACGGCCGCGATGGCGTCGAGCTCCCAGCTCAGTCCGTCCTGCGGGCCGGAGGCGGCGGAGCGGGCCACGAAGATCATGCCCGCCAGTGCGGCGAGGACGGACATGTTCATCATGACGAAGAAGTTGACCTGCTTGAGCTTCACACCGGACAGCTCGGCCGCGCGGGAGTTGCCGCCGACGGCGTAGATGTGCCGGCCGCCGATGGTGTTGCGCGTGTAGTACGAGTAGGCGAGCACCAGGACGATGAGGATGATGCCGGAGATGGGCACGCTGGTCCCGATCCGGCCGCCGGCGAAGCGCAGCGTCGCGAAGACGATGACGCCCAGCATGACGGCCAGCCGGATCCCGGCCACCCACAGCGGAGCGGCGTCGGCGTTCATCTCCCGCCGGGTCCGGCGTGACGTCCACTCCCGCCACGCCACGCCCAGGCAGGCGGCCAGGCCCAGCAGCAGGGTCAGGTTGTTGTACCCGGTGTCGGGGCCGACCTCCGGCAGGAATCCGGCGCCGATGTCGCGGAAGCCCGTGGGCACCGGCACCGTGTCGGCGTTGCCGATGTACTGGTTGCCGCCGCGGAACAGCAGCATGCCGGCCAGGGTGACGATGAACGCCGGCACCCCCACGTAGGCGACCCAGAAGCCCTGCCAGGCGCCGATCGCCGCGCCGACCAGGAGGCCGAGCACGATGCCCAGGGGCCACGGGAGCGAGTACTCCTGCATCACCTTGGCGACCACGATGCCGGTGAACGCCGCGACCGAACCCACCGAGAGGTCGATGTGGCCGGCGACGATCACCATCAGCATGCCGATCGCGAGGATCAGGATGTAGGAGTACTGGCTGACCACGGCGATCAGGTTGCCGGAGGTCAGGGTCAGCCCTCCGGTCCAGATCTGGAACAGCACGACGATCGCCACGAGCGTGGAGATCATGCCGAACTGGCGGGCGTTGGAAGTGGTACCTCCGAAGAGGTTCTTCTGAAGTTCTGTGATGCGGCTCATGTGGTCGCTGTCTTCGTGAGAGAGGTCATCTTCTTCATCAGGAGTTCCGGGTTCGCGTCCCGCCGGGTCACCTCACCGGTGATGGCGCCTTCGAACACCGTGTAGATGCGGTCGCACAGTCCGATGAGCTCGGGCAGCTCCGAGGAGATGACGATGACGCCCTTGCCCTGGCCGACGAGCCGCTGGATGATCCCGTAGATCTCGTACTTGGCGCCCACGTCGATACCGCGGGTCGGCTCGTCGAGGATCAGCAGGTCGGGATCGGTGAACATCCACTTCGCGAGGACCACCTTCTGCTGGTTGCCGCCGGAGAGCTTCACCACGCCCTCGTCGACACTCGGCGTCTTGATCCGCAGACTCTGGCGGTACTCATCGGCGACGCGGTGCTCGCGCACCGGATCGACGACCCGGCGCCGGGCGATCTTCGACAGCTTGGCGGCCACCATCGAGGTCTTGATGTCGTCCAGCAGGTTGAGGCCGATGGACTTGCGGTCCTCGCTGACATAGGCGAGTCCGTGCTTGATGGCGTCCGCCACCGACTTCAGCCGGATCTCGCTGCCGTCCTTGAAGACCCGGCCGGAGACGTAGTGGCCGTACGAGCGGCCGAACAGGCTCATGGCGAGCTCGGTGCGCCCGGCACCCATGAGTCCGGCGAAGCCGACGATCTCACCGCGCCGGACCGTGAAGGCGGAGCCCTTGCAGACGAGCCGGTCCTCCGCGCTCGGATGCCGCACCGTCCAGTCGCGGACCTCGAAGAACACCTCGCCGATGTCGGGCGTGTGGTCGGGGAAGCGGCTGTTGAGCTCCCGGCCGACCATGCCCCGCACGATGCGGTCCTCGTTGACCCCGTCGGCCTTGACGTCGAGGCTCTCGATCGTCCGGCCGTCACGCAGGATCGTGATGGTGTCGGCGACCGCCTCGATCTCGTTGAGCTTGTGCGAGATCATGATCGAGGTGATCCCCCGCTCCCGGAAGCCGCGCAGCAGATCCAGCAGATGCTGCGAGTCGGCCTCGTTCAGAGCGGCGGTCGGCTCGTCGAGGATGAGCAGCTTCACGTCCTTGGCGAACGCCTTGGCTATCTCGACGAGTTGCTGCTTGCCGACGCCGATGTCCTTGATCAGGGTGTCCGGGTCCTCCCGGAGCCCGACCTGTTCCATCAGTTCCACGGCCCGCCGTTGTGCGGTCTTCCAGTCGATCGCACCGCGTCTGCGCGGCTCGTTGCCGAGAAAGAGGTTCTCGGTGATCGACATGCCCGGGACCAGCGCCAGTTCCTGGTGGATGATCACGATGCCGGCCTGCTCGCTGGCCCGGATGTCGTGGAACTGGACCCTCTCGCCGCGGTAGACGATGTCGCCCGTGTAACTGCCGTGCGGGTGCACCCCGCTCAGCACCTTCATGAGCGTGGACTTGCCGGCGCCGTTCTCGCCGCAGATCGCGTGGATCTCGCCCTCGTTCACCACCAGGCTGACGTCCTCGAGCGCCTTCACGCCCGGGAACGTCTTGGTGATCGATCGCATCTCCAGCAAGACCGGGGGCCCGCTCATGAGCGGAACCCCACGCTGCGGAAGCCGCGCTCGGCGCGCGAGTCCGAGCGTTGCGGGATGCGAATGTTCGTGGACATCAACTTGCCTCCGATGGCACTGCCTGGTGCCTCCAGTTCCTGCGTGTTTCGTCTGCGGGACCGGACTTTAAATCCATTTGTTTTACTAAGTCAACGCCCCGGCGGCGGTATTGTCAGTGAGCTGGCACAAGAGAGGACGATTCGTGCGGCAAGCAGGAACAAATCTCCCCAAGGTCGGGCGATACAACCGGGCGGTGGTCCTCGACCAGATCCAACTCACGGACGGCATCAGCCGGGTCGAGATCGCTCAGCGGACCGGCCTCACCCCGCAGACGGTCTCCGGCATCGTGCGCCGGCTGCTGGACGAGGGGATCGTCCGCGAGGACGGCGCCAGCCGGGTCGCCAGCGGAGGCAAACCCCGCACCACCCTGCGGATCAACGCCGACGCGGGCAGTGCCGTCGGACTCGTCTTCGACCCGGTCGAACTCACCTGTGCCGTGGTCGACCTGCTGGGCCGGCCGCTGGTCGTCATCCGGCGGCCCACCCCTCCCGGCACCGATCCCTCGCACGTCGTGTCCGCCATGGCCGACCTGGTCGCCGAGGTGCTCGACGAGGCGAAGACGCCGCGGGAGAAGGTGCTGGGGCTGGGCCTCGCGACGCCGGGACCGATCGACCAGGAAATCGGGGTGATCGTCGCTCCGCCGCAGCTCGCGCACTGGACGCGCGTGCCCCTGCAGAGCATGCTCGGCGACGCCACCCGGCTGCCGGTGACCCTGGACAACGACGCCACCGCCGCCGCCATCGGAGAACGCTGGTCCGGTGTGGGCAAAGGCGTCGCCAACTTCGCCTACCTGTACCTCGGCACGGGCATCGGCGGGGGTCTGATCCTCAATCACCAGGTGTACAGGGGAGGCTCGTTCAACGCCGGCGAGTTCGGCCACTCCTCGGTGCTGCCCGACGGACCCGAGTGCTACTGCGGCAACCGGGGCTGTCTGGAGGGACTGGTCAACCCGTCCGCCATCGTCTCCGAGACGCACCGGCGGCTCGCGGCCGGCCCCGGCCGCGACAGCGCGTTGTCACCGTCGTTCGAGAGGGATCCCGCCTCCGTCGACCATGCCGCGATCCGGCTCGCGGCAGGAGCCGGTGACCCCGTCGCGGCGGCCGTCATCGACCAGGCCGCGGAGCATGTCGCCTCGCTCGCGGTCAGCATCGCCAACTTCATCGACGTGGACCTCATCATCCTGGGCGGTCACGGCCTCCAGCACGTGGAGTCGCGGTACGTCGACATCGTCGCCTCGGCGCTGGCCACCAGGCCGCTGGCCCGTCACATCCGTACGGTGCAGGTCGCCGCGTCCCCGCTGGGCGCGGACGCCGCCGTGGTGGGCAGTGCCGCGCTGGTGCTGCACGCGACGTACTCCCCGCAGTTGTCCTCACTGCTGTCCGACTGAACCGGCGGGAGAGCGTACCCGGCCCGGAGAGGCGCTCGCGCCGGGCCGGGCGGTCGGGGCGCCGGGCCGGGAAAGCGGCCGAAGGCCCGCGGCGACTTTCCCCTGCGCCCGCCCGTCGCTGTCGCTGTCGCTGTCGTCCCGGCGGCGAGGTGTGCCCCGCGCGCGTCGAACACGGCCCGGCGCCGCGGGACTTCAACGGCGGGGCCGCTCCGGTGTGCGACGAGAAAGCGGTTCGCTCACCCGAGTCGCCCGGCGGGTCCCTCGGCATCGGCCGACGCGTACTCCGCGCCGGCCCGCGCGGTGGGAACGCCCTGCGCGACCGCCCGGGTCCGCCGCGTCAGATTCCGGACGTCCGGGACGCACAGCACCGCCGCCGTGACCACCACGACGAGCGTGGCACAGCCCCACAGCGCGGGCGTGCGGCCGAAGGCCTGCTCCGCGGGGCCCGCCAGCGCCGTGGCCAGCGGGACCATCGCGATCGAGCCGAACCAGTCGTACGCCGACACCCGCGAAAGCCTGTCCTCGGGAATCTCCTGGTGGAGCGCCGTCATCCAGGACACGCCGAACACCTCGATCGCCAGGCCGCTGACGAACATCACGGCATACAGCGGGACCGCCGGCAGGGGGACCGCGAGCGCGGCGGCGGGTGCCGCGAGCGGGAAGACGCACAAGGTGCCCGCGAGCAGCAGGCGCCGGGGCTTCCAGCGGGTCATGACCAGCGCGCCGCCCACGGTCCCGGCGCCGAACGCGCCGAGCGCCAGGCCCCAGGGGCCCGGCCCGCCGAGACTGTCCCGGGCGACCAGCGGCCCGTAGACCGCGTCCGCGGCTCCGACGACCGCGACCACCACGGAGAACTGCGCGACGATCGTCCACAGCCAGGGCCGCCCGACGACCTCCTGCCAGCCCTCGCGCAGATCCGCGAGCAGGCCACCGCCGGGTTCACGCGGAGGTATGTGGCTGACGTCGAGGAACGAACGCAGCGCGCCGGCGACGGCGAACGCCACGGCGTCCACGGCGAGCACCCAGCCCGGTCCGATCACGGCCACCAGCGCGCCGCCCAGGGCCGCGCCGCCGAGGCCGGCGCCCTGCATCGCCATCCGGAACACCGCGAACGCGCGGCTCGCCTGCTCACCGCGTATCGACGACATGAGCATGCCCTCGGCGGCCGGGTTGAAGAACGCCTGCCCGGTGCCGCCGAGCGCGGAGAGCAGCATCATCTGCCACAGCCGTGCGTCACCGGAGAGGACCAGGACGGCGAACGCCGCCTGCGACACACAGTTGAGCGCGTTGGCCGCGACCATCACCCGGTGCCGCGGCAGCCGGTCCGCGACCGCTCCGCCGATCAGCAGGAACATCACCAGCGGCAGGGTCCGCGCCGCGGCCACCAGACCGACGTCGCCCCCGTCGCCGCCCGCGCCGAGCACCGCGAACGCCGCGGCGATCAGCGCGCCCTGGCTGCCCAGGTTGGTGACGACCGCGGCGGCGGTCAGAAGGGTGTAGTTCCGGCCCGCCCGGGAGGGGCGGCGGGAGTGTCGGGCGAGGTCGGCGGCTGAGGTCACCGGGAGACTATCGCCGCCCGGTGCCCGTCTTGCCAAACCCGTTGCACTCGCACCGACTGCCCGCCTGACGTCCACGCGGTCGGCGCCCGTGAGCGGGCCGGCCCGGCCCGGTGCCCCGCGCGTCCGTTTCGGGTGCGCGCCGGGGGCCCGCTTCGCCCTGATGGGCCTCGCGTCCCAGCTCAGTCCATAGGGAGGGATTCCAGGAGGGGGTGAGGCCGCGTGTTCCGGTTCCGGGTTCAGGAAGCCGTCGGGTCGCCGTGCAGCCGTACGGTGCTGAGGATCTTTCGCACGGTCGCGTCCGGGATCTCCTCCGAGACGCCCTTGGCGGCGTAGAGCGTCCAGGACACGAAGTCGCCCGCCGAGTTCTTGAAGGCGAAGGTGGTCGCCTTGCCGTCGGAGTCGCACTTCTTCTTCTTGGCGACGCCCTTGGAGTACGTCGTCGCGACGCTGCCCTTGATGCCCGAAGCCGTGGTGTACGCCTCGGGTTTGCCGATCTTGAGCAGCTTCTTCGAGGCGTTCTTCTGGTCGGTGTAGCCGCCGAACACCCACCACGCGGAGTCATTGCGCGCCACGTCGTCGGTGTTCTTCGCGCCGCTCTGGCCCTTGGTGCCCGCGGCGGCGAGCGAGGTGTCCTCGGTGCGGCCGTCCTTGTCCGAGTCGGACGTGCACCACTTCTCCTTGAGGAACGCGGGCGCGGACATGCCGATGAGCAGGGACCCGTCGCCCTTCTTGTCGTCCTCGAAGCCTATGAAGGTGCCGGACGTGCTGACGTTCCAGTCCGGCGGCACGTCGAAGGCGGTGCCCCACTTCGGGTTCACCACGACCTTCCAGCCGGCGATCGTCGCCTTCTCGTCGTCGCCGCCGCGCGGGTTGGCGTCACTCGCGCTCGCGCTCGCCGACGTGGAGGCCGACGCCTTCGGGGACTTGGACGTGTCGCTCTTGGCCTTGTCGTCCTTGTCGCCACCGCCGAGGACGAGGAATCCGGTGACCCCGGCCGCGATCACGACCGCCGAGGCCGCGACGATCGCGGTGATCTTCGTCTTGTTGCCGCCACCACCACCGCCGCTGCCGCCGGGTGCCTGGGGCGCGCCGAGGGGATCCGACGGCGCTCCCCACTGCGGCTGCCCCGGCTGCTGTCCGTACGGGCCGGGCTGGGGATAGCCCGGCTGCCCCGGCTGCTGGTATCCGGGCTGCTGATACGGATTCGGCTGCTGGTACCCCGGCTGCTGGTACGGGTTCTGGTCCTGCGGGTTCTGCTCGCCCCCGGGCGGCTGCTGTCCTGGCCACATGGCCCGTAACGATAGAGGGGCCCCTGACCAGGTGCCACGGCGGTCCCCGAAACGGCCGCCCCCGCGGGTCACTTGTCCCATTGATCCCGGCCCGGGAGCCAGCTGACGCCGGCTCAGGCCGCTGTTCCGGCCGGGTTCGTGAAGCCGGCCGGTCCCGGCTGAGGACCCTGTCGGGTCACCGTGTGGACGGACGGTGCTCAGGACCCCGTCGGGTCACCGTGCAGACGGACGGTGCTCAGGATCTTCAGGATGGTCGCGTCCGGGATCTCGTCCTTCACGCCGGTGGCGCCGTAGAGATTCCACGCCACGAAGTCGCCCGCGGAGTTCTTGAACCCGAACGTGACGGCCTTGCCGTCGCTCGCGCACTTCCCCTTCCGGGGCGTGTTCTCGGACCTGGCCCAGGCGACGCTCCCGGTGATGCCCGAGTTCGTGGTGTACGGCTTGGCCTTCTTGTCGAAGGTCAGACTCTTCTTGTCCGGCTGTGTGTAGCCGCCGTACACCCACCAGGGGACCTGGTTCACGGCCACCTCGTCGGTGCTCTTCGCTCCGCTCGCGCCCTTGGTGCCCGCGGCGCCGAGCGCGGTGTCCTCGGTGCGGCCGTCCTTGTCGTCGTCGGACGTGCACCACTTGGACTTGAAGTAGGCGGGCGCCGACATCATGATCAGCGGCTTGTCGCCGGCCTTCGCGTCGTGCTTCTCGAACCCGATCGACGTGCCCGGCGAAGCCACCTCCCAGTCCGCGGGGACGTCGAAGGCGGTGCCCCACTTGGGATTGACGACGACCTTCCAGCCGGGGACGGTCGGCTGCTCGCCCGCACCGCCGCGCCGGTCGCCGCCGGAGGGCGACGCGCTCGGGTTCTTCGGGGTGCTCGCCGGGGGCTTCGGGCCCGTGCCCTTGCCGCCGCCGTCGGCCCGGTCGTCCTTGCCGCCGCCGAGCAGGAGGGCGCCGGTCACCCCGGCGGCCACGACCACGGCGCCGGCCGCCACGACCGCGATCACCTTCGTCCGGTTCCCTCTCCCGCGCGGCGGCTCGGGCGCGCCCGCGGGAGAGGCCGTACCCCACTGCTGCTGTCCCGGCTGCGGTTCGTACGGGCCGGGCTGCTGCGGATACCCCGGCTGCGGGGGCGGGGTCTGCTGGTATCCGGGCTGCCGGTACGGGTTCGGCTGCTGGTACCCCGGCTGCTGGTAGGGGTTCTGTCCCTGCGGATTCCGTTCCTGCGGGTTCTGCTCGCCTCCGGGCGGCTGCTGTCCTGGCCACATGGGAAGTCACGTTAGTGGCGCCTGTGAAACGTTTCTGTCACCGCGTCTCGTCAGGCCTGTACCGGAGTGCGACTCCGTCTTTCGTCTCCCCTGCCACTCGCCTCTTGTCGTCGGCGCCGTCCGGACCGGGTCCGGACGGCGGGTCTGGCCAAGGATTGCTACTCATGGGTAACATCCCGGTATGAGCGCAGACCAGATGACGATCGGCGAGATGCTCGCCGCGACCGTGCCGATGGCCCGGACCCTGAACCTCGAGTTCGTGGAGACCACTCCGGAGAAGGCCGTCGTGGCGCTCCCGGACCAGGGCGACTTCCACAACCACGTCGGCGGACCGCACGCCGGAGCCATGTTCACGCTGGGCGAGTCGGCGAGCGGGGCGATCGTGCTCGCCGCCTTCGGGGACCAGCTCTCCCGCGCCGTACCGCTCGCGGTCAGCGCCGAGATCGCGTACAAGAAGCTCGCGATGGGCCCGGTCACGGCCACCGCCACGCTCGGGCGGCCCGCCGTCGACGTCGTCGCCGACCTCGACGCCGGCCTGCGCCCCGAGTTCCCGGTCGCCATCGCCATCCAGCGCGCCGACGGCGCGGTGACCGGCGAGATGACGGTCATCTGGACGCTCCGCCCGAACGGCTGACGTTCCGGCCTGCGGAAATTCCGGCCCCCCTCGGGCTCACGACGAGCCTCAGGGGGCAGTCGGGGAGATCGTCACGGGCACACGTACGCCCCCGGCCGCGGCCGGGGGCGTCCTCGTTCCGGTGCAACCCGGTCGACCGGCGGTCCGAGCCGCTCCTTCGTCGTTAGCATCCCGAGACCGCACGACCTTGGGGGAAACGTGACGAACCAGCTGCCGCCGATGCCCGACACCCCGCCTTTCGTCGCGTCGAAGCCGACCGTGACGCGGCGCCGCGACCTGATCGTGGCCGCCGCCGTCGCAGGTGCCCTCGCCATCGGCGGAGCCGTCTACTGGATCGCCCGGCCGTCCTACGACGACATCGTCAGGGGATGCCAGAGGGCCCTCGTCGCCCAGTACGAGGCGGACGGGAGGGGCAGGCCGTCCGCCTGTGACGGCGTGAAGGGCGACGACTACGACGCACTCGTCCTCAACGCGGCCCTGGGCAATCTCGGCCGGCTCGACGACGACGGCACGTTCGACAAGGACAAGATGCTCGAAGGCACACTCGACCAGCCGTGACGCACCCGGAGACGTCAGGGCCCCGGCCGTCCTGGACCGGGGCCGTCGTCGTTCTCGGCGCGCTCTCCGTCGGTATCCGCGCGCACGTCCACCCGGTGTGCGGGGTATCGGCAGGACCGCCGCGTTCGGTCAGCCGCGCGGCACCCGAATGCTCACCGTCTGGGTGACCCGGGTGCAGAGCTGTCGCCGGTCGTCCTCGATGTCGCACTCCACGACCGCCGTGTCGCGTCCCACCCGCAGCACACGGGCCTTCGCGTACGCGGCTCCCTCGCGCACGGGCCGCAGGAAATGCGTGGTCGAGGTGGTGGTGGCGGGGACGGCGCCCGCGGGGCCGTTCAGCGCGGCGCACACCGCCGAGGCGACGTCGGCCAGGCCCATCAGCGCGCCTCCGTGCAACCCGCCTCCCACGGTGGACAGTTCGGGAACGAAGTCGAGTTCGGCGTCCACCCCCTCTGCCGACAGGGCGGTGAAGCGAACGCCCAGGGTCCTGGCGTAGGGGGCCATGGCGTAGATGTCCTCGGCGGTGACGGTCACATCGGTCTCCTTGTGGGAGGGGTGGGGCGGAAGTCGATGATCCTTTCTATCAACTCCCTTGCCGTAGAGGGGAGTTCCAGCGACGTTCCGATGCGTTCCCGTGGTGTTCCAGCGGTGCGGAAATGCTCACGCCGTTCGCTTGGGCGCCGGATTCCGGTCCCGTTCCGGTGCCGGGTCCCGTCAGTGCTTCAGCTTGAGGAGGATGCGGGCCAGTTCCTCCAGCTCGGCCGGCTCCAGTTTCTGGGTCAGGGCGGGTGCCAGGGCCTCACGCCGGGCCCGGTCCGCACGCTCGAAGAGGTCCCGGCCCTCCTCGGTGATGGTCACCTCGACGGACCGGGCGTCGGCGGCCGAGGGGGCCCGGGTCACCAGGCCCCGCGACTGCAGCGCGTCGATGACCCGGGAGACCTGGCTGCGGCTGATCAGCGCGCACGAACCCAGATCCGTGGCGGACAGGGGACCGCCCTGGTGGTAGAGCCAGAGCAGTACCTCGAACCAGGACGCGGGCAGCCGGAAATCCTGTTCCAGGCGGGCGTTCGCCCGTGCCGTGAGGGCCGTGCTCACTCCGACGATGCGGTAGTACGCCTGGTCCTCGACCGTCAGCTCCGCCTGCTTCAGCCTGATCTCCGTCACGACGCGAGTCTACCCAGTTGCGTGCGCGTGCACGCAACTCTAGTATGTGTGTGTACACGCAAATAGGTGCCACAAGCAGGTGCGCGCAATCAGAGAGGTCCCGCCATGAAGATCGCCCTCGTCACCGGTACGTCCACCGGTATCGGCCTGGAGACCGCCGTTCTCGCCGAACAGGCCGGCTACACCGTCGTCGCGACCATGCGCGACACCGGAAAGGCCGGGCCGCTGCGCGAGCGGCTGCCCGGTGCCGACGTCCGGCGGCTCGACGTCACGGACCCCGACTCGGTCGCGGACTGTGTCGCCGCGGTGATCGCCGACCACGGACAGCTGGACGCCCTGATCAACAACGCGGGCGCCGGGCACGTCGGCACCATCGAGCTGGAGAGCGTCGACGCCGTCCGTGACGTCATGGAGGTCAATTTCTTCGGTGTCGTCCAGGTGACCAAGGCCGCGCTGCCGCATCTGCGTGCCGCCCGGGGGCGGCTGATCACGGTCACGAGCGTCGGCGGCGTGATCGGCCAGCCGTTCAACGAGGCGTACTGCGCGGCCAAGTTCGCCGTCGAGGGATGGATGGAGAGCCTCGCCCCGGTCGTCGGTCGGCTCGGTGTCGCGGTCAGCGTGATCGAGCCCGGCGCGGTGGCCACCGAATTCGTCAGCAACATCCGCGCCGGCAGCGACCTGGAAGCGCTCGTCGCCGAGGCGGGGGACTACCGGCCGCTGATCGGTGCCTACCTCGACCGCACCGCGACGTCGTTCTCCGCGGCACAGAGTGCGCACGCGTGCGCGCAGGTCGTCGTCGCCGCGCTGACGGCCGACGAACCCCGGTTCCGCTACCAGACCTCCGAGCAGGCCGCCGCCTTCACGGGCGTCAAGCTCGCCGACGCCGACGGCTCGGCGCTCCAGAAGCTCACCACGGCCTGGCTGGGGGAGTGAACGCCTGTTCCCTTCCGGCCGTCCATGCCCGACCCTGACCTACGAACGATGCGCGCACCGCCCGGAGGACGGGGCCGGGCGACGCGCCGGGGACCGGGATCGAGGAGTGCGAGCGTGGGCGTAGGCGGGCAGGGCACCGTTCTGGTGACCGGTGGCAGCGGGTTCGTCGGGAGCCATCTGGTGAGGCGGCTGCTGGAGCGGGGCTACCGCGTCCACACCACCGTGCGAAGCACCGCGAACACCGCGAAGGTGGCGCCGCTCCGGGAGATGCGGGAGGCCTTTCCCGGCAGGCTCGAGCTGTTCGAGGCGGATCTGCTGGCCGACGGGTCCTTCGACGCGGCGATGAGCGGCTGCGGTGTGGTCTTCCACGTGGCGTCGCCGTTCCTGATGCCGGAGAAGATCAAGGACGGCCGCAGGGACATGGTCGACCCGGCGCTGCTCGGCACCCGCAACGTGCTGGCGGGCGTGGAACGGACACCGACGGTCGGGAAACTCGTCCTCACCTCCACCGTCGGCGCGATCTTCGGCGACTACATCGACGTCCGGGACATGGACGGCGGTGTCCTGTCGGAGAAGTACTTCAACACCACCAGCACGGTCGAGAACAACCCGTACCACTACGCGAAGACGCTCGCCGAGCGCGAGGCGTGGGCGGCGGAGGCGGCCCAGGACCGCTGGCGCCTGGTGTCCGTCAACCCCGGTCTGGTCCTCGGCCCGTCCCTCACCCCCGCGTCGCAGTCCGGCAGCCTCTTCCTGCTGGACGAACTCTTCAAGGGCTACTTCTTCTACGGCGCGCCCGATTTCAGCTTCACCACGGCGGACGTCCGCGAGGTCGCCGACGCGCACATCGCGGCGGCGGAACACGACGGCGCCAAGGGCCGCTACATCGTCGCGGCCGAGACGATGACGTCCTTCCACGACATGGCGCGCATCGTCCGCGGACGGTATCCCCGCGCCCTGCGGCTGCCGCGCACCGCGCTCCCGCACTGGCCGGTCCGCATCCTCGGCCCGGCGTTCGGACTGACCCAGGACTACATCCGCAAACACCTCGGCATCCGGTTCCCCGTGGACAACAGCAGGAGCGTGCGGGAGCTGGGGATCACCTACCGGCCGGTCGAGGAGACCCTGCTCGACCACTACGAGAGCTGGAGGCGGCGGGCGTGACGAGCCCCACGTCCCGGCCGCTGTTCATGCCGACCAGGTAGGCTTCCCGGCGGGCGCTCCGGGGAAGCGCACCTCGGTGATCACGCGAAACGCGGTCGGCCGGGTCACGTACACCGAAACGGGAGGAACCGGCGTTGCACGTCCAGGACTGGCTCGAGACGGTGCCCGCGGTCAGTATCTACGCGCTCGTGGCCCTCGTCATCGGTCTGGAGAGCCTGGGCATTCCGCTGCCCGGGGAGATCGTCCTGGTCTCGGCCGCACTGCTCTCCTCGCAGCACGGCGGCATCAACCCCGTCGTCCTCGGCGTCTGCGCCAGCCTCGGAGCGATCGTCGGCGACTCCATCGGCTACGCCATCGGCCGCAAGGGCGGACGCCCGCTGCTCGCCTGGCTCGGCGCGAAGTTCCCCAGACACTTCGGCGAGGCCCATGTCGCCACGGCGGAGCGTTCCTTCCAGAAGTGGGGCATGTGGGCCGTCTTCTTCGGCCGCTTCATCGCCCTGCTGCGGATCTTCGCGGGGCCGCTCGCCGGTGTGCTGCGGATGCCGTACTGGAAGTTCCTGATCGCCAACGTCCTCGGCGGCATCATCTGGGCCGGCGGTACCACCGCGGTCATCTACTACGTCGGTGTCGTCGCCGAGTCCTGGCTGAAGCGCTTCTCGTGGCTCGGCCTGGTCGCCGCGGTGCTCGTCGGTCTCGCCTCGATGCTGATCGTCCGCCGCAAGGCCAAGAAGGCGGCGACGGAGCACGGCACGGCGGAGACGGAACCCGTCCCCGCCGCCGAGTAGACCGGCTGCTCGTACATTCCGCGGTGCGCGCCGCCGAGCGGAGGGCGGTTTCCCCGGCCTCTCGGTGCGCGCCGCCGAGTGACTCCCGGCCTCGCGGTGCCCGCCGCCGAGCGAGGCGGGGTCTACTCGTGGATCTCGCGGTGGGCCTTGGCCAGTTCCACGTAGAAGACGCCGTTCAGTGACAGGCCCTCGCGCTCCTCGTCGGTCAGCGGGCGCTTGACCTTCGCGGGGACACCCGCGACGAGCGAGCCCGGCGGGACCCGCATCCCCTGCGGCACCAGGGCCTGCGCGGCCACCAGCGAGCCGGCCCCGATCACGGCCCCGTTGAGCACCGTGGCCCCCATGCCGATCAGACAGCCGTCCTCGACGGTCGCGCCGTGCACCACGGCGTTGTGGCCGATCGAGACCCCTTCCCCGACGGTGATGGGGAACCCGGGGTCCACGTGCAGACTGCAGTTGTCCTGCACATTGCTGCCCGCGCCGATGACGATCGGGCCGCAGTCGGCGCGCAGCACCGCGCCGTACCAGAGGCTCGCGCCCGCCTCCAGCGTGACGTCCCCGATGACCACGGAGGTGGGGGAGACGAACGCCTCCGGGTCCACCTGCGGTTCCTTGCCGCCGATCCCCTTGATCAACGCCTGCTGCGTCGTCACGTGTCACCGTCTCGTCGTGTCGTGGTCCGGTCCTTCTGAGTACACCGGCACCGTATGCCATCGCCCCGCGCACCTCCGGTGGGGCGAAGATCACAGCCGTGTGATCACATCGGCGTGCCCCGCCCTGAGTACCGTGAACGCGTGTCCAGGAGCAAGAACACGTTCTCATCATGGCGGCGGCGCCTCGCGCAGCGCGCCGTCCACGCGGGCTGGGCCTGGATGCGGCGCGCGGGTACGGTCTCGGCCGAGCAGCCGGGCCGGTTCCGTTTCGGTGCCATCGGCGAGAACACCCGGCTGGCCTTCCCGCTGGGCACGGTCTTCGGCGAACCCTGGATCCACCTCGGCTCGTACTGCATCGTCGCCGAGCAGGTCACGCTGACCGCGGGCCTGATGCCCGATCTGGACCTCGGTCCCGACCCCATCCTGCGCATCGGGGACGGTGTCGTGCTCGGCCGCGGCAGCCACGTCATCGCCGACACGACGGTCACGATCGGCAACGACTGCTACTTCGGGCCCTATGTGTACGTGACCTCCACGAACCACTCGTACGACGATCCGCACGAGCCCATCGGCAAGCAGTGGCCGCGCATGGAGCCCGTGGAGATCGGGCCCGGCTGCTGGATCGGGACCAACGCGGTGATCCTTCCCGGCGCGCGGATCGGACGGAACGTCGTGGTCGCCGCGGGCGCGGTGGTACGGGGTACGGTGCCGGACCACTCCGTCGTCGCCGGGGCTCCCGCGAAGGTCGTCCGGCGCTGGGACCCGGTCGCCGGGTGGCAGCCGCCACTGCGCACGCCGCCGCCGGTGCCGATTCCCGACGGGGTCACCCCCGAGCAGTTGCAGGCGCTCTCGGAACTGGACGAGGAGACCGTCGCGCGGCTCGCGGAGCTGGACCTTGACGTCCGGGCCGCGGCCGAGGACGTGCCCGCGCGGTCGGGGGACGTCCGCGCGGAGCCCTGACGGCGGGTTTCCGCGGGCCGGAGCCGCTCGGAGCTGCTCGGAGCCGGTTCAGCCGGTCGCCAGCAGGACCGTGCCGACCAGCGCCAGTGCCGCTCCGGTGGCCTGCACCGCCCGCAGCCGCTCCCTGAGGACACCGCGCGCGGCCAGCGCCGTGACCACGGGGTAGAGCGAGGCGAGGACGGCCGCGACGGTGACCGGGCCGTGCTGGGCGGCGACCGAGTACGTGCCGTTGGCCGCGACGTCGGCGAGGCCGACGAAGGCGAGCGCGGGCAGCGAGGCCCAGGGGAAGCCGCCCGCGGGAAGGGCCGCCGCGCCGCGCCGGACGGAGAGGGCCAGGGCCGAACCGCCGGTGACGACATTGGTCACGCGCTGCACGAACAGGGCCAGGAAGAGCCCGGTGACCGACGACGACGCCTCGGCGATCAGCGCGAACACCGTGCCGAAGCCGGCGGCCGCGATCAGGGTCAGGAGGATCGCCTGCCGCTGCACGGGCGCGCCCCGCAGCTGGGGCCCGCCCGCGAGGACGACACCCGCCACGGCGACCGCGATGCCCGCGATCTGCACCAGACCCGGGCGCTCCCCGAGGAACAGGCCGACACCGATGGGGACGACCACGGCCAGCGAGCCGAGCGGCGAGACCACGCCCATCGGGCCGAGCGCGAGCGCCTTGTAGAAGGAGAGCAGCGCGACCGGGCCGACCAGGCCCGCGGCGACCGCGAACCACAGCTGCGGTCCCGCCTCGCTCCAGCCGCCGGTGGCCAGCACGATCGCGCCGAGGACCACCGCGGCGATCGACTGGGAGGCGACGACCACCGTGAGGGCGGGCGTGCGCCGGGTCAGCAGGCCTCCGCCGAAGTCGGCCAGGCCCCACAGGAGGCTGGTGGCCAGGGCGAAGAGTGCTGTCACGGGGGGCCTCGCAGTACAGTTCGGTGAACGATCAGGTGCATCACACGATAGTTCACCTGATTGAACTCTGTCATTCAAAATATTGGACGGAATGTGTCGGATCTCGACCTGCTGACTCAGTCCCTGGCGCGCAACGTGAAGCGCTGGCGCACCGAGCGCGGCTTCACCCTGGAGGCGCTCGCCGCCCGCGCCGGAGTCAGCCGCGGCATGCTCATCCAGATCGAGCAGGCCAGGACCAATCCCAGCCTGGGTACCGTCGTCAAGATCGGTGACGCGCTCGGCGTCAGCATCACCACCCTGCTCGACTACGAGCAGGGACCCAAGGTCCGGATCGTCCCCGAGGACCAGGCCGTACGGCTGTGGCACACCGAGGCGGGCAGCTACAACCGGCTGCTGGCGGGCACCGAGGCGCCCGGTCCGCTGGAGATGTGGGACTGGCGGCTGATGCCGGGCGAGGGCAGCCCGTCCGACCCGCACCCCTCCGGCACCGTCGAACTCGTGCATGTCATCGCGGGCGAGATGACCCTCACCGTCGACGGCGTCGAGCATCGCGTCCCCGAAGGGGCGAGCGCGTCGTTCGAGGCCGACACCCCCCACACGTACGCCAACCAGGGCGAGGTCCCGGTCGAGATGGTCATGGCCGTGTCGGTCCCGCTCGTGCACTGAGGCCCGGCGCCGCTCCGGCGGCGCACCCGGTGAGCCGGTCCCGGCGGGCGCGGCAGGCTCCCGCCGACCGGGTCCGCGGTGCTGTTAGCGTGCCGTCATGCGCGCACCCATCGGACACTTCGACCACGCCTTCGCGGCCCCCGACTGCCTGGACGAACTCGTCGGCCCCGTCGCCGACGCGGTGCGCGGGTGGCGCGGTGGCACCCCCGCCGAGCAGATCGTCTACGTCGAGACGAACCCGGAGTGGGCCGACACCGCCGTCTTCGTCGAGCACTACGGCAAGGAACTGCTGGACACGTCGGCCAACTGCGTGGTGGTCGCGGGCCGGCGCGGCAGCGAGACCACGCTCGCCGCGTGTGTCGTCCTGTCCACCACCCGCGTCGACGTCAACGGTGCCGTACGACGTCAACTGGGCGTCCGGAAGGCGTCGTTCGCCCCGATGGACATCGCGACCGGGGCGAGCGGCATGGAGTACGGCGGCATCACCCCCGTCGGACTCCCGGACGACTGGCCGCTGTTGGTCGACCCGGCCGTCGTCGGGCTGCCGTACGTGCTGGTGGGCAGCGGCCGTCGGCGCGGCAAACTCCTGGTCCCGGGCAAGGCGTTCGCGGAACTGCCGAACGCGGTGGTGCTGGAAGGTCTGGGCATCGCCGGATGACGTCCTGCCCGCCGGTGCGGTGTCACGCCCCGGCAGGTCACCCGGTGGCGTGATGGGCCAGTGTCCGATGCGGATCCGCGTGGCCGGGTGCCGGTGCCGGATCGGCGTGGACCAGGGCGGCGGTCAGTTTCGGGACGGCGTGCAGCAGGGCGTGTTCGGCGTCCACGGCGATGTCGTGGGCGCGGCGCACGGTCGCCTCGCCGTCCACCACGACCGCCACCTCGGCGCGCAGCCTGTGCCCGATCCAGCGCAGCCGCAGCTCTCCCACGTCACGCACGCCCGCGACCTGCCGCAGCGCCCGCTCGGCCCGGTCCACCAACTCCGGCTCCACGGCGTCCATCACGCGCCGGAAGACCTCCCTGGCGGCATCGCGCAGCACGAACAGGATCGCGGCCGTGATCGCCAACCCCACCAGCGGGTCGGCCGGTTGCCACCCGAGAGCCGCGCCGCCGGCGCCCACCAGCACGGCGAGTGAGGTGAATCCGTCGGTACGGGCGTGGAGTCCGTCCGCGACCAGGGCGGCCGAGCCGATCTCGCGCCCGACGCGGATGCGGTACCGGGCGACCCACTCGTTGCCGGCGAAGCCGATGAGCGCGGCGGCCGCGACCGCCGGAAGGTGCCGCACGGGCCCCGGATCGAGCAGTCGGCCGACCGCCGCCCAGGCGGCGAAGGCGCCGGAAGCAGCGATCGTCAGCACGATCACGATGCCCGCCAGGTCCTCCGCCCTCCCGTAGCCGTAGGTGAAGCGTCGTGTCGCCGCCCGGCGGCCCAGTGTGAAGGCGACCGCGAGGGGCAGGGCGGTCAGCGCGTCGGCCGCGTTGTGCACGGTGTCGCCGAGCAGCGCGACCGACCCCGACAGCATGACGACGGCCGCCTGTGCCAGGGCCGTTGTGCCGAGGACGGCCAGGGAGAGCCAGAGGGCCCGCATGCCCCGGGCCGACGCCTCCAGCGCGGAGTCGATCTTGTCGGCCGTCTCGTGGGAGTGCGGGGTCAGCAGATGGCGCAGCCGGCTCCCGCGGCCCTGCGGGTGGCCGTGCGGGTGACGGTGATCCGCCGGACGTGATCGGGGGTGCGGATGCGGCCGGCCGGGGGAGTGGGCGTGAGCAGGTCCGGGGTCGTGCCGGTGGTCGAGTTCATGTCCGTCGTCGTGGCTGCGGAGCCGTCCGTCGGTGTTTTTGCCGTCGTGGGCGCCATGACTGCCGTGGCCGTCGCCCGTGCCGTGCCCGCCCCCGTGGTGATGGTCGTGGTCGTGCCGGTCGTTCACGTGCGTCCCCTTCCGTGCGCGGGAGTGGACGCGTCGGTGTCCACGAGGCCATTATGTGCGTATGAGCGCACGCATGCACCTATCACCTGCGCACGATGCGCACCCGCGTACCCCCGGCGAGGAACAGTTCGCGCTCGCCGCCGAACTCCTCGCCCTCCTGGCCGATCGCACCCGTCTCACGCTGCTGCACGCGCTGACCGGTGGCGAGGCCGACGTCACGACGCTGACCGAGACGTGCGGCGCGGCCCGTCCGGCCGTCAGCCAGCACCTGGCCCGACTCCGTCTCGCCGGGCTCGTGAGCACGAGGAAGGAAGGACGCCGGGTGGTCTACTCGCTCGGAGACGGTCATCTGCGCCGGGTGGTCGACGAGGCGCTGAGCCTGGCCGACCACCGGCTCTCCGACCGCCCGGCGCACGACTGAGACCCGCCCCGCGGGCTTCGGGCCCCGCGCCGGGCCGCTGTACGGGGCCCGTGCATGCCTGGGGTGGGGTGCGCTCGCGACCGTGTGCTGCCGGGCCCGCGTGCTGCCGGGCCCGTGTGCGAGTACGGTGCTCAGCGCGTGAGCGTGCCGTCGCCCGTGACCGTCCGGTCGCCGGGGAGTGCGGCGTGGTCCTCGGTCTCCTCGCCCTCCTCCAGCAGGTTCGCCGCCGCGCCCACGATGCTCGGGTCGGGGCTGCCGACGACCTCCTCGTCCTTGTCCGCGTAGGCGAAACGGGCCAGGACACTGCGCATGGCCTCGACGCGGGCCCGCTTCTTGTCGTTGCTCTTCACCACGGTCCAGGGCGCCTGCGCGGTGTCCGTCTCGCGGAACATGGCGACCTTGGCCGCCGTGTAGTCCTCCCAGAGGTCCAGGGAGGCCAGGTCGATGGGGCTCAGTTTCCACTGCCGCACCGGGTCGACCTGGCGGATCGTGAAGCGGGTGCGCTGCTCGCTCTGGGACACCGAGAACCAGAACTTGATCAGATCCACACCGTCGTCGACGAGCATCCGCTCGAAGGCGGGCGCCTGCCGCATGAAGCGCCGGTACTCGTCGTCGGTGCAGAAGCCCATCACCCGCTCCACGCCCGCCCGGTTGTACCAGGACCGGTCGAACATCACGATCTCGCCCGCGGTCGGCAGGTGCTCCACGTACCGCTGGAAGTACCACTGCCGCCGCTCCCGCTCGGTCGGCTTCTCCAGCGCCACCACCCGGGCGCCGCGCGGGTTGAGATGCTCCGTGAACCGCTTGATCGTGCCGCCCTTGCCCGCCGCGTCGCGCCCCTCGAAGACGACGACCAGCCGTCGGCCGGTCTCCTTGATCCAGCTCTGCAGCTTCAGCAGCTCGATCTGCTGGAGCCGCTTGTGCCACTCGTACTCCTTGCGCTCCATGCGCCGCTCGTAGGGGTAGTTCTCCCGCCAGGTGTCCACCGGGCTGCCGTCCGGGCGGATCAGTACGGGGTCGTCGTGGTCGGTGTAGTCCACCCGCATCCCTGCCAGCAGTTCCGTCATCCGGCCCTCCTCGTCCCGTGCCCCGATTGTCCGCCGATCTCCTTGTTCCTGCCGTTCCTGTGGCCCGTCCCCCGGTGCGGTCCGTCCCCGGTGCGGTCCGTCCCCCGATGGAAGCAATCGGAGGCGTACGGCGGGAGAACCCACGGCGAAGGCGGCGCGATGCGGAGTCGAGATGACCGCACGCTTACGGCGGTAGCGGGCAACTCGCCTATGGCACAGCGTGTTTGATGACCTGTTAAAACACTTGCCCGTACGGCGCCGTGCCGATGACGATGGCCGGCGTGCCGACTCTCATCACGCCCGACCGAACCCGCCTCGCCCATCACGCAAGGGGCGAGGGTGAACCGCTGCTCTGTCTGCCCGGAGGACCGATGCGTGCCTCCGCCTACCTGGGAGACCTCGGCGGGCTGACACGGCACCGCCGGCTGTGTCTGCTCGACCTGCGGGGCACGGGCGACTCGGAATCCCCGGCCGACCCGGCGACGTACCGCTGCGACCGGCAGGTCGAGGACGTCGAGGCCTTCCGCGCGCACCTCGGACTCGACCGGGTCGATCTGCTCGCCCACTCGGCGGGCTGCGACCTCGCGCTCCTCTACGCCGTCCGCCACCCGGGACGGGTCCGCAGTCTCACGATGGTCACCGGACGGGCGCGGGCCCTGGGCATCGACTTCGCCCCGGAACACCGTGCGGAGGCCGCGGCCCTGCGCAAGGCGGAACCGTGGTTCGAGAGCGCGTACGACGCGTACACGAGGATCTGGGACGGCACCGCGACGGACGCCGACGAGGACGTGGCCCTCCCGTTCTTCTACGGGCGCTGGGACGCGGCGGCGCGGGCGCACGCCGCGAGCGAGGTCGAGCAGTGCAACGAGGAGGCGGCCGAGCGCTACGCGGGCCCCGGTGCCTTCCGGCCCGCCGAGGCCCGCGCCGTCGTGGCGGCCTGGGACGCGCGCGTGCTGATCGTCGCGGGCGAGCTGGACAGCGGCCCGCTGCCGCGCGTGGCCGCCGCCGTCGCCGAGCTGTTCCCCCGGGCCGAACTCGCCGTCCTGCCGGGTGCGGGCCACTTCCCGTGGGTCGACGCCCCCGACGCCCTGCGCGAGACGATCGCGCGGTTCCTCGACCGGGCGGACGGCGGACGGCCGGACGGTTCGGACGACGAAGAGCGGGAGAGCCCGGGGGCTTGACGGTTCGCGCCGACGGTCAGCCCAGTCTCAGGTCGACCCATTCCGCGGTCTCCCCGGGGAGGACGTAACGCTCGACCTCGGCGAAGCCGTGTCGCCGGGCGAAGCGCAGGCCGTCCTCGTTGGCCGCGAGGACGACGGTCTCGATCACCTCGGCGCCCAGCGTGCGGGCCTGTTCCAGGCCGCGTGCGTACAACTCCTCGCCGAAGCCCCGACCGCGGTGCCCGGCGAGCACGCGCGCGATCACGGTCGCCGTCGCGCTGTCGCCGGCGGGCGGGCGCACGGTCGTGCAGCCCACGAGGACGTCACCGAGGTAGGCGACCTCCAGGCGGTTGCGCCGGGCGCGCTCGCGCACCTCGTCGAGCGACATGGCGGCGGGCGGGACGATCACGTTGTGGACGTGCTGCCAGTCCGCGAGGCGGGTCTCGTCGTCCGGTGCTTCGATGCGAAGGATGGTCACCCGGGCAGGAAACCGGAGCGGGCCGCGTGACGTCAACGGCCTTTTCCCCGGCCCCTGCCGGGGCGGACCGTCGGACGGCGCACCCGCCGGTGTGCGGGGTGCGCCGCCGGGCGCCACGACGCTCCGCCGGGTACGCCGAAGGGGCGCCGGGACGCTCGGGGCCGGACGGCTCGGGCGTCCCGTCGGCTCAGCCCAGGCGCGGGATCTCGATCGCCGGGCAGAGGTCCATCACCATGTCGAGTCCGGCGGCACGCGTCCGCGCGTACGCGTCTTCGTCGATCACGTCGAGCTGGAACCAGACGGCCTTGGCGCCGATGGCGACCGCCTCGTCCGCGACGGGTCCGGCGAGGTTGCTGTTGACGAAGACGTCGACGACATCGACCTCGAAGGGGATGTCCGCGAGAGACGCGTACCCCTGCTCCCCGTGGACGGTCTCGGCCTTCGGGTGCACGGGCACGATCCGCTTGCCGTAGCGCTGGAGGACGTCGGCGACGCCGTGGGCGGCACGGCGGCGGTTCGAGGAGAGCCCGACGATCGCCCAGGTGTCGCCCCGTTCGGTCAGGATTCTGCGGATCGTCTCCGAGTCGCCGTACACGTTCGGCCTCCATACGGATCGGTCAGGGTCTGTCGTTCTCCTCAACGGCGACGGGAGCGCGATGATTCCTGGTGCCGTGCGCTCCCAGATGTTCGAGCAGCAGACGGTTCAGCGTCCCGGGTGCCTCTTCCGGAATCCAGTGGCTGAGGCCCGGGAGCACCTCGAAGCGGTACGGCCCCTCGACCCAGTGCCCGGTCTCCCGCGCGGGAGCCGCGCCGAACGCGGTGTCCTCCGTGCTCCAGACGTACAACGTGGGCACCTCGATGACGCCGATCGTGCCGTCGGGGCGTCCGGACCGGTACCAGTTCAGCGCCGCGGTGAGGGCGCCGGGCCGGGACAGGTGCCGGACGTAGGCGTCGGCGCCCGCCGACGGGACCTTCCCCGCGTAGAGCGCGCGCAGCAGCCGGGCGTCGTCGGCCAGCAGGCGCTGCTCGGTCGCGGGCGTCTCGCGCCAGTCGATCATGTACCGGGACCGTGCGCGCTGGTCGTCGTCGGTGCGCAGAGCCTCGGCGAGGGCGCCGGGGTGCGGGGTGGAGACGACCGTGAGGGTGCGGACCCGGCCGGGGTGTGCGGAGGCGGTCCACCAGGCCACCGCGCCGCCCCAGTCGTGACCGACCAGGTCGAACGCCGGCCAGCCCAGCTCCTCAGTGATCGCGACGACGTCCGCGACCAGAAGGCTGATCCGATAGTCCTCGGCCCGCTCCGGGCGGACCCCGGGGGAGTAGCCGCGCTGGTCGGGCGCCACGACGCGGTAGCCCTCCGCGGCCAGCGCCGCGATCTGCTCCCGCCACGCGAGGCCCGTCTGGGGGAAACCGTGCAGCAGGAGCACCGGGCGGCCGTCGGGCGGACCCGCCGTGACGGCGTCGAACACACCGGCGGCGGTGGAGATGCTCATCCCGTTCACGATCCACTCCCTCAAACCGACTGGTCGGTCACCCTTCCGGCGACGGAAGCGGATTGTCAAGGCCGGGTGTGTGTCCGGAACGGCCCCCACCTCCCCGCGCCCGCCCGTACCTCCGCCTAGGCTCGCCTCGTGCTCCGTATCCTCGACGCCCGTACGGGCGAACCCGTCGACGCTGCCCTCGCCCGCCGCGGTCTGGTCCGTGTCCACGCGCGCCCGCCCGGGTCCGACATCACGGGTCTGCGCGTGCTCCTGGTCGCCGACGTCCTCGTACGGGCCCTGGAGGTCGGAGGCAACCCGGCCTGGGCGACCCTCACTTCGGCGCCGGACCGGGCGGAAACCGCGGATCCGGAGGAAACCTCCGACCACGCCGGCCCCGCCGGATCTGCGGACCTCGCGGACCGGGAAGCTCCCTGGGGCGAGGCGGGACTGCGGGCGCGCGCCGCCGAACTCGGGATCCGGCCGTTCGAGGACCACCCGGACACGGAACCGGGACCGGCGGCGACGCGGACCATCGACGTCGTCGCGCAGGGGGCCGCCGTGACGAACGGGCCGCGCGTCGAGGTGGCGCCGGTCGGCACCGGGCACGGTCCCGCTCCCGTTCCCGGGGACGCGACCGCGCTCCGGCTGGCGCTGCTCGCGCGGCGGCGGGATCTGCCGCTGAGCCTCGACGCCGACGTGCTCGCGGAGGCGGAGGGCGTGCTCCGGCACTGGCGCGCCGCCGTCGCCGGATGGGCGACACGGCCTTCCAAGCCGGTCCCCGAGGACGTACGCCTGCGGTTGCGCGCCGCCTGGGAGGACGACCTGGACGTGCCCGCCGTGCTGGACGTGCTGCGCTCGGTGGAGACCTCCGGCATCCCGGAGGGGGCCCGGTTCGAGACCTACGCCTACGCCGACCGGCTGCTCGGCCTCGAACTCACCCGTGAGATCGGGGCGTCGCTGTGAACGCGCGCGCGGCCGCGGGCCCGAGGCGAAGACTGGTCGTCCTGCGGCACGCCAAGTCCGCCTGGCCCGACGGGGTGCCCGACCACGAGCGCCCGCTCGCGACACGCGGCCGTCGCGACGCCCCCGCCGCCGGGCGCGTCATGGCCGAGGCCGACCTGCTGCCGGACCTCGCGCTGTGCTCCACCGCCGTACGGGTGCGGGAGACCTGGGAGTTGGCGTCGCGGGAGTGGGGAACCCCGCCGTCCGTACGGTTCGACGGGCGGCTGTACGGGGCGGAGGCGCCGGAGTTGCTGGAGGCCGTCCGCGAAGTCCCCGAACACGTAAGGACCTTGCTGCTGGTCGGGCACAACCCGGGTCTCGAGGAGCTGGTCCTCGAACTGGCCGGGGACGGCTTCGACGACACGCTGGACCGGGTCCGGACGAAGTTCCCGACCTCGGCCGTCGCCGTCCTGGTCTGGCACGGCACCGCCTGGCACGAACTCGGCCCCGGAGACGCCCTGTTGACGGACGTCGTCGTGCCTCGGGGCAAGAAGGAATGAATCCCGGCCTACGTGTGCCCGGGTGAGCCGGCGTACGCCTGAGTGCGCCGATGTACGCCCGAGTGACGGGCGCGCGGGCCGGGTCCCGTCGCGTTCCGCGGCCGTCGCCCGCACCCGTGTGCACCGACGTGATCTCGGGTTGACGGATGCGGCCCGGTCCGGCCCCGTCGGCCGTGCGCGGGTGCGGCGTGTGATCGTGGCGGCGTGCGATCGGGGCGTCGGGCGTCGCTCCGGTCCCCGGCTCGCGGGTTCTGCGGTGCGGCCCCGGTCCCGGCGCGCGGGCCGCGTGGGCCGAACGTGAGCGGGGCCTCGCGCCGGGGCGTCGTCCGGCCCGTCGGTGGCGCGTGCGCGCAGCGCATACGCTGGCGTGATGCAGGACGAGTACCGCACAGTGGCCCACGCGGGCGTGCACGAGACCGAGGTCAACCGCTCCCGATTCCTGTGCGCCCTCGCCCCGGCCGCCACCGAGCGGGAGGCCCAGGACTTCGTCGCGGCCGTCAGGAAGGAACACGCGGACGCCACGCACAACTGCTTCGCGTACGTCATCGGAGCCGACGGCGCCGTGCAGAAGGCGAGCGACGACGGCGAACCGGGCGGCACCGCGGGCGTCCCCATGCTCCAGATGCTGCTGCGCCGCGACATGAGGTACGTCGTCGCCGTCGTCACCCGCTACTACGGCGGGGTCAAGCTCGGCGCCGGCGGACTGATCAGGGCGTACGGCGGCTCGGTGGGCGAGGCGCTGGACGCGGTGGGCACGATCACCCGCCGCCGGTTCCGGCTCGCCACGGTGACCGTCGACCACCAGCGGGCCGGCAAGGTGCAGAACGATCTGCGGTCCACCGGCCGCGAGGTACGTGATGTGCGTTACGGCGAGGCCGTCACCATCGAGATCGGACTGCCGGACGCCGATGTGGAGGCGTTCCGGGCCTGGTTGGCCGACGCGACCGCGGGGACGGCCGGGTTCGAGCTGGGCGGGGAGGCCTACGGAGACGCGTGACATTCCGGGCATGTGGGGGACAAGGGGCACATTCGGATGATGCTCATGGTGGGCCGATACGGGAGTAACCGCCCGTGATGTCAGCCCCGGCCGTTACCCTTCGGGGATCATGAGGCTCCTGCACACTTCCGACTGGCACCTGGGCCGGGCGTTCCACCGGGTGAACATGCTCGACGCCCAGTCCCGCTTCATCGGCCACCTCGTCACGACCGCGCGCGAGCGCGAGGTGGACGCGGTGGTCGTCTCGGGAGACGTGTACGACCGCGCCGTGCCGTCCCTGGCCGCGGTGGAGCTCTTCGACGACGCCCTGCACCGGCTGGCCGATCTCGGTGTGCCCACGGTGATGATCTCCGGGAACCACGACTCGGCGCGGCGGCTCGGCGTCGGCGCCGGGCTCATCGGGCGCGCGGGCGTCCACCTGCGCACCGACCCCGCCGGCTGCGGCACCCCGGTGGTGCTGGCCGACGCCCACGGCGATGTCGCCTTCTACGGCCTGCCCTATCTGGAACCCGCCCTGGTGAAGGACGAGTTCGGGGTGGAGCGGGCGGGCCACGAGGCCGTGCTGGCCGCCGCCATGGACCGGGTCCGCGCCGACCTCGCCGGCCGTGCGCCGGGCACCCGCTCCGTCGTCCTCGCCCACGCCTTCGTCACCGGCGGCGAAGTGAGCGACAGCGAGCGGGACATCACCGTCGGCGGCGTCGCCTCCGTGCCCGCCGGAGTCTTCGAGGGCGTCGACTACACCGCGCTCGGCCACCTGCACGGCAGCCAGACCATCACCGAGCGCGTGCGCTACTCGGGATCCCCGCTGCCGTACTCCTTCTCGGAGGCCGACCACCGCAAGAGCATGTGGCTCGTGGACCTCGGCCCGGACGGCTCCCTGGCCGCGGAGCGCGTCGACTGCCCGGTGCCCCGCCCGCTCGCCCGCCTCCGCGGACACCTGGAGGACCTGCTCGCCGACCCGGCGCTGGAGCGGCACACGGACGCCTGGGTCGAGGCGACCCTCACCGACCCGGTGCGGCCCGCCGACCCCATGGCACGGCTGGCCGGGCGCTTCCCGCACACGCTCAGCCTCGTCTTCGAACCCGAACGCTCCCCGCAGGCCCCGGACGTCTCGTACGCCCGCCGGATCGCGGGCCGCAGCGAGGAGCAGATCGCCGAGGACTTCGTGGCCCATGTGCGCGGCGTGGGTCCCGACGCCCGGGAACAGGCCGTGCTCCGGGACGCGTTCGACGCCGTCCGCGCCGACGAGACCGCGCGGGAGACCGCCCGGTGACCTCACGTCCGCCGCACACCCAGGGGGCCGACCGCCCGGAGACCGAGGGAAACCGATGAGGCTGCACCGCCTGGACATCACCGCGTTCGGCCCGTTCGGCGGTGCCCAGCGGGTCGACTTCGACGAGCTGTCCGCCGCCGGGCTCTTCCTCCTGCACGGACCGACAGGTGCGGGCAAGACCTCCGTCCTCGACGCCGTCTGCTACGCGTTGTACGGAGCCGTTCCGGGTGCCCGGCAGAGCGGTCAGGGCCTCGGCCTGCGCAGCGACCACGCGGCGCCCGACGCCCGCACCGAGATCCGTCTCGAACTCACCGTCGCCGGACGCCGGCTGGAGGTCACCCGGCAGCCGCCCTGGGAGCGCCCCAAGAAGCGCGGCACGGGCACGACCACCGAGAAGGCCCAGACCTGGCTGCGCGCGTACGACTCCACGGCCGGCACCTGGAAGGACCTCAGCCGCTCCCACCAGGAGATCGGCGAGGAGATCACCCAGCTCCTCGGCATGAGCCGCGAGCAGTTCTGCCAGGTCGTGCTGCTGCCCCAGGGCGACTTCGCGCGCTTCCTGCGGGCGGACGCCGAGGCCCGCGGCAGACTGCTCGGCCGGCTCTTCGACACCCACCGCTTCGCCGAGGTCGAAAAGCGCCTCGCCGAGCGCCGGCGCGCAGCCGAGGCCGAAGTGCGGGCCGCCGACACCGCGTTGCTGGCCGACGCCCACCGGATGCACCAGGCGGCCGGTCGCACCGTCGAGGAGCCGCTGCCCGACCTCGCGCCCGGTGACCCGGGACTGGCCGCATCGGTGCTCGGCTGGGCCGCGCTGGCCCGCAGCACGGCTCGCGAGACGCTCACCGTCGCCCGGTGCGCCCGCGGGGCCGCGGAATCGGCCCAGGCCGCGGCCGAGCGCGCGCTCGCCGACGTACGCGAAGTGGACCGGCTGCAGCGCCGGTTCACCGAGGCACAGGAGCGTGCCGCACGTCTGGAGCGGCACGCCGACGCCCACCGGGAAGCCCGGACCCGCATGGAGCGAGCGCGCAAGGCCGAGGCGGTGGCCCCCGCACTCGACCTGCGCGATGCCACCGAAGCGGAGCACCGGCGCGCGGCCGCCGAGGAGGCCCGCGCGCGTGCCGCCCTGCCGGACACGTTCGCCGGTGCCGGGGCGCCCGGGCTCGCGACCGCCGCGCGCAGCGCCGCCGAGGAACTGGGCGGCCTGGAGTCGGCACGCCGCGCCGAGCGGCGCCTCGGTGAACTCGGCACGGAACGCGCCTCCCTGGACCGCCAGGAACGCGCCGACGAGGACGTCCTCCAGGACGCCGAGAGCTGGCTGGCCGCCTGGGAGGAGACCCGGGCCGGTCTCGAGGCGCGGGTCGACGCCGCGCAGGAGGCCGCGGCACGCGCCGAGCAGCTCGCCGTCCAGCGTGAACCGGCCTTCAAGCGGCTCGCCGCGGCCCGGCTGCGCGACGAACTGGCCCAGGACACCGAGAGCGCCCTGGCCCGGAGCCTGACCGCGCGCGAGCACGCGACGCGGGCGCACGCCCACTGGCTCGACCTGAAGGAACAGCGACTCCAGGGCATCGCCGCCGAACTCGCCGCCGGTCTGGTGGACGGTGAGTCCTGCGCCGTGTGCGGAGCCACCGAACACCCGGCCCCGGCCCGGAAGGTCGCCGGCCATGTCGACCGCGAGACGGAGGAGCGGGCCCTCGCCGCCTACCGCGGCGCCGACGAGGAGCGCGCCGAGGCCGAGCGCGGGCTCGGCGTCGTACGCGAGGCGCTGGCCGCCGCGACCGCCGAGGCGAGTGACGCCCCTACCCCGCAACTTGCGGAACAGGCCGAGGAACTGGACCGGCGGCACGCCGAGGCCCGTACGGTGGCCTCCGGGCTGCACGCCGCGCGCGAGGCCCGCGAGCAGGCCGAGCGGGAGCACGCGCGGCGGCTGACGGTCCAGCAGGAGGCCGCCCGGCGGGTCGCCGCACGAGCCTCGCACCGGGACTCCCTCGACCGCGAAAAGGCCTCACTGGAGCAGGAGTTGGAGCAGGCCCGGGGTGCCGCCGGGAGCGTGGCCGAGCGGGCCACGCAGCTGGAGCGGCAGGTCGCGCTGCTCACCGAGGCCGCGGACGGCGTCCGGGCGGCGGAGGACGTCGCACGGCGCCTCAAGGACGCCGACGCACGTCTGGCCGACGCGGCCTTCCGCGCCGGTTTCGAGACCCCGGGGGCCGCGGCCGCCGCGATGCTCGACGCCGCCGCCCACCGGGATCTCCAACGACAGCTGGACGAATGGCAGTCGGAGGAGTCCTCGGTGCGTGCCGTGCTCGCCGAGGCCGACACCACGGCAGCGGCGCGACGCCCGCCCGTCGACCTGCGGGCCGCCGAGCGGGCGGCCGAGTCGGCCGCCCGGCGGCTGCGCGACACCGCGTCGGCGCAGGACGCGGCGGCCCGGCGCTGCGCCGAGCTGGACACGCTCTCCGCCCGCGCGACCGCAGGAGCCCGCCGGCTCGCCCCGCTGCGCGAGGAGTACGACCGCGTGGCCCGCCTCGCGGGACTCGCGGCCGGCACGTCGGCGGACAACGACCGGAAGATGCGCCTGGAGGCGTACGTCCTCGCCGCCCGGCTGGAGCAGGTCGCGGCGGCCGCGACCGTCCGCCTCCAGCGGATGTCCTCGGGGCGCTACACCCTGGTGCACTCCGACGACCGGGCGGGCCGCGGGCGCAGCGGGCTCGGACTGCATGTCGTGGACGCCTGGACCGGACGGGAGCGCGACACGGCGACGCTCTCCGGGGGCGAGACCTTCTTCGCCTCCCTCGCCCTGGCCCTCGGCCTCGCCGACGTGGTCACCGACGAGGCCGGCGGGGTGCGGCTCGACACGCTCTTCATCGACGAGGGCTTCGGCAGCCTCGACGACCAGACCCTCGACGAGGTGCTCGACGTCCTCGACTCGCTGCGCGAACGCGACCGCAGCGTCGGCATCGTCAGCCACGTCGGCGACCTGCGCCGCCGCATCCACGCGCAGTTGGAGGTCGTGAAGGGGCGTACGGGGTCGGTCGTACGGCAGCGGGGCGCGTGATCGTCGCCGGGGGCGGTCCGCCGTGACCGCCGCCGGGGGCGGTCTCAGCGGCCCAGTGGCCGGCTCGGCAGCGGTGAGGAGTAGACGACGCTCGTCGTCACCGACCCGAGCGTGCCGATCTTGCCGGACACCGTCTCCAGATGGGCCATCGACCGCGCCGCGACCTTGATGACGAAGCAGTCGTCGCCCGTGACGTGGTGCGCCTCCAGGATCTCGGGCGTGACCTCGACGAGGTCGTGGAACGGCTTGTAGTTGCCGTTCGGATACCTGAGCCGGACGAACGCGAGGATCGGCAGTCCGAGGCTCTCGGGGTCGACGACGGCCGCGTACCCCCGTATGACGCCCGCCTCCTCCATGCGGCGCACCCGCTCGGTGACCGCGCTCGCGGACATGGAGACGGCCCGTGCCAGCTCGGCGAAGCTGGACCGGCCCTCGCGCTGGAGGACGTCGAGGATGCGCCAGTCGGTGGCGTCCGGGGAATACGCGGTCATCCGTCCTGCATACCAGGGGAATCCCCGGCCGATCAACAGCACTGCCGTGGAACGTCACTTCAGGACACGGCCCGGCCCCCGTAGATTTCTTCCCGGGAGGTCCCGCGGAACACGGTGCGGAGGAAGCACCGGGATGGCAAGGGCGGCATCCGTCCGGCGGGACCACAGAGCAAGGAAAGGCCAGGCCATGACTGCGACTGCCGAGGGCATCACGAACGGCACGGTGACCGGTTCCACGTCGGCGGCGAACCCCGTCCTGCGGGTCCCGCCGGCCTCCCCGGCCGCGGCCGCCGCCTACTTCGGCGCGAGCCTCGCGTTCCACGCGGACGTGTCCGACGTCGCCGCCGCCCTCGCGGCCGGCGGCGACCCCGGGTTCGTCGTCGTCGACTCCCGCTCCACCGCGTCGTGGGACCAGGGCCACATCCCCGGCGCGGTCCACCTGCCCACCGCGCTCATCCCCGAGCAGGCCGAGCGGCTTCTGGACAAGTCGGTGCCGGTCGTCACCTATTGCTGGGGCCCCGGATGCAACGGTGCGACCCGCGCGGCCCTCGCCCTCGCCGAACTCGGCTTCCAGGTCAAGGAGATGCTCGGCGGATTCGAGTACTGGGCGCGCGAGGGCTTCGAGTTCGAGACTTGGCAGGGGGACGAGCGCCGCGCCGCGGACCCGCTGACGGCGCCCGTCGACGCGGAGGACTGCGGCTGCTGACCCCGGGGAAGGGGGCCGGGCCGACGGTCTCGGCCCCGCGCGTTCCCGCCGGTGTCCGGATCCGGTTTCCGGGCGCTGCCTGCTCTACGGGGGCGGACGCGTGCCGTGTAACTTCTGCGCATGCCAAGATACGCGGACCCCGGTGCGGTCCAGTGGGTGCATTCGGGCGGCGGGCCGCTCATAGCGATTCCGGAGACGGTGCTCCCGTTCTGGTCGGGGTTCGAAGGCGACGACATCTCCTGCGACTACGACCGGGCCTGTGAGGTCGAGGGGTTCATCGGCCTCGTGCCCGTGGGCGACACCAGGGCCCTGGTCCTCGCCGACGAACCCGCCTCGACCACCTACCTCCCCGAGCACGGAACCTTCGTACGCTGGCACGCCGCCAGGTCCGAGAAGGAGATGCTCGCCGCCGTCCCGGCGGCGCTGGAGCAGGCCGAGTGGGATCCGGAGGAAGAGGCGGAGTGGACGGTGCCCGGCCCCGTCGTCCTCTTCGAGGCCGTCTGGCCGGGCACCTTCTCCGAGGGCACGGACCGCCTGAGGGTGGTGCTCGAACCGGGCCGGTACGGGGTCCGCGCGGCTTTCGTCCATCCGGGACCCGGGACGTGGATGGTACTCGTACAACTGCGTCGGCTGACGCCCTGACGCCCTGACGCCTGACGCCTGGCGTCCTGGCACCTGGACTCCGGGCGCCAGGGCAACGGGGCGTCCTGGCGCCGAGGCACTCCGGGTGACATCGCGCGGCGGCCGGGAGCGGCCGACCGCCGCGCGGGGCCGTCAGAGCCGGGAGAGCTCGTCCACCAGGTCGTCCAGGCCCAGGGAGCCCTGGGACAGGGCGGCCATGTGCCAGGCCTTGGCGTCGAAGGCGTCACCGCGGCGCTTCTTCGCGTTCTCACGGCCCAGCAGCCAGGCGCGCTCGCCGAGTTTGTAGCCGATGGCCTGGCCGGGCATCGTGAGGTAGCGGGTCAGCTCGCTCTCCACGAAGTCGGCCGGCCGGCTGCTGTGCGCGCCGAAGAACTCCTGCGCCAGTTCCGGGGTCCACCGCTCGCCCGGGTGGAAGGGGGAGTCGGCGGGGATCTCCAGCTCCAGGTGCATGCCGATGTCGACGATGACCCGGGCGGCCCGCATCATCTGCGCGTCGAGATAGCCGAGCCGCTGCTCGGCGTCGGTGAGGAAGCCGAGCTCGTCCATCAGCCGTTCCGCGTACAGGGCCCAGCCCTCGCAGTTGGCGCTGACCATGCCGACGGTCGCCTGGTAGCGGGACAGGTCGTCGACGACGTACGCCCACTGCGCGAGCTGGAGGTGATGACCGGGCACCCCCTCGTGGTACCAGGTCGAGACGAGGTCGTAGACGGGGAAGCGGGTCTGCCCCATCGTGGGCAGCCAGGTGCGGCCCGGCCGGGAGAAGTCCTGCGACGGGGCGGTGTAGTAGGGGGCCGCCGCGCCGCCGGGCGGGGCGATGCGGGACTCCACCCTCCGTACCGGCTCGGCGAGTTCGAAGTGCGTGCCGTCCAGGGCCGCGATCGCCTCGTCCATCAGCCCCTGGAGCCACTGCTGGACCTCGTCGACGCCCTCGATGTGCCGGCCGTGCTCGTCGAGGTGCGCGAGGGCCACCCAGGGGGTCGCCGCGCCGGGCAGGATCTTCTCGGCCTCGGTCCGCATCTCGGCCAGGAGACGGTGGTACTCGGCCCAGCCGTAGGCGTACGCCTCGTCGAGGTCGAGATCCGTACCGTTGAAATAGCGCGCCAGCCGGGCGTACCGCTCGTGGCCCACGGTGTCCGGTGCGCCCTCGATCGTGGGCGCGTACACATCACGCATCCAGTCCCGCAGGGCGATGACCGCCTCCGTCGCGGTATGCGCCGCCGCGTCCAGTTCCTCGCGCGCGGTGTCGGGCGCCGCCGAGACGAAGTCCTCGAACCAGCCGAGCCCCGCTCCGTCCGTGTCCGACCACTCCGTGAGCTGTTCGACGAACGTCGCGGTCGGGCGCGGCCCGGCGTACAGCTTGCGGTCGAGTCCGAGCGCGAGGGACTCCCGGTAGCCCGCGAGCGCGGCCGGCACCGCGCGCAGCCGCTCCGCGACCGTGGCCCAGTCCTCGTCGGTCTCCGTCGGCGTCAGGGTGAAGATCTCCCGGACCGAGTGCACCGGTGTGTGCAGATTGCCGACCGCCCGCAGGCCCTCGCCGGCCTCGTGGACCGCGAGCGCGGCGGTGAGCCGCTCACGCAGCAGCCGGGCACAACGGCGCTCGATGTCACGTTCCGCGCCCGGCCGCCGTTCCGCCTCGTCCAGCCGCGCGAGGGTCACCCGTCCCAGTTCGGCGACGGCCTCCTGGCCCGCGGGCGAGTTGTCGGGAAGCCTGCCGTGGCTCTCCCTCACACCGAGGTAGGTACCGAGGACCGGGTCGAGGGCGATGAGCTCGTCGACGTAGGTGTCGGCGACCTCGCGGGGCAGCGGGTTCTTCGTCTCTGGCATGCGCACATCCTCATACGGGCACGGGTGCCCCGTCAGCCCGCGCACCCGGGCTTTTCACCGCATCAGCCGGATTTGGCCGGGGACGATGTGCCCGGCGCGGCGGGCGGCAGCAACGGACCGCAGTCCCACTGCTGGAATATCAGCCGCGTCTCGACCCGTGCCACCTCACGCTGCGAGGTGAACTCGTCGAGCACCAGCCGCTGCAGATCCGCCATGTCCGCGACCGCGACATGCACGAGGTAGTCGTCGGGACCGGTCAGATGGAAGACGGTCCGCGACTCCGGCAGCAGCCGGATCCGGTCGACGAAGGGCCCCACCAGTTCCCGCCGGTGCGGCCGCACCTGTACGGACAGCAGCGCCTCCAGACCCCGTCCGAGTTTCGCCGGGTCCAGCCGCAGCTGATGGCCGAGAATCACTCCCGCCCGCCGCAGCCGGGTCACCCGGTCGAGACAGGTCGACGGCGCGACCCCGACCTGCGCCGCGAGATCGCGGTAGGTCGTCCGTGCGTCGTTCTGCAACAGCCGCAACAGATGAAGATCCACCGGATCGAGTACGACAGAATCGGCCATGGCGCGAACGTAACACGGGATGTGGCGCCGGAAGCCCGCCCGGTGTTCAGGCTTCGGCGCATGGACTCCGTTGTGTACGACATGCAGGGCGCGCGGGACGCGCAGGACGACCGGTGCGGAAACGTCCAGGTCATCGCGGCTCCGGCCAGGGCGCTGGCCACCGAAGCCGTGCACGCCGGCCGGGAGGATCTGGCGGCTCTCGGGCTGCACGCGGCCCCGATCGACCTGTCCACCACCTACCCCTCGTACGACAGCCGCGGTGAGGCGGCCCGGATCGACGCCTTCGCGGCCGACGGTGCCGAACCCGAGGGCCCGCCCGTCTACGCCCGCCTCGGCAATCCGACCGTCGCCCGCTTCGAGACCGCCCTCGCGCGCCTCGAGGGCACCGAGAGCGCCGTCGCCTTCGCGAGCGGCATGGCGGCGCTGAGCGCCGTCCTCCTCGTACGCAACGCGATGGGCCTGCGCCATGTCGTCGCGGTGCGTCCGCTGTACGGCTGCAGCGACCACCTCCTGACCGCCGGGCTGCTCGGCTCCGAGGTCACCTGGGTCGACCCGGCCGGGATCGCCGACGCGCTGCGGCCCGACACGGGTCTCGTGATGGTCGAGTCCCCGGCCAACCCGACGCTCGCCGAACTCGACCTCCGGGCCGTGGCGCACGCCTGCGGGTCCGTCCCGCTCCTCGCCGACAACACCTTCGCCACCCCCGTGCTCCAGCGCCCGGCCGAACAGGGTGCGCGCCTGGTCCTGCACAGTGCCACCAAGTACCTGGGCGGACACGGGGACGTGATGGCGGGGGTGGTCGCCTGCGACGAGGAGTTCGCCCGCAAGCTGCGCCAGGTGCGGTTCGCGACGGGAGGCGTCCTGCATCCGCTGGCCGGCTACCTGCTGCTGCGCGGTCTGTCGACCCTGCCCGTCCGGGTCAGGGCCGCCTCCTCGAACGCGGCGGAACTCGCCCGCAGGCTCGCCGCCGATCCGCGCGTCGCCCGCGTCCACTACCCGCGTATCGGCGGCGCCATGATCGCCTTCGAGGTGCACGGCGACCCGCACGACGTCATCGCCGGAGTCCGGCTGGTCACCCCCGCCGTGAGCCTCGGCAGTGTCGACAGCCTCATCCAGCACCCGGCCTCCATAAGCCACCGCATCGTCCCCACGGCGGACCGCCACGACGCGGGCGTCAGCGACCGGCTGCTGCGCCTGTCGGTGGGCCTGGAGGACGTGGACGACCTGTGGTCCGACCTGGACGCGGCACTGGGGTCCAGCGGCGGGGCGTGAGGCTCGGGGGAACGGGGGGAGGGAGCGCCCCCGGCACTTGGGGTGGTGCCGGGGACGCTCCCTGATCCCGAGGGGGGCGGGTGGCGCCGGAGTCGTTCGGCGTATCGGTATCGGCCGTTTCGGCGGTATCGGAGGTGACCGATGGTGCCGGGGTTCTCGGTTGCCGGAGTCCGAAGGGGTGGGGCACGGCCGGGATTGTCCGGCTAGGGCCTAGCCGTCCCGGAGCCCGGGCTCATTCCCTTCACGGTGCCGTGTCGGCCGTGACCGTGACCGTGGTGCTGGGCGTACGGCGCCGGTGATGCCGCCGGTGCCGTTTCCAGGCGGGCGGTGATGACCAGCGTGCCCTCCTCGATCTGGTAGTCGAGCGGGAGGCCGAGGCCGCGCATCGCGGCGACCATGCCGGTGTTCGACGCCTGCGTGACGGCGTACACGCTCTCGCAGCCGGCCTCGACGGCCATCGCCACCAGACGGCCGAGCAGTTCGACGCCGATGCCACGCCGCTGCCATTCGTCCTCGACGAGCAGCGCGACCTCGGTCTCGTCGCCGTCCCAGAGGAGATGACCGAGCCCGACGATCCTGCCGGACGCCGTACGGACGGCGAGGGTGCGTCCGAAACTGGGACTGAGCAGGTGGTTGAGGTACCGGTCCGCGTCTCCGACGGGGCCGTGGTACCGCATGCTCAGCGTGCGCGGCGAGCAGCGCTCGTGCATCGCCTTGGCGGCCTCGAGGTCGGAGACGTCGGCCCGCTGCACGGTGATCGCGTTGCCCTCGGGGAGCGTCAGCACGTCCTGCCCGCGCGGAACGCGCGGACCGAGCCGCGCGTCCAGTTCGACCAGCGCCCGCGCCCGGGCGAACTCGGTCGGCGTGAACGGCAGGTACGGCCGCTCCACCGTGATCACTCCGCCTTCCGGCGCGCGCAGCCGCATCACCGTGTCCTCGAGCGCTCCTTCCACGGGAGCCCCCTCCGTCGCCCGGCCGGAGACGGGAGACGTGCCGGGCAGCGAACGGATCGTGCACCGGCCGAGCAACTGCCTCAGCGCGAGCGGCAGTTCGGAGGCATCGAGGGCCGTACGGGTGGCCAGGCCGAGTACCCGGGTCGGCGCGTCCACCAGATCATGGGCATCGGCCCGCTCGATCCAGGTCTCGGCGCCGCCGGCCTGCGCCACACTGCGGGTGATCTCGGAGGTGGCCAGCTCGGCCGGTGCGCGCAGCAGGAACTCGTCGACCGTTCCGTCCGCCAGCGGGTGCGTCTGGAGGCTCAGGATGTCGACCTGGTGCCGGGCGAGCGCGGTGCACAGCGCGGCGAGCGAGCCCGGCGCGTCCTTGACCGTCGTACGCATCCGCAGCAGCACGGTCGCCTCCGCGGCGATCAGCGGGGCGGAGGCCGCCACCTCCGCTCCGGGAAGTGCGCCCGTTCGCCCGTCCGAGGGCGGCCGGGCGCCGGTATCGCTCGTCGGCGGCGCGTGACCGTGGCGTCGTGCCCACCATGTGTGGAATCCGGCCGTGGCGGCGAGGAGCACCGCCGAGATCGCCAGCAGCGCGGGACCGTCGGGCCCGTGCCCGATCAGATTGGCCACACCGTCCGCGACCGCCACGGCCGTGAACAGTGCGGCGAGCTCGACGACGTCCCGTCGCCAGTGGTGAACGGGCCGTCCGTGCTTCGCACGCGTCACATCAGACATGTCTGGAGTCATACAGCCACTGTGAAGGAATGGTGTTGCGTGATCACGAACGCTTTGTGACTGATCGGTTAAGTGTCATTCTGTCCTTTTTATAGTTCTTTTTACGGGTCTTTTGCCTCGGACGCGAGAGCCCGCTGCCCACCTGGTCAGAGCCGCGGGCCCGCTGCGCCCCGCGTGAGGCCGGATTCCGACCGTGCCCGCGCTCGGGAGGAGGGCCCGGTGCGCGCGGCACGGCTGCCCGGCACCCCTACTGCCCCACGCACCCCGGCTGGAGAACCTGCGTGAAGAGCACGGTTCCGTCCTGTTCGCGCAGCCGCACCGTCAGCTCGCCGCTGTCACCGTCGATGTCGACCTCGCCGAAGAACTGGTACCCGCCGGCGGGCGAGACGTTCGAGGCGACGGGCGCCTTCACGAACACCCGCTCCGGACCGAAGGTGTCGTCCAGCGCGTTCGCCGGGAAGGCCCCGGCGTTCAGCGGACCCGAGACGAACTCCCAGAACGGCTCGAAGTCGGTGAAGGCGGCGCGCGACGGCTGGTAGTGCTGCGCCGAGGTGTGGTGCACGTCGGCGGTGAGCCACACGGTGCCCGTGATCCGCCGGTGCTTGACGAACCGCAGCAGCTCCGCCAGCTGCAGCTCGCGTCCCAGCGGCAGACCGGGGTCGCCCTGCGCCACGGCCTCGAAGTTCGGCTGTCCCTCGGTCGTGTCCGGCACGACGAGCCCGAGCGGCATGTCCGCGGCGATCACCTTCCACACCGCCCGCGAGCGCGCCAGTTCGCGCTTCAGCCACTCCAGCTGCCCGGCACCGAGGATGCCCTGAGGATCCGTGGTCTGCTTGTCCGGGGAGTTGGCGTCACGGTAGGTGCGCATGTCGAGGACGAACAGGTCCAGGAGCGGACCGTGACGCAGGACCCGGTGCACGCGTCCGTCCTTGTCGCCGGGCCGCAGGGTCGACACGGGGAAGTACTCGCCGAACGCGCGCCGGGCCCGTGCCGCCAGGACGTCGACGCTCTTCTCCGTGTAGCGCGTGTCCGTGGTGGCGACCACCTCGCCGGGGTACCAGTTGTTGCGCACCTCGTGGTCGTCCCACTGGATGACGGAGGGCACCTGGGCGTTGAACCTCTTGAGGTTCTCGTCGAGCAGGTTGTAGCGGAAATTGCCGCGGAACTCCGCCAGCGACTCGGCGACCTTGGACTTCTCCTCGGTCGTGACGTTCCGCCAGGTGCTGCCGTCGGGGAGCGCCGCCGTCGCGGCGATCGGGCCGTCCGCGTAGATGTTGTCGCCGCTGCACAGGAAGAAGTCGGGGTCGAGCCGGGCCATCGCGTCGTAGATGCGGTAGCCGCCGATGTCCGGGTTGATGCCCCAGCCCTGTCCGGCCAGGTCGCCCGACCACAGGAAGCGCACACCGCCCCGCCGCCCCCGCGGAACCGTACGGAAGGTGCCGCTCACCGGCTCGCCGGTGCGCCGGGGGTCGTCGGGGTCGGCGAGCAGGACGCGGTAGTGGATCTGTTCGCCGGACGGCAGCCCGCGCAGCCGGGTCGTCCCCGTGAAGTCCGTGTCCGCGCCCAGCAGCGGACCGTGCCATCTGCGCGGGTCGCGGAACGAGGCGGTCGCCGAGGTCTCGACGATCATCCGTGCGGGCCGGTCGGAGCGGACCCACACCAGACCGGAGTCGGCGGTCACGTCACCGGTCTGGACACCCCAGCCCGCCTTCGGCCGGCCGGACAGGGCGAGGGCCGGCGCCGCGCCGAGGGCGGTGGGCAGGGCCAGAGCCGCCGACGCGGCCAGAGAGCCGCGCAGCACGCTGCGGCGACCGGGGAACGAGCTGAACGGACGGTGCGACATGGATACGCCTCCGGATACGGATTCGGCCGGTGTGCAGAGCCACACCTACTGGTGCGCCGCAGCGCGCGGGCGAACCAGGGGTGAACAACCGGCTGTCACCGCAACGGCACCCGCCCCCGACCTCGGCGCGGGAGTCTCAGGACGTCGAGGACCGGTCATCGAAGCCCTGGTCACGCACGGCCTCCGCCATCAGCCGCACGCCGTCCCGTATCCGCACCGGCGGCAGATGGGCGTACCCCAGCACGAGCCGTACGTCGTCCACGGGTCGTGCGCCGTCCACGGCCGTCGCTCCGTAGTGCGCCGAGGGCCGGACCACGACCCCGGCCGCCGCGGCCCGGGCGAGGAAACGGTCCTGGGGCCCGTACCGGCCGGGCAGCGCGGCGACCGCGTGCAGACCGGCCGCGATCCCGGACACCTCGGTGCCCGGGAAATGCTCGTCCAGCGCCGCGACCAGGACGTCACGCCGTTCCCGGTAGGCGCGCTGGCAGCGGCGCAACTGACGGTCGTAGTCGCCGCGTTCCACGAAACGGGCCAGGAGCGCCTGGTCGAGGGCAGGGTTGCCGAGGTCCATGGTGCGTTTGCGCTCGACGACCTCCTCGAAGTGGGACGCGGGAACGAGGAGCCAGCCGAGCCGAAGTCCCGGAGCGAGCGATTTGCTGACCGAGCCCGTGTACGCGACCTGCTCGGGATCGAGCCCCTGGAGGGCGCCCACCGGGGCACGGTCGTAGCGGAAATCGCCGTCGTAGTCGTCCTCGATCACCAGCCCGTCCACGGACCGGGCCCAGCCGAGGAGTTCGGCGCGGCGCCGCGCCGAGTACGCGATTCCCGTGGGGAACTGGTGGGCGGGCGTCGTCACCACGGCTCGTACACCGGAGGCCTCGAGCGGAGCGACGGCCAGGCCCTCGTCGTCGAGCGGCAGCGGTACGGTGGCGACCCCGGCCGAGGCGAACAGCGCGCCGAGCTCCGGACTGCCCGGATCCTCCACACCCACGCCGGGTGTCCCGCGCGCGTGGAGCACGAATCCGAGCAGCGTCATCGCCTGGGCCACCCCGGAGACGACGATGACCCGCTCCGGGTCCGCGACCACGCCCCGGCGGCGCACGAGCAGTTCGGCGAGCGCGGTCCGCAGCCTCGGCAGCCCCCGCGGATCCGGATAGCCCAGTGCCTGGTGGGGCAGCTCTGCCAGCACCGCGCGGTGCGCCGCGGTCCACGCGGAGCGCGGAAAGAGGGACAGGTCCGGGGTTCCCGGGACGAAGTCGGCGCGTACCCCGGCGGGCCGCGGTGCGCGGTCACGCGCGCGTGGACCGACCGCGCGGACCGCGCCGCCGACCCAGGTACCGGCACCCCGGTCACTGCGCAGGTACCCCTCCGCCGTCAACTGCCCGTACGCCTCCGTGACCAGCCCCCGCGACACACCGAGGTCGGCTGCCAGCTCACGGCTGGACGGCAGCCGGGTGCCGGGAGCGAGCCGCCCGGAACGGACCGCCTCGCGCAGCGCGGCCTGCAGCGTGCGTCCACGCGCGCGTGGCGGCGCCGACGCGGCCGGCAGGAGCAGCTCCCACGCGGCCGACGAGGGTGCCGGTCCTGCCGGAGCGGGCCCCGGCGGCCCTCCTCGATTGGTCCCCGATGACGTCATGGAAGTGGACCTTAAACCGGGCCACGTCCGTTCATAGCGTGGGAGCCATGAACGCCACCACCACCCGGGGCGCGCTGCTCGCCGCCCTCGCCTGTGTCCTCGTCGGAGGTTCCTTCACCGCCAACAGCGTCATGGGCCACTACCCGTACGCCGGCGGCCAGTTCCTGCGCTACGCCCTCGCCTGTGTCCTTCTGCTGCCTCTCGTCGGCCGGGGCGCCGCCGCCCCGCTGCGGCGGCTCACGGTCCGCGAGTGGGGGCGCCTCGCGCTGATCGCGGCCGTCGGCATGGTCGGCTTCAACCTCGCGGTGCTCGCCGCCGAGCGCACGGCCGAACCGGCGGTCCCCGGCGTCTTCGTGGGCTGCGCCCCGGTCGTCGTGGCGGTGCTCGTACCGCTCCAGGAGGGCCGTCGGCCGCGACGCCGGGTCCTGTACGGGGCGTCGCTCGTCGCTCTCGGCGCCCTCGCCGTCCAGGGATGGGGCCGCACGGACGCGGCCGGGATCGCGTACTCCCTGGGCGCGCTGGCCGGGGAAGCGGGCTTCGCCGTCCTGGCCGTGCCGGTGCTGCGCCCGCTCGGGCCGCGGCTGCTGTCGGCCACCGTGTGCGGTGTCGCCGCGGCCGAGTCGGCGGCGGCCGGGATGATCGGCGGCCGCGGAGCGTGGCTGCGGATGCCGGACGCCACCGAGGCGACCGCGCTGCTGTGGCAGGCGGCGGTCGTCACGGTGATCGGCTTCGTCTGCTGGTACATGGGCGTGCAGCGCATCGGCGCGGAGCGCGCCACCCTCTTCTCCGGCCTCGTCCCGGTCTCCGCCGCCTGCACCGCACCGCTCGTCGGTACGGGTGCCTACGGGCTCGCGCAGGCTGCGGGAAGCGCCCTCGTGTGCGCCGGAGTCGCCCTCGGATCGGGTGCGTTGAGCCTCTTGCCGGGACGCGGCCCGCGAGCCACGTCCCGGGACGGCTCAGCGGCTGCCGTCGAGGATGACGCGGGCGACGAGCGCCGGGTCGTCGTTCATCGGGACGTGGCCGCAGCCGGGCAGCCGCACCAGCCGCGCCCGCGGAATGATCTGCTTGGCCCGGACACCCTGGCGGCGCATCAGCAGCCGGTCGCGGGTGCCCCAGGCCACGGTGACGGGGAGCGCCGGGACGTCGTCCGTGAACTGGACGTTCGTACCCGCCCGGAGGGTCTCGGCAAAGCCCTCGGCGTGGGCCAGCGCCAGGGTCTCGGCGACGACGGCGTCGGGTGAACGGCGGCCGGGCCGGGCGTAGATGGTGCTGGTCAGCACCGTGCGCCCGGCCACCGAACGGGAGAGCCGCTCGATGACCGGGAGCGGCATGCGCCGGGCCGTCCGGCGCATGGCGATGAGCAGGCCGAAGGCGTAGCGCCGTTCCACCGGTGACCAGAAGCCGGCGGGCGAGAGCGCGGTGACGGACCGTACGAGTTTCTCGCGCCCCAGCTCCAGAGCCAGCAGTCCGCCGAGCGAGTTGCCGGCGACGTGCGGCCGTTCGATCCCCAGCGCCTCGCACAGCGCCCCGAGCAGGGGCACCACCGTCGGCAGGTCGTGGGTGAGCCCTTCGGGCAGCGCCGGGGACGCGCCGAAGCCGGGGAGGTCGACGGCGATCACGTCGCGTTCGGCCGCCAGGATGGGGATGACCGGGTCCCAGGCCTGACGGTGGTGACCGATCCCGTGCAGCAGGAGCAGCGGTTCACCGGTGCCCACCCGCGCGTAGGACACGGTGACCGGCTTCGGGCCGCGCGGTGAGGGGAGACTGACGGTGACCGTGTCGGACATGGGACTGCTCCTCGTCTGAACGCCGTGACGAACCATCTTGTAGACAGCTTGTCAGCAAGTGCTACCGACGGGTAGCCCCGAGTCGCCACGAACCGTACGTCAGGCGCCGCTCGGTCGCCATCGCCCTCCCGCACCCGGTCCCACGGGCGTCCTGGCGCGCGGCTCCCGCACCAGGACCCCCGGCCCGTGTCGACGCGCTGCTCCCGCACCAGGACCCTGCGGCCCGCGCTAATGCGCCCTGCGCACCTCCACGTTGAAGTCCGCGTGCCCGATGCCCCGCATGAGGTTCAGCCACAGCGGCAGGTACATCTCCGCGGACCGCGCGGTCCGGATGCCCCCGAGGTCGAACACGCGGTCCGCGGGCCAGCCGAACTCGCCCAGCAGCGCCGTCACCTGCTCCTTGGCGCTCTCGTCGTCACCGGAGACGAAGATCTGGTGCTCGCCCGGCACCCGCGAAGGATCCACCATCACCTGGCTGTTGACGGTGTTGAGACTCTTCACCACGCGGGCTCCCGGGAACGCCCGCTGGATCTGCTCGCCCACGCTGTCCGACTCGACGGGAGACAGCCGCAGCTCGCCGTCCTCGAACGCCATGGGGTTGGAGACGTCCAACAGCACCTTGCCGTCCAGGTTTTCCTCCCCGGCCGACCGCAGCACGGCGAGCGCGATCCGCCCGCCCACCGCGTTCACGACCACGTCGCCGAACGCCGCGGCGTCCTCGAAGGTGCCGTGCTGTGCCGCGGGACCCGCGCCGCCCGCCCACTCGACGGCCGCCGCGTTGTCCTTCGTACGCGAACCCAGGCACACCTCGTGCCCCAGTCCGACCAGCTTGCCGGCAAGCGCGCGCCCCACGTCGCCCGTGCCCAGAACCCCGTACCGCATCGTCGTTCCTCCCGTTGTCGGGACCGTCGGCCACCGTCGGCCCGCGGTCATTGTGCGCCGGGTCCGGCCGTTTCGCCTGGACACCGGGGAATGTGTCGGGTGGGATGGTGCGGTGGCGATCGACACGGCGACCGATGTCTTCGAGGAACACCGTCCCGTACTGATGGGTGTGGCGTACCGCATGCTCGCCCGCGTGGCCGACGCGGAGGACGTCGTCCAGGAAGCGTGGCTGCGCTGGTCCACGGAAGACCGGTCGGAGGTGCGTGAACCGCGCGGGTACCTGGTCCGTGTCACGACCCGGCTCGCCATCGACCGGCTGCGCCAGGTCCGGTCGCGCCGTGAGACCTATGTCGGACCGTGGCTCCCGGAGCCGTACCCCACCGACTTCGGCGACACCGTCGCCGACAGCGCCGAACGGGCGGTCCTCGCCGACACCGTCTCCCTCGCGGTCCTCGTCGTCCTGGAGTCCCTGTCACCGCTGGAACGCGCGGTGTTTGTCCTGAGGGAGGCGTTCGGCTATCCGTACGCCGACATCGCGGCGGTCCTCGACAAGGGCGAGCCCGCGGTGCGCCAACTCGCCGGGCGGGCCCGCAGGCACGTCGAGGAACGGCGGCCGCGCTACGAGGTGGACCCGGCCGAACGCCGTGACCTCACCGAGCGGTTCCTCGCCGCGGCGGACGAGGGGGATCTGGAGGGGCTCATGTCCCTGCTGGCACCACAGGCCCGGCTCATCGGCGACAGCGGCGGCCTGGCCCAGGCACCGCTGCGGATCCTCGACACCCCGGAGAAGGTCGGCCGCTTCGTCATCGGCGTCGCCAGGAAGGGCGTGCCCGGTCTGTCGTTGCGCTTCCTGGAGGTCAACGGCGGTCTCGCGGTGCTCGCGCTGTCCGAGGGCAAGCCGGACAGCATCATCCAACTGGACGTCGCGGACGGCCGTATCCAGTGCGTCTACATCGTGCGCAACCCGGAGAAGCTGACGACGATCCCCGCCGAATAGCCACGGTCGAACGCCTCCCGAAGAGGCGGCGCAGGACAGCGAGAGCCCCCGTTCTTGTACGGGGGCTTTCGGCGTTGTGTCACGGACGTCGCCCGGCGAGAACACCCCGTGAACGCTCCCCGGCGGAGCGCCCGCGCAATCCGTAAGGGTTCGAGGATTGGTCTTGACCAAGGGTGGGGGCAGGCCTATCGTCGCAGGGATAGTGCAGGAACCTTTAATAAACAAGGGCGTTAAAACGCCGCCGGGCCACGGCGATTGCGGAGGACAGGGTGGGGACCACGCAGTTGGAATCGGTGCCGGAACCGAAGTACTGGCACCTCAGGACCGTGCTCAGCGAAGCGCTGGACTCCGAGTTCACCGTGGGCGAGATCCTGCCCAACGAACGTGACCTGGCGGCCCGCTTCGGTGTCGCCCGGGCGACTCTGCGCCAGGCGCTCGAGCAGCTCGAACTGGAAGGCCGCCTGCAGCGCCGACGCGGTGTGGGCACCACCGTGGCACCCCCGCGCGTGGGTGTGGCCGTCGGAACCGAGCAGCACGTGTGGCCGGGGGCGGCCGGTGACGCCTGGCACGCCGCGGACTGCACCGTGACGGCGCCGCCCGCGCCGGTGGCCGGCATCCTGGAGACCGCCGACGGCGAGCCGGTGCACACCGTGCGCCGGTCCCTGGTGACGCACGGTCAGCCCGCCGCCGCCGAGCTTCTGTACATCCCGGCGTCCTCGGTTCCGGACCTGTCGGCGATCGACGCGCCTTCGGGCGCGGCACGCGCGCGTGCCGTGCTGCGGGAGCTCCAGCGCCTGGAACTGGAAGGCCAGGACCGCGCCGTCGAACTGGGCTCGGCCCGTGCGGACGACGCCAAGGAGCTCGACCGCCTTCCCGGAGCGCCCGTTCTCGTCGTCACGACCCGGTTCTTCACCGAGGGGCGCACCGCGGCGGTGTCCGTGGCCACGTACCGTGCCGACACCTGCCGGCTCACGTTCGGTGATTCCGGCGGCGTGGAGATCCACCACGACCCGGAGCGCCGCGCCTCCTGAGCCGTCCGGCTCCGGACGCCGCGCCCGTCGAGCACGATCCGGAACCACACCCGTCGCACCCCGGAACACTTCAGGGCGCGACGGGTTTCGTGGCTGTGGCTGTGGCTGTGGCTGTGGCTGTGACCGGGGTCGGGGTCGGGGTCGGGATCGGCCCGTGACCGGGGTCGGGGCAGTGGCCGACGCCGTCGTCTCGCTCGCGCTTCAGCGGCGCGCGGTCACGGTTCCTTCCACCGCGAACAGCTCCTCCTCCACATGGTCGAGGGCCAGCCGCAGCGCACCGGTCGCCACGGCCGCCTCGCCCAGCATCGAGAGGGCCACCCTGGGCGGACGCAGGCAGTAGCGCGCCAACTCCCTGCGCAGTGGCTCCAGTACGCCGTCCAGACCGGCCGCCCAGCCGCCGATGACGACCAGTTCCGGGTCGAGGGCGAGGACCAGGGCGGCCACGTCGTGCACCAGTCGCTGGATGAAGCGGTCGACCGCCGCGCGCGCCCGCTGGTCGCCGTCCTTGGCCAGCGCGAACACCTTCGCGACCGCCTGCTCGTCGAGCGGGTGCAACGGTTCGTCCGTCGTCGACAGCAGCGTCTCGGGGGTGACGTCACGGCCCAGCAGATGCAGCGCGCCGATCTCGCCGGCCGCCCCGCCGAACCCCCGGTGCAGCCGTCCGCCGATCAGGGAGCCGGCGCCCGGACTCAGTCCCGCCAGGACGAACACGACGTCGTCGGACTCGGTCGCCGCCCCCTTCCAGTGCTCCGCGACGGCCGCCGCGTTGGCGTCGTTCTCCACGAGCACCGGGCACTTGAAGGAACGGCTCAGCCGCTCGCCCAGCGGCAGGCCCGTCCACTCCGGCAGCGCCGTGCCCAGGCGTACGGTGCCGTCCGCCTCCACGATCCCGGGGCTTCCCACGCCCACCGCGCGCAGCGAGCTGCGGGCGACGCCCGCCCGGCGCAGCAGCTCGGCGACCGCCACCCGCAGCCGCTCCAGCCGCTCGTCGGCGGACGCCGTCTCCTCCACGTCCTTGGCCATCGCGCCCATCACGCGCCCGTCCAGGTCCGCGAGCAGCGCCGCGACGCGGTGCGGGCCGATCTCCAGGCCCAGCAGATGCCCCGCCTCGGCCCGGAACCGGAACCTGCGCGCCGGACGCCCCTGGCGCCGCGTGGCGCCCTCCTCGGCCGCCTTCTCGACGACGAGCCCGTTCTCGATCAGCCCCTCGACGACTCCCTCGACCGTCGGCCGTGACAATCCGGTCACCCGGGTGATCTCGGTGAGGGTCGCGCAGTCCGTGGCACGCAAGGCGTGCAGGACCACCGCGGAATTGATCCGTCGCAGCAGAGAGGGATCCCCGCCGGTCAACTGCCCCAACGTCCGTCCTCCCAGCTTGTACGCGTGTTGGCCGGATCGTACTCGTCGCGGGGGACCCCGGCGAGAGCCGGGGACCCTTTCCCGTCCGCGGGCCGCCGTCAGCCCGGAGCCACGAACCCGGACTCGTAGGCCGCGATGACCGCCTGAGTACGGTCCCGGGCCCCCAGCTTCGCCAGTACGGAGCTGACGTGCGACTTGACCGTCTCCGTGCCGACGACCAGCCGCGCGGCGATCTCGGCGTTGGACATCCCCCGGGCCATCAGCCGCAGCACGTCCGCCTCGCGCTCGGTCAGTGCGGCCCTCTCCATGACGGCCCGCGCCGCCGGACTGCCCCCGCCGTCCCCGTACTCGGCCGCCAACTGCCGTACGGACGCGGGGAACAGCAGGGACTCGCCCTCGGCCACGAGCCGGACCGCATGCACGATCTCGGCCGGCCGCGCGCGCTTCAGGAGGAAGCCGTCGGCACCCGCGCGCAGCGCCTCGTAGACGTATTCGTCGTTCTCGAACGTCGTCACCACGAGGATCTTGGGCGGGTCGGCGACCGTCCGCAGCACCGCGCGGGTGGCCTCGATGCCGTCCATCAGGGGCATCCGGACATCCATGGCGACCACGTCCGGACGCAGCTGCCGGACCAGCGGGATCACGGCGGCGCCGTCGGCGGCCTCACCGACGACCTCGATGTCGGGCTGCGCCTCCAGAACGGCGCGCAGTCCCGCGCGTACGAGGGGTTCGTCGTCGACGAGCAGAACGGTGACCGGCATCCGGCCAGCGTAGATCAGTGCGACGGAAGCTCGGCGTGCACCTGCCAGTCACCCTCGTGCGGGCCTGTCCGGGCGCTGCCGCCGAGCAGCGCGGCCCGCTCCCGTATGCCGCGCAGACCGCTGCCCCGCCCGGAACCGGCTCTGCCGTCCGGCAGCGGATTGCGGACCTCCAGGGAGAGCGTGCCGTCCCTGACCTCGATCCGGACCCGCACCGGGACGCTCCCGGCGTGCCGCAGCACATTGGTGAGCGCCTCCTGGAGGATGCGGTAGCCCTCTCTGGACACCGGACCGGCCACCGTCTCCAGCGGGCCCGAGACCTCGGCGTCCACCTTGGCCCCGGAGGTGCGCGCCGACTCCAGCAGCCGGTCGGCGTCCGCCAGCGTGGGGCGGCTGCTCACGGGGCGTTCCGCCTCGCGCAGCACGCCCAGCACCCGCTCCAGATCCTCCAGGGCGGCCCTTCCGGTGTCCTCTATGGCGGCCAGGGCGCGCTCGGTGAACTCCGGGTCGCCGGCCGCGCGCGCGGCGCCGGCCTGCACCACCGCGACGGTGAGCGCGTGGCCGATGGAGTCGTGGAGCTCACGGGCGATGCGGTTGCGCTCCAGGAGCTGCTCGGTGCGCTCCTCGAGCGCCGCGAGCCGCTCGGCGGGGGAGGGGCCGAGGAGGTGCCGCGCGAGCGCCGTGACCAGCTCGCCGAGGCCGACCACCGCGCCGTACAGGACGAGCAGGGGCAGCGGGATCAGCAGGGCGCAGCTCCAGTGCGGGTCCAGGAGCATCACCACGGGATCGTCGGTGGGCCGGTAGCCGGTGGCCGCCCTGCCGAGATCGACGGCGAACACGGGCAGCCAGACGCTGGCACCGCAGGTCACCCAGCCCAGCAACAGGCGCGCTTCGAGCCAGAGCACCGTCCGCCACCGGTCCCGCCATCCGGCCGAAGGAGTGACCGAGAACACCGTGTCCTTGCCGTCCCGATCGCCCGGCGCCAGCATGAACCGCGCCTGCACCCCCTCGCCCCGCCGCACCGCCGGGATCAGCCCGAACGGAATCAGCAGGATCGCGGGCACCCACGGCTTCGAGGAGTCGATGAACAGCCACACGCTGACGAACAGCATCGGCACCCACAGGTGCAGCAAACGCGTGTACGTCGTCCCCCACAGCAGCGGGCGCAGAAATCGGGCCATTGCGCCATCCTGCCAGCGGGCACCGACAACGGACCTCCCCCGGGCGGGGGAGACGATCTCCACCCGCGGGGGAGGTGGTCACGGGTCTCCGGCGGTCAGGCTGTGCCCATGACCAGCATCGACGTCCAAGACCTGACCAAGGAGTACGGCACCCGGCGCGCCGTGGACCACCTGACCTTCAGCGTCCTCCCGGGCCGCGTCACCGGATTCCTCGGCCCCAACGGCGCCGGAAAGTCCACCACCATGCGGCTCGTGCTGGGCCTGGACCGGCCCACCTCCGGCACCGCCACCGTCGGGGGCCGCGCGTACGCCACCATCGACGAACCGCTGCGGAAGGTGGGCGCCCTCCTCGACGCGGGCGCCGCGCACGGCTCGCGGACCGCCCGGGACCATCTGAGGGCGCTCGCCGCCACCAACCGGATCCCCGAACGCCGGGTCGACGAGGTGCTGGAGGAGACGGGACTTGCCGCGGTCGCCCGGCGCCGGGTGAAGACGTACTCCCTGGGCATGCGTCAGCGGCTGGGCATCGCGGCCGCCCTCCTCGGCGACCCGCCCGTGGTGCTCCTGGACGAACCGTCGAACGGGCTGGACCCCGAAGGGATCATCTGGATCCGGGAGCTGTTGCGCCGGCTGGCCCGGGAGGGGCGCACCGTCCTCGTCTCCAGCCACCTCATGAACGAGACCGCCTCCTTCGCCGACCAGCTCGTCGTCCTCGGCCGTGGTCGGCTTCTGGCCGACATGCCGATGCGCGAGTTCATCGACGCACGTGTGCAGCCCCGCGTCCGGGTGCGCAGCACGGACAGCCGCGCCCTGGGCGGCCTGTTCGCGGAACACGGCATCGAGGCCGTGGAGGGCGAGGAGGGCCGCTGGACCGCGTTCGACGCGCAACTGGAGGACATCGGCCGCCTCACCTCGGCCGCCGGCCTCTCCATCCTCGAACTTGCCGCGGAAGAGGGCACGTTGGAGCAGGCCTATCTGGATCTGACGGCCGACGAGACCGAGTTCGCCGCCCCGACGCAGCCTCAGGAGGCCTGACGATGTCCTTCGCACCCGCACTCCGCGCGGAACTGATCAAGATCCGGACGTTGCGCCCGCTCCTCTGGGGCCTGCTGGGGGTTCTCGCGGCCACGGTCGTCTTCTCCGCGCTCGCCGGGCTCGACGACTCCGCCGATCCGGACTTCGACCCGCTCTTCTCGGCGCTCTTCGGTGTCACTTTCGGCCAGATCGCGGCCATCACCTTCGGAGCCCAGGCGGTCTCGGCCGAGTACCAGGGCGGCGCGCTGCGCGTCTCGCTGGCGGCGGTTCCCGACCGGGGGCGCTGGTTCCTGGCCAAGACGGTGGCGATCGGCGTACCGGCCCTGGGGATCGGCCTGGTCACCGGCGTGGCCGGTCTGGTCGTGGGGACGTCCGTGCTCGGCTCCCGGGCGGACGCCCTGACCTGGACGGAGGAACTGCGGGGCGTGGCCGGCTGTGCGGTCTACCTGTCCCTGATGGCCCTGTTCGCGGCGGGTCTGACGGCCGTCCTGCGCAGCGGGGTCGCGACGCTGAGCATCCTGATCCCGTTCCTCCTGATCGTGTCCTTCGTCGTCGGGAACGCGTCCGGGAGCGTGGCGGACTTCCTGCCGGACAAGGCCGGGCAGACGGTCCTGCACGAGACGTGGGACGGTGCCCTGGGACCCTGGAGCGGGCTCGCCGTGACGGCGCTGTGGACCGCCGCGGCGCTGGGCGCGGGCGCGTGGTGCGTCCGGCGCAGGGACGCGTGACCGCACCGGCTCCGTGACGCCTCACCGGTTGTCGGTGGCGGCGGCTTCACCGGACGTCATGACCGTCGCTGAGCGGCTCGCCACGATCGGCCGGCTGTGCGCCGAGGAGTTCCCCACGGGGCACAGCGGGTCGGCCGCCGGGTCGCCCTCGGCATCTCCCGACTCGGCGAGGACCAGGAGTTCAGGCTGCCGTCGGTGATCACGGGAGTGGATCCGCCGTGTTCACGGAGACCGGTCGTGAACACGGAGACCGGTCCGCCGTGTTCACGGAGACAGAGCCGCCGTGACCACGGGACAGGGCCGTACCGGGGTCTGATCACCGGTCGAGGCGAGCGCATACCTCGCCGACCAGCTTGTCGGCGTCGTCGAGCGCGGCGGCGAGGGTCTCCGGTGCGGTGTCGAGCGCGGCGAACAGTCCGTGGGCCCGTCCGGCGAACCCGGCCGGGGCGCTGGCGAGTTCTCCCGCGGCCCGGACCGCCCCCTTCTCGTTGAGCACCCAACGCCGGGCATGGGCATGAAGGGCGTGCGCGAGAAGCCCGACCGCGCGGAAGAGGCAGCCGGCGACGTAGAAGACATCTCCGCGGGCAGCCCCCTTGCGGGCGCCGGCCAGGATGAACGGTGCCTCCCACCGCGCGTTGTCCATGAGCGCCTCACGCAGCGGCTCGGGGTAGTGGCGCGTCCGCTCCCGCAGCTCCCGAAGCTCACCGCCGGGGTCGGCCAGGACGTGTCCGACGGCCAGTTCGCCGACGTAGGCGTGGGAGTACACGCCCAGGGGATGGCCGGGCTGAACACCGATCTCGAACCGCCCGGCGAGGCACTGCCGCCAGACGCGGTGCACCCGGTCCAGGTCGCGGTAGATCCAGTCGACGCGGTGACCGTCGACGGTGAGCCAGCCGCCGCCGTCCACCCACGGCCCCCAGCCGCCCGGCTCGGTCACCTCGACGGGGCCACCGGTCAGCTGCGCGGCGAGCAGGCGCAGAGCGGCGGTGTCCAGCGGCTGCCGGTAGTACAGGCCCAGATCGAAGTCGGAATCGGGACGGTGCGTGCCACTGGCACGGCTGCCTCCCAGACACACACCGACGATGCCGCCCACCTCGGTCAGCCGATCCGCGATCTCCACAAGACGCTCCATACCCCGGAGTCTGCCGAGCCGCATCCACGCCCGCGACCGAATTGCCTGCCGCCGGAGAACGACCGTTTCACCCTCACCAGGAGTCAGGAGTCAGGAGTCAGGAGCCCGTACGTGCCCGGGAGGGCCGTCGGACCGGGAGGGCCACCGGGGCGGGAAGTCCCGCTGCGGCGGGAAGAGCCCTGGGCAGGGAAGAGCGGCCGGGTCGGGAAGAGCCACCGGGCCGGGAGGGCTGTCAGGCGGAGAGGGGCGCCTGGGCCGGAGGGCCGCCGGGGCGCGAAAGGGCGTCGCGCGGAGAAGCGTCGCCCGGCCGGGAGAGGCCGTCGGCCCGAGGGGAGGTCTCATGGTGGAGCCCGGCACCGGACCGGCTCGGCGCAGCCGGAAAAGCCGAGAGGCCGACCGCGAGGGATCCGGCACGAGCCGGTCGCGGGCGGCCTCCAGGTCCGCTGGGGCGAGCTGGGTCAGAGGATCGCGCCGGGCGTGTAGCCCGCGGCCTCCGGGTGCTGCTTCACGATCTCCTCGACACGGCCGACGACGACGGCCACCTGATCGGCCGCGGCTCCCGTGAAGGACAGCTTGTCGGCCATCAGCTCGTCGAGCTGCGCGCGGTCCAGCGGGATCCGCTCGTCCGCGGCGAGCTTGTCGAGCAGCTCGTTGCGCTCGGCGCCCTGCTCGCGCATGGCGAGGGCCGAGGCGACGGCGTTCTCCTTGATCGCCTCGTGGGCGACCTCACGGCCGACACCGGCGCGCACCGCGCCCATCAGGACCTTGGTCGTCGCGAGGAACGGCAGGTAGCGGTCCAGCTCGCGGGCGACGACGGCCGGGAAGGCGCCGAACTCGTCGAGGACGGTCAGGAAGGTCTCCAGCAGACCGTCCAGCGCGAAGAAGGCGTCCGGCAGCGCGACCCGGCGCACCACCGAGCACGACACGTCGCCCTCGTTCCACTGGTCGCCGGCCAGCTCGCCGGTCATCGACGCGTAGCCGCGCAGGATGACCATCAGGCCGTTGACACGCTCGCAGGAGCGGGTGTTCATCTTGTGCGGCATCGCGGAGGAGCCGACCTGGCCGGGCTTGAAGCCCTCGGTGACCAGCTCGTGCCCGGCCATGAGCCGGATCGTCTTGGCCGTCGAGGACGGGGCGGCCGCCAGCTGCACCAGCGCGGTCACGACGTCGTAGTCCAGGGAGCGCGGGTAGACCTGGCCGACGGAGGTGAAGGCCTGCGAGAAGCCGAGGTGCCCGGCGATGCGCTGCTCCAGGTCCGCGAGCTTGGCCGCGTCGCCGCCCAGCAGGTCGAGCATGTCCTGGGCCGTGCCGACCGGGCCCTTGATGCCGCGCAGCGGGTAGCGGCCGAGCAGCTCCTCGAGGCGGCCGTACGCGACGAGCATCTCGTCCGCGGCGGTCGCGAAGCGCTTGCCCAGAGTGGTGGCCTGTGCGGCCACGTTGTGGGAGCGGCCGGCCATGACCAGCTCGGCGTACTCGCCGGCGAGCTTGGCCAGCCGGGCCAGGACCGCCACCGTACGGTCGCGCATCAGCTCCAGCGAGAGCCGGATCTGCAGCTGCTCGACGTTCTCGGTGAGGTCACGGGACGTCATGCCCTTGTGCACGTGCTCGTGGCCGGCGAGGTCGTTGAACTCCTCGATCCGCGCCTTCACGTCGTGCCGGGTCACCTTCTCGCGCTCGGCGATGGAGGCGAGGTCGACCTGGTCGAGGACGCGCTCGTAGTCCGCGATGGCGGCGTCCGGCACCTCGATCCCGAGGTCCTTCTGGGCCCGCAGCACGGCGAGCCAGAGCTGACGCTCCAGCTTGACCTTCTGCTCGGGGGACCAGAGCGTGGCGAGCTCGGCGGAGGCGTAGCGTCCGGCGAGAACGTTGGGGATACGGGGCTTTGCAGGCGCGGCAGTCACGTGTACGGAGCATACCGGCTGTCCGGCGAGGGTTCTGTTATGTCCGCCGCGTCCCGGATGCGCAGGTCAGGGCGGAGCGGCACCCCCCGGCGGACCGGGGCGTGCGTGAGAGGTGCGGGGACGGGGCGCAGGTGTCACGCTCGGCGCGCACCACGAACCACGTCGTCGCTCCTGCCTCCACCGGTGGGCCCGGCGGATTGACGCTCAACTCCTTTGAACAGAGGGGAGTTGTTCACCGTATTGATGGACAGATGTGTTGGTGGAACGTTTTCGCAGGAAGGTGCTCAGGATCCGGAACGCGGGGGACGGGTTCCGTACCCCGCTTGGGCGTGTGGATCGGGGTGGGACCGCTCGCTGCCGACAACAGCGCGCAGGCCCCCGTACGTCTTGGAAGTGAACCGGTCGCGGGTGAAGGTGAGCTCTGCCGTGACCAACTGGTTGCGCTCGTCGTTGACTTCCTCGATCTCCTGCATGAGCTCGGAGTTCTTGGCGCGCAGTGCCGTGTTCGCGTTCCGCGCCTCGTCGAGGGCTCGGGCATGACTGCCGAGTCGGATGGCTGTGACGGTGGCCCTGCGGGCCATGGCTCTCTCGCGTTGTGACAGGTCCAGCTCACGCCTGTGCATGTCCAGCTCCAGACGTCGCCGGCGCTCCGCCAGGACGCTGAGATCATGCCGGGTACGGGCATCGACCTGGTTGACCGTGTGGCGGAGCAGGGCGGCAAGCGCCCCGGCCACGCCCATGGTCAACAGGCCGATCCCGACTGTCGCGAACTCCCATGTATGGTGCCAGACGCCCTCGCCCACGAATGTCCAGCCGGCTGTGCAGCTGGCGGCGGACGCGAATGCCAGTCTGTACGCCACGTTTCGTTACCCCCTTGCAGTGGCCCCCCGGCTGTCGTCGGCATCGAGGTCCTTTTGGAGCTCGATCGCTTGGACGATGTTCCCGCTGAGCATTGTGCGGATTCTGAGATCAGTGATTCCCCATGCGTCCATGGCCTCCTCCGGGGTGAGTGATGCTGAGGCTACCCTCCGTACCACAGGCTGAGGCCCGTGTTCCGGCGGAAGCATGCCGCTGTTCACCAACATCTCGCGCTGGTCGAGGCCAAGTACTGACGCCCATGTGGTCAGTTGCGAGGGGAGGGGGAGGGTCTTTCCTTCCAGCGTTCTGCTGATCGTCGTCAGGCTCACTCCAATCGAGATGGCCAGCTGAGCCCGGCCACCGGCTCGTGGGCGGACGTCGTACCCGGCCGCTGTCGCGGCATTTGTGAGGTACTCGCCAACCCTCCTTGCGAGAGCTTGTCGCTCACCGCGGGACTCGTGGGGGGACTCTTCCATGCTCCGCATGTTCCGGAGAGTAGCGCGCGTGTATGCAACTTGCACGCGACTTGCATGCGTGCATCTTCGCAGGTCAATAGGCGTTTGGCCGTCATACCAGGCCAAGGGGGACGGCTCGCACTCCAGTTCCCCACAAAAAGTCCCGCAGTCATCCGGGCGAAGCAACTTGCGTACGTGTACGCAAGTTGCATATGTTGCATGACTGTGAGTTAGTCGCACGTATGCAAGTCCCTTTGAGGGGAACCTATTTGCACCGCCTCGGCATCGGCTCGACCAGGCTCCAGAGCTGCGAGGCAACCGCGGGGGACGCCTCGAAACCTTCGGACACGACGACCCGGTCATCCGGCGCCCGAGCCCGGCCATGGCCGGAGCGGACCGTCGCAGCACCTGCCCACCACAGTTCATCCACTCATGAACGGAGTAGGCCTTGATCGCCGAGGCTAACGCCGCCACACCGCGGTTCGACACCAGAGAACCGGCCCTTATCGCCCGAGCGCTCGCGGGCGACCGGGACGCGTTCGGGGAGCTCTACGCCCTGCACCACCCCGCGGTACTGGCTTACGTACAACGCCGTGTACGCAATCGGCAGGTCGCCGAGGACATCACCGGCGAGACCTTTCTCAATGCCTGGATGAAACGCGGGACTTTCACGTATCGCGGCATCGGCTTCGTGGGCTGGCTGATCGCCATCGCCCGGAACAAGGTCATCGACCATTGCAAGAGTGCCCAGCGCCGCGAGTTCGTCGTCGAGGACATGCTCGGCTTCGACGAAGATCTCACGGTCAGCACCGAGGACACCGTACTGATCAGTCTGGACGAGGAGTTGCTGCGCCGGGCCCTGGAGCAGTTGCGGCCGCCGCAGCGCGAAGTCCTGACCCGCCGGTTCCTGATGGAGTTCTCGGTGCTGGAGACGGCGCGCCAGATGGAACGGTCCGAAGGTGCCGTGAAGACCCTGCAGTTCAGGGCTCTGGCCAAGCTGCGCAGCGAGTACCTGGGGGTGGCGGCATGACCACGGTGCCCGGGATCCGTTCGGCTGTCGAAGTCCATCTCGCCGAGCAACTCGGCGCGTTCGCCAGGGAGTTCGTCGCCGACCTGGAGGCGCAGGGGCGTCTGGTGGAGGCGGGCGGGGCCGGTGTTCTCGAACGGCTGCGGACCCAGGTCGAGGCCGGGCAGAACCGTCCGCAGGCCTATCACGCGGCCGTGGACACGATCGTCGAGGACTGCGGCTATCCGAGCGAGGTCGCGATGCGGATCGCCACCGCGCTCAACCGCAAGGGGCTGATCCCCGGCGACGACGTCGAGCCCCGGCACGACCGTGCGCCGGCGTCCGTGCCTGAACGCGACGAGCGGGAGCCGGTCGCCGACGGCTCGGACGCCGCCGGGACGCGGCACGACCGTGCCCCGGCGCCCGCGCCGCAGCGCGAGGAACCCGTTCCCGGCGGCGGGGAGTTCGAGCCCCGGCACGATCACGCTCCCGCGTCCGTGCCGGACCACGAGGAGCCGTCCCCCGGCGGCGAGGACCCCGATCCGCGGCACGACCGTGCCTCCGCGCCCTCGCCGCTCGTGCCGGCCGCGCGCGGTGCGATCGTCCTGCACCTCGCCGGCCGCGATCCCGGACGGGTCGTCCTGGACCACGGGGCCGCGCCGGTCCCGAGGCGGGTCGAGGGCCAGGTCCCGCGGGTACGGCCGGCCGCCGCGCGGTCGCGCACGGTCGGCTGGGGCAGTGCCTCCGCCCGCGCGGTCTCCGTCGCCGCGAGCCTGCAGTCCGACCACCTCGCACGCCTGGAGGCCATGCAGATCACGGCGGACGGCGAGCGGGTGACGGTGGCCGTCAAGGCCACGTGCCTGGCCGACTGGGAGTACTGGCTCGACGCGATCGGGGCTCCCCGCAACGTCCGGACCAGGACGGCGGGGCATGCTCAGGTGGCCGCGGGAACCCTCGACGGGGTCGCCGTCCACCTCACCGCGCACGGTGTCCCCGAACTCCTCCAGGAAGCGAGTGACGCGGCCGCCGATCCCTTCTTCCTCTGGGGGCGGATCTACGACCTCGGGGTCGGGCAGGTGGACCGGACCGACCGCATCTGGCTGTCGCTCGGCCGGCGTCAGGACGAGCGCGGGATGCCCCTGCTGATCCTGCGCGGCACGGACGGGCCCCCCTATCCGCTCGCCTCGATCGTCATGGCGCACGGCCCGCTGACGGCCACCCCCCTGCCCTCCGCCGGAATGGCCGGGGACAGCGCCTGATCGCGGCCGGGCCGCCGCTTCGGCTGGCTGTTTCTCACTCGTGGTGCCCCGCGCCTCTGTACGAGGTGAAGCGGGGCGACGCGTCCACGAATGCTCACGATCCGTGTACTGCACCTGGCGCAGAGCAACCATGACCCGTAGTAGGCGCAGTCGCTCGGTATGGCTTGTTTCCCACCCTGACGGCAACCCGTTGCAACGTCGCCGATGGGGCACATCGGCCCTGATCGGTCCACCGTTGGCGTGTCGGTGCCAAAAGGTACGCACACGCTTTTGCCCCGGCCACGCCCGTGGACAGGTGCCGACAAGTTCTTCGGGCGGTGCTCAGGGGCGTACTTCTCAGGCCCTCGTATGAGTGCTTTGATGTTGGATCCAGCGGGAATTCCCAGCTGGCCTGTTACTTGCCATCTCCCTCCGGGATGGCGAGACGGCTCCTCTCCATGCTCCGCAAAGCTGGTGGGGCCGTCGGCGGGGCCCGGCGTACGCGCCGGGCCCGGCCGTAGTTCCGGGGCGCGTGAGTGAGCGCATTCAACGGCACTCCCGCGCTGTCGAGCGCCCCCCGCGCGCCCTGTGGCGACCGAGGGGTGAACCGGTAGCGTCCTCGTTCATGCGGAGCATGGGCCGCCGTGTCACTCGAGAGAGCGACACGGCGGAAGCCGCCCGCTCGGCGCTGCTCTCGGCGCCCGGAGTCGTCCCGGTGGATCACGGGTTCGTCCCGGTGGACCGGGGACTCAGCCGCCGTGGCCGCCCGTGACGGGCTCTTCGTGGGCAGGCCCCGTGTAGGGCAGCAGCTCCGGCCGCTTCGCCGGCAGGCCGTCCCCCGACGAGCGCCCGGTCAGCCGTCGCCCGATCCACGGCAGCAGGTGCTGCCGGGCGAAGCGCGCGTCCGCGGTGCGGCGGGACACCCAGCCGGGAGGCGGAGTGGGCGCCGACGGGACGTGCCAGTCCGGGTCCTCGGCCTCGTATCCGAGGGTCTGCCACACGGCTTCCGCGACCCGGCGGTGGCCCTCGGCGGTCAGGTGCAGCCGGTCGACGTCCCACGAGCGGGGGTCGGCGAGCGAGGGTGCCCCGTAGAGGTCGACCACCAGAGCGCCGTGCCGCTCCGCGAGGTCGTCGACGACGGTGAACAGCTCCTCCATGCGGGGGCGGAAGCGTTCGAGGACCGGACCGTTGCGGCCGGGGCTGCGCATCAGGACGAGCCGCTCGCAGGCCGGGGCGAGCCGCTCCACGGCCTCTTCCAGGAGGGCGCGGACGCGTCCCATGTCGACCTTGGGCCGCAGGGTGTCGTTGAGACCGCCCACCAGCGTGATCACATCGGGCCGCATGGCGGCGGCCACGTCCACCTGCTCGTCGACGATCTGTCCGATCAGCTTGCCGCGCACCGCGAGGTTGGCGTAGCGGAAACCGGGCGTCCGGGCCGCCATCCGGCCCGCGAGGAGGTCGGCCCATCCTCGGTACGAGCCGTCGGGCAACAGGTCCGACATGCCCTCGGTGAAGGAGTCGCCGACCGCGACGAGGCTGGTGTATGAGGCATTCATCTGCATGGCGAGAAAGATGGTAACCCGAACACATACCCATCGGTCGGTCCGTCCCACTGGAACGGACCGTCCTGCCGGAGTGGGCCGGCACCGGAGCGGGCCGGCGCCCGAGCGGATCGGTACCGGAGCGGGCCGGCGCCCGAGCGGGCCGGGACCGGCGCTGCGGCCTGGACCGGAGTCGGGGCCGTTGCCCGACGGAGTCGGTGGCGGGTCGGACCCCGAGCCGGGGGCAGTGCTGGGTGGGCTTCTGCGCCGGGGCTGAAGCCGGGGCGGCCGGGGTCCGGCCCGGGCGGCCCGCCGACCTGGACGTTCGCCCGACCCGGGCTGTCCGTCGGCTCCGGTGCTTGCCCGGCCCCGACGTTCGTCCGGCCCCGGGCATCGGGCGGGTACCGCGGAGCCCGGGGTCGTGGCTCCGCCGCGATCTCCCGCGTCGGCGTCCGTCGGCCGGCCTATGCCGGCTGGCCGAACAGTTCCCTCAGGACGTCCTCCATCGTCACCAGCCCCGTCAGCCGTCCGTCGCTGCCCATGACACCCGCGAGATGGGTGCGACTGCGGCGCATCGCCGTCAGGACGTCGTCCAGAGGGGTGCTCTCCCGGACGCGGGCGATGTGCCGCATGTCCTCCACGCGGAACGGCACCTCACGGGGGGTCGCGTCCAGCGCGTCCTTGACGTGCAGGTAGCCGACGATCCGGCGTCCCTCGTCGACGACCGGGAAGCGGGAGAATCCCGACCCCGCGGACAGCCGCTCCAACTCCTCCGGAGTGACGCCCACGCGCGCGTAGACGACGCGTTCCACCGGGAGCACGACGTCGTGCACGGGCCGGCGGCCCAGCTCCAGGGCGTCGTGCAGCCGTTCCTGGGCGCGGTGGTCGATGAGCCCCGCCGCACTGGAGTCCTTCACCAGGCGGGAGAGTTCGTCGTCGGAGAAGGTCGCCCCGACCTCGTCCTTCACCTCGACCCGCAGCAGCTTCAGCAGCCCGTTGGCGAAGGCGTTGACCGCGAAGATCACCGGGCGCAGCGCGCGGGAGAGCGCGACCAGCGGCGGTCCGAGCGTCAGCGCCGTCCGCACGGGTTCCGCGAGGGCCACGTTCTTCGGCACCATCTCGCCGAGCAGCATGTGCAGATACGTCGCCAGGGTGAGCGCGATGACGAAGGAGACGGCGTGACCCGCGCCGGAGGGGACACCCACCGCGTGGAACACCGGCTCCAGCAGGTGTGCGATGGCGGGTTCGGCCACGATGCCGAGCACCAGGGTGCACAGCGTGATGCCGAGCTGCGCGGTCGCGAGCAGCACCGAGACGTGTTCGAGGCCCCACAGGACGCTCCGCGCCCGCCGGTCGCCCCGTTCGGCGTGCGGTTCGATCTGACTGCGGCGCACCGAGATCAGCCCGAACTCGGCGCCGACGAAGAAGCCGTTCACGACGAGCGTCGCGAGTCCGATCAGCAGTTGTACGGCGGTCATCGCGCGCTCTCCTCGGCGTCGTGCGGGGCGTGCAGCAGGACCCGTGCGGCCCGTCGTCCCGAGGCGTCCACGACGTCGAGCCGCCAGCCGTCGGCCTCGACGGTGTCCCCCTCGGCGGGGATGCGGCCGAGCTCGGTCGCGATGAAGCCGGCCAGGGTCTCGTACGGCCCGTCGGGCACCCGGAGGCCGACGCGGGCGAGCTGGTCGGTACGGGCGGACCCGTCGGCCGAGTACAGCGTCCGGCCGTCGGTGTCCTTGCCGGCCGGGGCGAGGTCGGGCGTCTCGTGCGGGTCGTGCTCGTCGCGCACCTCGCCGACGACCTCCTCGACGATGTCCTCCAGGGTGGCCACACCGGCCGTACCGCCGTACTCGTCGATGACCACGGCCATCGTGCGCTTGCCCGCCAGCCTGTCCAGGAGCCGGTCGACGGTCAGTGACTCCGGTACGAACAACGGCTCGCGCATGATCTGCGAGACGGGCGTCTGCGTCCGGCTCGCGGCGTGCACGGTCAGCACGTCCCTGATGTGCGCGACCCCGACGACCTCGTCCAGGCTCGAGCGGTAGACCGGGAACCTGGACAGGCCGGTCGCGCGGGTCGCGTTCGCCACGTCCTCGCAGGTCGCCTGGACGTCCAGCGCGATGACCTGGACGCGCGGTGTCATCACGTTCTCCGCGGTCAGGTCGGCCAGGTTCAGGGTGCGCACGAACAGTTCGGCGGTGTCCGCCTCCAGCGCGCCCTCCTTGGCGGAGTGCCGGGCGAGCGCCACCAGCTCCTGGGGCCCGCGGGCGGAGGCGAGTTCCTCGGCGGGTTCGAGGCCGAAGCGGCGTACGACGTGGTTCGCGGAGTTGTTGAGGTGGGCGATGAAGGGACGGAACGCGGCGCTGAACCAGCGCTGCGGTGTCGCCACCCGCTTGGCCACGGCCAGCGGTGAGGAGATCGCCCAGTTCTTGGGCACCAGTTCGCCGACGACCATCAGGAAGACCGTCGAGAGCGCCGTGCCGATGACCAGGGCCACCGAGTTCGAGGCGGACGCCGGGACGCCCAGCGACTCCAGGGGACCCGCGATGAGCTTGGCGATCGACGACTCGGAGAGCATGCCGACCACAAGGTTGGTCACGGTGATGCCGAGCTGGGCGCCGGACAGCTGGAAGGTGAGGTTCCGTACGGCCTTGAGGGCCCCTGAGGCGCCCCGCTCGCCGCGCTCCACGGCACGTTCCAGTTCGCTGCGCTCGACCGTGGTCAGGGAGAACTCGGCCGCCACGAAGACACCGCAGGCCAGCGACAGCAGAACTGCGACCAGCAGGAGGAACACTTCGGTCATCGGGTCACCTCCGTCCCATGATCGGCCAGGGACGGGGGGATCGCGCGATGTCCGCTGCCACCGTGGGCTTCACGGCCGCGGGTACGGGGAGGCTCGCCCATGGGCGGACGCTCACACCTTTCGTCGGAGGAACGCTGGTCCAACAAGGGTAAAGGATCGGCAAAGTGGCTTTCCTGGGGGCGCCGCCCGCCGGTGCGGGCCTCCTCGGCCGGCCCTCTCGAGTCCGCCGTGGTCGACCGGACAGGTCCTAGTCGGTGAGCGGCTTCACCCAGCGCCGCCAGTGCTCCTCCGGCGTGTACCCGGCTGCGCGCCAGGCATGGTGGGCGATCTCGTTCCGCTTCAGCACCATGGCGTCCCCGCGCCGGCCCCCGAGCCGTACGAAGCGTTCCTCCGCCGCGGCCAGCAGTGCGGAGCCGATGCCGAGGCGCCGCCGGTCCGGATGGACCGCCAGCCGGTACAGATGGCAGCGCCAGCCGTCGAAGCCGGCGATCACCGTGCCCACCAGTTCCCCGGCGCGCTCCGCGAGCAGCAGTGCCCCGGGGTCGCGGGTGAGAAGCCCTTCCACGCCGCCGAGGTCGTCACTGATGCTGGCGCCCTCGGCGGACACCTTCCAGAAGGCGAGCACGGCGTCGAGGTCCTCGGGCCGCGCGGCCCGTATGCGCAAGTCGGTCATGGTCCGATCCCATCACGCGGACCAGGGGCCGGAACGGCATTTCCGCCATGCGGACGACTACCGGCCGCGCAGTGCGCCGACCACGGGGGCGAAGGCCTCCAGGTTCGGCTCCAGCACCGTCAGATACGAGAACCCGTAGCGCTCCCGCAGACCCCGGACCTGATCGGCGATCTGCTCCACCGTGCCGATCAGGACGACGGGCAGCTCCAGCACCTCCCGCTCGGTCAGCTGCGGGAGCCGCGGCAGCCACGGCCGGACCGAGGCGCTCCGGTCGTCGGTGACGGCGACGATCTGGATCAGCAGATTGAGTTCGGCAGGCTCCTCGCGGGCGGCGGACGCCTTCCGGTGGAGCGCGACGCGTTCGTCGAGTTCGGTCGCCGTGAGCGGCTCCAGGGCGCCGTTCCGCCCGGTGCGCGCGCCCGTGAACGCGGCGATGTCCGCGTGTTCCGCCGCGATGCGCAGCATCCGGTCGCCGTTGGCCCCGATCAGCAGGGGCACTCGCGGCGGTCCGCCGGCCGGAGACCCGGGAGCTTTCCCGCCCGGCCACGGAGTGCCGCGGTGGAGCGGTCCGTCGGGGCCGAGGAAACGCTTCACCTCCTCGACCGTGCGCAGGAGATGATCGACGCGCTCGCGCGGAGTGCCCCAGGGCAGGCCCGCCGTCTCGTGCTCGGCCGCCACGTATCCGGTGCCGAGGCCGAGTTCGAGGCGGCCGCCCGTCAGCGCGTCCGTGGTGGCCACCTCACGGGCCAGCAGTGCGGGATTCCAGAAGCCCGAGTTGAGCACGAACGTGCCGAGCCGGGGCCGCTCGGTCGCCGCCGCGGCGGCGACCAGCGAGGGGAAGGGGGCCGGCATGCCCAGATGGTCCGCCACGGTGATCACGTCGTAGCCGAGTTCCTCGGCGCGGCGGCACCTGGCGGCCCACTCGGCCGCGGTCGCCGGGGCGATCAGGCTGACACCGAAACGGAACGGGCGCGACATCGGCCATCCCTTCCTCGTGGGACCCGCCCCGACCCTCGGCGGACCGGAGCGGGCGGGCGGTACGCCCCAGCCCTGGTGGACCGGGGCGAGCGGGCTGTCGGTCCCCGGCCACGGCGGACCGGGGAGAGCCGGAGGTCACGCCCCGGCCCGGGTGGGCCGGGGCGATTCGACGGTCACTCGTGGGCGATGGCCGCGAGCACGTTCATGCGTGACGCGCGCAGTGCCGGAAGCAGCGCCGCGACGATACCCACGACGGCCGAGCCGATCACCACCGCGACGATCGTCGTCCAGGGGACGGCGAGCGCCTTCATGCCCTGCAGCGCGAGCACCTGCTGGACACAGACACCCCAGACGATCCCCAGCGCCAGTCCGAGGACCGCGCCGAACACGGCGATCACCACGGACTCCAGACGGATCATCCGGCGCAGCTGGCGCCGGCCGAGACCGATGGCGCGCAGCAGTCCGATCTCGCGGGTGCGCTCCACGACCGACAGGGCGAGGGTGTTGACCACGCCGAGCACGGCGATGACGATCGCGAGTCCGAGCAGCGCGTACACGAGGTACAGCAGTACGGCGATCTGGTCGTGGACCAGCTTCTTGTAGTCGGCCTGGTCGCGGACCTGGACCTGTGGATACGGCTCCAGTGTCTTCTCCAGCCGGGGACGCAGCTTCTCCGGGGACGTGCCCGGCGCCGCGTTCACGTACAGCGCCGAGTCCTGCCCGCCGGGCACGTACTTCTCGATCGTGCCGAAGCCGAAGACGAGTCCGCCCTGCGTACCGAACCCTCCGCCGCCCTGGTCGGTGAGCGCGCCCACCGTCAGCTCGGTCGAGCGGCCGGCGGGGAACTCGACGGGAATCGTGCTGCCGACCCGCACGTCGTGGTCCTTCGCGAACTTCACGTCCATGGCGATGCGGCCCTCGCCGAGCGCCGCCGCGGTGTCGCCCTCGGCGTACGTGATGTGGGCGACGTCGTCCAGCCGCGGATCGTAGGCCGCGGCGGTCGTCTCCACCCGCTTGCCGTCGGGCAGTTTGACCGCGACCGGGGTGAACCGCTGCCGTACGACGAGCCCGACCCCGTCGGTGGCGCGGACCTTGTCCGTGACCTCGTGCGAGAACGGCACGAAGTTGGCGTTCTGGAGCACGAAGTCGGCGCCGAGGGTTTTGTCGATCTGCTGGTCGAAGGACTTGCTCATGGAGGCGCTGGCCACGGACATCCCGCCGACCAGGGCGAGACCGACCATCAGGGCGGCGGCGGTGGCGCCGGTGCGCCGCGGATTGCGCAGCGCGTTGCGCTGGCTCATCCGGCCCACCGGGCCGAAGAGCGCCGGGAACGCGCCGCCGAGGACGCGGATCACCGGGCGGACGAGCAGCGGTCCGGCGATCACGGTCGCGATGAGCGTCAGGACGACACCGAGTCCCAGCAAGGAGGCCGCGGTCGAGGTCTTCGTCGAGGCCGCGCATCCCGCGAGAGCCGCGGCCCCGGCCGCGCCGACGACCCCGCCCACCACGGCCCGTACCCGCAACGGCCTTCCCACGCCCGCGACTTCGGCGTCCGAGAGGGCCGCCATGGGGGAGACGCCCGCCGCACGCCTGGCCGGCAGATAGGCCGCGATGTACGTGACGCCGACGCCGACGACGTACGCCGCCACGGGGGTCGGCCAACCGATCACCATCTCCGTGGACTTGAGGTTCATGCCGAAGGCGGTCATCAGCTTGATCAGCCCGACCGCCAGCCCGATCCCGGCCGCGAGGCCGAGGGTCGAGCCGACCAGGCCGAGGAGCAGCGCCTCGGTGAGCACCGACCGCCGCACCTGGCGGCGGTCGGCGCCCAGGGCCCGCAGCAGCCCGAGTTCCCGGGTGCGTTGGGCGATCAGCATGGAGAAGGTGTTGACGATGAGGAATATCCCGACGAGCACCGCGATCCCGGCGAAGCCGAGCATCACGTACTTGATGACGTCGAGGAACCCGCCGAGCGACTCGGCGGACGACTTCGCCTGCTCCTCGGCGGTCTTCACGTCGTAGGTCCCGCCGCCGAGTTCGGCGGAGACGCGCTTCTTGAGCACGGCGTCGTCGACACCCGGCGCGGCGTCCAGGGAGACGCTCGTGGCGAGGCCGGGGCGGCCGAGCAGCTTGGTCTGCGCGGTCGGGGTGTCGAGGAAGATCAGCGCGGCACCGGGATTGGTGGTGGTGAAGGTGGCGATCCCGACGATCCGCACCTTGAAGGAGCCGGGCTGCGCCTGCACCGTCAGGGTGTCGCCGATGCCGAGGTGCTTCTTGTCGGCGGTGTCCGCGTCGAGCAGCGCCTCGCCGGTGCCGTGGGGTTCGTGACCGGAGGTCAGCTTCACCGGACTGCGTTCGGTGAGCTCCCAGTTGGTGACGATGGTGGGGGCGCCCGTCGTCGGTCCGACCGACTTGTTCGCGCTGTCGACGACGGGGGCGTTCTCGACCGACGCGTCCACATGGGTGGCGGCGACCCCGTCGACCTTCGCGAGCCGGTCCGCGAGCGAGGCCGGGACGGTCTCGGTGGCGCCGGTGGGCAGTTGGGACTTCAGGTCGTTCTTCGGCTCCACGGTCACATCGGCCGCGGTGGAGGCGAAGAGCCGGTCGAACGTACGGGTCACCGTGTCCGAGAAGATGAGACTGCCCGCGACGAAGGCCACGGACAGCACGATGGCCAGTGCCGAGAGCAGCAGCCGCCCTTTGTGCGCGAGAAAGCTTCGCAGTGTCGCCTTGAGCACGACCGCCTCAGTCCTTGTCGGGGGTTACGTCACCGGGGCCGCCACCGGGAGCGGTGCCGCCGGAACTGCCGTGGGCCGGGTCGCCGCCGGTGGCGACGGGGGCGGTGTCACCCGCGCCGACGCCGGCCGTGGGACCCCCTTCGCCTTCGGGCGTGCCGCGGACGCCGGCCGTGCGGCTTCCGCCGCCTTCGGGCGCCGCTTCCCCGGGCGCGTCACGTCCGCCCTCGAAGGTCACCCGGGCCGTGTCGAAACGCTTCATCCGCTCCAGCACGGCTTCCGCAGAGGGCCGCTCCATCTCGTCCACGATCCGCCCGTCCGCGAGGAAGAGGACCAGGTCGGAGTGGGCGGCGGCACCGGGATCGTGCGTGACCATGACGACGGTCTGGCCCAGTTCGTCGACGGCCTCGCGCAGGAATCCGAGGACTTCGAGGCCCGCCCGCGAGTCCAGGTTCCCGGTCGGCTCGTCCGCGAAGATCAGCTCGGGCCGGGAGGCGAGAGCCCGGGCGCAGGCGACGCGCTGCTGCTGGCCCCCGGAGAGCTGGGCGGGTCGGTGCTTGAGCCGCTCGCGCAGCCCGAGGGTGTCGATGACCTGGTCGAGCCACTTCTGGTCGGGCTTCTGGCCCGCGATGTCCATGGGCAGCGTGATGTTCTCGGCGGCGTTGAGGGTGGGGATCAGGTTGAACGACTGGAACATGAAGCCGATCCGGTCCCGTCGCAGCCGGGTCAGTTCGCGGTCCTTCAGTCCGGTGATCTCGGTGTCGCCCAGCCACACCTGCCCGGCCGAGACGGTGTCCAGGCCCGCGAGACAGTGCATGAGGGTGGACTTCCCGGAGCCCGAGGGGCCCATGACGGCGGTGAACCGGCCGCGCGCGATGTCCACGTCGACCGAGTCGAGGGCCAGTACCGCGGTCTCGCCGGAACCGTAAGCCTTGGTCAGACCGCGGGCGCGGGCGGCGATCCCGTCCCCCTCCGCGCGGCCGGGAATCTGCTCCGCAGCAGCTGTGGACAAGACCGCCTCCTTCGTGATGGATGGTCCGGACTCCTCGTCCGGCCCGAGCGTAGTGTGATCGGAGGCACACTCGGTATCCCCCCTAGGTGCCGGGGGGTCTCCGTCCCAGGGTGTGCCCCCGATATGGATGTAAGGGGCAATCTCCACCGTGGCTCTCCACCCCGGGCTCCCCTTGCCCGTGCTAGCGCTGTCGCGCTAGCTTCGAAGCATGGCGAAGACTCAGCTGAACGTCCGGGTGGACGAAGGCACCGCGCGCGCCGCCCGGGAGAGAGCCCTGGAACGGGGGATGAGCGTGAACCGCTACATCGAGGAACTGGTCCGTCAGGACACCGGGGAAGTCGGCCACACCTTCGTGGAGGCCGCCGCGGATTTCATGAAGCAGTACGAGTCCGTCTTCGCCGAGGAGTTCGGCGCGGAGCGTGAAGGCACCAGCGAAGGTCGTCGTTGATCCGTTGAGCAGTATCAGAGTCGACCTTGCCTGGCTCCTCATGATCGCCGAACAGAAGACACCCGGAGACCCCCAGGTCACCGACTGGGGGGCGCTCGTCGCCGCGGTCAGCCGGCACGAGGCGGAGATCCTCGGCATTCCCGTCTACGACAGCCCGCACGCCCGCGCCGCCGCGCTGCTCCAGCTCCTGCTGCACGTCCCGGCGCTCGAACGCTCCAACGCGATGTTCGCCTCGGCCGTCGCCTACGCCTACCTCGTCGCCAGCGGCCTGAAGGTCGTCACCTCGCCCGAGCAGGTGCGGGAACTGGCCCGCCTGGTCAAGACCGGCGAGGCCACCGTGCACGACATCGCCCACGAACTGCGCCGCTGGAGCCTGTGACACCCGAAGCACGCGGCCGGGGCCGCGCTCGTCAGTCGAGCGGCCGGCGGGCCGTGCCCAGAACGCAGTACGAGGTGGGCAGGCGCGGTCCCTTCTCCGGCAGCGACAGCCGCCGGTACGGGCCCAGTTCGAACCCCGCCTCGCGCAGGGCGGCGATCGGGTCGCGGGCCACGTGACAGCCGCCGCACAACCGCGGCCACACCGTGGCGTCCAGGCCCCGCTGGACGGACCCCATGACCCGTCCGCCACCCCGGCCGTGCTCGAAGAACCGCACCGTGCCGCCCGGCCGCAGCACCCGCCGTACCTCGGCCAGCGCCCTCGGCACGTTCCGCACGCTGCACAGCACCAGCGAGAGCACGGCGGCGTCGTACGCCTCGCTCTTGACCGGCAGGGCCTCCGCGGCACCCGGCGCCACATCGACCGGCACCTCGCAGCGCAGCGCCGCCTCCACCGCCAGCTGCCGCAGCAGCCGCTCGGGTTCGATGGCGACGACCTCCGAGACCGTGCCCGGATAGTGGGCGAAGTTCAGGCCGTTGCCCGCGCCGATCTCGATCACCCGCCCGGACAGCCCGGCGAGCAGCCGTTCGCGCACCCGGCCCATTCCCATCCGGGTCTCGGCGCCGACGCTGAACCGGGCGTAGTAGCGGGCGAACACCGGATGGTGCACGGCCTCCGCGGAGACCTTGCCGGAGTCGGCCGACCGGAGCGGCTTGAACGGCATGACGAACCTCCCGGGAGACAGGGCTCACCAGGATTGTCCCCCGGGGACGTCCGCCGCACGCGCCGCGCGTCCGGCGGACGACCGGTGACGGGCGTGTGCGGCGGCCGGTGCGGGGATGCGTGCGACGACCGGTGTCAGGCCGTGTGCGCCGCCGCGAAGACTCCGGCGTTCCAGCGCCCGCCGAGCCGGTGGTCCAGCCAACTCGGCGCCGAGGCGCGGAAGTCCGCGGGCGGGAGGACACCCGCGCCCGCCGGGACCGCGCCCAGCAGGGGTGCCCCGGACACCGCCGGGAGGTCCGCGAGATTGCACCGCATCGCCAGATCGGGGGAGTCCGGCCAGCTCCCGATCACGACGCCCGCGAACTCCACTTCCCGACGCCGCAGTTCACGAGCCGTCAGCTCCGTCGTGTTCAGCGTTCCCAGCCCCGCCGAAGCGACGACCAGCACGGGAGCGTCCAGCAGCCGGGCCATGTCCGCCAGCGTCCCGTCCGCGTCGTCGAACCGGACGAGGAGACCGCCCGCGCCCTCCACCAGCACCAGGTCGTGCTCGGTGGCGAGCTTCGCCGCCGCCTCCGCCGCCGCCACCGGGGACACCGCCGCGAGGCCGGCCCGCCGGGCAGCCGTCGCGGGCGCCAACGGCTCCGGGTAGCGGCCCAGTTCGAGGGTCGTGACGGCACCGGCGAGACGGGCCGCCTCGTCGGCGTCACCGCGCTCGTGCGGTCCCACACCCGTCTGGGCGGGCTTCAGGACGGCCACGGACCGCCCGGCGGCGAGAGCCGCAGCGGCGACGGCGGCCGTGACGACCGTCTTGCCCACCTCCGTGCCCGTCCCCGTGATCACCAGTACCGTCATCTCAGCCCTCCCGCGCCGCCGCGCACACCGCGCGGGCGATCCGTGCCAGGTCCGTGTCGCCGGTGACGTACGGCGGCATCGTGTAGACGAGGTCGCGGAACGGCCGCAGCCACACGCCCTCGCGCACCGCGGCCGCCGTCGCCGCCTTCATGTCCACCTCGTGGTCGAGCTGGACGACCCCGATCGCGCCGAGCACGCGCACGTCCCGGACGCCCGGCAGCCCGGCGGCCTCCGCGAGGCCGTCCCGCAGGCCCGCCTCGATCCGCTTCACCTCGGTCCGCCAGTCCTGTCCCAGCAACAGGTCGACCGAGGCGCACGCCACCGCGGCGGCGAGCGGATTACCCATGAACGTCGGGCCGTGCGCGAGCACCGGCACCTCGCCGCGCGAGATGCCCTCGGCCACCCGCGAGGTGCACAGCGTCGCCGCCATCGTCAGATAGCCGCCGGTCAGTGCCTTGCCGACACACATCACGTCCGGGGTCACACCCGCGTGGTCCGCCGCGAACAGCTCACCCGTACGGCCGAAACCCGTCGCGATCTCGTCGAGGACCAGCAGGACGTCGTGCTCGTCGCAGGCCTCGCGCAGCACCCGCAGATACGCGGGGGAGTGGAAACGCATCCCGCCCGCGCCCTGCACCACCGGCTCCACGATGACCGCGGCGAGCTCGTCGGCGTGCCGCCCGATCAGTTCGCGCAGATGGTCCGCGTACGACTCCTCGTACGCGGCCGGCGGCGCGTCGGCGAACACCTGGCGCTGGAGCACGCCCTGCCACAGCTCGTGCATCCCGCCCTCGGGGTCGCACACCGACATGGGCTGCCAGGTGTCCCCGTGGTAGCCGCCCCGCCAGGTCAGCAGCCGCTGCTTGCCCGGCCGCCCGAGCGAGCGCCAGTGCTGCAGGCACATCTTGACGGCGACCTCGACCGAGACCGAGCCGGAGTCGGCGAGGAAGACGTGCTCCAGACCCTCGGGCGAGATGTCGACCAGCCGCTTCGCCAGCATGACGGCGGGCTCGTGGGTGAGCCCGCCGAACATCACATGGCTCATGCGCTCCAGTTGGCCGCGTGCCGCGTCGTTCAGGACCGGGTGGTTGTAGCCGTGGATGGCCGACCACCAGGACGACATGCCGTCGATCAGCTCGCCCGTGCCGCCGGCCAGCCGCAGCCGGACCCCGCTCGCCGACTCCACGACCAGCGGCTCCTGGCGGCCGGGCATGGGCCCGTACGGATGCCAGACGTGCCGCCGGTCGAGGTCGAGCAGTTCCCGCACGGACAGCTCAGGCATTGGGCGCGAGATCCGTTCCGGCGCCGCGGCGACGCACGGAGACGAGGTCCGTACGGGCGTCGGCGGGCGCCTCGGCCACGGCCGCGGGCGCCGAACCGCACACGCCGCCGCCCGCGTGGGAGCCGCAGCCCGCCTCCGCGTGCGCTCCGCACCCGGCGCTCTCGTGCGATCCGCAGCCGCTCTCCGCCTGCGATCCGCACCCGCTCTCCGCGTGCGATCCGCAGCCGCCGGACGGCGCGCGGTGCTCGGGCAGCGTCACCTCGCCCGCGTTCTCCACCTCGAAGCCGGCGTCCGCGATCATCTCCAGGTCGGCCTTGCCCGCCTGGCCCTCGCTGGTGAGGTAGTCACCGAGGAAGATCGAGTTGGCGAGGTGCAGGGCGAGCGGCTGCAGGGTGCGCAGATGCACCTCGCGGCCGCCGGCGATCCGGACCTCGACGTCCGGGCAGACGAAACGGACCATGGCGAGGATGCGCAGACAGCGCTGCGGGGTGAGGTTCCACTCCTTGGCGAGGGGGGTTCCCTCGAACGGGATCAGGAAGTTCACCGGAACGGAGTCGGGGTCGAGCTCGCGCAGCGCGTACACGACGTCCACGAGGTCCTCGTCCGACTCGCCCATGCCCGCGATCAGGCCCGAGCAGGCGGACAGCCCCGCCGCGTGCGCCTTCTGGACGGTGTCCACCCGGTCGGCGTACGTGTGAGTGGTCGTGATCTCCCCGTACGTCCCCTCGGACGTGTTCAGGTTGTGGTTGTAGGCGTCCGCGCCCGCCTCGCGCAGCCGCTCGGCCTGGCCGTCGGAGAGCAGACCGAGGCAGGCACAGACCTCGACGTTCTCGTTCTGGTCCTTGATCGCCTTGATCGTGTCGGAGACCCGGTCCACGTCACGGTCCGTCGGGCCGCGCCCGCTGGCCACCAGGCAGACCCGCTTGGCGCCCCCGGCCAGTCCGGCCGCCGCGGCCTGGGAGGCCTCCTCGGGCTTGAGCCAGGTGTACTTGAGGATGCCGGCCGTGGAGCCGAGACGCTGCGAGCAGTACGAGCAGTCCTCCGGGCACAGGCCCGACTTCAGGTTGACGAGATAGTTCAGTTTCACCCGTCGGCCGAACCAGTGCCGGCGTACCTTGCCGGCCGCGGCCACCACGTCGAGTACGTCGTCGTCGGAGGTGGCCAGTACGGCCAGCGCCTCGTCGCGGGTCGGCAGCTCGCGCCGAAGCCCCTTGTCCACCAGCGTGTTCAGCAGGTCCATGAGGTCCGATCCTGACCTATGCGACCGCTATCGGCCAAGGAGAGTTTGCACAACAGAGACGGTTCGACGTGTGGGTATTGCCACATCATGCGCCGCCGGAGCGACCGCTAGGGTCTGTTCACTGCCTACAAATCACCGTCACCGCACCCTGGCGAGACCCGGAGGACACATGGCGTTCGGCTGGATCGACGAGCAGGCCGAGGCGCGCCGCCGGGCCGGACTCGTGCGTACGTTGCGGCCCCGTCCCGCCGACTCGCCGCTCCTCGATCTCGCGAGCAACGACTATCTCGGGCTCGCCCGCCATCCGGAGGTCACCGAGGGCGCGGCCGAGGCCGCGCGCGTCTGGGGCGGCGGCGCGACGGGCTCCCGGCTCGTCACCGGCACCACCGAACTCCACGGCGAGCTGGAACGCGAACTGGCCGACTTCTGCGGCTTCGAGTCCGCGCTCGTCCTGTCCTCGGGCTACGCGGCCAACCTCGCCGCCGTCACCGCGCTCGCGCCGTACGGTTCGCTGGTCGTCTCGGACGCCGGCAACCACGCCTCCCTGATCGACGGCTGCCGGCTCGCCCGCGGCACCACGCAGGTGGTCCCCCACGCGGACCCCGACGCCGTGCGCAAGGCGCTCGGCACCCACGACGGACCCGCCGTGACCGTCTCCGACACCGTCTTCTCGGTGGACGGCGACGCGGCCCCGCTCGCCGGACTCGCCCTGGCCTGCCGGGAGTACGGCGCCGGGCTGATCGTCGACGACGCGCACGGACTCGGTGTCCTGGGAGACGGAGGCAGGGGCGCTCCGCACGCGGCGGGACTCGCGGGGGACCCGGACGTCGTCGTGACCGTCACGCTCTCCAAGTCGCTCGGGAGCCAGGGCGGAGCCGTCCTCGGCCCGGCGGCGGTCATCGACCATCTGGTCAACGCGGCGCGCACCTTCATCTTCGACACGGGCCTCGCGCCGGCGGCGGCGGGCGCGGCCCTGGCGGCGCTGCGGCTGCTGCGCCGCGAACCCGGGCGGGCGGCACGGGCGCGCGAGGTGGCCACGGCACTGCACGCGCGGCTGACGGCGGAGGGTCTCTCCGCGGTACGGCCGGACGCGGCGGTCGTCTCCGTGCGGGCACCGTCCCCCGAACGGGCGGTGCGATGGGCGGCCGACTGCCGCGAGGCGGGCCTCGCTGTCGGCTGTTTCCGTCCCCCGTCGGTGCCCGACGGTGTTTCGCGGCTGCGGCTGACGGCCCGCGCGGACCTCACCGAGGAGCAGATCGAGCATGCGGTGGACGTGATCAGCCGGAACCGGTGAACCGGTGAACCGGTGAACCGGTGAACCGGTGGAGCGATCGAGCGGTGAACCGGTGGAGCGATCGAGCGGTGAACCGGTGGAGCGATCGAGCGGTGAACCGGTGGAGCGATCGAGCGGTGAACCGGTGGGTCGATCGGCCGGTGATCCGCCGGAGCGGCCGGCCGGTGATCAGACGGAGCGGTGAGCCGTGCGGGGCCGGTCCAGCCCGGTGATGAACCCCTCCCAGACGTCCGGGGGGAACAGCAGGGCGGGTCCCGCCGTGTTCTTGGAATCGCGCACCGCGACCATTCCGGACCAGGGTCCGGTGCTCGGGCGTGCTGTCTCGACGCAGTTGTTCATCCCGGTGCTGCGGCTGCTGCGCAGCCATCGCACAGGGTGCAGTGAAGTGCTGGAGGGTACGTACCGAGGCATTGCAGACATGACGTGCCTCCTTACGTGTTGTCACCTATCGCGGCGATGTAGTCCAACGAGTCCTCGGGTGAAAGGGCGTGGAACTGAAGGGCGTTGAAGGCCTCGGCGTAGGCCTGGAGGTCTTCTTTCCGTTCGAGATAGAGGCTACTCGTCAAGTGGTCGAGAACAACCACATCCAGATCGGTTGTGTTCGGAAATGAGAAAATAACGAAAGGACCGGTCACGCCGACGTGTGCCCCGGCGGCGAACGGCAGTACCTGGAGCCGTACTTGGGGCAGGACGGCGGCCTCCCGCAGTCGGCGCAGCTGGCGTGCCATGACGTCGGGGCCGCCGACCTCCCGCCGTAACACCGCCTCGTCCAGGACGGCGGACAGCTTCAGCGGCGGGTTCGCGCGCAGGACGTCCTGCCGGGCCAGACGCACCTCGACCAGGGCGTCGAGCTTGCTCTCCTCCAGTCCGTCCACGGCGGCCCGTGTCACCGCACGGGCGTACTCCGGTGTCTGCAGCAGTCCGGGTACGACAGAGGTCTCCAGGGTGCGCATACCGCTGGCACCCGACTCCAGGCTGATGAAGTCGCGGTAGGCCTGCGGGAGTACGCCGCGGTACGCGTGCCACCAGTGGTGGCGGCCGTTGCCCTCGGATCCCGCCAGCACGACCAGGAGTTCCAGCAGTTCGGGATCCTCGACGCCGTACGCGTGCAACAGGCGTTCCACATCGGCCGGTTTCACTCCGCTGGTGCCGGTTTCGATCCGGCTCACCTTCGACTGGTGCCAGCCGAGCAGACGGGCCGCCTCACCGCTCGTGAGGCCCGTGCCCGCGCGCAGTGCGCGCAGTTCGGCGCCGAGTTTGCGCCGGCGCACCGCGGGACCGTGCTGCATGTCCGTTCTCCTTACTCCCTCCAAGTCGCCCGAATACGCTCTGCCGACGCAGAGTTCACCGCATCGAGCGACAGATATATGCATTACTCGGTGGATCGCACCCACGACCGGCCCGGTAATGGCAGTCTGGCGCAAGCACCAGTCCGGGACCGTACTCGAACCATCCGCTCGGTGTCGGGCTCCGGTCCCGTGGGAAAGGGACGAACGTCGCCATGGCAGACCATCAGGAAGCATCCGTCACCCTGCCGAGCGAACCGGCCTCGGTTTCCGTGGCCCGTAAATTCGTCGCCGAAGTGCTGGCCGAATGGGGCCTGCCGCGCGACGGCGAAGTCGCCGACACCGTCCGCCTGATCGTGTCCGAACTGGCCACCAACGCCGTCCAGCACACGTTCGGGCAGTCGCCCACCTTCACGGTCGGAGTGCGCCTCGAACGGGAGGAACTGCTGCGCATCGGCGTCACCGACAGCCATCCACGGTTCCCGAAGCGGCTGCCCGCGGCCGTCCAGCAGGACAACGGCCGCGGGATGGTGATCATCCGCTGGCTGACCGCCGAATGCGGCGGCAGGCTTTCCGTCCTGCCGACCCGGGAGGGCGGCAAGACGGTCTCCATCGAACTCCCGTGGACGGTCCCGGTGCGTCCGGTGCCCGCCGGGTGGCCTCAGGAACCCTGAGACACGTCGTCCCGGCGTCCCGCGGCCTCCGGCCTGCCGTCTCCCGCCCGGTGCCGTCCGGCCCGCCCGAAGGCACCGCGCAGCAGGGCGCGGAACGCGTCGGCCGCCGGTGCCGCTCCGTCCGTCCGGTGGACGACCGAGATCGTACGGCGCAGATCTCCCGGCTCCAGCAGTCTCGTGCCCACCGGCGTCGCCGCCGTCGCCGCCACCATCTCCGGCACGACCGCGACCCCGAGCCCGGCGCTGACCAGCGCGCACACCAGGGCGTAACCCGGGGTCTCGACGAGCACCGAGGGTGTGGCCCCCGCCCTGGCGAGCGCGGCCTCCACCCCCTGCCGGGGAGGGTGGTCCGGGGCCATGCTGATCAGTGGCTGCCCGGCGAGCCCGGCGAGCGGCAGCCGCGCCGAACCGCCCGCGAGAAGGTGACCGGGAGCGGTCACCAGCACCAGTTCCTCGACGAGGACCGGCTCGACGCCCACGGACGACGGGAGCGGAACCGGCGGGGCGGGCTGGTAGGTGTGCGTGAGCGCCAGGTCCACCTCGCCGGCCGCGACCGCCGCGATCCCGTGCGGCGGTTCGTAGTCGGCGACCGCGAGGGCCACGTCCGGGTGGGCCCGGCGGAAGGCGCTCAGCACGGGCGGCAGCAGATGGATGCCCGCCGTCTGGAAGGTGCCGAGCCGCAGGGTGCCGCCCGACAGTCCCGTCAGACGGGCCAGTTCGTGCCGGGCCAGCTCCATCTCGTCGAGGACCCGGCGGGCCCGTACGACCAGCAGTTCACCCGCACCGGTGAGCCGGGTCCCGCGATGGGAGCGGACCAGCAGCGCCGTCCCCGCCTCCCGCTCCAGCTTCGCCACCTGCTGGGACAGCGCCGGCGGGCTGTATCCGAGGCGTTCGGCGGCCCGGGTGATGGACCCCGCCTCGGAGATCGCCACCAGCGCCGCGAGTCGCGTCGGGTCGTACACCGCATCCCTCCCCGGCCCGGCGGCACCCTTCCGGGTCTAAACGATCGCTTAAGACCGGGCCAGGATATTCGACATACCTGCTGAAGGCCCGTGCCCGGCAGTCTGGGGGCATGGACGCACAGCTGATCGCCTTCACGGGCGTCGCCGCGGGCATGGTCGCCATGCCGGGCGCGGACTTCACCGTCGTCGTACGCAACGCCCTCGTCTCCCGCCGGGCCGGAGTCGCGTGTGCCCTCGGCATCGCGGGCGGACTGCTGCTCCACACCGCGCTCGCCGTCGCCGGGGTCGCCGCCGTCCTGACCGCCGTGCCGGCGCTCTTCCGGACGCTCCAACTGCTCGGCGGGGCCTATGTGCTGTACCTGGGCCTGCGCACGCTCGGATCGCCGGGCCGTCCGAGCGAGGTGGCGGCCGACGGGACCGGCACGGCCCGGAGCGCACGTCCGCTGCGTCAGGGCTTCGTCACCAACGCGCTCAACCCGAAGGCGCCCATCACGTTCCTGAGCCTGCTGCCGCAGTTCGTGCCCGCGGGCAGTGCCGCGATGCCGCGGACCCTGCTGCTCGCGCTGATCGTGGTCGTCCTGGCCCTGGTGTGGTTCCCGGCGGTCGCGCTCCTGGTGGACCGGCTCGGGCGGTGGCTGCGCGGGCCGCGTGCCGCACGTGCCGTCGCGGGACTCACCGGCGGCGCCCTCACCGCTTTGGGCCTCGTCCTGGTGCTGGAACCCCTCACGAGCTGAGGGGGCGTGCGGAGCGCTTCGGGAGCCCGGAGCCCCTCGGGAGCCGAGAGGCCGTCCGAAGGAGTCCCCCGGGTGCCGGGAGGGCGCCGCAGCGGCCCGGGAAGGGCCCGCACCGGGGGCGGCGAGGTCCGCCGCCCCGGGCGCGGGTCAGCCGACCCTGCCGTACCAGACGCTCCTCGTCCAGATCCTCTCGAGCTTCACCACTTCCCCGGTCTTCGGGGAGTGCCAGATCTTTCCCTTACCGGCGTAGATGCCGACGTGGTACACGTTCCGGCCCGAGTGGAAGAACACCAGGTCACCGGCCTTGCGGTGCGAGGCCGAGACATGGTGCGTCTTGTTGTACTGCGCCGCGGCGGTACGGGGCAGCGTCTTGCCCGCCTTCTTGTACGAGTAGAGCGTGAGCCCTGAACAGTCGAAGCGGTGCGGTCCGGTGGCGCCCCACTGGTAGGGGGAGCCGTGCTTCGACGCCGCGACCTGGAGTGCCCGCGTCGCGAGAGTGGCCGCCTCGGCGTCGGGTGCGGCGCCGGGAACCACCAGGCTGCCGCCCACCGCGGCAAGGGTGAGGGCCGAGGCCGTACCGGCCCTGGTCCACAGCGACGGGACACGATTGAGCGCAGTCATGCGCAACCCTTCGTCAGCCGCCTGTGAAGGATGACCTGTCGGATTCGGGCTGGCGAAGTTGCCCGGCCGCGGTTGCGGCTTCACCCCAAGGACCGCCCGGAACTGTTCCGGCGGCCCGTCTAGCTGGGTCCTCCACTCCTGCCGATCCACTCCTGTCGACCGGGCATCCGGGCGGCGGCAGGACTCGGCGTCCGCCCGGACCGCCCCGCCGCTGTGGCGGGGGCTTGTCGTCGGAAGGGATCTTCACTCATGAGAGTCGAAAAAACCGAGCGGAACCGGCGTTTTGTGGGCTTACTCACCAATCACCCGTTCGAGTGAACACCCCTCTGTTCGGGCACGTGTTGGGGACACCGATGAGGTCCGCACCTGCGGCGAAGGTCCTCATCCGGCCTTTGCCCTCCGCGTGTTGCGCAACTCGGAGGGGTCGCAGAAAGGACCCGTAAATACGCCATCGGGGGGTACACCATCCGGTCCGTTTGAGTCGCGGGCTGGACGTCACCGCCCCGCCGCGCGTACCGGCCCGCCGGTGTGGGTCCGTCAACTTCCCGGTTCGGGCGGCACGGTGACCCGGGCCGCCCGGCGCTCACCGCCGAGCACCCGCAGAGCCTGGGCCAGTGTCGGGGCGTGCACCTCGCTCTCACCCCGCTGGTGCATGAGCGCGAGAGCGTCCCGCAGGGCCTCCGCCTTGCCGACCAGCGCCTGAGCCGCCCTCAGGCCGCGATAGGTGTCTCCGGGGCGGGACGGATTGATGCGGCCGACCAGGTCGACCACGTCGAGATAGCGGTCGATCAGCTCGGCCTCGGCGCGGGTCAGTGCGGGCAGCGGGGGAAGGTCCGGGATCATCGGCCGCTCACCTCGCGCCGGGCGTCCGGCCCGCGGGCCTGCGGCTCGGGACGATCCGGTCGATCAGCCCGTAGGCCAGCGCCGTCGGCGCGTCGAGGATCTTGTCGCGCTCGATGTCCGCGGCGACCCGCTCCGGGCCCTGTCCCGTGTGGCGCCCGAGCATCTCCTCCAGGATCTCGCGGGTGCGGGCCAACTCCTCGGCCTGGATGACCAGATCGCCGGTCTGCCCCTCGACCGGCTCCGGGAGCGACGGCTGGCGGAGGAGCACACGGGCTCCCGGCAGCGCGAGCCGCTTGCCCGGAGTCCCGGCGGCCAGCAGCAGCGCCGCGGTCGACTCCGCCCGGCCGAGGCAGATCGTCTCGACGTCGCAGGTCACGAACCGCATGGTGTCGTAGATCGCGGTCATCGCGCCGAAGGAGCCGCCCGGGGAGTTGATGTACAGCGAGATGTCCTGCTCGGGCGCCTGGTGTTCGAGGTACATGAACTGCGCCGTGACGTCGTTCGCCGCGGTGTCGTCGATCGGTGTCCCGAGGAACACGATCCGCTCGCCGAGCAGCTTCGAGTACGGATCCAGGGTCCGCACTCCCGTGCTCGTGCGCTCGGTGAACTCGGGCAGGACGTAGCGGGCGGACGGGCTGTCCATGGCGCGCCTCCTCACATCGATGTCTGTAAAAAATGTACAGGACGTACGTCGTCAGGGGAGGGGGCCCTGCCGAGAGCGAAAACGGTGGCGGCCGGGCGGAGAAGGTGTCGAGGTGTGCCGCGCACCGTCGGCCGGGGCGATCTCGCGCCCCGCCCGGCGGGCGGGGCCCGGTCTAAGCTGGACGTCATGGCCTACGAGATTCCGGTGACGCAAGCCAGGGCTGAGCTCGCCGAACTGATCAACCGCGTCGTGTACGGCGGTGAGCGCGTCGTCGTGACGCGGCACGGGAAGCCGCTCGTCGCCCTGGTCTCGGCCGCCGACCTGGAGCGCCTCGAAGAACTCCCGGAGCGCGCCGACGACCAGGTGCTCAGCTCTCTGTCCAGCGTCCGTGACGTGGCGTCCGCGCCCCGTGAGCACCAGCGGTTCGGCATCGCGGCGGAGCACCGGGGGCCCAGCGCCTCCTAGGGCCCGTCTGCGCCGGGCCCCGTTTCCTCCAGGGCCCCGTTTCCTCCGAGGCGGCTCTCGCACTTGCTCCGGGGCGACTCCGGCGCGTCGCGCGGACGGCCGTATACGTCCGGTCACCGGCAGCCTCGCCGCGTTCCGGGGTGCCGCCGCGGCCCGGCCGGACGGATCCGGGCAAGCGGGGCCCTCTCGCGGACCCGAAGGGCTCCTCCGGCCCGGCCCGGAAGGGATCACGGGCCGGTTAACGTCCTCGAAACTCCGGCCAACTAGCGTGCCCATCCACGCCACCAGGGGTTTCGGTGGCCGCGGCCACCGGGCCCCGCACGGTCCGGAGCGAGGATGTGAGGTGGGACGTCGTGCAACTGACCCCGCACGAGCAGGAGAGGCTGCTGATCCATGTGGCGGCCGATGTCGCCGAGAAGCGCCGGGCCCGCGGACTGAGGCTGAACCACCCCGAGGCCGTCGCCCTGATCACGTCGCACATCCTCGAGGGCGCCCGCGACGGCCGCACCGTCGCCGAACTGATGTCCTCCGGGCGCAAGATCCTCACCCGGGACGACGTCATGACGGGCATCCCCGAGATGATCCACGACGTCCAGGTCGAGGCGACCTTCCCGGACGGCACCAAGCTGGTCACCGTCCACGACCCGATCGTCTGACGGAGGGGGAAAAAGCAGTGATTCCCGGAGAGTTCCTCTTCGCCGACGAACCCGTCGTGTTCAACGAGGGCCGCGAGGCCACCCGTCTGACCGTTCTCAACGCCGCCGACCGTCCCGTCCAGGTCGGCTCCCACTACCACTTCGCCGAGGCCAATCCCGGTCTGGACTTCGACCGCGCCGCCGCGCGCGGCAAGCGGCTCAACGTCGCCGCCGGAACGGCCGTGCGTTTCGAGCCCGGGATCCCCGTCGACGTCGAACTCGTCCCGCTCGCCGGCGCCCGTGTGGTGCCCGGACTGCGCGGTGAGACCGGGGGTCCCCTCGATGCCTGAGATCTCGCGTGCCGCGTACGCCGACCTGTTCGGTCCGACCACCGGCGACCGCATCCGCCTCGCCGACACGGACCTGCTGATCGAGATCGAGGAGGACCGCTGCGGCGGGCCCGGACTCGCCGGTGACGAGGCGGTGTTCGGCGGGGGCAAGGTCATCCGGGAATCCATGGGCCAGGCACGCGCCACGCGCGCGGACGGCACCCCGGACACGGTCGTCACCGGCGTCGTCATCGTCGACCACTGGGGGATCGTCAAGGCCGACGTCGGCATCCGCGACGGCCGGATCTCCGGCATCGGCAAGGCCGGCAACCCCGACACCATGGACGGCGTCCATCCCGACCTGGTGATCGGCCCCGAGACCGAGATCATCGCGGGCAACGGACGGATCATGACCGCGGGCGCCATCGACGCCCACGTCCATCTGATCTGTCCGCAGATCGCGGACGAGGCCCTCGCGTCCGGCATCACCACGCTCGTCGGCGGCGGCACGGGCCCCGCCGAGGGGTCCAAGGCGACCACCGTCACCCCCGGCCCCTGGCACCTGGCCCGGATGCTGGAGGCGATGGAGGGGTACCCGGTCAACTTCGGTCTGCTCGGAAAGGGCAACACCGTCTCGCACGAGGCGATGCTCTCGCAGATCCGGGGCGGCGCCCTCGGCCTGAAGATCCACGAGGACTGGGGCTCGACACCCGCCGCGATCGACGCCGCGCTCACCGTCGCGGACCGCACCGGCATCCAGGTCGCCATCCACACCGACACCCTGAACGAGGCCGGGTTCGTCGCCGACACCCTCGCCGCCATCGCGGGACGCGGGATCCACGCGTACCACACGGAGGGCGCGGGCGGCGGGCACGCGCCGGACATCATGACCGTGGTGTCCGAGCCGTACGTCCTGCCCAGCTCGACCAACCCGACCCGGCCCTACACCGTCAACACCGCCGAGGAACACCTCGACATGCTGATGGTCTGTCACCACCTGAACCCGGCGGTGCCCGAGGACCTGGCCTTCGCCGAGTCCCGCATCCGGCCCTCCACCATCGGGGCCGAGGACATACTCCACGACCTCGGCGCCATCTCGATCATCTCCTCCGACTCCCAGGCCATGGGCCGCGTCGGCGAGGTCGTCATGCGGACCTGGCAGACGGCCCATGTCATGAAGCGGCGCCGGGGCGCCCTGCCGGGTGACGGCCGCGCGGACAACCACCGGGTCCGTCGCTATGTCGCCAAATACACGATCAACCCGGCGCTCGCGCAGGGACTCGCCCGCGAGATCGGTTCGGTGGAGACCGGCAAGCTCGCCGACCTGGTCCTGTGGGAGCCCGCGTTCTTCGGGGTCAAGCCGCATCTGGTCGTCAAGGGAGGCCAGATCGCGTACGCGCAGATGGGCGACGCCAACGCGTCCATCCCGACCCCGCAACCGGTCCTGCCCCGGCCGATGTTCGGGGCGATCGGGCGGGCCCCGGCCGCGAACTCGTTCAACTTCGTGGCCCCGCTGGCCATCGAGGACGGACTGCCGGAGCGGCTCTCGCTGGGCAAACGGTTCGTCGCCATCGAGTCGACGCGGGCGGTGACCAAGGCCGACATGCGGGAGAACTACGCCCGGCCCGACGTGCGGATCGACCCCGACAGCTTCGCCGTGCACATCGACGGGGAGCTCGTCGAGGCGACTCCGGCCGCCGAACTGCCCATGGCCCAGCGTTACTTCCTCTTCTGATGTCCCGGGCCGCACTTCTCGTCCTGGCCGACGGCCGCTTTCCCGCCGGAGGGCACGCGCACTCCGGCGGGGCCGAGGCCGCCGTCAGGGCCGGGCGGATCACCGGGGCGGCGAGTCTGGAGGACTTCTGCCGGGGTCGGCTGCACACGAGCGGACTCGTCTCGGCCGCGCTGGCCGCGGCGGCCGCGCTCGGGGTCGATCCGGTCGCCCTGGACGCGGCCGCCGACGCCCGCACGCCCTCGCTCGCCCTGCGGGTCGCCGCGCGCCGCCTGGGCCGGCAGCTCGTGCGGGCGGCCAGGGCGACCTGGCCCTCCGTCGAACTCGACGCACTGGCACGGGAGTTCCCCAAGGGGGCGCATCAGCCGGTCGTGCTGGGCGTGACCGCGCGGGCCGCCGGGCTCGGGCCCGAGGACGCCGCGTACTGCTCCGTGTACGAGTGCGTGAGCGGGCCCGCGTCGGCGACGGTGCGGCTGCTGAGCCTCGACCCGTTCGAGGCGACGGCCGCGCTGGCCCGGCTCGCGCCGGAGCTGGACGTCGTCGCCCGCGCGGCGGCGGATGCGGCGCGACGGGCCCTCGACGAGGGGGTCGAGGCACTGCCCGCGGCGTCGGCACCCTTGCTGGAGATCGGCGCGGAGGCGCACGCGGCCTGGCCGGTGCGGCTCTTCGCGTCCTGACGGCCGCACACTCTCTGACCGCCGGAACGCGGACGGGTCCGCTCGGTGCCGCCGCGGACACCCAGTCCGCAGACCTTGCCGTCCCCAGCCAGAGAGCCGGAGAGCCGGACCGGGTCACCCGGTCACCTTGGTCGCCCTGGTCCCCCCCGGGTGACCGGGGTGACCGAGGTGACCGGACGACCGGGGTGACCGGACCAGCCGTCGGCAACCCGCCACCCGAACCAGATCCCCCCGCTCCGAACGAAGTTGGAGTCGTATCGTGCACCTCGATCACACCCACGACGGGCCGTCCGCGGTCAGTGCCGACGCCCGTCGGCCCGACGGACGGCGCCGCGCCCTGCGCATAGGGCTCGGTGGCCCCGTCGGCTCCGGGAAGACCGCCACCGTCGCCGCGCTCTGCCGTGCGCTGCGCGACGAACTGTCCCTGGCCGTCGTCACCAACGACATCTACACCCGCGAGGACGCCGAATTCCTGTTGCGGGAGGCGGTCCTGCCGCCCGAGCGGATCACCGCCGTCGAGACGGGCGCCTGCCCGCACACCGCGATCCGGGACGACATCTCCGCCAACCTCGAAGCGGTCGAGGACCTGGAGGACGAGATCGGGCCACTGGACCTGATCCTCGTGGAGTCCGGTGGCGACAATCTCACCGCGACGTTCTCCAAGGGGCTGGTCGACGCGCAGATCTTCGTGATCGACGTGGCGGGCGGGGACGACATCCCGCGCAAGGGCGGGCCCGGTGTCACGACGGCCGACCTGCTCGTCGTGAACAAGACCGACCTGGCACCGTATGTGGGCTCGGACCTGGGCCGGATGGCGACCGACGCCAAGGCGCAGCGGGCCGGACTCCCGGTGGTGTTCCAGTCGTTGCGCACCGAGGCCGGCGTCACGGCGGTCGCCGGCTGGGTGCGGGAGCGACTCGCGGCGTGGACGGCGTGACGACGGCGGGAGTCCGCGCCACCGCGCGGATCGAGGCCCGGGACGACGGCCGGGGCGGGACTTCGCTGCCGGTGCTGGAGGGCCAGGGCCCGCTCGCCCTGCGCCGGACCCGGGGCAGCGGGTCCGAGGCGCGCGTGATGCTCGTCGGCGCGATGAGCGGACCGCTCGGCGGCGACCACCTCGTCGTCGAGGCCCGGGTCGGCCCGGGCGCGCGGCTGCGGGTCGGCTCGGTGGCCGCCACCATCGCGCTGCCCGGACAGGCCAAGGGAGAGGCCCGCTACGACGTCCGCCTCGACGTCGCCGACGGAGGAGAACTGTGCTGGCTGCCCGAGCAGTTGATCTCCGCCGGCGGCAGTGAACTGTCCGTCTCCGCGCGGGTCGACCTGCGCGGAGACGCCCGGCTCGTCCTCCGGGAGGAACAGGTGCTCGGGCGCGTGGGAGAGGAACCCGGGCGGCTCACCAGTCGTCTCACCGTACGGCGTGACGGACGGGCCCTGCTCGAGCAGGAGTTGGCCTGCGGTCCCGGGGCGCCCGGAGGCTGGGACGGGCCGGCTGTTCTCGCGGGGTATCGGGCACTTGGGCAACTGATCGTCGTACGACCGGAGTTCGAGAGAGAACTGCCGGCGGCGCGTCCGCTCGGCGAGCACGCCTCGCTCACCCCGCTCGCCGGGCCCGCCGTGCTCGTGACGGCGCTCGCCCCCGACGCGCTGGTGCTGCGACGAGTGCTGGACGAAGCACTGCGCGAACTCACGTGACGTCAATTATGTTTTCAGAAAGGTGAGTTCACGTCAGATTCACCGCTCACCGGAACATGGCATACCGGCTATCGGATTGGTAAAGAACACCGGTCACGTCTGTTCTCAGGGGCCTCACAGCCGAAAGGATCCCCGTACCAATCGCAATGATGTACGGGGAGGTCACACTTGAGGTCCAAGAGACCGACGAAACGGGTGGCGGCGTTCGGCTCGGCCGGAGTGCTCGTCACGGCGACCCTGATAGCCGGAGCCGTCGCGGCACCGTCGGCCACCGCCGACTCGCGGCACGGCCACGGGCAGAGCCGTGAGCAGCGTGGAGCGGCCGTCGCCGCCGAGCGTGCCGCCAAGGCCGGGATCGACTGGCAGGACTGCCCGGCCGACTGGGGCTTCGAGAAGCCGATCCAGTGCGGCTGGGTGAGCGTGCCGCTGGACTACGCGCACCCCTACGGCAAGCAGCTGAAGCTGGCCGTGGACCGCATCGGGAACACCGGTACCAAGGAGGAGCGCCAGGGCGCGCTCGTCTACAACCCGGGCGGCCCCGGCGGTTCCGGCATGCGCTTCCCGCGCCGTGTCACCACCAAGAGCCCCCTGTGGGTGAACACCGCCAAGGCGTACGACTTCGTGGGCTTCGACCCGCGCGGTGTCGGTCACTCGGCGCCCATCTCCTGCATCGACCCGCAGGAGTTCGTCAAGGCGCCCAAGGCGGACCCGGTCCCGGACTCCGAGGCCGACAAGCGCGCCCAGCGCAAGCTGGCCGCGGAGTACGCCGACGGCTGCGCCGAGCGCACCGGCAAGGCCGTGCTGGCGCAGATGACCACGCCCAACACGGCACGCGACCTCGACGTCATCCGGGCCGCGCTCGGGGAGAAGAAGCTCAACTACCTGGGCGTCTCCTACGGCACCTACCTCGGAGCCGTCTACGGCACGCTCTTCCCGGGGCACGTGCGCCGCATGATCGTCGACAGTGTCGTCAACCCGGCGCGCGAGAACATCTGGTACCAGGCCAACCTGGAGCAGGACATCGCCTTCGAGGGTCGCTGGAAGGACTGGGAGGACTGGGTCGCCAAGAACGACGCGACCTTCCACCTCGGCGACACCCGCGCCAAGGTGCAGGACCAGTGGCTGAAGCTGCGCGCCACCGCGAAGAAGGCCCCGCTGGGCGGCGTCGTCGGCCCCGCCGAGCTGATCTCCTTCTTCCAGAGCGCCCCGTACTACGACTCCTCGTGGGTGCCGACCGCCTCGGTGTTCAGCAAGTACGTCGCCGGTGACACCCAGGCGCTCGTCGACGCCGCGTCCCCCGACCTGTCGGACACGGCGGGCAACATCTCCTCGGAGAACGGCAACGCCGTGTACACGGCCGTCGAGTGCACCGACGCGCAGTGGCCCACCAGCTGGAAGAAGTGGGACCGGGACAACACGCGGCTCAACGCTCAGTACCCGTTCATGACCTGGGCCAATGCATGGATGAACCTGCCGTGCGCGACCTGGCCGGTCAAGCAGCAGTCCCCGGTGGAGGTGAAGACCGGCAAGGGCCTGCCCGCCGTCCTCATCGTGCAGTCCACCAATGACGCCGCCACCCCGTACCCGGGCGCCGTCGAACTGCACAAGCGCTTCAAGGGCTCCCGCCTGATCACCGAGCAGGGCGCGGGCTCGCACGGTGTGACCGGCCTGGTCAACCCGTGCATCAACGGGCGGGTGGACTCCTACCTGCTCACCGGCAAGACGGACGCCGCCGACGTGACGTGCACCCCGCACGCCACTCCGCAGCCGTAGTCCCGACCGCACGAAGGGGGCGGCCGGGAAACCGGCCGCCCCCTTCGCCGTGCACGGCGCGGGCGTCTGTGACGTCCGACCTCAACTCATCGGCATGCGCGGGAACTTGCGCCCCGACTCGGCCTTCTGCGCGGCCTCCTCGGCCTTGACGACGGCCGCGTACCGGTCGACGTACTCCTGCTCGGACAGCGACAGGATCGCGTACATGATCTCGTCCGTGATGGCGCGCAGGATCGCCTTCTCACCCTCCATCCCGGCATAGCGCGAGAAGTCGAGGGGCTTGCCGAAGCGGATCACCACGGGGTGGATCCGCGGGAGCTTCCGGCCCGGGGGCTGGGCCTCGAAGGTGCCGATCATCGCGCAGGGAATCACCGGGGCCTGGGCCCGCAGCGCCATCACCGCGACGCCGACCTTGCCCTTGTACAGCCGCCCGTCGTGCGAACGGGTGCCCTCGGGATAGATGCCGAGGAGCTCGTCCTTGCGCAGCACGCCGAGCCCCTCGCGGATCGCGGCCTGTCCCGCCTCCTTGCCGGAGCGGTCCACCGGGATCTGCCCGATGCTGCGGAAGAAGGCGGCCGTCAGCCGCCCCTTGATGCCGGGGCCGGTGAAGTACTCGGCCTTCGCGAGGAAGGTGATCCGGCGCTTCAGCATGGCCGGCATCAGGAAGTGGTCCGCGAAGGACAGGTGGTTGCCCGCCACGATGGCGGGACCCGACGACGGTATGTGCTCAAGGCCCTCGATCCGAGGCCGGAAGACCAGCCTCAACAGTGGACCCAGAAGCACATATTTGAGCACGTGATAGAACACTGGGGCGCTCCTCTTTTCCCCTGGGGAGCGATCAGTGTAGGCGCGGCCGTCGCCGGGCGTAACCGCTGCGGTGTCACTCTCTGTGGCCTCTTGGCCGGTATCAGACCCCTTGCGTCAGAACTTTCTCCAGAGACCCGAGAGCCGACAGGAGTTCCTCGGCCGTGATGGTGAGCGGCGGCGCGAGGCGGATGGTCGAGCCGTGGGTGTCCTTGACCAGAATCCCCTCGTCCATCAGGCCCTGGCTGATCTCCCGGCCGGTGCCGATGGACGGGTCGATGTCGACGCCCGCCCACAGGCCCCGGGACCGGAAGCCCTGGACGCCCCGGCCCACCAGAGCCGTCAGCCCGTCCCGCAGCACCACGCCGAGCTCGGCCGCCCGGCGCTGGTACTCGCCGGTCTCCAGCAGGCCCACGACCGCCGAGCCGACGGCCGCGGCCAGCGGATTGCCGCCGAACGTGGAGCCGTGCTCACCCGGACGCAGCACGCTCAGCACGTCCCGGCGCCCGACGACCGCGGAGACCGGCACGATGCCGCCGCCGAGCGCCTTGCCGAGCAGCAGCAGGTCGGGGACGACCGCCTCGTGCTCCACCGCCAGGGTGGTGCCGGTGCGGCCGAGGCCCGACTGGATCTCGTCCGCGACGAACAGGCAGCCGGTGCGGCGGGTGAGCTCGCGGACGCCGGCGAGATAGCCGTCGTCCGGGATGATCACGCCGGCCTCGCCCTGGATGGGCTCGATCAGCACCGCGGCCGTCGTCTCGTCGATCGCCGCCTCGAGCGCGGCCAGGTCGTTGTACGGGACGACCCGGAAGCCGGGGGTGAAGGGGCCGAAGCCCGCGCGGGCCGTCTCGTCGGTGGAGAAGCTGACGATCGTGGTCGTACGGCCGTGGAAGTTGTCGGCCGCCACCACGACGGTGGCCCGGCCGGGCTCGACGCCCTTCACCTCGTACGCCCATTTGCGGGCCACCTTGATGGCGCTCTCCACCGCCTCGGCGCCCGTGTTCATCGGCAGGACCATGTCCAGGCCCGTCAGGGCGGCCAGGGACTCGGCGAATCCGGCCAGCTGGTCGTTGTGGAAGGCCCGTGAGGTCAGGGTGAGCCGGTCCAGCTGGCGGTGCGCCGCCTCGATCAGCACCGGGTTGCGGTGGCCGAAGTTGAGGGCCGAGTAGCCCGCCAGCATGTCGAGGTAGCGGTGCCCCTCGACGTCCTCGACCCAGGTGCCCTCGGCGCGCGCGACGACCACGGGCAGCGGGTGGTAGTTGTGCGCCAGAACGGGTCCCTCGGCCCGGATCAGTTCCTCGGAGCTGCGTGCGTCGGCACCGGCGGACGCGGTGGCGCGGGCGGGAGCGGTCATGAACGGATCTCCTGTGTGCAGCACTTGATGCCGCCGCCGGCCTTGTGGAGCTCCGACAGGTCGACGGGGACGGGGACGTAGCCATGGGTCACGAGCTGGTCGGCGAGGGCCTCGGCACGCGGCGCGATGAAGACGTGGCGGCCGTCCGAGACGGAGTTGAGGCCGAAGGCGAGGGCGTCCTCACGGGTGGCGAGCACCGCGTCCGGGAACAGCCGGCCCAGCACCTCGCGGCTGCCGGGCGAGAACGCCTCCGGGTAGTACGCGATGTTGTCCTCGTCGAGGACGAACAGCGCGGTGTCCAGGTGGTAGAAGTGCGGGTCCACCAGGCGCAGGCCGATCACCGGGACACCGAAGAACTCCTGGACCTCGCGATGCGCCTCGGGCGTGGTGCGAAAACCCGTACCGGCGAGGATGTAGCGGCGCGTCGGGACGAGATCGCCCTCGCCCTCGCACACCGACTCCGGACGGTAGACGTCGAAACCTGCCGTCTTGAACCAGGTCTCGTACGCGGTGGACTCGGGGCGGCGCTCGGGTGCGTGGAAGGAGGAGCCGAAGACACGGCCCTCCAGGACGAGCGCGCAGTTCGCGGCGAAGACCATGTCGGGCAGGCCGGCGACCGGCTCGACGGACTCGACGGTGTGGCCGTGGGCGCGATAGGCGCTGATCAGCGCCTGCCATTGAGCGCCCGCGAGATCGACGTCCACCGGGGTGTCGGGACGCATCCACGGGTTGATCGCGTACTGCACGGCGAAGTGTCTGGGTTCGCAGACGAGAAAGCGCCGGGGGCGCGGCACACGGCTTTCGGACACAGAGAGGTTCCTCCGCTTCCTGCGGTGTCATCTGGTGGGATGTCTCCACGGTAAGAAGCGGGAGACAGGCTCGACAAGCGCGGAGAGCTGCGCGTATACGCAGTACTGCTGCGTGATCGGCGGGGTCAGCGCACGTTTCCTGCGTCGTCCGGGGCGGCGTGGGTCGCCCCGGCCTCCGGGGCCTCGGGCAGCAGATGGGACAGCACCATGTAGCTGATCGTCTTCCGGATGAACGGTTCCACCCGGATGCGCTCCAGGACCTCCTCGAAGTGCTCCACGTCGACGGCCCGTACGTGCAGCAGCGCGTCCGCGCCGCCGGTCACCGTCATCGCCGCGGTGATCTCCGGATGGTTGCGCACCACCTCCGCGAGCCGCCGGGGCGGCGCCGCCCCCTCGCAGTACACCTCCACGTACGCCTCCGTGCGCCAGCCGAGCGCCGCGGGCTTCACCGTGGCCGTGAACCCGGTGATCACGCCCGTCTCGCGCAGCCGGTCGACACGGCGCTTGACCGCCGTCGCGGACAGCCCGATCGCCGCGCCGATCTCCGCGAAGCTCGTCCGGGCATTGGCCATCAGAGCGGTGATGATCTTGCGGTCCAGCTCGTCGAACATCGCGGGCTTGCTGTTCATTGCCGCACTGTATCCAGCGGTGGCCGTCGCCCCGCCGGGCATGACGACCGTGTCCGCCACGTGTCCAGTCGCGCGAAACGCTCCTACACTCCACTCTCATGCTGCGCGCGCTCGCCGTCGACGACGAACAACCCTCCCTCGAAGAGCTGCTGTATCTGCTGAACGCCGACCTCCGGATCGCCGGCGCCGAGGGTGCGAGCGACGCGACCGAGGCGCTGCGCAGGATCAACCGGGCCCTGGAGTCGGGCCCCGGCGGACCCGAGGCGATCGACGTCGTCTTCCTCGACATCCACATGCCCGGCCTGGACGGGCTCGACCTGGCCCGGCTGCTCGGCGGGTTCGCCCAGCCCCCGCTCGTCGTGTTCGTCACCGCCCACGAGGGATTCGCCGTACAGGCGTTCGACCTCAAGGCCGTCGACTACGTCCTGAAGCCCGTACGCCGCGAACGGCTCGCCGAGGCGGTCCGCCGGGTCGCCCAACTGCGGGACACCGCACCCCTGATCCCCGTCCACGAGCCCGACCCCGACCACATATCCGTCGAACTCGGCGGCGTGACACGCTTCGTGGCCGTCGAGGACATCACCCACGTCGAGGCCCACGGCGACTACGCCCGGCTGCACACCGCGCAGGGCAGCCACCTGGTGCGCATCCCGCTGTCCACCCTCGAGGAACGCTGGCGCTCCCGCGGCTTCGTCCGCATCCACCGGCGCCACCTGGTCGCGCTGCGCCACATCGGCGAACTCCGCCTGGACGCGGGCACGGTGAGCGTCCTCGTCGACTCCGTCGAACTCCAGGTCAGCCGACGGCACGCCCGCCAGCTGCGCGATCTGCTGCTGCGCCGGACCACGAGCTGAGGAGCACCGCGTGCCGCAGGACCCCACCGAACGCCGCGTGGTCGTCACCGGAGTGCCCAGGCACACCCTCCCGCACGCCCGGCTCCGCTCGCGCGGGCGGTACCCCCATGCCTCCGGCTACTACCGGCCGAGGACCGAGATCGACGAACAGACCACACTCGGCCACACCTATGTACGCTCCCTGATGCGCAGTCAACTCCGGTCCGCGTGCGTCACGTTGGCCGTTCTGGTCCTGCTCGTCGGACCGCTGCCGCTGGCCTTCGCCGCGATGCCGGACGGCGCCGGCCTGGAATGGGCAATCCTCGGCTTCAGTCTCTACCCGCCGTTGGTGCTGCTCGCCCGCTGGTACGTGCGCCGGGCCGAACGCAACGAGCAGGACCTCGTGCGCCTGGTCGAGGACCGCTGAACCGTGGACGAGAACTACTCCGTTCCCGCCGTCGCCCTCGTCGTCGTCGCGACCGTCCTGGTCGGCGCCTTCGGGCTGCGCATCTCCCGCACCACCTCCGACTTCTACGTCGCCTCACGCACCGTCGGCCCCCGGCTCAACGCGGCCGCGATCAGCGGCGAATACCTCTCCGCCGCCTCCTTCCTCGGCATCGCCGGCCTGGTGCTCGTCCAGGGGCCCGACATGCTCTGGTACCCGGTCGGCTACACCGCCGGCTATCTCGTGCTGCTCCTCTTCGTCGCGGCACCCCTGCGCCGCTCCGGTGCCTACACCCTGCCCGACTTCGCCGAGGCCCGGCTCGGCTCCCAGGCCGTCAGACGGCTCGCCGGAGCCTTCGTCGTCGGCGTGGGATGGCTCTACCTGCTGCCCCAACTGCAGGGCGCGGGGCTGACCCTGGCGGTCCTGACCGACGCGCCCGACTGGTTCGGCGGGGTCCTGGTCGCCGTCGTGGTGGTGGCCACGGTCGCCGCGGGCGGCATGCGCAGCATCACCTTCGTCCAGGCCTTCCAGTACTGGCTCAAGCTCACCGCCCTGCTCGTCCCCGCGCTCTTCCTGGTCCTCGCCTGGCAGTCCCACGGTGCCCCCCGCGACGCCTTCGACGAACCGCCGGCCTTCCGCGAACAGCGCCTGGTCCAGGTCGACTCCACGCTCGACCTGGTGCTGTCCCGGCCGCTCACCGTCACCGCGACCGGCACGGTCGACGGCCGGCGGTACGAGGACGCGCGCGTCCGGCTGCCACGGGGCACCCACCGCATCGGCGGCGGCACCCGGCTGACCTTCGACCGGGGAGCCCCGGTCCCGGCGGCCGGACGGGACGGCGCCGACGCCCTGTCGGCCTCGGCGGCCACCGGCCACGAGGAACGCCCGCTCTACGCCACCTACGGACTGATCCTCGCCACCTTCCTCGGCACGATGGGCCTCCCTCACGTCGTCGTCCGCTTCTACACCAGCCCGCACGGTGTCGCCGCCCGCCGCACCACCGTCGCCGTCCTCGGCCTGATCGGCGCCTTCTACCTCCTGCCGCCCCTCTACGGCGCCCTGGGCCGGCTGTACGCCCCCGAACTCAGCCTCACCGGCGACGCGGACGCCGCCGTCCTCCTGCTGCCCGACCGGATGATCGGCGGAGTGGGCGGGGACCTGCTCGGGGCACTCGTCGCCGGCGGCGCCTTCGCCGCGTTCCTCTCGACGGCCTCCGGACTGACCATGGCGGTCGCGGGCGTGCTCACCCAGGACGTGCTTCCCTCCCGCGGCGTACGGCACTTCCGGCTCGGCACCGTCCTGGCCATGGCCGTACCGCTCGCCGCGAGCGTGCTGGTCGGCGGGCTGCCCGTCGCCGACGCCGTGGGTCTCGCGTTCGCCGTGTCCGCCTCCTCCTTCTGTCCGCTGCTGGTCCTCGGCATCTGGTGGCGCCGGCTCACCCCGCCCGGGGCGGCGGCCGGGATGCTCGGCGGCGGGGGCGCGGCACTCGTCGCCGTCGGCGCGACCATGGCCGGCTATCCGGGAACGGCGGGCCCCTTGCGCGCGCTGCTCGCCTGGCCGGCGCTCTGGTCGGTGCCGCTAGGCTTCGTGACCATGGTGCTGGTGTCGCTGGCCACCCCTGCCCGGGTGCCGGCCGGGACGGCGGCGATCCTCGCCCGCTTCCACCTCCCGGAGGAACTCACGGACGGTCAGGTCCGCGCCGCGGCGGGCGGAACCACGGGTACGGATGCGGCGTCCGGGACGGTGAACGGGTGAGCGGGTTCATCGCCGGGCTGTGCGTGGCCGTACTCCCGTTGCTGGCGGCCGGGTTCTGGCTCGGCAGGCGCACCGCGCGGCCCGAGAACCTGGGAGGACTCGGCACCCCGGTCGAGCACGCCACCTTCCAGACCCTGCACACCGCCTCGCTCGCCGCGCCCCCGCTCCGCGCCGGACTCACCGGGGAGACGGCCGGCCGGTCCGCGCGGCGGCTGCGCACCCTGCTCGGCACGGACGCCCTGTGCCTCACCGACCAGGAGACGGTCCTCGCCTGGGACGGCGTCGGCGCCCACCACCGCGCCGAGGTCATGGAACGTCTCGGCGGCCCGCTGGAGACCGGCCGCGGCGAGGCCTTCCGGCTCACCTGCGACGAGCCCGACTGTCCGCTGCGCTGGGCCGTCGTCGCACCGCTCACCGTCGACGAACGGGTGCACGGAGCGCTCGTCGCCTGCGCACCCCGCGAGTCCGCGGTCCTCGTGCGGGCCGCGGGCGAGGTCGCGCGCTGGGTCTCCGTCCAGTTGGAACTGGCCGACCTCGACCAGTCCCGGACCCGGCTGATCGAGGCCGAGATCAAGGCACTTCGAGCCCAGATATCCCCGCACTTCATCTTCAACTCGCTCGCCGTGATCGCCTCGTTCGTCCGCACCGATCCCGAGCGGGCCCGCGAACTGCTGCTGGAGTTCGCCGACTTCACCCGCTACTCGTTCCGAAGGCACGGCGACTTCACCACCCTCGCCGACGAACTGCACGCCATCGACCACTACTTGGCGCTGGTTCGGGCCCGGTTCGGCGAGCGGCTGTCCGTCACCCTGCAGATCGCCCCCGAGGTGCTGCCGGTCGCGCTGCCCTTCCTCTGCCTCCAGCCCCTCGTGGAGAACGCCGTCAAACACGGACTCGAGGGCAAGACCGACAAGAGCCACATCAGCATCACGGCCCAGGACGCCGGTGCCGAGGCGCTCGTGGTCATCGAGGACAACGGCATCGGCATGGACCCGGAACGGCTGCGCCGCATCCTGTCCGGAGAGGTCGGCCCCTCCGGGGGGATCGGGCTCTCCAACGTCGACGAACGGCTGCGCCAGGTGTACGGCGACGATCACGGCCTGGTCATCGAGACCGCGGTGGGAGCGGGCATGAGGATCACCGCACGGCTCCCCAAATACCAGCCAGGCGTGCACTCCGCGGCCCGGCGCCCCCGGCAGTGAAGTCCCCGGCCGCCGCAGAGGCCGGCGTCAGGTGCTGCGGGAGGCCACCATCCCGACCGTGATCAGGCCGAGCACGACCCAGCCGAACCACAGCCAGCCGTTGCTGCCCAGTGCCACCGTGTAGGCCGTCACCACGACGAGCCCGCCCACGGTGAGCACCCCCATCGTCTTCGTCGAACCGGGCATCGCAGCACCCTCCTCCAGGCGGGTCCGCGACGCGGGCCGTGGCCTCTGGGGCCATTTTCACCCGGAGGGAGGCGCATCGCCAGGGCCGTGCGCACTACCGGGTCCCCCGCGACGGGCGCTGCCCCTCGTCGACGAAGCAGACCACCAGGTAGTACGGCCGGGCCCACACCCCCACACTGCGCACCCCATGACTCCAGTGCGACGAGGGGTCGTAGCCGTAGCGCCGCGGTGGGGCGTCGAGCGCGCACTGGTCGTTCGCCTGCTCCAGGGGGTCCGTCCCGGGCCTGTAGGTGTCGAGGTGGGTGATGTCGACGACCTTCCGCACGTTCTCCTCGCCGCAGGGGACCAGTTCGAAGTGCGTACCGACACGGGCCTCGCCGCCCACGTTGCCCAGGCAGTCGCCCCGCTGCATCTGGGTCGCGTCCGTGAAGGTCATTCCGTACCAGCGCCGGTCCCCGAGCGGACCGAACACCGGGCCGTGCACACCCGCGAGCAGACAGGCGACGGTACCGCCGGTGGTGCCGAAGCCCTCCCGGGTGGGCACGACGGCCATGCTCTTGACGTTCCACGCGAGCTTGCGGGCGGTGTCCCTGGTCCGTTCCTCGCACCGGCGCGCGCCGTCACGGCGGGCCGCCGCGAACGAGGGCGCCTTGTACACCGCCATCACCTGGGCATCGGGGCTCTTGCCGCGACAGGTCGGGTCCAGCGTCAGCCGTGGCACGCCGGTGGTCTTCCACAGGGGCGGCTCACCGAGGACGCAGTCGCCCCGGTGCAGCGGTTCGACGAGTCCGACCGTGTCGCCGTACGGCAGCCGGGCCGCCCGGTGCGCCTGTGCGAACCAGACCGCACCGGCCGCCAGCGCGAACGCGAGCAGGAGCGCGGCCACGGCCCGCAGGGCGTACGGCGGCTTCCGCCGGCGCCGCCCCGGAGGGCCGGGGACCGGGGCGGGCGGAGCTCCGTACCAGGGCGGCCCGTAGCCCTGCCCGAACGTCGTCCGCGGGGCGTGCTGCGCGTCGGGCGCCGGAGGGGGGAACCCCTCCCACGGCGGGGGTGTGCCGGCGTCCCCGCCCTGCCCCGAGGGCGCGTACGGGCCGTACCCCTCGGCCGTCGGCGGATATCCGTGCTCCTCGGCCTGCGCGGGGTACCCGTGGCCGCCGGCCGGTGCCGGGTACGCGTGCCCCTCGGCCGTGGGCGCGTACCCGTACCGCCCGTCCGCCCGCGGGTACGGGCCCGCGGCGGGGGAGTGGCCTGCCGGTCCGGCCGGTCCCTGCTCCCCGGCCGGACCGTACGCGTCCGCGCCTTCCGCCGACGGATACGCACTCGGCAGGGCCCGGCCCCTGTCCTCCGCCGGGCCGGACACCGGGTCGGACATCCCCGGAGGTCCGTCGAAGGTGACGAGGCCCGACCACGGCGACCGCGAGCCCGGGTCGAGGCGCGTCGGGGGATGGGGCTGCGGCGTGAGGATCCCGGCCAGCGCCGACGCGGTCTCCTCGGCGGACAGCCGGAGGGCGGGATCCTTGGCCAGCAGCGCCTCGACGACCGGCCGCAGGGCGCCCGCCCGAAGCGGCGGCGGGGCCTCCTCCAGGACCACGGCGGTGAGGGCGGCGAGATCGGTGTCCCGGTCGAACGGCCCGTGTCCCTCCACCCCGAAGTACAGAGTGCAGCCCAGCGAGAACAGGTCGGCCGCCGCCGTCGGCGGACCCCCCGTCGCCCGCTCCGGGGCCAGATAGCCGGCCGTGCCCACCAGCACGGACGTCTGGGTCCAGCGGGTCTCCGGGGAACCGGGCTGGACCGAGATCCCGTAGTCGGTGAGCAGGATGCGGGCTTCCGGGTTCCCGGTGCGGTCCGGGGCGAGCAGGATGTTGGCGGGCTTCACGTCCCGGTGCATGATGCCGTGCTCGTGTCCGGCGGTCAGGGCGTCGAGCACCGCGATGCCGATGCGGGCGCAGGCGTCGGGGGCGAGGGGGCCGCTCCGGGCGACCCGGTCGCGCAGGTCCACCGCACCGGCCACGTACTCCATCACGATCCACGGCAGGCCCTCGTGCTCCAGGACGTCGTGGACCGTCACGACGTGCGGATGGCTCCGCAGCACCGCCGCGTGCCGGGCCTCGGCGCGGGCCCGCGCGGTCCGCGACTCGTGGTCCGCGCCGCTCCCGGGGACGTCGGGGAACCTGATCTCCTTGAGCGCGACCTCGCAGTCGAGTCGCTGGTCGTGCGCGAGCCACACGTGCCCCATCCCGCCCGACCCGACCCGGTCCACGAGCAGGTACCGGCCGGCGATGATCCGTCCCACGCCCGACCGGGGCGACCCCGGCGTCATCAGGCCACACCCCCCGCGGAGGCGGACGGCCCCGGCGACTCGCCGGCGCCCGTGGCGCCGGCCGTGCCGGTCGGACCGGTCGGACCGGTGGCGGTGCCGCCGGAGCCCGGGACGGTCTCGCCGGCCGTGGCGCCGGTACCGGTTCCGTCCGTGGCGGTCCGACTCGAGGTGGCGGCACCCGAGGTGGTGCCGCCCGTGTCGGTACCGCTCGTGGTGGTGCCGTCCGTGGCGCCCGTCGTGGTCCCGTCCGTGGCCGTGCCACCGGCGGTGGCACCGGTCGTGGTCCCGTCCGTGGTCCCGTCCGTGCTCCCGGTCCTGCCTCCGTCCGTTCCGGTCGTGCTTCCGGCGGTCTCCGAGCCGGAGTCACCCGTGCCGGTCGTCCCGTCCGTGTCGCTCCCGCCCCCGGTGGGATCACCGGTCGAGGCCCCCGTACCGGTGTCCGTGCCGTCCGGGCCGGTGCCGGACGCGTCCGGCACCGGCGTCAGGCCGCCGGTGTCCGTGGGGGTACCCGGGTCCGCGTCGTCACTCGCGCCGGACACGGACAGCGTCACCTGGCTGCCCCATTCCAGGGCACTGCCCGCGGCGGGCCGGGACGAGGTGACCGGGGAGTCGTCCGGGGGCAGGGAGGCGCCGTCGAAGGAGAGGGCGAGCCCGGCCCGCGCCAGCCGCTCGCTCGCCTCGGCGAACGTCAGGCCCGCGACCGGCGGCACGGTCGTCCCGACCCGAGGGTCGAACGGTGTGTCCTTCTCGCCCTCCGTGCCCAGCGGGCGCGAGATCCCGCGGCCGGGATCGTCGACGTCCACCAGGCGGAGCCGGTGGAGGGGCCGCTTCCCGGGCGGCGGCTCGACGACGACGATCCGGTCCTGCCGGAAGCCGGACCATTTCCTGTTTCCGCCCTTGAAACCCACCGAGGCCTTGTTGATGTCCGCCTTGGAGGGGCGCAGTGGATTGCCGCAGGAGCACTTCACCGCGGGCAGCCCCCGACGGTCGACCAGAACGGCGATTCCGGCCTGGAGCAAGGAGTCGAAGGGGACGGCCCTGCCGTGCTTGTAGGCGTGATTCGTCACGAGGGTGTCGTGACGCAGGACAACCGGTGTGAGCCGGTCGACATATCCGGGAATCTCGTCCGGCCGGATATCCAGGACGCGCGCCCATTCCCGCGCCCTGGCGGAGTTCTCGGGGGCGGTGAGGAATTCCTTGAGCCTCGCGACGGCGCAGGTGCCGGGCCGGGCCGAGCCGCCGAAGTCGGGGGCGGGTCCGCCGGACCGGACCGGTCCCGGAGTGCCGTCACTCCCGCCCTGGCCGCCGCTGTTCCCGCCCCGGCCGCCCGTGCCGCTGCTTCCGCCCTGTCCACCGGCGCCGTCGCCGCCGTCGTCGCCACCACCGGGTCGGCCGGGGGCATCACCTCCGGCCGTGCCCCCGTACAGCCCCGGGCTGTTGCTGGCCTGCACCCCGCCGACCGGCCGGGCCGGTCGTGCGCCGGTGACGTCCTTTCCGAGTGTGCCGTCCTCCTTGAAGAAGGGATCGGCCTGTGAAACCCCCGCGGCCACGGCCCGTACGGCGAACAATTGATCGGATTTTCCGCACCCGCCGATGAGGAGTACGGGAATCAGAAGTAAAGCGGTTTGTCGTACCGCCGATAATCCGGCCCTTCGCATGGATGCGCGAAATGTCATGGCCGCTCCCCCTCGCGGTTTCCCCCTGGACTCCGCGAGCCGGAGAGCGGACGCGGAGCTTCGCCTCCATGCTACTGAATGGAAATGCCTTTCAGGCAAGGGGAATTGACACGGTGAATTCAGCGACCGCGTGCGTTCAATGAGGCCAGATAGGCGTTGTACGCCTCGAGTTCCTTGTCACCGTCCCGGTCCGCGGCGCGGTCCAGGCGCTTGGCCTGACGCTGCTCGGAGTTGTACCACTGGAAGAGCAGCGCGAGCAGGACGAGGACGGAGGGGATCTCGCTGAACGCCCAGGCGATCCCGCCGGCGGCGGTCTGGTCGGCGAGCGCGTCGATGCCGAGGGAGGCGGGCGGGTTCTTGTACGACTCGACCATCGGGCCCGAGGCCATCATCAGCGAGATGCCGAAGAACGCGTGGAACGGCATTCCCGCGAACAGTTCCAGCATCCGCATCAGATAACCGGGGCGGTGCGGGCCCGGGTCCACGCCCATGATCGGCCAGAAGAAGAACAGGCCGACGAGGAGGAAGTGGCACATCATCACGACGTGGCCCGTGGTGGAGCCCATCAGGAAGTCGAAGAGCGGGGAGAAATACAGCCCGTACAGGCTCGCGATGAACATCGGGATGGTGAACGCCGGGTGCGTCACGACCCGCATGTACCGGCTGTGCAGGAACATCAGCAGCAGTTCGCGCGGCCCCTTGGCGCCGCGCTTCGCGGCCACCGGCAGTGCCCGCAGCGCCAGCGTGATCGGTGCCCCGAGCAGGATCAGGATCGGAGAGAGCATGCTGATCACCATGTGCTGGACCATGTGCACGCTGAACATGACCATGCCGTAGTCGTTCAGCCGGGTGCACATGACGAGCATCACCGTCAGCACGCCGACCACGAAGGAGGCCGTACGGCCCCACGACCACGCGTCGCCGCGCCGGGCCAGCCGCACGGCTCCCCAGCCGTAGAGCCCGAGCCCGAGCAGGCACGCGACGAGGAAGAACGGGTCCGCGGACCACTCGAGCCCCCGCCCCAGCGTGAACGGCGGCAGATCCATGGTCATGCCGTGCCCGCTGTGATCCATCCGCCGGCTCCTGTTTCTGGGGGTACCTCCCCGGACCTTTTACGGCACTGGGGGAGGTTGTGCGCTGTCTGTCCGCACCAGAGTAGAACCGCCCCCGGCCGCGACTGCGGCCGGGGGCGGTTCCGACGGCGTACGGCTCAGAGCACGCACTCCGCCTCGGCGTAGCGCTCGTCCGGAACCGTCTTGAGGGTCTCGACCGCCTCCGCGAGCGACACCATCACGATGTCGGTGCCGCGCAGCGCGGTCATCATCCCGAACTCGCCCCGGTGCACGGCCTCCACGGCGTGCCATCCGAAGCGGGTCGCGAGCACGCGGTCGTACGCCGTCGGGGTGCCGCCGCGCTGCACGTGCCCGAGGATGACCGGCCGGGCCTCCTTGCCGAGCCGCTCCTCCAGCTCGATGGAGAGCTGCCGGGCGATGCCCGCGAAGCGCTCGTGGCCGTAGATGTCCTTGCCGCCCTCGTCGTAGCGCATCGAACCCTCGCGGGGCTTGGCGCCCTCGGCGGCGACGACGATGGCGAACCGCTTGCCCGCCGCGAACCGCTCGCCGACCCGGGCGGCCAGCTCCTCGATGTCGAAGGGCCGCTCCGGTACGACGATGGCGTGGGCGCCCGCGGCCATGCCGGAGTGCAGCGCGATCCAGCCGGTGTGGCGGCCCATGACCTCCACGATCAGGACGCGCTGGTGGGACTCGGCGGTGGTCTTCAGCCGGTCGAGGGCCTCGGTCGCGACACCGACGGCCGTGTCGAAGCCGAAGGTGACGTCCGTGACCGCGATGTCGTTGTCGATGGTCTTCGGCACGCCGACGATCGGCAGGCCGCCGTCCGACAGGAGGCGGGCCGCCTTCAGCGTGCCCTCGCCGCCGATCGGGATGATCGCGTCGAGCCCGAGGTCGGCGACGTGGCCCTTGGCCCGCTCCACGCCGTCACGCAGATGCGCGGGCTGGACCCGGGAGGAGCCGAGCATGGTGCCGCCGCGAGCGAGGATGCCGCTCACCGCGTCGAGGTCGAGCTTGAGGTAGTCGCACTCCAGAAGACCCTTCCAGCCGTCCCGGAAGCCGATGACCTCGTCGCCGTGGTCGACGACGGCGCGGTGTACGACCGATCGGATGACGGCGTTCAGGCCGGGGCAGTCGCCGCCGGACGTGAGGACACCAATGCGCATAGCCCGAAATACCTTCTCAACGTGGTCCGGGGACCGGACCACGTTGTCCGGTGAGGATCCCCGCCAGCCTACCGGCGGGAGGTGCTCGCGCCGTACCGTGCGTCCGCCTGCTGGACACCCCCGCTCACCTGTGCGGATGCCGTTTCAGACGGGCCCCGGGGAGGGGTCGGAGGGGTCGTTTCGCGACGCCGAAACGGTTCCTCTCCCGGAAACGCGAAGAGGAACCGTTCCTCCTCGAGAAACGGTTCCTCCTGCCCGCCGGAGCGGGTCGGCCCTACGCGGGCTGCTGGGCGGACGCGATGCGCTCGGCGCGCAGTGCCTCGTACCAGCGGTCGTCGGTCGGCGGCAGCGCGTTGACGTCGAGGGCCAGCTTCAGCAGCAGGTCCGCGATCTGCGGGTTGCGGGCGAGGACGGGCCCGTGCATGTACGTGCCGAACACGGTGTCGTTGTACGCGCCCTCGGTGCCGTCACCCGTGCCGTTGCCCTTGCCGAGCCGCACGTTCGCGAACGGGCGGGCGGTGGGTCCGAGGTGGGTGACGCCCTGGTGGTTCTCGAAGCCGGTCAGCTGGGGCAGACCGAGCCGCGGGTCGATGTCCGCGAGGACGTCGCCGACGCACCGCTCGCCCTCACCGCGCACCGAGACCACGTCGAGCAGGCCGAGGCCCGGCTCGCGCTGGCCGAGGTCGTTGATGAACTCGTGCCCGAGGATCTGGTAGCCGGCGCAGACGGAGAACACGATCGCGCCGTTGCCGACCGCGCGCTCCAGACCGCCGTCGCGGCGCAGCCGCTCCGCGGCGAGCCGCTGCGGCCGGTCCTCGCCGCCCCCGATGAGGTAGATGTCCCCGGAGGTCGGCACCGGCTGGTCGCTGCGCACGTCGACACGGGCCACGTCGAGGCCGCGCTGGCGTGCCCGGCGCTCCACGACGAGGGCGTTGCCCTGGTCGCCGTAGGTGCTCAGCAGGTCCGGGTAGATCCACACCAGGCGCAGGCTGTTGTCAGTCATTCTCTTCGTCCTCCGTGGCTCAGTTGCCGACACGACGCCTCAAGTCCTGGAACGCGGTGTAGTTCGCGATGACCTCGATGCGTCCGGGCGGTGCCATCTGCACGGCCTGGTCGAGGGTGTCGCAGACCTGGAACTGCTGGTTGGCGACTTCGAGGCGGACGGCGAGGTCGAGCTTGCGGTCGCCGAGGACGAAGATCGGGTGTCCGGTCAGGCGGGTGTAGTCGACGTCCCACAGCCAGGAGGTGTCGGTGCCGTCGGCGCCGCGCGCGTTCACCGACAGGATGACCGGGGTCGGCGGCGGGTCGATCAGGGAGAAGGTCTCCAGCCAGCCCGCGGGGTTCTTGGCGAGCAGCAGACGCAGGTCGCGCTCCATGAACTGGACCACGTCGTAGCGTCCGGCCACCGCCTGCACCTGGTACATGCGCTCCAGGGCGACCTGCGGCGGCACCCCGAAGACGGCGGCCACGGCGGCCGAGGAGGCGGCGTTCGCCTTGTTGGCCCGGCCCGGGAGCTGGAGGTGGATCGGCCACGCGGAACCGTGCGGGTCGAGGACGTGGTCCCCGGACAGCGCCCAGGTCGGCGTCGGACGGCGGAAGCCGCACTCGCCGCAGAACCAGTCGTCGCCGGGACGCTGCATCACGCCGCCGCACGACGGGCAGGACCAGGCGTCTTCCTTCCACATCTGGCCGGCCGCCACCCACATGACGTTCGGCGAGGAGGACGCGGCCCAGACGACCAGCGGGTCGTCCGCGTTGGCGACCACGACGGCCTTGGAACCGGCCAGCCCCTCGCGCCAGTGCTCGGCCATCATCCGGGTCTCGGCGGCGCGGTCGAGCTGGTCGCGCGAGAGGTTCAGCAGCGCGATGCACTTCGGGTCGGTGTCACGGGCGACACCGGCGAGGTACTTCTCGTCGACCTCGATGACCGCGAACTTGGCGTCCGAGCCGCCGGCCAGCGCCGAGGTGATGCCCGCGGGCATGTTGGCGCCGAGCGCGTTGGACACGACCGGGCCCGCGGCGCGCAGTGCCTCCGCGATCAGCCGGGTCGTCGTGGTCTTGCCGTTGGTCGCCGACACCAGGATCACGTCCAGGTGCGTGGCGAGCCTCGCCAGCAGGTCGGGGTCGAGCTTGAGCGCCACCCGGCCGCCGATCACCGATCCGCTGCCGCGTCCGGCGGCTCGCGAGACGGCTGCCGCCGCCTTGCCCGCCGTCACGGCCAGCTTGGCCCGCGGCGACAGCGGGTCCGAGTTGCCTGACATCGTTTCTCGATCCTCCTTGCGTACGCGCCGCGCCCCTGCCCCCGGCACATGTGGGGCTCAGCCTATCGAGATCCGCTCACGGGCCCGAATCGCGGCACCACCTCGGTGCCGGCGCGACCTGCGCGCGCCTACCAGGACCGTACCCTTGCCGCCATGCGACAAGGATCCATCCCCGGCACGCACGGGCGCGTCCGGCCCCTCATCCTGCTGGGTGACCCCCTCCTGCGTACAGCCTGCGAGGACGTCACCGAATTCGGCCCCGAACTCGCGGAGCTCGTCGAGGACATGTTCGCGACGATGTACGCCGCCGAGGGCGTCGGTCTCGCCGCGAACCAGATCGGCGTCGGCCTGAGGGTCTTCGTGTACGACTGCCCGGACGACGACGATGTCCGTCATGTCGGTCATGTGGTGAATCCACGTCTCGTCGAGGCGGACGGCGTGGTCCTGCGCGGACCGGAGGGCTGCCTCTCGCTGCCCGGTCTGGAGGCCGGCACCGAGCGGTACGACCACGCGGTCGTCGAGGGCCGCACGGTCACCGGCGAGCCGGTCACCGTGCACGGCACCGGCTGGTTCGCGCGGTGCCTCCAGCACGAGTGCGACCACCTCGAGGGCGGGGTGTACGCGGACCGGCTCACCGGATGGCGCCGCCGGCGGCTGCTGCGCCAGGTGACACGGGCCTCCTGGAGCGGCTGACGGTCCTTCGGTCCCGCCGGCCGTCTCCGGCGGGCGGTGCCGTGTGCTGTGACGGGGTGTCCGCGTGAGCCCCGGTCAGAAGCCGGGGCCACCGAGGCGGTCGCCCGCCGCCGCGAGCCGGCCCCACAGCAGGTCGGCCAGGCTCCGGACCAACTCGGCGCGCGAGCACGGCCGTTCGCCGAGCCACCAGTCCCCGGCGGCGTGCATCATGCCGACGATGCCGTGGCCCCACACCCGCGCCAGCTGCTGGCTGCCCGGCCCGAGGTCCACCCGTTCCTCGATGACCTCGGCCAGTTCCTCGCCCATGCGGCGCAGCACCGGCGCGGAGTACTTGCCCACGTCGAAGCCGGGGTCGCCCGGCTGGCCGCCCTCCGCCGGATGCATCAGGAACCGGTAGACCTGCGGTCGCGCCTCGATGGCGGCCAAGTACGTATCGAGCGTCGCCTCGACGCGCTCACGCCGTTCGGCCGGGGCGTCCAGCGCCGCCCGCAGCGCTTCGAGGAGTGCGTCGGTGTGCCGCTTGGCGAGGGCGGCGTAGAGGCCGCCCTTGTCGCCGAAGTGGCGGTACAGGATGGGCTTCGTGATGCCGGCCTCGGCGGCGATGGCGTTCATGGAGGCCCCGGGGCCGTCGCGGAGCACCACTCTGTCGGCGGCTTCCAGCAGTTCGCGCCGGCGGCGGTCGGCGGACTTCTGCTGATCGGTCCGCTGTGTGGTGTCCATGTGCTCTCCCCACCCGTGGTGATTCGGTGACGCCTGCGCAAACTAACACTGATCGTCGTATGGGTATCGAACGGGATGCCGAGCCCAACCCGGGAGTTGACTTTTCCTACTAGCCGGTAACACACTCCAGTTACCGCAAGTAACAGCTTAATGCAGCGCTGGAGGGGACATGGCCGAGTTCACCATGGAGCTCAACGACGAACAGAAGGAGGTCCGGGACTGGCTGCACGGCTTCGCCGCCGATGTCATCCGTCCCGCGGCCGCCGAATGGGACGAGCGTGAGGAGACTCCCTGGCCGGTCATCCAGGAAGCCGCCAAGGTCGGCATCTATTCCCTCGACTTCTACGCCCAGCAGTACTTCGACGCCACCGGCCTCGGCATACCCATGGCCATGGAGGAGCTGTTCTGGGGCGACGCGGGCATCGCCCTGTCCATCGTCGGCACCGGCCTCGCCGCCGTGGGCGTGCTCGCCAACGGCACCGAGGAGCAGATCGGCACCTGGATCCCCCAGATGTACGGCGATGCCAACGATGTCAAGGTCGCCGCCTTCTGCTCGTCCGAGCCCGACGCCGGCTCCGACGTCGCCTCGATGCGCACGCGTGCCGTCTACGGCGAGGCCAAGGACGAGTGGGTCCTGAACGGCACGAAGACCTGGGCGACCAACGGCGGCATCGCCAACGTCCACGTCGTCGTCGCGGTCGTCGACGCGGAACTCGGCTCCAAGGGCCACGCCTCCTTCATCGTGCCCCCGAACACGCCCGGCCTGTCCCAGGGCCAGAAGTTCAAGAAGCACGGCATCCGCGCCTCGCACACCGCCGAGGTCGTCCTGGAGAACGTCCGCGTCCCCGGCTCCTGCCTGCTCGGCGGCAAGGAGAAGCTCGACGAGCGCCTCGCCCGGGCCCGTGAGCGCGCCAGGGCGGGTGGCGGCGAGCGGGTGAAGAACGCTGCGATGGCCACCTTCGAGGCCTCCCGTCCGGCCGTCGGCGCCATGGCGGTGGGCACCGCGCGGGCCGCGTACGAGGTGGCCCTCGACTACGCGAAGACGCGGGAGCAGTTCGGCCGGCCGATCATCGACAACCAGGGCGTCGCCTTCCAGCTCGCCGACATGCGCACCTCGATCGACGCGGCGCGGCTGCTGGTGTGGCGGGCGTCCTGGATGGCGGTCAACGGCAAGCAGTTCACGGCGGCCGAGGGCTCGATGTCGAAGCTGTTCGCCAGCGAGACGGCCAAGAAGGTCACCGCCCAGGCGATCCAGATCCTGGGCGGCAACGGCTACACGCGTGAGTACCCGGTGGAGCGGATGCACCGCGACGCGGCCATCTACACGATCTTCGAGGGCACCAGCGAGATCCAGCGCCTGGTGATCGCCCGCACCCTGTCGGGGATGCCGATCCGCTGACGCTCCCGCGCACGGCCGGTCCCGTTCCGCGCTCCCGCGACGGGGACGCCGGTGATCACCGGCGTCCCGGGGCGCCCCGCCCTCGCGTACCACCGTCACCCCACCGGACCTGGGATTTCGCGTCGGAGCACCGGGAAGAGGGGGCGAGCGTGCACTCTGGTCGCGGGGGCTCGGAGTCAGCCGGACCGAAGGAGCGCGCGATGACGCGGACGGCCAGGGAACTGCTGGAGGGCGTCACCGGGAAACTCGCCCCGGACCCCCATGCCAACCGGCTGCTGCCCCTGATCGCCCGGGGCGCCGCCCAGCTCGGCACGCTCGCGGCCCTCGCCCTGGAAGAGCGTCACGTGATCGCCGCGGACCACCGCGCGTTCGTTCATCTGGCCGAGCGCTCGGCCGCCGGCACGCGGACGTCGGCCCCGGACCCGGCGAGCGCCGCCTTCTTCGAGATGCTCGCCGAGGGCGAGGTGACGGCCGGGGACCGGCTCGCCGCGTTCGCCGCCGCGGTGGGAGCCGACGAGGCACGGGCGGCGGAGTACGAACCGCTGGCCGACTGCCAGGCCTACCCCGCGTACGTCGCCCTGCTCGCCCTGAACGGGGAGCCGGTCGACGTGGTCCTCGCGCTCGGCGCCAACGTCGCGGCGTGGGGCGGCTACTGCGAGACCATCGCCGAGGCCCTGCGCCGCCACTACGGCTTCGGCGACAAGGCCTGCGGCTTCTTCGACCTCTTCGCCGCGCCCGCGCCCGAACTGGAGAACGCGGCACTGGCCGCCGTGCAGGCGGGTCTCGACGCCGACCGGATCTCGCTGGACGACGTCCTGCGCCACGGACGCCTGCTCCAGGCCTACGAGACGAGGTTCTGGCACGCGCTGTGGGAACTGGACCAGCGGGTCGCCTGAGCCGGCACCACCGGCCGGAGTGGCGTCCGTCAAGGGGAGACCGTCCGCCGCTCCGGCCCGGCGCCGTCGTCGAAGCGTTCAGCGGCCGCTCGGGCCGCTGCTGTGCGCGATGCAGGCGACGTCGATCCGGTCGGCCAGTTTGGCCAGTTCGATCGTGAGCGCGGCGACCGTGTCCTCGTCGAGACCGTCCTGGCCGGCCTCCACCAGATGCAGCCACCGGCCGCCCACCGTGCGCAGCAGCTTGCTGACGTCGGCGGCCGCCACCTGCAACGTGCCGCGGTCGTCGACGATCAGGGGGAGGGTCACTTCGCGGTTCACACAAGGGATCGTAGCTGCGGAACGCTCACGCTCCGTGCCATACGGTGGTGATGTTGCAGAACTCGCGGATTCCGTGCCCCGACAGTTCCCGCCCGTAGCCGGACCGCTTCTCCCCTCCGAAGGGGAATGCCGGGTGAGAGGCCGTCATCCCGTTGACGAACACCCCGCCCGCCTCCGAATCACGTACGAACCGCTCCACCTCGGCCTCGTCACGGGTCCACACGTTCGAGCTGAGCCCGAACGGGGTGTCGTTGGCGAGGGCCACCGCCTCGTCCAGGTCCCCGGCCCGGTACAGCGTGGCGACCGGCCCGAACGTCTCCTCCAGGTGGATGCGCATGGCGGGCGTGATGTCGGTGAGCACGGTCGGCGCGTAGTACCAGCCGGCGCCGAAACCGTCGGGGCGTTCACCGCCGCACAGCACCGTCGCGCCGTTCGCGACGGCGTCGTCCACCAGTTCCTCCAGGTCGGCGCGGCCCTGCTCGGTGGAGAGCGGCCCGATCTCGGTGTCCTCCTCCAGCGGGTCGCCGACCTTCAGGGCCCGCATGCCCGCCGCGAACCGCTCGGCGAAGGCGTCGAACACGTCGGTGTGCACGATGAACCGCTTGGCGGCGATGCACGACTGCCCGTTGTTCTGCGCACGCGCGGTGACGGCGATCGTCGCGGCGCGCTCCACGTCCGCGGACGGCAGCACGACGTACGGGTCGCTGCCGCCCAGCTCCAGCACCGTCTTCTTCACCTCGTCCCCGGCGACCGAGGCGACCGCGCGGCCCGCCGGTTCGCTGCCGGTGAGGGTGGCCGCCTTGACCCGCGGGTCGCGCAGGACGCCCTCGACGGCACCCGCCCCGATCAGCAGCGTCTGGAAGCAGCCCTCGGGGAAGCCCGCCCGGCGGAACAGGTCCTCCAGGTACAGGGCGGTCTGCGGCACGTTCGAGGCGTGCTTGAGCAGGCCCACGTTGCCCGCCATCAGCGCGGGCGCGGCGAACCGGACCACCTGCCAGAGCGGGAAGTTCCACGGCATCACCGCGAGCACGGGGCCGAGCGGCCGGTAGCGCGCGAGGACCCGGGAGGCCCCGGAGTCCGCTGCGTCGGCGGGGGCGGCCAGCTCGTCGGCGAGCAGGTCCTCGGCGTGGTCGGCGTACCAGCGCATCGCCTTGGCGCACTTGGCGGCCTCCGCCCGGGCCTGTTTGACCGGCTTGCCCATCTCGGTGGTCATCACCCTGCCGATGTCCTCCAGATCCTCGTCCAGGAGATCGGCGGCGCGGTGCATGAGCCGCGCCCGCTCGGCGAACGGGGTGGTGCGATAGGTGCGGAACGTGGCGTCGGCGGCAGCGAGCCTGCGCTCGATCTCCTCGGCGCCGAGGGCGTCGTACGTCTTGAGCGTCTCGCCGTTCGCCGGGTTCACCGTCGCGATGGGCATGGCCGACCTCCTGAGAGCTGACTGTTCCCCGACCCTCCCGCGCGGTGCGGCGCGGCGCAACGCGGGCGGGCCCCGAGGTGAGCCGGAGCTCCTGGCCGAACACCGGCTCTCAGGCCGAGTGCTCCGCCAGCCGGTCGAGAAACACGGTCTGGGCACTCACCAGCAGAGTCCGGGCCCGCTCCGGGGTCATCCACTCCACCCGGTCCAGCTCGGGGAACTCCTGCCGCCGCCCCGACCTCGGCGGCCACTCCATCGTGAACGTGCCGGGCACCACCGCCGCCGGATCGAGATCCGCCTGGATCGCCCAGGCCGTGACGACCTTGCCGTTCGTCTGGGTGACCTCGCCGAGCGCGATGGCCTCCCCGTCGGGCGGCGGCAGCCCGAGCTCCTCGCGGAACTCGCGGCGGGCGGCGTCCCAGGCCGTCTCGCCGGGCTCGTACTCGCCCTTGGGAAGCGTCCAGGCCCCGGCGTCGCGCCGCGCGAAGTACGGGCCGCCCATATGGCCGACCAATACCTCCATGCCGTGGTCGGTGTGCCGGAACAACAGCAGTCCCGCGCTCCTCCTTCCGTGCTGTGCTCCGCTCATCGCGTCACCTCCGGGTGGGCGGCCAGCAGGGTGTCGACGGTGTCGGCCCCGGCCGCCGGCTTGTCCTCGCGATAGCGCACGACCCGGGCGAAGCGGAGGGTGACACCGGCCGGGTAGCGGGTGGAGCGCTGCAGGCCGTCGTACGCGATCTCGACGACGAGCTCGGGGCGTACGGTCACCACGTGGCCGTCGTCCGTGACGGCCAGCTCCCGCAGCCGTTCGGTCTGCCAGGTGAGCATCGCGTCGGTCATGCCCTTGAACGTCTTGCCGAGCATGGCGAAGGAGCCGTCGCCGGTGCGGGCGCCCAGGTGCAGGTTGGAGAGCTTGCCGGTGCGCCGCCCGTGACCCCATTCGGCCGCCAGGACCACCAGGTCGAGGGTGTGCACGGGTTTGACCTTGAGCCAGGCGGCACCGCGCCGGCCCGCGCCGTACGGGGCGTCGAGGGCCTTCACCACGACGCCCTCGTGCCCTCGCTCCAGCGTGTCGGCGAGAAAGGCCTCGGCCCGTCCGGCGTCCTCCGGGCCCCGGACGAGCGTCCGCCGGACCCGCATCGGCTCGGGAACCAGCCGTGCCAGCTCCGCGTGCCGCTCCGTGAACGGCAGGTCCAGCAGGTCGCGCCCGTCGACGGACAGGGCGTCGAAGAAGACGGGGGAGACGGGCACGGTCTCCGCGGCCGTCGCCACGTCCACGCGGGACCCCACCCGGGCGGCCGTCTCCTGGAAGGAACGCGGCCGCCCGCGGTCGTCCAGTGCGATCACCTCGCCGTCCAGGATGAACCGCTGACCCTGCAACTCCCTTGCGGCAGAGGTGAGTTCGGGCAGCCTTTCGGTGATGTCGTCGAGGGTGCGGGTGTAGACACGGACCTCCTCGCCGTCGCGGTGCAGCTGCACCCGGATGCCGTCGAGCTTCTCCTCGACCGCGCAGGCGCCGAGCTTGCCGACCGCCTCGGAGACGGAGGAGGCGGAGTGCGCCAGCATCGGCAGCACCGGGCGGCCGACGGTGAGCCGGAAGCCGTCCAATGCTTTCGGACCGTCCGCCAGGAGGGCCCGTGCCACCGCCGAGAGCGAACCCGCCAGCGTCACCGCCCGTCGTACGTCCCCCGCGGGCGCGCCGGTCGCCTCCGCGAGCCCCTCGACCGCGAGCGCGTCCAGCGCGCCCTGGCGCACCTCGCCGGTGAGCAGCCCGAACAGGAAACGCTGTTCCTCCCCGGTGGCCGCCGCCATCAACTCGCCCACCAGGCGGGCCCGTTCGGCCTGCGAACCGGTGCCGGAGAGCCGGCCCAGCGCGGTGAGCCGGGCGTCGGCCTCACGCACGGTGAGGGTGGGTCCGTCGGCGGGGGCGACCGGTGTGCTCAGCACCTTCCAGCCGACGCCGATGCGGCCCTGCGGCAGGCGGCCCGCCAGGTACGGGATCACGATCGGCGCGTCGTCCGCCTCGGCGTCCCGGAACAGCTCGGCGAGCAGAGCGGTCTTGCGGGACCGCGCCGAGGTGGCGGCGACCTCCTGGGACACATGGGCGAGCCGGCTCAGCAGCATGCAGCCATCGTGCAACGCGAGCGCCCGCTTCACACCCGTACGGGACCCAGGACGTGCCCCCGTGCGACGTGTTTCAGCCCTGCCCGCGCGCGATCGCCGCGTCGAGGTCGGCGAAGAGGAGTTCGCCGTTGAGCGTGGCCGCCGCGCGGTATCCGCCGCTCGCCGCGTTCACCACCTGCTCGGCGAAACCGGCGGAGTTGCCGGCCGCCCAGACGCCGGGCACGCTGGTCAGCCCGGTCGGGTCGACGACCGGGTAGCTGCCGAACGGGGTCTCCCGCAGCTGTGCGCCCAGTCTCTCCAGCAGTCCGGTCCGCGGCACCGGGCGCGGCGCCACGAACAGCACCGAGCGGTCGTACGTGGTCCCGTCCGCGAGCCGTACGCCGGTGAGCCGGCCGTCCGCGACCACCAGCTCCGCGACCTCGCCCGGCACCACGGCGACGCCCGCGGCGGCGAGCCGGCGCAGGTCCTCGTCGGAGAGCTCGTCCTCGGCCACCGTGTGCAGGAACAGCGTGACGTCCTTCGACCACTGGCCGACCATGAGTGCCTGGTGCACGCTCATCGGGGTCGTGGCCAGCACGCCGAAGGCCTGGTCACGCACCTCCCAGCCGTGGCAGTACGGACAGTGCAGCACATCGCGCCCGAAGCGCTCGGCGACGCCGGGCACCGGCGGCATCTCGTCGGCCAGCCCCGTCGTGACGATCAGCCGGCGCGCGTGGACGGTGGTTCCGGAGCCGATCGTGACGTCGAACTCCCCGGCGCCGTCCCGGGCGACGTCCACCACCCGGCCCCGGACGATCTCCACCCCGTATCCCTCGACCTCGCGCCGGCCTTCGGCGAGGAACTCGCCGGGCGGCATGCCGTCGCGGGTCAGATAGCCCTGCAGGTGCGCGGCGGGCGCGTTGCGTGGCTCGCCCTCGTCGACGACGAGCGTCCGGCGCCGCGCCCGTCCGAGGACCAGGGCCGCGGAGAGCCCCGCCGTGCCGCCGCCGACGACGACCACTTCGTATGTCTCGGTCATGGTCTCGGTCATGCTCTCGGTCATGGTGACCACCTCCACCCGGACGATCGCCCGAAGCCCGCCGGATTGACAAATGGCTTTGCCGATTCTGCAATAGAGGGATGAGTGACGCGGCCCGTGCGGGCGAGAGTGGTCCCGGCGGGCACGAGGCGGCCGGCGAGGCGACGACGGACGCGGTTCTCGCCGAGGTGGGTCCGCGGCTGCGGCGGATCAGGAAGGAGCGCGGGGCGACCCTGGCCGGGCTGTCCGAGGCGACGGGCATCTCGGTGAGCACGCTCTCGCGTCTGGAGTCGGGCCTGCGCAAGCCCAGCCTGGAGCTGCTGCTGCCCATCGCGCGGGCCCATCAGGTGGCCCTGGACGAGCTGGTCGGCGCCCCGCCCGTCGACGACCCCCGGGTGCGTGCCGAGCCGATCGTGCGGCACGGCCGGACGTACTGGCCGCTGACCCGCCAGCCGGGCGGGCTCCAGGCCTACAAGGTGCTCGAACCGAAGCGGACGGCGGAGCCCGATCCGCGCACCCACGAGGGCTACGAATGGCTGTACGTGCTCTCCGGACGGCTGCGGGTGGTCCTCGGCGAGCACGACGTGGTGATGGAGGCCGGGGAGGCGGCGGAGTTCGACACCCGCGTGCCGCACTGGTTCGGGTCGACGGGGGAGGGGCCCGCCGAGTTCCTGAGCCTGTTCGGGCCGCAGGGCGAGCGGATGCACGTACGGGCACGGCCCAAGGCGCGGTCCAAGGAGGACTGAGGGCCGCCGGCGGGCGGCCGGGGGCGTCGGCGCCGGGTGTGGCGAAGGCGTCGGCGCAGGGCGTGGCGAAGACGACGGCGGTCCGCTGTTCCCAGGGCGGCAAGCGACCGCTTAGTATGCGAAGGACCCCGGTCAGCCGACACAGTCCCCCTGGAGGCCCCGCATGCAGGCATGGCAAGTGCACCAGAACGGCGAGCCCGCGGAGGCGATGCGCCTGGTGGAGGTGGACCGGCCGACGCCCGGTGACGGCCAGGTCCTGCTCAAGGTGCGCGCCGCGAACATCAACTTCCCGGACGCGCTGATGTGCCGCGGCCAGTACCAGGTCAGGCCGCCGCTGCCGTTCACCCCCGGAGTGGAGATCTGCGGCGAGACCGAGGACGGCCGCCGGGTGATCGCCAACCCCGCGCTGCCCTACGGCGGCTTCGCCGAGTACGCGGTCGCGGACGCCGCCGCCCTGCTGCCGGCACCCGACGCCCTCGACGACGCCGAGGCCGCCGCCCTGCACATCGGCTACCAGACCGGCTGGTTCGGCCTGCACCGCCGGGCCCGCCTGGAGGCCGGTGAGACGCTGCTCGTCCACGCGGCCGCCGGAGGAGTCGGCAGTGCCGCCGTCCAGCTCGGAAAGGCGGCGGGCGCGCGGGTCATCGGTGTCGTGGGCGGTGCCGACAAGGCCGCGGCCGCACGCGAACTGGGCTGCGACGTGGTGATCGACCGGCGCGCCGAGGACGTGATCGGCGCCGTCAAGGAGGCGACCGGCGGACGCGGCGCGGACGTGATCTACGACCCCGTGGGCGGCGAGGCCTACACCCAGTCCACGAAGGTCGTCGCCTTCGAGGGCCGGATCGTGGTCGTCGGCTTCGCGAGCGGCTCGATCCCGAGCCCCGCGCTGAACCACGCCCTCGTCAAGAACTACGCGATCCTCGGCCTCCACTGGGGCCTGTACAACACCAAGAACCCGAAGCTCGTCCTGCACTGCCACGAGCAGCTCACCGAACTGGCCGCACGGGGCGCGATCAAGCCGCTGGTGAGCGAGCGGGTGCCGCTGGGCGGGGCCGCCGCCGCCGTGCAGCGGGTCGCCGACGGAGTCACCACCGGGCGGATCGCCGTGGTGCCCACACTTCAGAACGGAGCCGCCGTATGACCGACGCAGCCGAACTGCGCCGCCGCACCCAGGAGTTGCTGGCTGCCTACCCGCCCGGGGAGACGGACCGGCTGGACTTCCTGCGGGCCCGCTTCGACGCCGGGCTCGCCTGGGTGCACTACCCCGAGGGCCTCGGCGGACTCGGTGCCCCGCGCAGCCTCCAGGCCGTCGTGGACGCCGAACTGGCGGCCGCGGGCGCGCCCGACAACGACCCCCGGCGGATCGGCATCGGCCTCGGCATGGCCGCCCCGACCATCCTCGGCTTCGGCACCGAGGAGCAGAAGCGGCGCTTCCTGCGGCCCCTGTGGGTCGGCGAGGAGGTGTGGTGCCAGCTCTTCAGCGAGCCCGGCGCCGGTTCGGACCTCGCCGCGCTCGGCACCCGCGCGGTCCGCGCGGAAGGCGAAGGCGGCGAGTGGGTGGTCAACGGGCAGAAGGTGTGGACCTCCAGCGCCCACCTCGCCCGCTGGGCCATCCTCATCGCCCGCACCGACCCGGACGTGCCCAAGCACCGGGGCATCACGTACTTCATCTGCGACATGACCGACCCCGGTGTCGAGGTGCGGCCGCTGCGGCAGATCACCGGCGAGGCCGAGTTCAACGAGGTCTTCCTCACCGACGTCCGCATCCCCGACGCCCACCGCCTCGGTGACGTCGGCGACGGCTGGCGGGTCGCGCAGACCACCCTGATGAACGAACGCGTCTCCATCGGCGGCATGCGCATCCCGCGTGAGGGCGGCATGATCGGCCCGGTCGCGAAGACCTGGCGCGAGCGGCCCGAACTGCGCACCCACGACACGCACCAGCGGCTGCTGCGGCTGTGGGTCGAGGCCGAGGTCGCCCGCCTCTCCGGCGAACGGCTGCGCCAGCAGCTCGCCCTGGGCCAGCCGGGCCACGAGGGAGCCGGCATGAAGCTCGGCTTCGCCCGGCTGAACCAGGAGATCAGCGGTCTCGAGGTCGAACTCCTCGGCGAGAAAGGCCTGTTGTACGAGGACTGGACGATGCGCCGGCCGGAACTCGTCGACTTCACCGGCCGGGACGCCGGATACCGCTACCTGCGCTCCAAGGGCAACAGCATCGAGGGCGGGACCAGCGAGGTCCTGCTGAACATCGTCGCCGAACGCGTCCTCGGCCTGCCGTCCGAGCCGCGCACCGACAAGGACGTCGCATGGAAGGACCTCGCCCGATGAGCCAGGTGAGCACCGAGCCCGATCTGCTCTACACCGAGGAGGAAGAGGCGCTGCGCGCCGCCGTCCGCGACCTCCTCACCGACCGCTGCGCGGCGGCGGACGTCATCACCCGCAGCGAGTCGGGCACTCCGCACGACCTCGAGCTGTGGAAGGCCCTCACGGAGGGCATGGGCCTCGCCGGCCTGCTGGTGCCCGAGGAGCGGGGCGGCCAGGGTGCCACGCACCGCGAAGCCGCCGTGGTCCTGGAGGAGTTGGGCCGCGCCGTCGCTCCCGTGCCGTATCTGACGAGCGCCGTGGTCGCGACCGAGGCACTGCTGGCCTGCGACGGGTCCGTCGCGGACGAACTCCTGGCCGCGCTCGCCTCCGGCCGGACCGTGGGCGTCCTCGCCGTCGCGCTGAACGCCGGACCGGGAACCGCCCACCGCACCGTCCGTCTGGAGAACGGCTCCCTGCACGGGGAGTTGACGGGCATCGCGGACGCGGCCGCCGCCGACGTCCTGCTGGTCCCGGCCGAGGACGGCGCCCTGTACGCCGTCGCCGCGGACGCCGTCACCGTCGTCCCGCAGGTCAGCCTCGACCAGACCCGGCCGCTCGCCCGGATCGGCTTCGACGCGGCGCCCGCGCGGCCGCTCACCACGGACGCGGCAGGCGCCGTACGGCGGGCGCTGCGGGCCGGTGCCGGACTGCTCGCCTCCGAGCAGCTCGGGATCGCCGACCACTCGCTGACGGAGACGGTCCGCTACCTCAAGGAACGCAAGCAGTTCAACCGGCCGGTCGGCGGATTCCAGGCGCTCAAGCACCGGCTGGCCCAGGTGTGGCTGGAGGTCGTGGGCACCCGTGCCGCGGCCCGGAACGCCGCCGACGCGCTGGCCACCGGCAGTCCGGACAGCGACGTGGCGGTCGCCGTCGCCCAGGCGTACGCGGCACCCGTCGCCGTGCACGCCGCGGAGGAGGCGCTCCAGTTGCACGGCGGCATCGGCATGACCTGGGAGCACCCGGCGCACCTCTACCTCAAGCGCGCCAAGGCCGACTCGATCGCCTACGGCACGGCGGGCGCGCACCGCGAGGCCCTGGCCGGACTGGTCGACCTGCAGGCTCCCTGACCACCGAGCCGGGAAGAGCCCGTCCCACCTGACCGGGACGGGCTCTTCCCGTGCGCGGGTCGCGAGCGAGGGCGAGGGGGTCCGTTTCCCGGACGCCGCCGACCCTCCCGACACCGTTGACCTGGGCGGTTTCGAAACGTTCCCGGACGCCCCCGGCCGCCGGAAGAAGACCACCCGATCGGGGGACATGTCAGCCGCCCGGACGAAGCCTCCGCTACGCCACACTTGCGGCCGAACGCCGCGAAGCGGACGTGGCGGAGGAGGTTGACGATGGCCATTTCCATCTCTGCGGTGCTGTTTCTCCTGGTGCTGGCGGTGATCTTCCTGCGCAACGGAGGGCTGAAGATCTCCCACGCCCTGGTGTGCGCCCTGCTCGGGTTCCTGCTGGCCAGCACGAGCATGGCCCCGACCATCCACAGCGGTCTCACCGCGACGGCCGACATCGTGGGCAGCCTGACGCCCTGACCGGCCGCGGCGTCAGGGGCCCGCGAACACCCCGATGCCGTTGGGGACGGGACGCTCGGCGCCGCCGCTCGGATGGTTGAGGACGCTGACCGCGTCCGCCCCCGCCTGCCGGGCGACCATCGTCGTGGATCCGCCGCCGTCCAGGCTGAAGGCGTCCTTCGCCCCCAGCCCCTTCATGGTCCGGGTGACCTCGGCGATGGTGAGCCCGACGCGGAACCTCGGCGCGCCGTCCAGGGCGAGGAGCTGGATCCGGCGCCCGTGGTCGGAGAGGCCCACCGCGGTGCGTACCGCCGAGGTCTTGTCGTCCAGACCCGGCAGCGGCACCCCGGCGGTCATCATCGGATAGCCGCCGATCGCGAACCGGTAGGGCACCCGGGAGGACTTCGCGACCAGCCGGTGCCGTACCCCGACCCGTTCGCCCAGGGACAGCTTCCGCAGCCGTCGGGCGCCCGTCTCGCGGCCGACCAGCACGGTGGTGCCCCGGGCGATGGGCCCGCTTCCCGGAGCCCCGGCGGTGGACACGACCCGGCCGTGGCGGAGTGTCACCTCGTAGGTGTCGGCGCTGCACGGCGCGGCCCGGTCCGTGTCCGTACCGCAGGTCGCCCGGACCCGCGAGGCGCTGCCCCAGTCCGCGGTGAACGCGCCGACGGATCCGGTCGGGAGCGCGTACTGGTTGAACCCGCCGAGCCGCCAGGTGCCCTCGGGGCTGCGCACGGACCCGTCGAGGGCCACGCTGTCCAGCCGGGCCCGGCGGTCGACGCCCACCCCGAACACGTCCTCGGTGCTCGTGCCGGGCGGCAGTGCCGGTCCGAACCGCTGGCCCTCGGGCACCGCCGCCTTGAGACCGTGGCCGCCCGCGATCGCCGGACCCACCGTCGCGCCCGTCGCCTCGACACCGGGATGCTGCGTCTCCGTGATGTCGAAGAAGTCGCCGTTCACCCCCGCGACGGCGCCCCGGGAATCGGCCAGTCGGGACACGGGCGCCCGGGACGCCACGGCCCCGGGGTAGAGGAGGTCGACGCGCACATGGGGATTGCGCAGATCGACGGTCAGTACGTGCGCGTGCGCCACCCCCTTGACCGCCGGGATGTCCAGCTGGGTGTACATGACACCGGGCGCGATGCGGGTCGGGCCGTCCGCGACGCGGGTCGCGCCGTCCGCGCCGCTGGCCGGTGCCGCCCCCGTCAGGGCCGCACCGGCCAGCGCCCCGCTTGCCGTGAAGACCGTCAGTGCCGTTCTGAACCGTCTGCCAAGACGCGTCACCGTGCCCCCTGATGTCTCGTCAACTCTGCCAGGACTCAGGGGAATTGCATCAGAGACGGGGACCCGGGGCGGTGGCTAGGCGCCGACGACGCGGGAACGGATCAGAAAACGCACTCCTTCGGGTGCTTCCAGGGAGAAGCCGCTGCCACGGCCCGCGACGACGTCCACGATGAGCCGCGTGTGACTCCACAGCTCGTACTGGCTCTTCGACATCCAGAAGGAGACCGGCTCCTCGACGCCCTCGACCTCCAGCTCGGCCAGCAGGACGTCGGAACCGCCGGTGCGGAACTCGCCGTCCGGGTAGCACATGGGCGCGCTGCCGTCGCAGCAGCCGCCCGACTGATGGAACATCAGCGGTCCGTGCAGGGTCCGCAGCCGCCTCAGCAGTTCGGCGGCATCGGGCGTCAGCTCCACGCGCGGGACGGCGTCCATCGGCTCTCCCCCTCGGGTCTCACGGCTGTCGCGCACCAGCCGACCACCCCGGACGTTGCGAGAGGGTTGCACACCCCGGACACACGAGAGGCCGGTCCCCGGTGACACCCGCGTGATGCGGGTCGTCACCGGGGACCGGCCTCGGGAGCGATCGTGCCTGCCGACGCGGTACCGGCCGACGGGGTGTCAGCCGCCGCCGTGGGCGCGGTGGGTCAGCAGATGCGCGGCAGCTGTTCCCCGAGCGGCATGTCCACCACCCGGGTGCCGCCCAGACCGGTGGCCGCGACCACCATGCCGGGGTGGTCGGGGACGCAGTGTCCGATCGCCACGGACTCCTTGCCCAGCGGGTGGGCCCGCATCGCCGCGAGCACGGCGTCGGCGTGCTCGGCCGCCACGAACGCCACCAGCTTGCCCTCGTTGGCCACGTACAGCGGGTCGAGGCCCAGGAAGGCGCAGGCGTTGGCGACCGTCTCCGGGACGGGCAGGGACCGCTCGTCGAGCCGGATGCCGACCCGCGCCGCCGCGGCGATCTCGTTCAGCGAGGTGGCCAGCCCGCCGCGGGTCGGATCGCGCAGCACGTGCAGATCCGGGCAGACGGCCAGCATGTCCGCGACCAGAGAGGCCAGCGACGCGGTGTCGCTCTGGATCTCGACGCCGAACTCAAGACCCTCCCGCACGCTCATGATCGCCACTCCGTGCACGCCGATCGGCCCGCTGACCAGCACCACGTCACCCGGGGCCGCGCGCTGCGGGCGGATGTCGACGCCGTCCGGGATCAGGCCGATCCCGGCGGTGTTGATGAAGACGCCGTCGCCGTGACCGGCGTCGACGACCTTGGTGTCGCCGGTCGCGACCAGCACCCCGGCCGTCCGGGCCGCCTCGCCCATCGCCTCGGCCACGCGTCCCACGACGGACAGCTCGACACCCTCCTCCAGGATGAACCCGCAGGAGAGATAGGCCGGCACCGCTCCCGCCATGGCCAGGTCGTTGACCGTGCCGTTGACGGCGAGGTCGCCGATGCTGCCGCCGGGGAAGAACAGCGGCCGTACGACGAAGGAGTCGGTGGAGAAGGCGAGCCGGGCACCGCCCATCAGCAGATGGGCCGCGTCGCCGAGTTCGGCGAGCACCGTGTTCCCGAAGGCGGGCGCGAACAGGTGCTCCACCAGCTCGGCGGAGAGCGTGCCGCCGCCGCCGTGCCCCATCACGATCCTGTCGTGGTCGCGCAGCGGCGCCGGGCAGGTCCAGGAGGAGAAGTCGACCGGAGCGTATGCCGAGTCAGCCAACGGAACTCGCCTCCTTGTCCGGGCTCTCCAGCCGCCGGTAGAGGTAGTACGCGGCGCACGCGCCCTCGCTGGAGACCATGGTCGCGCCCAGCGGATTGCGCGGGGTGCACTCCTTGCCGAAGGCGGCGCACTCGTGCGGCTTGATGAGGCCCTGGAGCACCTCGCCGCTGCGGCAGACGGTCGACTCCTCCGTCTCGATGCCCGTCACCGAGAAGCGGTGCTCGGCGTCGTAGTCCCGGTACTTGGGCGACAGCCGCCAGCCGCTGAGCGGAATCGTGCCGATCCCGCGCCAGGCCCGGTCGGTCACCTCGAAGACGTCGGAGAGCATGGCCCGCGCCGCCGGGCTTCCCTCGGGCTGCACCGCGCGCGGATAGGCGTTCTCCACGGTGTGCTGCCCCGCCTCCAGCTGGATCACCGCGCGGCGGATGCCCTCCAGGATGTCGAGCGGCTCGAAGCCCGTCACGATGATCGGCACCCGGTGCCGCTCGGCGAGTTCGGGGTACTCGGCCGTGCCCATCACCGTGCAGACGTGCCCGGCGGCGAGGAACGCCTGCACCCGGCAGTCCGGCGAGTTCATGATCGCGTCGATGGCCGGCGGCACCTTGACGTGCGAGACCAGCAGGCTGAAGTTGGGGATGCCCAGCTTCTTGGCCTGGTACACGGTCATCGCGTTGGGCGGCGCCGTGGTCTCGAAGCCGATGCCGAAGAACACGACCTGCCGGTCGGGGTTCTCCTGAGCGATCTTCAGCGCGTCCAGCGGCGAGTACACGACCCGGACGTCCGCGCCCTCGCTCTTGACCTTGAACAGGTCGCGTCCGCTGCCGGGCACGCGCAGCATGTCGCCGAACGAGCAGAAGATCACGTCGGGCCGGGAGGCGATCTCCAGCGCCTTGTCGATGATCTCCAGCGGGGTCACGCAGACCGGACAGCCCGGCCCGTGGATCAACTGGATCTCCTCGGGCAGGAGCTGGTCGATGCCGTGGCGGATGATCGAGTGCGTCTGGCCGCCGCAGACCTCCATGAGAGACCAGGGCCGGGTGGTGACCGCCCTGATGTCGTCGAAGAGCCGCTTGGCGAGAACCGGATCGCTGAACTCGTCCAGGTACTTCATGACCGCGCCTCCTTCTCGGCGCCCTTTAGGGGCGGAAGTCCGGTTCCTGCGGGGCGTTCGGCGCCGGCGTCCCGGGCGGCCCTGCCCCAGGCGTCGCCGAACTCCTCCTCCAGCACCCCGAGGTTCTCGAAGAGTTCCAGGGTCTGCCTGGCCGACTCCTCGTCCAGCTGCTGCAACGCGAATCCCACATGGACGATGGCGTAGTCACCGACCTTCATGTCCGGCACGTACTCCAGACACACGTCCTTGACGACACCGCCGAAGTCCACCTTGGCCATCCGCGTCGCGTCGCGTTCCTCGATCTCCAGCACTCGGCCGGGTACGGCCAGACACATGACTTGCTCCTGCCTCGCTCGTGCGCTCCGTCGCGCTAGTCGAAGTCCAGCGACCGGGCGGCGACGATCAGCTGGCCGAGGGCCAGACCGCCGTCGTTGGGGGGAACCCTGTGGTGCCTCAGCACGGTGAAGCCGCGGTGTTCCAGGACGGCGCCGCAGCCCTCGGTCAGCAGGGCGTTGCAGAACACCCCGCCGCTGAGGGCGACCGTGTCGATGCCGGTCCTTTTCCGTGCCACCGTGCACACCTCCAGGACCAGGCCGGTCACGGCCCGGTGGAACCGGCGGGCCACAGGACCGGCCGTGACACCGGCCCTGACGTCCGCGACGGCGGCAGCCAGGACCGGCGCCGGATCGGCGATCAGCGGCACCCCGGGGCCCTGACGGACCGCTCTCAGCATGAACCGGTACGCGTCGTTCCGCTCGTCGTCGGCGAGCGGTCCCGTCAGGTCGTCGAGCGCCGCGTTCTCCAGCTCCATCGCCGCCTGCGCCTCGTACTCCACCCGGTGGCAGACGCCCGAGAGCGAGGACACCGCGTCGAAGAGGCGTCCCATGCTGGACGTGGGAACGCAGTTGAGGCCGCGTTCCAGCTGCCGTTCGAGCAGCCGCCGCTCCTCCGGTGTGGCCGCCGCCGCGCACGGCAGCTCGTCGCTCCAGGGCAGTCCCGCGGCCCGCAGATGCGACAGGGCCATCCGGTAGGGGTTGCGTACGGCCGCGTCGCCGCCCGGCAGCGGGACATAGGCCAGATGGGCGAACCGCCGGTATCCGTCGTAGTCGGCGAGCAGCACCTCACCGCCCCATACGGCACCGTCGTCGCCGTATCCGGTCCCGTCGAAGGCGATCCCGATCACCGGAGCCGAACCGTCGAGACCGTGCTCGGCCATCGCCGAGGCGACATGGGCGTGGTGGTGCTGCACCTGGCGCAGTGTCAGTCCGCGGGCCTCGGCGGTGCGCCGTGCCCACTGGGTGGCGCGGTAGCCGGGATGCCGGTCGGCGACGAGCAGACGCGGCGCGACGGCGGTGAGGTCCGTCAGATGGCCGGTGGCCCGCTCGAAGGCGTTCAGGGTGGCCAGGTCGTCCATGTCCCCCACGTGCGCGGACAGCCACGCGTAGCGGCCGTCCCCGGCGCAGAAGGTGTTCTTGAGGTCCCCGCCCACGGCCAGGGCCGGGACCACCGGCACCGGCAGGGCGATCGGGAAGGGGGCGTAACCGCGCGACCGGCGCACCGGGAGCTCGGCTCCCGCGCACACCCGGACCACCGAGTCGTCACAGGGCACGTGGACGGTCCGGTCGTGGGCGAGCCAGGCGTCGGCGAGCCCGGCCAGCCGGGTCAGCGCCTCGGCGTCGTCGGTGACGATGGGTTCGCCCGAGCGGTTCCCGCTGGTCATCACGAGGACGGCCGGGCCCGGCGGATCACCGGGCAGACCGAGCAGCAGCCGGTGCACCGGTGTGTACGGGAGCATGAAGCCGAGGTCGGGGCTGCCCGGGGCGACTCCCGGGGCGATCTCGTCGCCGGCCCCCGCCCGCCGCCGCAGCAGGACCACCGGCTTGCGCGGCCCGAGGAGCAACTCCCGCTCCTCGGGCCCGACACGGGCCAGTCGCCGGACGGTCTCCAGCGAACCGGCGAGCACCGCGAACGGCTTGCCGCCGCGGTTCTTGCGCTTGCGCAGGGTGCGCACGGCCGCGGGATCACCCGCGTCGCACGCCAGGTGGTAGCCGCCGATCCCCTTGACCGCGACGACGGCGCCCTCGGCCAGCAGCCGGCGGGCCTCGGCGAGCGCCTCCGCGCCCCGCAGCTCGCCCGGATCGTCCGCCCCGGTGCGCAGCGTGAGCCGGGGACCGCAGGCGGGACACGCGATCGGCTGGGCGTGGAAGCGCCGGTCGGCCGGGTCCGCGTACTCACGGGCGCAGTCCGCGCACATCGGGAAGTCCGCCATGGTGGTGCCGGCCCGGTCGTACGGCAGCGAGGTGACGATGGTGAACCGCGGACCGCAGTGCGTACAGGTGATGAAGGGGTGCCGGTAGCGCCGGTCGGCGGGGTCCGCGAGTTCGCTCAGACAGGCGTCGCAGGTCGCGGTGTCCGGGGAGACCAGGGTGCGGCCCGGGCCGCCGGAGGAGGGGCGGATGGTGAACACCGAGCCGTCGTTCTCCAGGGGCACGGCCTCGTGCTCGACCGACTCGACGACCGCGAGCGGCGGCGGCCGCGTCCCGATCCGCGCGCAGAACTCCGCCACGCCGGCGGCCGGGCCCTCCACCTCGGCCTCGACGCCCCGCGCGTTGTTGGTGACCCAGCCGGTCAGCCCGAGTTCCTCCGCGAGGGTGTACACGAACGGCCGGAACCCCACTCCCTGGACCACGCCCGTGACGACGACGCGCCGGCGCTCGCGCCCGGGGGACCGGTTCACCGGGCCTGTCCCCGCACGCCGGGGTGCGCGTGCCCGTCGGTGTGCCCGTCCGCCGGCGGGTGCTCGTGGCCGTTCTCGTGGCTGTGCAGGTAGCGCTCGTGCTGCCGCGCCAGTACCGGTACGTGGGTCTCCTCTCCGGCCGCGCAGCGCAGGACGTGAGCCAGCAGGGCGTCGACCCCCTGGCCGGTGCGGGCCGAGGTCTCCAGCACCGGCACCCCGGGATTGACCTGCCGGACACCCCGCAGGAACGCCTCCCGGTCGAAGTCGACGGCGTCCGCGATGTCGGTCTTGGTGATCACGACGAGATGCGCGAGCCCGAAGGCGGTCGGGTACTTGACCGGCTTGTCCTCGCCCTCGGTCACCGACGCGAGCGCGATGCGCAGGGTCTCCCCGAGGTCGTAGGAGGCGGGGCAGACGAGATTGCCGACGTTCTCGACGAACAGCAGCCGGGTGCCCTCGGGCAGCCAGCCCTCCAGCCGCCGCTGGAGCATGCCCGCCTCCAGATGGCACAGCCCGTCGGTGAGGATCTGCCGCACCGGTGCGCCGGACCGGGCCAGCCGGGTCGCGTCGTTCTCGGTCGCCAGGTCGGCGGTGACGGCGGCGGCGGGGGTGCCACCCGCCACGGCGCGCGCGAGCAGCTGTTCGAGCAGAGCCGTCTTGCCGCTGCCCGGACTGGACAGCAGATTCACCGCCACGGTGCCGCGGTCACCCAGATAGCCCCGCAGGGCCAGCGCGTTCTCGTCGTTCTTGGCGAGCACGGCCTGATGCAGGTCAACGGTGCGGCACATGGCTCGCCTCCTCGTCGCGTACCGGTGGCCCGGACGGCGCGGGCCGAGACCCGTCGTCCGCGTCTTTGCCGTTCAGGGGCCCGTCGGCCAGCGTCACCCGGACGATCTCCAGCTCCCGGCCGCCGAGCAGGGTCAGCGGCGCCCCGCACCCGGCGCACCACAGCACCGGTGGCATCCCGGTCGCCGCCTCGCGGCCGCAGCCCTCGCAGCGGCCCCGTGCTTCCACAGTCTCGATCAGCAGCCGTGCCCCCGCCAGCGCGGTGCCCTCCGCCGCGAGCCCGAACGAGAAGTCCAGCGCCTCGGGCACCACCCCCGCCAGCTCGCCGATCCGCAGGGTCAGCGACGCGACCGCGCGGCCCTGTTCCCGCACGGCCTCCTCGACCTGTTCGACGACCGCGACCGCGATCGACAGCTCGTGCACGGACCTCACCTCCCGCCGCCGGGTGCCGCCGCGCCCGGACGTGCGGCGCGCGCATGCCTGGTTACCCTGAGACCACGATGACCGGGCAAGAGGCCGAGCGGCGCGCTCTGCTCACCCCGGTGCTGCTCCTGTTGCTGGCCGAACGCCAAGGTCATGGCTATGAACTGGTGCAGCGCCTGGGCGCTTTCGGCTGCGGCGACGCGGACCAGGCGCATGTGTACCGGCTGCTGCGGGGCATGGAGGGCAGTGGCGAGGTCACCTCGCACTGGCGCGCCTCGGAGAGCGGCCCCGCGCGTCGTGTCTACGCGATCACCCAGCAGGGCGCCATGAACCTCGCCCTGTGGTTCGTGCGCCTGGGGGAACTCCACGGCACCCTGCATCTCTTCCTGGAGCGGTACGTGCAGCTCGAGGACGTCGGCGGCCGCGCGGGGCGCGACGGCGGGGGCCCGCGCGCCGGCGCGCGTCCGCCGGATCACGCGCGTCCGCCCGATCATTCACGTCCGCCGGATCACATGCGCCGCATGCGCAAGTAGCGGCGGATGTCCGACAGGTTCCTCGCGACTCCGTAGGCCAGTACGAGGCCCGCGGCGACGCCGACCCATTGCCATTCCATCCTTGCCTCCATCTCGGTCAGCTCCTCTGGGGTACGGAGGTGGCGCGGCGTACCAGGCCGAGCACCAGGTCGGCGGCGGCGTCCACGGCACCGGCCACCGGGGGAGTCAGGCCCATGCCCTCGTCGGTGGCGCCGGGTTCGCAGCCGATGACGTACACCTCCTCGGGGAGGGTGCCGCCCGCGCCGGCGTGCAGATCGTGCAGCAGGGCCAGCACGGTGGCGGGGTCCATGGCGTGCGTGTCCAGTGGGCCCGGTCCGGGGCCTGCCGCGGGGGGTCCGGGGCCGACGTCGATCGTGTAGAGCGTGCCCGGCGGGCCGTCGCGGCTGACGATGTCCACGAGCACGAGCGTCCGGTAGCCCTCCAGCAGCCGGTAGGCGAGGTGCACCCCGCGGATGCCGGCGTCCATCAGCTCGACGCCGGGCGGCAGTTCGGGTGCCCGGGCGGTGAGCCGCCGTACGGTCTCCACGCCGAACCCGTCGTCCCGCAGGAACACGTTGCCGACCCCGGCGACCAGGACCCGGCCGGTCCCGCGCCCTTCGGCCGGCCCGGACGGGCCGGTGCGACCGGATCCGGTCATGTCGCCTCCTCCTGCTCCGTCAGCGGGGCCACCTCGTCGGGCTTGAAGTACAGGAAGCGGCCCTGGGCCCGGCGCACGTCGGTGCCGGGGTCGTCGTCCACGACGACGGCGAGATGCGTCTCGCCGTCGAGGTCGCCGACCACGGCCTCGACCGTGGCGTGCCGGCCGTGCAGGAAGGCGTCCTGGGCGTCGGAGCGCCGGGCGCCGGGGGTGAGCCTGACCCTGCTGCCGGCCCGTACCGTCGCGCCGTCGATGACGACGGCGGTGGGCACCTCGGCGGCCCCGGCCTCCTCGGCCGGGTCCCACCAGGGATGCCCCGGGCCCCGAGGCAGACTCGGGCCGGTGTCGGGGGCGGCGGGGAGCGCCTCGCCCGCCGCGTCGTCGCCGGTGATCTCGCGCAGTCCCCGGATCGCCCCGTGCAGACGCTCGCGCACCGCGTCCGGCATGGCGTCGACCAGGTCGACGACCCCGGCGGCGCGGGCGTCCGTGCCGCGGGCCTCACGCTTCTCCCGGTCGGTGAGCGCGGCCGTGCGCAGGGACAGGATCTCGTCGATCTCGGTGGCGTCGTAGAGGGGCCCCGGGCTCTCCTCGGCGACGGCGGGATGGTCCTCCAGGATGATCGGCGAGGACAGCATGACCTCGTCCGCGCCGGGCGGGCCCGCGAGGACGGGCCAGGTGCGGTCGTTCTGACAGCTCGCGGCGGCCGGACGGGCCCACTCGGGAGGGTCCGTCAGCGACAGGAACCGTCCCCCGGGAACGCCGAACAGCAGATGGGTGCCGATCAGGCTGTGGGCGAGGGCGGTCTCGCGGTCGAGGGGGGCGTCCTTGGGGGCGGTGGTGGTGTTGTGCACGCTCACCGTCAGCCGCAGCACCCGGTACGGTCCCGGCAACTCCTCGACTCTGGGACGCAGTTCGCCCGTCAGCCGCTTCCGGCGCCGCACGAGACGGCCGAGCGTGCGGCCCTCGGCGTCGGTGACCGGCTCGTACTCGACGCTGTCGGGGAGGTCGAACCGTACGGCGTGCACCGAGGCTTGGTCACCCGTCAGTTCCGCGAGCGATTCATGGATCAGGACGCGTTCCTCGTGTCCCTCGTCCCAGGGAACCAACACCCGGTCGGGCAGGTCGAGTTCGGGGACCTCTGTGTAGCTTCCATCGGCGTCGAGCCGCTCGACGGTGCGCCGCCGGACGTGCAGGAAGCGCAGTTCGGCGTGGAGCCGGTCGCCCGTGCGGGGTTCCAGCAGGCATTCGGTGCGCTGGACGGAGTGTTCTCCGGTCGTGGCGGTCCAGGCGGGCGGCACCAGGACGCCGAACTGCCAGCGCAGCTGGTTCTTCGCGGCGGAGGCGCGGTAGGGGTAGAGGACATATCCCTCGAACAGGACGGCGTCCGCCACCGTGCGGGCCTGCTCGAAGCGGTCCTCCAGGGGATTGCTCATCTCAGTCGGCCCCCTTCGCGTCGGCCTTCGCGTCGGCGGTGGCGAGGAGTTCGTCGAAGACCCGCTCCCAGGACGGCAGCGCGTGCGCGGACCGGTAGCGGCGCAGCGCGTCGAGCACGTCCAGCCGGACGCGCAGCCAGCCCGAGTTGGGGAAGTACTGCTCGATCATGTTCCGCCACACGTCCACCGGCATCCGGTACGACGTCTCCTTGTGCCAGGGCACCGGCTCGGCCCGGAAGCCGTCCCGGCCGGTGAACACCGTGCCGGAGAAGAGCAGGAGCAGCGGCACCTCGCCGCGGGACAGCGCGCGGAAGTACGAGGCCGACGCGACCTCGGTGTCGTAGGTGCAGGGCACCGGGAGATCGACCTCGGTCGAACCGGTGAAGGCCGGGACCGTGATGGAGGCGTGGGCGAACTGCAGCGGCTTCAGCGTGCTGTTCCAGCGGCTCGGCTCGCCGAACAGGTCGCCCAGCATGTCGACCTCCTCCGGCTCGTACGAGCGCCCGGCGGGCTCGATACGGATCTGGCAGCGCAGCGCGAGGGCGTGCACCGGCTGGTGGTCCGCCTCCTCGATGCGCAGCCCGAACAGCAGCGTGGGCCCGGCCCCGTACGGCTCGGGGCGCACCCCGGTGCAGGTGAACTGGAGATCGGTCACGGGACGCCCCCGGAGTTCTCGACGTCCCCGGTCTTCTCCAGCGGCCGGGCGGCCGCCGTGATCCGGTCCAGGAACTCCGCGATGTCCGCGCGTGCCTCGGCCCCGCCGTCGAAGCCCTTCCAGTGCAGCCGCATCCGCCCGACCAGTTCGTAGCAGACGTCGACCGGGACGAGGGTGCACGTCACCGTGCCCTCCCGCTCGCGGTGCAGCAGCAGCGCCTCCACGTCGGGCTCCAGCAGCTCCGCCAGCCGGCTGCGGCCGAGCACCGCGTCCCAGGTGGCCGGGTCGAGTTCGCTCTCGGTGGCGCCCGCCGGGCTCGGATAGAAGGCCGCGAGCCGGCCGAGCTCGGAGTTGCGGAAGAAGAAGGCGAGCGCGACCGGGATCTGCAGCCGGTTCCAGCCGGCCTCGTCCAGGACGAACCCGGGATCGGTGAGATACCGGTCCGGGACCGCCCGGAAGCGGTCCTGGCCCGCGCCCGGCCGGGCGAAGAGCAGATGGCAGGGCGGGCACGAACACTTCAAGGACCGCCGGGAGGTGTCGACGATGTGCCGGTGCTCGGCGGGCAGCGGCTCCCCGCACAGGTCGCAGCGCTCGCCCTCGGGCGGCGGCCTGCGGGTGAACTGCCGGAGGATGTCGGTGGTCACGGCCCCGCCCCCAGCAGCTCGCCGGGCAGTGCCACCCGCACCGACCCGTCCTCCTCCAGCAGCGGTACGGGATCCAGGTGGCCCGCGTCGCCCCGGCCGGCCCGGCGCACGTCGAACGCGGCGCCGCAGCCCGCGCAGCGCAGCAGTTCACCGTCCAGGACCGCCGGAGCGAGGCCCGCCGCGCACAGGGGACAGGGGTCGCGATAGGCGTACAACTGCCCCGGCAGGCGGACCAGCAGCAGGGTGCGGCCCGCGACCTCGGTGATCCGCGTGGCACCGTCGTCCATCGGCAGCGAGCGCGGGCCGAGTTCGTACCAGCGTGCCGTCTCGCCGGCTCGTCCGGACGAAGGCGGGGCACCCGGAGCGTCGTCCGGGCGGTGCGGCAGGATCTGGAGCAGCGCCGGCTCCGGGCTCCCGTCGGCCATGCCCTCGACCTCGATGTGCGCGATCTCGGGGGCGATCCGGGCGACCGCCTCCTCGATGGTCCAGCGCACGGTCTGGGTCGAGGACGGACAGCCGTCGCAGCTGCCGCGCAGCCTCAGGCGCAGCGTCGGACCGCCGGCCGTCTCCAGGTCGAGCCCGGCCACCTCCACGTCGCCTGCGTGCGAGCCGAGGTAGGGGCGGACCTTGTCGAGGGCCCGTCCCACCCGGGTCGCCGTGTCCTCGGGGTGCAGATCGTGCAGGATCAGCAGGTCGCCGACGAGTTCGTCGGCGGTGAGGACGGCGAGGGGATCCGCGCCCGCCGGGGCGGAGCGCAGCAGGCGTACGGTCCGGGCCAGGCCCTCGCCGTAGAACTCCATGAGGCAGCGCACCAGTTCGTCCGCGACGTCGCGCGCCTCCGGTCCCGCCCGCTGCGCCAGCTCGTCGAGCAGCGCGCCTATCCGCTCGCCCGTCTCCTGTCCGGCCATCGGCAAGCCCCTCTCCTGAGACTCCTGAGGAAGGTCGCATCGCGATGAACATCGGATCGCGATGGACGTCGGATCCCGGGAAGGTCAGACGGCCAGTCCGCTCAGCCCCGTCGGCATGTGCGTCTGCTCCACGGTCCGCCCGCCGCCGACGTACATGTGCACACCGCACGGCAGACACGGGTCGAAGCTGCGGACGGCCCGCATGATGTCGATGCCCTTGAAGTTCTCGGGCGGGTTCTCCTCGAAGATGGGCGTGTTCTGCACCGCGTCCTCGTACGGGCCCGGTGTGCCGTAGGAGTCGCGTACACTGCCGTTCCACGGGGTCGGCGGATACGGGTGGTAGTTGGCGATCTTGCCGTCCCTGATCACCATGTGGTGCGAGAGCACACCCCGGACCGCCTCGGTGAAGCCGCAGCCGATGGACTCGTCCGGCACGTCGAACTTCTCCCAGGTCTGGGTGCGTCCGGCGCGGACCTCCTCCATCGCCTGTTCGGCGAAGTGGAGGGCGGCCGCGGCGGCGTACGCCTGGAAGTAGGTGCGGGCCCGGTTGCGTTCGAGGGCGTTGCTCCACTGCGGGATCTTCCACTCGAGCGCCATCTCCGGCTTGGTCATCGTGCGCGGCAGGTTGATCTGCACGCTGTGCCCGGTGGCCTTGATGTAGCCGATGTCGACGAGTCCGGACAGCGCGGTGGACCACAGCCGGGCGATCGGGCCGCCGCCGGTGTCCAGCGCCAGGTGGTCGGTGCCGTCGAACCAGCGCGGCGACATGACCCAGCTGTACTTGTCGTCGAAGTCCCGCTTCTGCGGGGCCGGGATGGTGTGCTGGTTCCACGGGTGCCGTTCGTCGATGGGGTTCCCGAGCGGGTCGCGTTCGACGAACTTCTCCATGCCCGACCAGTCCTCGTAGTACGAACTGCCGAGCAGGATGCGGATGCCGAGGTTGATGTCGACGAGGCTGTTGGTGACCAGCTTGCCGTCCACGACGACGCCCGGGGTGACGAACATCCGCCGGCCCCAGTTCTCCATGTTGGCGTACTGGAAGTCGCAGTACTCCGGGTCGTTCAACGCGCCCCAGCAGCCCAGCAGCACCCGGCGCCTGCCCACGTCCTCGTACCCGGGCAGGGCCTCGTAGAAGAAGTCGAAGAGGTCGTCGTGGAGCGGGACGACCCGCTTCATGAACTCCACGTAGCGGGTGAGCCGGGTCAGGTAGTCGGTGAAGAGCTGGATGGTCGCGACCGTGCCGACACCGCCCGGGTAGAGCGTGGAGGGGTGCACATGGCGGCCCTCCATCAGGCAGAACATCTCCCGGGTGTAGCGGCTGACCTGGAGCGCCTCGCGGTAGAACTCGCCCTCCAGCGGGTTCAGCGAGCGCATGATGTCGGCGATGGTGCGGTAGCCGTGGTCGGCCGCGTGCGGGGCCTCGGTACGCTCGGCCTGTTCCAGCACTCCGGGGTTGGTCTCGCGGACCATCCGCTCGCAGTAGTCCACGCCGACCAGGTTCTCCTGGAAGATGTTGTGGTCGAACATGTACTCCGCGGCCTCACCGAGGTTGATGATCCACTCGCCGAGGTGCGGGGGAGCCACGCCGTACGCCATGTTCTGGGCGTAGACCGAGCACGTGGCGTGGTTGTCGCCGCAGATGCCGCAGATCCGGCTGGTGATGAAGTGCGCGTCGCGCGGGTCCTTGCCGCGCATGAACACGCTGTACCCGCGGAAGACGGACGAGGTGCTGTAGCACTCCGCGACCCGCTTCGCCTTGAAGTCGATCTTGGTGTGGATGCCGAGACTGCCGACGATGCGGGTGATCGGGTCCCACGACATCTCCGTGAGGCCGTCACCGGCCGGCTTGTTCGTCGCCGTCGCCATGGTGCCGCGCCACCTTCCTGTCGAGTGTCTGATCAGCGGGCAACCGTGGTCACCACGGGGCCTTGTAGCCGGTCGTGAGCTCCTCGCTCCGGCCGCGCCACTTCGGTTCCTTGTCGACGGTCTTCGCGGTGATGTTCCGCAGCCGCCGTATGACGGATCCGTAGATACCGCTCGCCGTCGCGGACACATGGCCGCCCGGCGGCTCGTCCATGAACGGCATGAACTTGTCGGGGAAGCCCGGCATGGTGCAGGCGATGCAGATCCCGCCGACGTTCGGGCAGCCGCCCACGCCGTTGATCCAGCCGCGCTTGGGCACGTTGCACTTGACCACCGGGCCCCAGCAGCCGAGTTTGACCAGGCACTCGGGAGATCCGTACTCGCTCGCGAACTGCCCCTGCTCGTAGTAACCGGCGCGGTCGCAGCCCTCGTGCACCGTCGCGCCGAACAGCCACGTCGGCCGCAGTTCCTCGTCCAGCGGGATCATGGGTGCCGCGCCCGCCGCCTGGTACAGCAGGTAGAGCAGGGTCTCGGAGGCGTTGTCCGGGTGCACGGGGCAGCCCGGGATGCAGACGATCGGAATGCCCGCCTTGGACTTCCACTCCCAGCCCAGATAGTCCGGCACGCCCATCGCGCCGGTCGGGTTCCCGGCCATCGCGTGGATACCGCCGTACGTCGCGCAGGTGCCGATGGCGACCACGGCGAGCGCCTTGGGAGTGAGCCGGTCCAGCCACTCGCTGGTGGTGATCGGCTGCCCGGTCCCCGGATCGTCCCCGAAACCGCACCAGTAGCCCTCGGGCTTGACCCGCTCGTTCGGAATGGACCCCTCGACGACCAGCACGAAGGGCTCCAGCTCTCCCCGGTCGGCCTTGAAGAACCATTCGACGAAATTGTCGGCGCCCTCCACGGGCCCGCACTCGAAGTCGATCAGGGGCCAGTGCACCGCCACCTTGGGCAGTCCCGGCAGGGCGCCGAGCGCCAGTTCCTCGATGCTCGGCTGGGTCGCGGCGGTGAGCGAGACCGAATCCCCGTCGCAGCTCAGCCCCGCGTTGATCCAGAGAATGTGGACGGTCGGGTCCTCCTGCGCGTCGTCCTGCGCGGCCGGGCCCGCCGTCGTCGCGGTCGGGGCGTCCATGAGCCCTCCTGGAATCAGCTCATTCAGGTCATACCTGTCCAAAAAGCCTTCTCCATGGTTACCGCCGGGGAGCGTCGGCGGTAAGTGCGAACCGGCCTTATCGGTGCCCCGCACTGGCCGCCGGACGGCGCGAAATGTTTGCAAAATTGCTGGGTATTTTGTTAACAATCTTGTAGCGTGCGTCACGCCTTGGGCCCGAGGCGTCAGCGGATCACTCGATTACACGACAAGAGGAGACCCCATGGAGCGGCTCTCGCAATCCTCCGATCGCGTCGCCTCCGCCCGTCCGGCGGGTGAACGGGCAGGACGCGCCCCCGGCCGCGGGCGTCTGGTGAGGGGCATGGCGATAGCGGGCTCACTCGCCCTGACGGCGATCGCGGTGCCCTCGTCCGCGATCGCGGCCCAGGGACAGGCCGCGTCGCAGGTGCACAGCGTGGACCCGGAGGACGCATCGCTGGCCTTCGACGCCGGCGCCTACACGACGCTGACCGTCACGGTCGACGGTCAGCCGGTCGAAGTCCGCGCCTACCGCGAACTCTGCTACGTCGCCGACCCCGTCGCTGCGGCCGCGCAGCAGTCCGGCATCTTCGGCTCCACCACCATCAGCAACACCCGCTGCGGCTACGAGAGCATGAACGTCTTCGTGCCCGAGAGCGCCTTCGCCGACCAGCGCGCGCCGATCTACTTCGCGGTGAACAACGGCGGATGGATGGCCAGTTACATCAGATCGAGCGTCACCGACGGCTCGTCCTACAACAGCGCGACGAGCAACGTCGGCGCGGCGCTGAAGGCCGGATTCGTCTTCGTGGACGTCGCCAACCGCAGCCGCGGGCTCATCGGCGCCGACGGCTCCTCGCCGGGCAAGGCCCCCGCGGCGGCGGTCGACGCCAAGGCCGCGGTCCGCTACCTCCGCCTCAACGACGCCGCCATGCCCGGCAGCGCCGAGCGGATCGTCGTCAACGGCACCAGCGGCGGCGGCGCGCTGTCCTCGATCCTGGGCGCCTCGGGCAACAGCCCCGCGTACGACTCCTACCTCGCGGCGATCGGCGCGGCCGGCATCGACCCCCGGGGCCGCAGCACCCTGCGCGACGACGTGTTCGCGGTCAACGCGTACTGCCCGATCACCGACCTCGGCAACGCCGACGCCGCCTACGAGTGGCTCTACAACGTCCTCGGCACCCGTGACGCGACCGGATCGAACGCCACTCCCGACGACGCCGCCGAGATCGCGGCCCGGTTCCCGGCGTACGAGAAGAGCCTCGGGCTCCACAACCCGGACGGTTCCAGGCTCACCGCCGACGACATGCTCGACACGATCGAGAAGGAGGTGATCCGCTCCGCCGAGACCTACATGAAGGCCGACCCGGCCAACACCGTTCCGGCGCTCGGAGCCACCTTCGACATCACGTCCGGCGGGCCCGGCGGGTCCACCACGAAGTCGTACGTGAACGACTGGATCGACGTCGACAACGCGGCGGACAAGGTGCTGTCGGTCGACATGACGAAGTACCTGAAGTTCGTCGCCACCCAGGCCACCCTCAAGACGACGCCCGCCTTCGACGCCGTGGGCGTGCACGGGAACACCACCAGCGGGACCGAGACCAACCTCTTCGGCCCGTACACCCAGAAGTACATGAACTACACCGAGTGGAGCTGGAACCACAACGACGTCGCCGGAGACGGCAGCGGCACCGACGACACCGGACTGACCTGGGACCAGTACACCGCCGAGAAGAACACGACCCTCGACGACCAGATCCGTCTGATCGACCCGATGGACTTCATCGGCACGAACGCCGACACCGCGCCCAACTGGTACGTCCGCAACGGCACGCGGGACCGGGACACCTCGTTCATCATCTCGGTCAACCTGGACCGGGCGCTGGAGGCGGACAAGCAGGTCAAGAACGTCGACTACCGGCTCGCCTGGAACCAGCCGCACGCCGGCAACTACGACGTGCCGGAGGCCATGGCCTGGATCGCCCGGGTGGCCGAGAGGGCGGGCGACCCCCTCGCCACCCGGCACCACGGCACCGCCGGACACTAGCGCCGCGGCAGGCGGTGCTCGCCTCACCGGGCGGCCACCGCCTGCCACGACTCCGGCCGGCCGCGCCGGGGGTGCGACCGTGCGATCGGGGTGCGATCGCCGGGTGCGGGTCCCGTCCTGCGGGCGGGGCCCGCACGGGCCGCAGCGGCGGCCCCGGCAGCTCGCGCCTCGGTTCCGGGCACCGCCCTGCCTGCTCGCTACTCGGTTCCCGGGCCGCGGTCTCCCTCCTGCTCGCCGTCGGCCGGGCCCGAGGCGATCGGCCCCATCCGGATCACCATGTATCCCTCTCCTTCCCCGGGCGGCCGGGTCCAGGAGCGGCTCGTGAACGTGTGCAGCCGCCCGTGTAGGATCGCGTGACGCGGGAGGCGGACGCCGAACTCCCCGGCCACCGCTTCGAGCAGTGGCCGTTCGGCCTCGGAGCTGTCCCACAGGTCGGCGAAGAACCGGCTCGGGTCCAGCGCCTCCGGTATCTCCCCGCTCCGCCGGACCTCTCCGTCCTCGTAGGTGAACGCGTACTGCTCGACTCCGTTCCGCGCCACCGAGAGGTGGAAGAACGGCTCACCGCGCCGCGTCCTCAAGCCGCACCACACCACCACCGCCCGGGTGCCCGCGCCGGCGCCCACGGCGGGGGAGACGAACCGCTGTCGGCCGAACGGGGCGGGATCGCCGTCGAAGGCGAAGCTCCAGCCGCGGCCGGCCCGGCCGACCGCCATGCGGGCCCTGTCGTCGTAGGAGGAGAACTCCCGCTTGCCGCGCAGCGATCTGCGGCGCGCCTCCCGAGAGGTCAAGGGCTCGTTCAGCCCGGTGCCGTCCTCAGCCCTGGTTGCTTCCCCGCCTCCGTCCCCGTCCCCGCCTCCGTCCCCGGCTTCCTCCCCGTCCGCGTCACCGTTCCCGTCCGAGAGGCGTTCCGGCAGGTCCTGCGGTTCCACGCCCTCCACCAGGACGAACCGGTAGGACGTGGGACTGTTGCCCGGGTCCGGCACCGCGAGCCACGCCAGGCCGTCCGGGTCGAGCCCCGGCGTCGGAACCGGCGGCTCACCGGCCTGCCCGCCCCTCGGCGTGGACAGCAGCTCCCGGCCCCGCTCCGGGGTCAGCAGCGGTCCGAGCACGGGGTCGGCCACCCACCCCAGCGGCGCCAGGTGGTCCGGTCCCAGCGGCTCCCACAGCGGCAGGGCGTTCATCAGCGTCCGCCACGCCTCGTCGCCGTCTCCCCAGCGTGCCAGTTCCCGCGCCCGCTCGACCGCCTCCCCGAACGGTCCGGCCGGTGCGTACCGGTAGGTGCCGCTCCTCACCTGCTCCAGCGTCGCGTAGGCCAGGGACTCCAGATCGTCGTCGGCACCCCGAAGGTGGAACTTCAGCGTGGAGTCGTCCCGGTACGAGTGCGCCGCGTGTTCGGCGACCAGCGGCGGCAGCAGTTCGGGGGCGTACCGCGGATCCGTCACCAGCTCCTCGAAATACACCATGGAGGTCTTCCCGAGCAGACGCCGTATCTGGTCGCCCAGCCCGGCGGCCCGTGGCCTGCCGTACCTTCCGGCCTCGTCGAGCGTCGCGACGGCCCGCTCCCAGCCGCCGCGCAGTGCCTCCAGCCGGGCCTTCTCCATCCGGGCGTCCTGCTCGCGCGTCGTGTCGTTGACGAACGCAGGCCGATCGTCGTCCCGGCCCGCCCGCAGGCGGTGGAACTCCCGGTACATCTCCCGCATGAACTCGAGGAAGTTCGCGTGCCGCTCGGGCGGCGCGGCATGCCAGCCCGCCCACGTGTACACGGCCCACTCGCCGTCCTCGTCGGCGTCCTCGGGATCCATGAGGACGTAGAGGGCGTCGGACTCCACGTCGAGCTGCAGTCCGCGCCTCCAGATGTCCACTTCCCGCCGCTCCTCGGGCCCGGCGTCCTCGTCCAGATACTCCTCGAACTCGTCGGCGAGGCCCGACGCGTCGTCGTGCCAGCTCGTGTCCTCGGTCCCCGCCAGAACCCACACGAACCCGCCCGCGTGCCGCCACCCGTCGGTGACCTCGAGGAACTCCCGGTACGACGGGGGCATGCGCCGGCCCAGGCGCCCCTCCATGGCGGCGATCCGCTCCTCGGACGCGGGCGGGAACCCCAGCCACCGGGCCTGCCGGGCGGTCTCGTCGCCCTCGCCCCGCGTGTCGTCGTCGGACAGGGAATCCGCCCACTCCCCGCTCCACTTGAGCAGGAAAGGCCGCCAGTCGAATGCCGTGGATTCGCTCATGAACACGATGCTGCCACCCGCCACTGACAACGCCCCGGCACGGCACCGGGACCGCGTCGCGGGAGGAATTGTCCGAACATCGCCGGTGGCCGGCCCTCTGCCCCGTGTCCCCGCTTACGATCAAGCAGCTTTGATCTCGGACGGAGGAGCGAACGCACATGACGGACAAGCGAGTTGTCATCGTGACCGGCGCGGGCTCGGGCATAGGCGAAGCCACGGCCCGGTTACTGCGCGAGGGCGGTCACCATGTGGTCGCCTCGGGGCGCCGGGCCGAACCGCTGCGACAGCTGGAGAAGGAGACGGGCGTACTGGCACACCCCTCCGACGCGGGCGACCCCGTCGCCGTCGACGGTCTGGTCCGCGCGGCCCTGGACGCCTACGGGCGAGTCGACGGGCTGGTGCTCAACGCGGGCATCGGGCGCGGCGGAACAGCCGGGGACCTCTCCGTGGAGGACTGGGACATGGTGATGCGTACCAACGTCACCGGCCCGATGCTCCTCCTGCGCGCGGCGATTCCGCACCTGACGGCGACGCGTGGAGCCGTGGTCGGCGTGGCATCGGTCTCCGCGCTGCGCAACGGCACGAGCAACGCCCCGTACGCGGCGTCCAAGGCCGCCATGCTGCAGCTGTGCCGTTCCGTCGCCGTCGACTACGGACGCCAGGGAGTTCGAGCCAACGTCGTGTGTCCCAGCTGGGTCAGGACCGAGATGGCCGACCGGCGCATGGCGCGTTTCGCCCAGGAGGCGAACCTGGGGGACGGTGGCGTGGAGTCCGCCTACAAGGAGGCGACCAGGCTCGTGCCCATGGGCCGGCCGGGCGAGCCGCGTGAGGTCGCCGAGGCCATCAGCTGGCTGATCTCTCCGGCGGCGTCCTTCGTCAATGGCGCGGTGCTCACCGTGGACGGCGGGGCGACGGCCCTCGACCCCGGCACCGTCGCGTTCGACTTCCGTATCGAGCCCCGGGACGGCACCGAACTCTGAGGCCGCGCACGGAACGCCGTCTCAGCTGCCGTGCGTCTGGTTCTGCCTCGCGCCGTCGTCGACCGACCCGGACGACCGGGCCGGACCGGGGCTGCCGGCGGCACGATGCGTGCCGGTCGTGGAGGCCCACATCCGGGCGAGTGCCAGGAGCGTTGTCGGGCTGCCACCGTCCATGCCGGGCAACGGGCACGGAGTCGACGGCGCTGCGCCGTCGCGCTTGGCGCTCAGGGTCTCGCGCAACGCGCCGGCGAGCGCCGCCGCCACGAGGCGATCACCTTTCGACCCGTCGTGACCGGCCTGCCGGTGTGCCCTTTCATACGCGTCCGGCCGGGTGTACTGCTGCAGTTCCAACAGCGCGTCGTACGTCTCGATGATCTGGCGATGGGCTTGCAGCGCCAATGGGGAACGCGGGAGCAGTACCTCCTGCACCCGGCTTCGTCGCGGGCCGGCGAGGGCCACCTGGGGTACCGCGACCACCAGGTCGTGCCACAGGGGCCACAGTCGCCAGACGGTGCGCAGCGCCCGTATCGACCGGACGCAGGCGGTCGCGGTGGGCACCAGCAACGAGGCCGCGCGGAAGAACCCGTGCACGCTGATGATGATGGACAGGTAGGGCAACAGGCCCTCGGCGTGCACGAAGAGGGTGATGAGATAGCCGCACCAGAACACCACGGCGAGGACACTTCCCACCGCGAACATGCGCAGTGACCACATGAGGTCCCGATCATCCGTGCGCAGGCTGTACGGCCAGCACACCACCACGGCGGCGGTGTCACCGACCAGATGGGCGCCGACGAGGATCAACCAGTACAGGCATGACGAGGTGGCCGGCGCCTGGACGGGCGTCGGCTCCTGGCCGGCAGTGAGCGTGTCCAGGATGAGCAGCGCCCCCAGCGCTGCGAGCAGGCCCGTGATCACGACGATCCGCAGGTGCCGTGTCCGGGTGGAATCGACGATGAAGAGAAGCACCAGGCCCGCGCTCAGGACACCGACCAGGTTGCGGGTCAGCGAGACCGTGTGCTGATCGACGCCGAGGCCGGTGAGCCAGGCCACCACCTTTGGCTGGAAAAGCGTGACGGCAGTGGTCGCGGTGAAGACCGTGACCCACAGGCCCCGCTGGTTCGGCAGCCGCAGGGCGGGAACGGCCCGCCATACGAGGGCGATCCACAGGGTGACGACACTGCACGTTCCGACCTGGTCCGCCAGTTCAGGCGCGGTCATCGGCGCTCACCCCGAGGTAGGTGCCGAGTCTCCCCAAAGGACCGGTGGGACGACCGGGCTTCCCGGCGCTCTGCAGAAGACTGGCGATCATCTCGGCTTCGCGTTCCTCGCGTGTCGTGTAACTGGTCCGGGCCATGAGGCGCTTGACGATGTGCGGCTGCGGGTCACCGAGCAATGAACCGGCCGGGTCATCGGCCTCGGTGGTGATGTCCCGGTGGTGTTCGCAGAGCACATGGCCCAACTCATGAAGGATGATGTGTCTTCGGTGCAGCGGGGCGGTCCGGGCTTCGTAGAAGACGTAGTCGGCGTCGTCGGTGTCCAGCCAGAGTCCGCAGACCCCGGTCTCCGCGATCTGCTCGGGCAGTTCCCGGATGACGAGCGGGCGGCCTCTGAAAGCCTCCACCCGCTCGCGTATCTCCTCGAAGGAAAGCGATCCCTGCATGCCGAGGTCTTGCAGAACGCCCATGCAGCGGCGCTGCAACTCGACGTATTCGCCGGTCGTCCTCATCCGCTGCCCCACCCCCTTGCGCCGGCACGACGGAAGGCACCCGCGTCGCCGTGCCTACGGGGCTGGTCCGGCGTGACGCCGAAGTGTCTCGCCAGGAAACGAAGTTGATCACGCGACACATCACGCTTGCGGACCGTCGCGAGTTCACGGAGGCGAGTCACGGAGGACGTAGAGCCCGTGGTCCCGTGGATCTCCTCGCTGATCTCGCCGATCTCGTTGTGAGGGGGGCGGTCGCCCCGGTAATAGGCGTTGATCACGTCTTCCAGCCGTCTGCTCGAGGAGGACGGGTCTCTGGTGCCGCCGTCGGCACCGTCGTTCTTGGGCATGACTCGCCCCCCCCCGGGCGAAGGAACCGTTCTTGGGTCCAGTGGACAGAGTTTGCCCCAAAGCTAACCAACTGTCCGCAGCCGTGACCAAGGGCGATCGGCTTCCGAACTTCTTTTGGCTCAAACAGGTCCCGTCGGCCAGCCGGGAGGACTACAGGCCGACGATTCGGACCGTGCTGGGGTGCGGCAGGTCGTAGAGGTGGCGGCAGCACGGTTTTGCCGCGTTCCAACCGAAACCACGGGTGCACGGCGCGGCGGCGGCCGGCACCGTGAGCGCGGTACCCGGATGGGCCTGGGAGACAAGAGGAGACCGGGCCGCGGGGGAGACGGATGGCGGCGGGTGCGCAGGACCGGCGACGTCCCGTTCCTGCGTCCGGGAACATGCGCGGACTGTGGCGCGAGGTATCGCGTCGGCCGCGGAGAGCGGCTCCCCTGCCGGTTGCCTGGAGCTCGACGAAGCCTCCAGGCAACCGACTCGAGACTCTAGTGTTCTGAGTCGGGAATTCTGTTCAGATAACTGGCGAGGCGTTCGAGGATCTCGTCCGCGGTCTTGGTCCAGACGTAGGGCTTGGGGTCGGTGTTCCAGGCGGCGATCCAGTTGCGGATGTCCTTCTCCAGGGCCTGGACGGACCTGTGGACGCCTCGCCGTATCTGCTTGTTGGTCAGTTCGGCGAACCATCGCTCGACGAGGTTCAGCCAGGACGAGCCGGTCGGTGTGAAGTGCAGATGGAACCGGGGGTGGGCCAGCAGCCACTTCTTGATCGCGGGGGTCTTGTGGGTGGCGTAGTTGTCATAGACGAGGTGGACGTCCAGGTCGGCGGGCACCTCTTTGTCGAGCTTGACCAGGAACTTCTTGAACTCCTCGGCCCGATGTCTGTGGTGCAGGGAACCGATCACTTTGCCGGTGGCGACCTCGAGGGCGGCGAACAGGGTGGTGGTGCCGGCACGGACGTAGTCGTGGGTCGCCCGCTCGGGAACCCCGGGCATCATCGGCAGCACCGGCTGGGACCGGTCCAGCGCCTGGATCTGCGACTTCTCGTCGACGCAGAACACCAGGGCCCGCTCGGGCGGGTCCAGATACAGGCCCACGACATCGTGGACCTTGTCGACGAAGTACGGATCGGTCGACAGCTTGAAGGTCTGCGACCGGTGCGGCTGCAGGCCGAACGCCCGCCAGATCCGTGACACCGACGACTGCGACAGGCCCATCTCCTTCGCCATCGACCGCGTCGACCAGTGCGTCGCGTTCTTCGGAGTGGATTCCAGCGTCCTGGTGACCACCGCGGCGACCTGTTCGTCCGTCACGGTCCTGGGACCGCCCGGACGTGGCATGTCACCCAGGCCGGAGATCCGGTCCTGCACGAACCGGGCCCGCCAGCGGCCCACCGCATGAGGCGTCGAACCCAACTGTTCCGCAACGTCCTTGTTCGACGCACCGGTCGCACAGGCCAGGATGATCCGACACCGCAAGGCCCACGCCTGCGGCGTGGAACGACGCCGCACCCACTCCTCGAGCGCGGCCCGTTCAGCATCCGACAGCGTCAACTCGGCCTTCGGCCGCCCCATCCGCGCCATAGAGCAAGCCTATACATCTGAACAGAATTCCCGACTCAGAACACTAGAAGAAGCCCAGTTTCTTCGCCGAGTAGCTCACCAGCAGGTTCTTCGTCTGCTGGTGGTACACGCTCACCGTCGCCTCTGACCTGCGGCAAAGGGTGGAACCGTCTGCTTCTGAGCTGATTTGGTCCGCACCTGGTCCGGATCTTGATGCGTGATCTGTGGTGTTGGCGTGCGAGTCCTGCGGTACGACATGGCACAGGTTGTAGAGGCCGTCCAGGGGCGTCTATGCCAGTTCAGTGCGGGCATGGAATTGCAGGTCAGAGCCTCTTGGTTCGGGAGAGTCTGCCCAGTTGGTGATGGCTGTGTGATACGCGGGTTATACGGCGAGACCCCACCGAGGTCCCGTGCTGACGGGATCTTTGCGCGGGTCCGTGAGACGGCGAAGCCGCGCCGGAGCACTCCGGTGCGGCTTCGCTGTGAGATCGAATGCGCTGGCGCGCACGATGCGATCGATGACTCGTGCGGTCCGTGGGTCTGTGACACTCTCAGGTGTCTGATTTGCGATCGCACCCGCTCATGCGTCCGTATGAGGGGTGCCTGTCCCTCCCGGCGCAACCGGGCCATATGAGTGCGCAGGGCTGATTCATAGTTGCCGTGTCCACAGGTTGTTGCTGGTCAGGGCAGCCTGAGCAGGTCGAGGGGGCGGGTGTGGAGCGCGTAGGAGACCCCGCGCGGGCCAGCCGCGATGCTGCGGTTCCCGGCCCGACGGAGGGTGTCGATGGCGAGGTTGCGCAGGGTGGCCATGTTCTCCGGGCCATACTTCGCTCGGATCTTGGAGGCGTCCTCGGCGAAGGTGGTGTCGCGCACGAAATGGAGCCGGTTCTCGATGCTCCACTGTGAGCGGGCGAGGTACGCGACCTTCTGCGGGGATGCCTGTTGGGCCGTCAGGTCGGTGATGACGTAGACGGTCTGGCGGGTGACCTTGCCCGTGCGGACGACCGTGCGGTGCCGCACGATCTTCGCGGCCTGGACCCCGTGGGGAAGTCCAGGTGGAGGTCGGTGACGGTGAGCACGCGGGTGGAGCGGGTCTCGCGCCGCTCGTGCCCGCGTTCGCGGTCGTAGCGCTGGGCCCGCACCTGGCTCCAGAGCAGGGACCGAAGGCGGCGCGCAGGCGGGGCTGGTTGCCCTTGACCAGCAGGAGGCAGGGAGCGTTCTTGTCCTCGACGAGGTGGCGGGCGTGGTCGTGCTGGGTGTGCAGGGCATCCGCGGTGACGGCGACGCCGGTCAGATCGAAGGGCGCGAGCAGGTGGGCGAAGCCGGTGACCTCGTTGGTCTTGGTCGGGACCCGCAGCTGGGTGACAGCGTGCCCGGTTCCGGTGACTGCTGCGAGGAGGTGGGCGGCGGGCCTGCGTGTCGGTGCGCGAGCCGCGCGCGGTCTTGCCGTCCACGGCCACCGTGCAGGTCCCGGCAGGGTTGATGCCGAGCAGGTCGGCCAGGCCGCCGGGGCAGACCGCGGCCAGGACGCGGCGAAGGGGGAAGGCGGACGGCGGAGTGCGGAGTGCGGACCCCGAGCGGTCCGTGGACGCGGATGCCGAGCCGAGCGAGGGTGTGCTGGGGAGCGTGGCGGGCCCATTGCCCGATCGCCAGGCAGGAGCGGACGCCGGCCAGGACCGCGCAGGCGGCGGTGAGGAGAACCGCGACCAGCGAGTGTCGTCGTCCGCGACGGTCGCGCGGGTCGGGCATAGCCGTCAACCGATCCGTCAACACGGACAGTTCGCGTGTGGCGGGGCTGAGCGACTTGATCAGGCAGACGGTGGCAGACTGGCGGCACATCGAAGCTCCGGTGACGCAAGGCGACTTCGGTCGGTCACCCCGTCAACCGGAGCCTCCTTGCGTTCGTGACGGCCTCGCCGGTCCCGTCACCCTCCGGTTGACCTGCACGACGCCCACCACCCGGACGATGAGTCAGCCCTGACCCCGGACCGGGGCCGAACAGCCCCTCTGGATATGCCTTCTGGGCCGGTGCCTACAAGACCGGTACGCTGCCGTGGACGGCCTGTGCCGTCGTCGATGCAGGGGGCGCACATGTCGAACACCATGGTCCTGCTCCTCTCCTTCGGCCCGCTCGCCATGGTCCTGGCGATGATCGCCGCGCACGGGTTGGGCGAGAGCAAGGACGCCTACATCGGGGAGGTCACCGGCCGGGGGGTGAGCAGTTCGACCGGTACCTACGGCCCGACGGGCTACTACATGATGCACATTCGCACCGACGAGGGGCGGGAGCTCAGCATCGAGGTGAACGGCCGGACGTATCGGTCGCTCGCCGTCGGCAACCGGGTGGGCAAGGAGTGGGGTAGGCGCTGGCCGGAGCGGTCGGAGTAGCGGAGCGAACAGCTCTGCCGCACCGTCCGGCACGCCCTCGCCGCCCGCGACCACCTCACGGCCCTGTACCAGGCACTCGGCTCGCCCGAAGGCCCGAAGGCCCGAAGGCACGCCGACCGGACGCGGGTCGCACCGGGGACACCGCAGACCGCGCGCGGCTCGCGCACCGACACCCTCCGTCGAGCCGGGACCGCAGCATCGCGGCTGGCCTGCGCGAGGTCTCCTACGCGCCCCACACCCCCCTCGACCTGGTCAGGCTGCCCCGACCAGCAACAACCTGTGGACACGACAACTATGAATCAGCCCTGTCCTATGAACAGGCCCAGTTGCTCGAGATTGGGAGGCCGCCTGCGGAGCCATGACCGAACGCCTGTTGCAGAGCCTGGAGGTGGACAGTGTGGCCAAGTGCATCGAGATTTATGGTGTGCCCCCGCTCCGCACTTACTCGGACGTGCAGGTGAGTATTGGTGAAGCGGTTGAGGTTCCATCCTTCGGCCCGCACCCTGCGGCTCGTTCCTGGCGACCAGGGCACGTGGCTCGTCGATCAGGCAGTCCACCTCACCGCCGAAGACACCCGGTGCCGAAAGCACGGATGCCGAGCTCCGCATGATTGCCGAGCGCACGGACACCGAGGCTCTGCGGACCGCACTTGAGCGCATGTGACTTAGCTAGGCAGTTTCGAACCGGGCAGCGGCACCGTGCTGGGGACCGGCTGAACGGTGTCGGTCGCCAACGCCGCGATGGCGGAGCGAGCACGACCGCGGTGGTGCTGGCCAGGCCGAGGAGGGCGGTGACGGTGAGCGCGATGGTGGGGTGCACTGGGAGGCGAGGACGGCTATGAGCAGAGGCTCGACGATGTACAGCAGTCCCTGAGCGCCGGTGTCGTGGACGAGCGCGGCGTACCGAAGGCGGGCGTCGGGCAGCACGCTCGGCCACAGCGCCCGCAGCCCGGCCTCCAGGGACGGAGTGGTCAGGCCGCCAGTGACGACGATGGTCGTGGCCAGGCGAACCTCGACATCACCTGACTGTGTAACCCGAGCCTCGACGATGTCGACAGTCTTCCCGCTCCTGAGGTTCTGGTGGCTGAGATCGTCGAGGACCTCCAGTTTGCTCTCTCGGAGTTCGCTGCGATTGCCGAGACGCTGGAGCAGGCCGAGGCTGATCGCCAGCCTTATGGCGCACTCGGGTCGGAGAGCGAAGAGAACGAGTAGCCCGAGATGCGGTCGTGCTCGGCACGGGGACCGAAAGGGTGCAGGGGACTTGCCAACTGTGCCCCACCCCAGGGCCCTTGTCAGTGCTTCGGTCTAGCCTTCGGCCATGCGACCGCCTCTCGAAAACGTTCTCCGCAATGCGCTCGTACAGAACCTGGAGCTGATCGAGCCGGGGCTCCGGCCGGTTCAGTTCGAGGAGTACCCGCTGCCCAACGCACACGGCACCAGGGGCAGCATCGACATCCTGGCCCGTGATCGCCATCAGATGTGGGTGGTCATCGAGCTGAAGCGGTCCCGGTCCAGCGCGCGGCAAGCCCTGCACGAGGTCAACAAGTACACCGAGCTTCTCTGCCGGGAGAAGAACCTCGCGCCGGACCGCATTCGTGCGGTGATCGTCGCAATGCCGGATGACTGGGAGGAACTCCTGATCGCCGTCAGTCATGCCGCGCGTGACTGGAGTCATGATCTTCGCGGATACCGACTGCTCTTGGACAACAACGGCACCCCCATCGGGACTGAGCGGGTGGAGCTCCTGCCCCGGGCGTTTGAACCCCGCATCACCCCCATCCACAACCTGTTCTTCTTCGCCACGGAGGAACAACGGGAGCAGGGCTGGAGGATCATCAGCAAGGTCGCGGACGAGCTGGGGGCGCTCGACCTGCTGGCGGCGGATCTGGACCGCGTAGCGGAGAAGCACTACATCCCTGCGCCTTTCGGCCTGTACCTGGCGATCGGCCGAGTGAACGAGGAACTCGCCGCAGTGGATCTCCTGGCTGGTTACGACGGGCCTGAGCCGTTCGCTGACGAGCACCAGGCGGAGTACCTGGCCCTCTGCGAGATCTGCAACCGTCTTGCGCGCAGCAAGCTGCACGGAATGAACATGGAGTCCGCACGGCCAGGGCTGTTGAAGAATCTCCGTGACGACCCCAACTGGGCCATTCAAGGCTTCCGAGGTACCGGCGCCTACGACGTCACAGCCGCCTTCGAAGAGCAGGACCTGTTCCGCTTCCTTACCGGGGACGAACGAGGAGACAGTCAGATCCTGTATACGGGCACCGCCAGCCCGCAGGTAGCCAGCCGTTGGAAGGCGTTCCGGCAGGAGGCTCGGCAGAGCCTGGCCGGCAACCACGAGTGGGATTCGCTGGTGGCCGGTTGGCTCGACGAAGTGGGCCCGAAGGTTGGTGAGGGAGACGTCGGACTGCACTTCTACAACCCCTGTGACCTCCTGCAAACAATCACCCATGGGTGGCCAGACGGCCTGGAGAATCTCCTGCCCATGGTCGTGGGCGAAGCCGTACCCCGCCACGGCCTACGCCACTCGGTACGTGGCGCCCTGTGTTGGAACGGCCGAGGCATGCCGTTGCCCGATGCGGTACGGCTCGTGTACCGCGATCCGCTGTTCCTGATGAGCAACATGTACGCGGGGGCCGTGTGGGAACGTGACCGAGAGCTCTTGGATCTCCTGGGGCTGCACTACGTGCTCCTGGAGAAGATCGGACCCGTTGGGTCCGAGGCGACGGTGGCCGAAGAGCACCGCATCTGGATACATCAAGATCAGGGTGCTCGCGTCTACTCCTCGGACACGGATCCTCGCGGGTACGCACAGGCGTACGCAACCATTGCGGCTGATGGCGAGATCGTCTCGATCGGGCAGTACCTCAACAGGCATTCCCATGAGGTGGAGCTGGTGGCTCGGGAGTACCGCGCCTTCACTCATGTCGTCTAAGGCGCCGTTTCTGATGGCGTGATCGTTCGTTGAGCAGTGCATGGCGGGTCTGGTTGAGCGGTTGGTTCCGGGCGAGTTGTGGGTGTTGTTCCGGCGGGTGGTCCAGCCGACGGAGGTCATACGTCCGCAGGGTGGCGGGCGGCGTCGGGCTGGTGACCGCGAATGCCTGGCGGCGGTCATCTTCGTGGCCACCTCGGGCTGCACCTGGCGGCAGCTGCCGCCGGTGTTCGGGCCGGCCTGGCCCACCGTCTACCAGCGCTTCGCCCGGTGGAGCCAGGCCCGGGTGTGGGCCAGGCTCCACCGGGTCGTCCTCGACGAACTCGGTGCGCGGGACGAGCTGGACTGGTCGCGGTGCGCGGGATCGATTCGGTCAGCGTCCGGGCGGCAAAGGGGGGCCCTTGACCGGACCGAATCCGACCGACCGCGGCAAGAGCGGATCGAAAATCCACCTCACCCCGACCGGAACGGCGTGCCGCTGTCGCTGGGCATCTCCGGCGCGAATATGCATGACAGTCTCGGCCTGCAGCCACTCGTGCGCGGGATCCCACCCGTCCGCTCCCGCCGCGGACCGCGCCGTCGGCGCCCCGCCAAGCTCCATGCCGACAAGGGTTACGACTACGATGAACTGCGGAAATGGCTTCGCGAGCGTCGCATCCGTCACTGCATCGCACGCAAGGGCATCGAGTCCTCCACCCGGCTCGGCCAGCACCGCTGGGTCGTCGAACGGACGGTGTCCTGGTCGGCTGCCGCCGCCTGCAGCGCCGCTACGAACGCAAGGCCGAACACTTCCTCGCCTTCGTCGGCATAGCCGCAGCCCTCATCGCCCACCGCCGACTCGCCATGTGAAACGACGTCTGAGTCCCGCGGCGGGTCAGAGTTGATCGGGAGGGCACCCAGTTGATGCTGTAGGTCTTCCTGGATCCAGGCCCGCGGGATCGAGTGCACCATTCTCGCCTGCTCCGGGGCGCTCTGGGCCGGTCCCACTATGCGGCAGGGCTGCTGCCGATGATCCGTCGGCCCGGCGTAGCGCCGTGGCTTGCACGACCGCAGAGATCAGCCCGATGACCATCGACGACGACCTCGCTCTGCTTGACCGGCAGCCAGCGGTCAGCCATCGGCACCTCAACTTTGCTGCTACAAGAGCAACTCACGTGGTAAGTCTCTGATGTTGTTCTCTTTCTCTGTTTGTCTCAGTCGCTGAAGCAACCGAAGCATCCGCCCTGACTGACCCGCTGACGTGAGGAGCCCGCACCGTGCCACCCACCCTCTACCGCGACACGGGTTACACCCTTCGGCACCTGATAGAGGACATCGAGGGTGGAAGGATCGGGCTTCCCGACATTCAGCGGCCGTTCGTCTGGTCCGCGACGAAGACCCGCGATCTCTTCGACTCGATGTACCGCGGCTACCCGATCGGCACCCTAATGTTCTGGGAGACCGGAGCCGAGGTGGGGACCCGACAGATCGGGACGGGAACGGGCGACCGGGCGCCCCAACGGCTGGTCGTGGACGGGCAGCAGCGACTCACCGCATTGTTCGCCGTACTCACCGGGCGCAAGGTCGTCAACAAGTCCTTCGACGAGGTCACGCTGCGGATCGCCTTCCACCCGCAGGACCAGACGTTCGAGGTCACGGACGCGGCAATCGAGCGAGACACCGCCTACATCCCGGACATCACCAAGCTCTGGGCCCCGGGCGGCCACCGTGGCGCCGTCCGGGAGTTCTTCCACCGGCTCGAACAGGCCGCAGGCGAGCCCCTGCCGACCACGACGAGGGACGAGCTGGAAGAGCGAATTGACCGCGTCCGGGGCCTGCACGACTTCCGTTTCCAGGTAGTGGAGTTGGACGCCGCAGCCGACGAGGAGCAGGTCGCGGAGATCTTCGTCCGTATCAACTTCCAGGGAGTGAAGCTCAACCAGTCCGACTTCATCCTCACCTTGATGTCGGTGCACTGGGAGAAGGGCCGACGTCAACTGGAGGACTTCTGCCGGGCCGCGGTGGTCGCGGGACTTCCCGGACCGAACCCGCGCAACCCGTTCCTGGACCCCAGCCCGGACCAGCTCCTGCGCGTCGCTGTCGCCGTGGCCTTCCGGCGTGCCCGGCTCCAGCACGTCTACAACGTGCTGCGAGGCAAGGACTTTGAGACCGGAAAGGTCTCCGCCGAGCGGCGCCAGGAACAGTTCGAACGGCTGGCGCAGGCGCACACGCAGGTCCTCGATCTGACCAGCTGGCACGAGTTCTTCCAGTGCATCACCGCGGCCGGCTTCCGTAGCCGCAAGATGATCACCTCTGACACCGCCCTGCTGTACAGCTACGCGCTGTGGCTGATCGGACTGCACGACTTCGGGCTGTCGGCGGAAGAACTCCGTCCGGTCGTCGCGCGCTGGTTCTTCATGGTGCACACTACCGGCCGTTACTCCAACTCCCCCGAGTCGCAGATGGAGTTTGATCTGGGTCGGATCGGCGGCCTGCCGCAGGGTGACGGCCAGGCGTTCGCCGCAGAACTCGCCCGGATCATCTCCGCGCACTTCACCGGTGACTACTGGGACATCTCCCTGCCGAACAGGCTCGACAGCTCATCGTCGTACTCCCCGGTGGTGTTCGCCTACCAGGCTGCGTTGAACATCCTGGACGCCGAGTTGCTCTGCGGTGACCAGCACATCCGCGACCTGATGGATCCGGCGGCCAGGCCCGCCCGGAAGGTTCCCCGGGACCGTCTGTTCTACTCCGAGACCCTCGCGGGTCTTGGTATCACCGACAAACGCCAGGTCAACGCCATCGCCAACATGGCATATGTGACGTGGCCGGCAAGCGAGAAGGGCAACACCGACGCACCTCACGTCTACTGGCCCAGGGTCACCGAGGCGATGGACCCGGAGGTGGTCAGGCGGCAGGCCCTGTGGCACGCGCTGCCGGTCGGCTGGGAGCAGCTCGACTACGCGGCCTTCCTGGAACGACGCCGCCAGCTGATCGCCCAAGTGGTACGGGAGGCGTTCGAGACGCTCAGCACGGACCGACCCGCGTACGTGCCCACCGCTGCGGCCGATCTGATCGCCGCCGGTGAGTCCCAGAGCACCGAGTTCAAGGCGAGTGCCCGCTGGAACGTTCACACCGGGGAGTACGACAAGTCCCTGCAGAACAATCTCGTCAAGACGGTCTGCGGTTTCCTCAACGGGGAGGGCGGCAACCTGTTCGTCGGCGTCGGTGACGACGGGACCGTACTAGGGATCGAGAACGATCTGTCCACCCTGCCGAAGCAGGCTGACCCCGATGGCTACGAACTGTTCGTACGCCAAGTCCTCGATGACAACCTGTCGGCCCCGACCGCGACCACCGTGCGGATCAGTTTTCCCGAGGTGGCCGACCGTGTCGTCTGCCGGGTCAGCGTGGCCGCGGCCGGCAAGGCCGTGTTCGCCAGGCCCGCCAAAGGCGGCAGTGCGGCCACCGACTTCTGGGTCCGGGTCGGTAACGCCACCAAGCAGCTGCATGGTGAGGGTCTCCTGCGGTACCGGGAGGAGCACTGGGGGTGATCGAAGAGGACCTACCTTGAAACAACCCGCGAGCATGCCGCCGTGTGACCACGTCCGGCGCCCGACGTCGTCCGCACTTCTTCGTACACTTCGCACCGCCGCGGACGACGCAAGGTAGCACCTCAGCCGGTCCGTGGCTGGTCCGGGACGGGCACCGATTCGCGGTGGACGAGTTCGGAAAGTTGCTGAACGGTCACGGATGGTCGCTTCAGCCTATGGGTGCCTGAAAGGGTAAAGCCCTCGCCAGGCACCCAACTTGAGGCTCTAGAAGAACCCAAGTTTCTTCGGACTGTATGAAACAAGAACGTTCTTCGTCTGCTGGCCGGTACAGGTGGCACGCGTCGCTGACCTGCGTAAAGGCGGGCTGGTCGATGCGGACCAGGTGGTGGAAGGGCCAGATCTGGCCGCCGTGGGTGTGGCCGGAGAGCTGGAGGTCGACGCCCGCTGCCGCGGCCCGGTCGACGAACTTGGGCTGGTGTGCCAGGAGCAGGACGGGCAGGTCGGGGTCGGCGCCGTTCAGGGCTCCGTCGAGGTGGGCGCGGTGGCCCGCCAGGCCGGAGGACTCGGCGGTGACGTCGTCCACGCCGGCGACCACGAGGGTGTCGCCTCCGCGTTCGAGCAGCAGGTGGCGGTTGCGCAGTGGCTCCCAGCCGAGCTCGTCCATCAGGTCGACCCAGCCCTGGGCCTCGCTGTAGTACTCGTGGTTGCCGGTGACGTAGACACGGGCCCGGGTGGCCCGCACGGTGCCGAGCGGGGTGGCCTGGGCGCGGCGGCGTTCGGCCGTGCCGTCCGCGATGTCGCCGGTGTGGCAGACGAGGTCGGCCTCCAGGGTGTTCACCGTCTCGCACACCCGTGCCGACCAGCCGGCGCGATCGAGTGGGCCGTAGTGGGTATCGGTGATCAGGGCGACACGGAGGCCGTCCAACCCGGCGGGCGCCGCGGGGGCCGGACCGGGCCAGTCGGGTCCGAAGGGCTCGGTCCCCTCGCCCAGTTCGTCCTCCGCGTTCTCCTCCCAGAACTCCGCGAGCACCTCGTCGGCGTCGTGGTCACCGGGGTAGGACGTCTCCTGCGGTTGCAACTCTCAGTCCGCCGGGCCGCCTTGACTGCCACCGACGTCCACGAGGACCGGCAGCAGCCCGGCCCGGGCGGCCTGTCCGCCCAGAGCGCTCCAGTTTCCGGGCGCGGCGGACTTGCCGGAGTGTCACAGCCGGGGCTTGTCCGACGGGTCGTCCGCCGAGGCCTCGATCAGTCTCCCGGGCGGGAGCCGCAGGCCCAGGGAACGGCCGCTCGGGTCGGTCGCCGGTGTGGGCAGCGGATTGGGAAGAGTCGCCATATCGGTGACTGTAGGGGCAGGCACTGACAGCGGACTCTGGTCCACCTCGCTTTCGAAGCATTCCCTCCCGCCGCCCGTCGCGGGCAGGAAGCAGGCCTGGACTACGGTTCCCGGGCGGGTCGCGGTCATGGGGGTGTGGACGTAGGTGTCCGCCTCGGCACGGTTGTTCACCCGGGCGACGCGGCCCCGCAGTTCGACCCCGTCGCCGATCCGCGTACCCCACATCCGTGCCCAACTGGTCCCGCACACCCTGCTGTACCGCAGTTGCACCGAGGCTCCCGTGGAGGTGAGGTGCTCGGTCAGGGTCTCGGGCTCGGCGCCGCACTTCGTGACCGCCGGATCTCTGCCCTCGCAGTCGGTGTCCCGGCAGCTCGGGCCGGTGGCGGACGGGGACGCCGACGCCGACGGCCGTGCCGGATCGCTCCGGTGGGGGACGAGGAGAAGGCTGAGCAGGACCGCCCCGAACACCAGGGCGGAAACCGCCGCGAGGACCGCCGCGGCCATCGCCTCCCGTTGGCCGGAGGACGGGGATGCTTCAGGCGTAGGCGTAGGCGTGGGCGCAGGGGTGGGACCAGGAGTCGGGGGCGGGGCGGTGAGCTGTGGTTGTGCCGGCTCCTTCGGCCCGCTGTTCTCCGACCTCGCGATCTCCCACAGCGCCAGACACCGGCCGTTCGGTTCCCCGGCGAGGCGGCACAGCTCCTGTATCGCCGGGCGCGGTGGCAGCGTCCTGCCCTTGAGGTAACGCTCCCAGGACGACTTGCTGAACGTGGTCTTCGCCGCGAGCCCCGCCAGACTCAGGCCGGTGCGGTCCTTCAATTCCCTGAGTCCGGCGGCCAGTCTGGCACTCTCCGGTGACGGCTCGGGCCTGGTCATCCGCGCAGGGCCTGCCAGGTGCGCGGTCCGACCATGCCGTCCACGTCCAGACCGGCGCGCTTCTGCATGGCCTTGACCGCTCGCTGTGTCAGCGGACCGAACATCCCGTCGATGCCGCCCGGTGAGATGCCCGCCCGGCGCAGCAGGCACTGCGCCTCGGCCACGTCGGAACCGGCGCCGCCGTAGGCGAGTTCGGCGTCCCGGGTGCGGCTGATGCCCGCGTACCAGAGACCGTCGATCTGCTGGATCCTGCACGTGTACACGAGCGGTGCGGACGCCGAGGCGGCGGCCGGGACGGGGGAAGTCACCGTCGGTCCGTTCTCGTGGGCGTTGAGACGCAGGACGAGCAGGACGGTCGAGGTGACGGCCAGTACCAGGGCGACCGCTCCCGCCACGAGCGCGATGCGCAGCGAACGACCGAGGGAAGGCTCGGGTCCGGCTCTTGTCGCCAAGGTGTCCGACACCACCGGAAACCCGGGTTGCGCCGGCTCCTCCGGCGAAGGCGAAGGCGCTGGAGTCGGCGTGGGTGCACGGCCGCCGTTCCAGGTGTCGGCGGCGACCTCGTGCAGCGCGAGCAGCCGGACCGGATCGACGCCGCCGATCCGGGCGAGCGCCTCCACGGCTTCCCGGGGCGGGAGCGACCTGCCGCCCAGATACCGCTCCCACGACTTCTGGCTGTACCCCGTCTTCGCCGCCAGTTGGAGCATGTTCAGCTCGCTGTGATCCTTCAGCCGGCGTAGCTGCGTCACCAACTGCCTCACACGCGGGTCCAGTTCGGCGGGCAGCGCTTTGCGGCGCGGCATGTTCCCCCCAGATGCGGTCATGACCATGATCAGCGGTCTCCCGCTTCGTCGCATTCTGCATGAGCAGTACGACGTCTGCCACAGCCGTCCCGCCGAACCGTCCCCGTGGACGGCGTTCGCGCAGGTCAGCGGGTGATGTGTCCCAGGTGACCGTCACTTGGGCAGAGGCTGTGGCGGCCGTCGCCGACCGCCCCGCACTATCGAGTCGTCACCTGCTCCTCCGTCGGGCCAGGTGCTCACCCACGATCCGAAAGAGGAACACATGCGATCGCACGTCCTGGCCAGGACCATCGTCAGCCTCACCACCGTCGCCGGCATCGCGGCCGGGAGCCTGGCGGCCGCGGGCACCAGCTACGCGGCGTCCGCGCCGGCCGCCCAGTCGGCGGTGACCTCTCAGTCCGCTGCCGCCACGACGACCAACCTCGGCCTGTCCACCGCGGAGGCCAAGAAGGTCCAGACCTGGCTGAAGCAGTACTGGGGCTACACCGACGACATCGACGGAAAGCTCGGCACCAACAGCTGGAAGGCGTTCCAGCGCGAACTCAAGCAGTACTGGGGCTACACCGGCGACATCGACGGCATCGTCGGCACCAACACGATCAAGGCCCTTCAGCGCCAACTGGCGAACAGCTGGGGCTACACCGGCGACATCGACGGCATCGCCGGATCCGGGACCCAGGACGCGTTCGCGCGGTTCGCCAACGGCGGCTGACTGAGCGGCTGCGGCCCGTCCTCCCTTCCGGGCGGACGGGCCGCAGCCTGTCGTCTCAGGGACGTTCGGGCGTCCGGATGAAGCACACTACCCCGCCGAGTTCAAAGCAGATGCGGTCGCGTTGTACCGGTCTCGTCCTGGAGCGACGGTCAAGTCGGTCGCCGCTGATCTCGGAGTGAACACCGAGACGCTGCGGAACTGGATCCGGGCCGCCGACGGACGCAGGTCCTGCGCCCACTCCACACCTGCGGTGGCGCCGCGGCCTGGTGATGACACGGTTCAGAGTGAATCGCTGCTGACGTGTCGAAACGAAATCAGATGACATTAAAACCGGGGTGTTCTTTCGACTCCGGTTCGGATACCGGCCCGGACGGTCCGCCTTGGATGCGGTGAGGAAACGGCTCGCGGCCAATGGAAGGCACTTGTGAAGCTGCAGGAAATCGCCCGGCGATATCCTCGCATGTTCGCGCACTGGCGCCTTGCCCCAACAGTGAGAGCCGTACTGGTTTGCTGATCAGGACGACAAGAGCTATGTAACGGGAGACTGTTGAGCAAGGTTCTGTGAGGGCCGAGGGGCGAAATCCCCCTCGGCTACTCGGCGACGCGCTGGTGAACTGCTGCCAGTTCGTTGAGGACCACTAGCACCGGTTCGGCGGCAAGCGGCTCTGCGACATCCTGGGCATCGCCCGCTCGAACTTCTACCCTGACCCGAGCCGCATAGACGTGTTCAAATCCGGGGTCAAGGCCCGCCGCCGATTTTCCTGTTTCCAAGACAGCAGAATTCGGCCATTTATGTCGCACGGCATTGTGTGTATGGGGGCGGGCTGTCACCGTCGTGCGAGGAATGGAAATTCGATCATGATATTCGACTGCCTCGACTCCGTTGTCGAGCGCGGTAGACGTCGGCTCGCAAATGCGCCCTACGGAACGAAACGCCAACTTCGCCATGATTTACCGACCCCGGCCCGAAGGGGGCGTCCGCCGGCGTGTGAAATCTTCCATGACCGGAAAATCCGGCGCCACTGACAATCCGTAGATCCATTGAAGAGGATATTTCGTACCCATGAGAAACACAGTTATTTCACCTGCCAATACATTCCATGTCCGGAATCGCCACAGGATCGGGGTTTTCCTCGCTACTGCGGCGGTCCTTTCGACGGCCACTCTGCTCGGTGCCGGTCCGGCGGTGGCCGCGCCGGCGGCGATCAAGCTGACCTCCGCCTCCTGTCCCACCGAGATCCTGCAGGGTCAGTCGAGCGGCTGCGTCACCGAGTTGCAGAACCTGCTCAACGCCCACGGCGCCGGGCTGACGGTGGACGGCAGCTTCGGCGCCGCCACCTTGTACGCGGTCCGCGAGTACCAGGCCTCCGTCGCGATCGCCGTGGACGGACGGGTGGGCCCCGGCACCAAGGTCAAGCTCTACGCCACCGGCGGCTCGGCGCCCGCGCCGATCAACCTCCTGTCCTCCTCGTGCCCGGCGAACGTCGTCCAGGGCAACAAGAGCGGCTGCGTCACCGAACTGCAGCGGCTGCTCCGCCACTTCGGCTACAGCGTCGACGCGGACGGTGAGTTCGGGGCGGGCACCCTGGCGGCGGTGAAGTCCTTCCAGTCCGGGCACGGCCTGACGGCCGACGGTCAGGTCGGGCCGAGCACCAAGGCCGAGCTCTACAACACCGACGAGTCCGGGTCGACGGCTCTGGACCTGCGCTCGGCGGCCTGCCCGACGACCATCACGGAGGACCAGAGCGGCGGTTGCGTCCTGACCCTGCAGGCCCTGCTCAACGGTCAGGGACAACACGTGGCCGTCGACGGCCAGTTCGGCGCCGAGACCTTCGTGGCCGTGCAGGCGTTCCAGACCGCGCACGGCCTGGAGCCCGACGGCGACGTCGGCCCGAACACCAAGGCCGCCCTGTACGCCAACATCAGCGGTGGCGGCGGCAACGGCGCCCCGTCGCCGATCAACCTGACCTCGGCGTCCTGCCCGAACGAGATCATCAAGGGCCAGAAGAGCGGCTGTGTCACCGAACTGCAGAGCCTGCTCAACCACCATGGCGCCGACCTCGCCGTGGACGGCGAGTTCGGGGCGATGACCGACGCCGCGGTGCGGGACTTCCAGTCCGAGAAAGGCCTCACGGTCGACGGCAGGGTCGGGCCGGGCACCAAGTCGGCCCTGTACGGGGCGGTCACCCCGCCGGCCACGACCCCGCCCGGCGGCGGCTACAGCAAGATGCTCGACGTGGCCGCGGCCGAGGTCGGCACGCTCCAGGGCAGCGCCCGGGCGAACAGCTACGGCTCCGCCGTGGGCATGTCCAAGTCCACCAACGACTATGCCTGGTGCGCGACCTTCGTGAGCTGGGTGGCCAAGCAGACGGGGGCCACCACCTTCAACGACACCTACGTCTCGGGCTGGGTCAACAAGGCACGGGCCGGCCAGCGGCACCTCTCGGTGACGACCGACCCGCAGCCCGGCGACATCGTGGCCTATGACTGGAACGGCGGCAGTAACTTCAACGACGGGAACGAGCACATCGGCATCGTGCGCACGGTGAGCGGCGGCTCCAGCTTCACCGCCGTCGAGGGCAACACCAGTGATCCCAACGGCAACGGGCCGGACGGTGTCTACATCAAGAACCGCACCACGGCTTCGACCTACGACGTGGTCTTCATCCGCGTCCGCTGACCGGGTACCGGACCGAGGCGCCGTTTCCTCCGGGCACCCTGATCCCGTGGCACCGGCAGACGGTCGCCCCGTCGACACGACGCCCGCCCGTGATCCGTCCGGCACGACCGGACGGATCACGGCCTTAGAGCTCCTAACGAAATGATCTTCGAAGTGGTTGGATCGCTCCGGGACCATTGATCCGGGGGTGCGGGGTGGCTCGGCCGAAGCCGTGGGAAGTTGACGACGAGTTGTGGGCGGTGGTCGAGCCGCTGTTGCCCAGGGTCGAGCGTCGAAGTCGGCATCCGGGGCGCAAGCGGCATCCGGACCGGCTGGTGTTCCAGGGCATCCTGTTCGTGCTGCACACCGGGATCGCCTGGGAACACCTGCCGCAGGAACTCGGCTTCGGCTCGGGCATGACCTGCTGGCGCCGCCTGGCCGAGTGGACAGAAGCCGGTGTGTGGCGCCGGCTGCACGAGGTCCTCCTCGCGAAACTGCGCGGCGCGAACGCCCTGGACTTCACTCGGGCGGCCGTCGACGGCTCCCACATCCGGGCGTTAAAGGGGGCCCCAAGACAGGACGAAGCCCTGTCGACCGGGGCAGGACGGGCAGCAAGCACCACTTGATCACCGACGCCACCGGCATCCCGCTGGCCGCCACGCTGACCGGCGGCAACCGCAACGACGTCACGCAGCTGATCCCACTGCTCCAGGCCGTGCCGCCGGTGCGGGGCAAGCGCGGACGGCCCCGGCGCCGCCCGGACACGGTGCTGGGCGACCGCGGCTACGACCACGACAAGTACCGCCGGCTGGTCCGGGATCTCGGAGTGAAGCCCCCGATAGCCCGCCGCGGCACCGAGCACGGCTCCGGCTTGGGGACTCAACGCTGGGTCGTGGAGCGCGCGTTCGCCCACCTGCACTGGTTTCGCCGCCTGCGGATCCGCTGGGAGATCCGCGACGACATCCACGAAGCATTCCTCACCCTCGGATGCGCACTCATCTGCTGGCGACGCCTGCGTGCTCTGGCGAGCGATGCCGTGAGCTAGTCAGCCGCCGCCAGCCGGTTGAGGACTTCCATCGGGGTGAAGCTCCAGCCAACGAGGCGTGGCCCGCTCCAGTTGATGCCGATCATGAGTCCCTCCTGGGCGGCATCGGGCAGTTCGCGGTCGCGCCAGCCTTCCAGGGGCGTGGATTCGACCCGTAGCCCATGCCCCCAGATCTTCGCTGCCCTCTGGGCGCGGGCCGAGGTCGACCAGAAGGGAAGACTTCGCGTGCCGTCCGCGGAGAGGGGAGCCGGGCTTCCGTCGTCATCCCGGACAAGCCAGACCACTCCGCTCTGGCTGACGTCCCGGAAGAACGCTGCCACTTGCGAACCACTCCGACTCATAGCCACCGATCCTAGCGTTCCCCACTGCTCATTTCGTTAGGAGTTCTAAGAGCCTGTTCCAGGTTCAGATCATCGGTTTCTGGATTTGCCGATGTGCGGCAGCCTGGGCCTGGTGGTTGTCGAGGATGGCGCGTGGTGATCTCTCGGATGCCGAGTGGGAGTTGGTCGAGCCGTTCTTGCCGGTGGGTGCGTGGCCCGATCCCTTACCTGCGGCGGCAGTTCAACGGTGCGATGTGGCGGTTCAGGGCCGGGAGCCCCCGGCGTGACGTGCCGGAGCAGTACGGCTCCTGGTCGACCGTCTACGGCGCGTTCCAGCGCTGGGCGGTGGCCGGGACCTTCCGGATGCTGATAGACGGGATGATCGCCGAAGCCGCGGCCCGCGGGCAGGCGGATCTCGATCTGGTCAGTGTGGATTCCATGGTTTCGCGCGCTCATCATCACGCGGCCGGGATGGTGGTCGACCCCGAACTCCTCGAGGGCCTGGAGAAGGCCGTCGCCGAGGAAAAGGGGCTCCTCGAAAGGGGCAAAGCGCCCCGATAGCCCCGCTTGGAGAGGAGGACGACCAGGCAGCGCGCGAGGAACGCCGCCGAACACGCCGACGTCACAAAGCCCGGCTCCGCGCGGCCGAACTGGGTCGCTCGCGCGGTGGTCTGACCACCAGACCCACCTCGCGGCCGACCGCCGGTGCCGGCCGCTGTCGTTCGTCGTCACCCCGGGTCAGGCCGCCGACAGTCCCCGCTTCATCCCGGTGCTGGAGGGCGTCAGGGTTCGCGGACCGGTCGGCCGCCCGCGCCCCAGAACGGCAGCTACCGCCGACGTTCGCTTCCCATTAGGCGTACTCCTCCCGTGCGAACCGCGCCTACCTGCGGCGACGCCGCATCCGCAGTGTCATCCCGGAGAAGGTCGACCAGGCAGCCAACCGCAAGAAGAAAGGCTCGCGCGGTGGCCGCCCGGTCGGGCATGATCCCGACCTGCACAAGGACCGCAACACCGTCGAACATAGAGGACTCGATACGACGGTGGGAGGGGCTTGATGTCCCACCGCAGGACGTGTGAACCGCGCCTTGGCCCGGAAATGCCCCGGAACAGCTGGTCAGGGGGGATAGAAGTGGGAGATATCGGGAGGAACCTTGTATCTCACTCCACGGCCCGGACGTGGGCCAGGAAGGGCACCTGACAGGTGAAGTACCTGTTCAGGCGCCCTTCTTCTGTCTCTAGAAGAACCCCAGCTTCTTCGGTGAGTAGCTCACCAGCAGGTTTTTCGTCTGCTGGTAGTGCTCCAGCATCATCTTGTGGTTCTCGCGGCCGATGCCGGACTGCTTGTATCCGCCGAACGCGGCATGTGCCGGATACGCGTGGTAGCAGTTCGTCCAGACGCGGCCGGCCTGGATGGAACGGCCCGCCCGGTAGGCGGTGTTGATGTCGCGCGTCCACACACCGGCTCCGAGGCCGTACAGCGTGTCGTTCGCGATCTTGATGGCGTCGTCGAAGTCGTCGAACGACGTCACCGAGACGACCGGGCCGAAGATCTCCTCCTGGAAGATCCGCATCCGGTTGTCGCCCTCGAAGATCGTCGGCTGGACGTAGTAACCGCCCTTCAACTCCCCGTCGTGCTCGATGCGTTCACCGCCGGTGAGCACCTTGGCGCCCTCCTGCCGGCCGATGTCCAGGTAGGAGAGGATCTTCTCCAACTGGTCGTTGGACGCCTGGGCGCCGATCATCGTGTCCGTGTCGAGCGGGTTGCCGGGCTTGATGAGCTCGGTGCGGGCGACCGCCGCCTCCATGAACTCGCGGTAGTGGCCGCGCTGGACGAGGGCGCGCGAGGGACACGTGCACACCTCGCCCTGGTTGAGCGCGAACATCGTGAAGCCTTCGAGCGCCTTGTCGCGGAAGTCGTCGTTCTGCGCCCACACGTCGTCGAAGAAGATGTTCGGGGACTTGCCGCCGAGCTCCAGCGTGACCGGCTTGATGTTCTCCGAGGCGTACTGCATGATCAGCCGCCCGGTGGTGGTCTCCCCCGTGAACGCGACCTTCGCCACCCGCGCGCTGGAGGCCAGGGGCTTGCCCGCCTCCACGCCGAAGCCGTTGACGATGTTCACCACACCCGGCGGGATCAGGTCCGCGATCAGGCTCATCCAGTAGTGGATGGACGCCGGCGTCTGTTCGGCGGGCTTGATGACGACCGCGTTGCCCGCGGCCAGTGCCGGAGCGAGCTTCCACACCGCCATCAGAATGGGGAAGTTCCACGGGATGATCTGCGCGACCACGCCCAGCGGCTCGTGGAAGTGGTACGCGACGGTGTCGTCGTCGACCTCGCTGAGCGAGCCTTCCTGAGCACGGATCGCCCCCGCGAAGTAGCGGAAGTGGTCGATCGCGAGCGGGATGTCGGCCGCCAGCGTCTCGCGGACCGGCTTGCCGTTCTCCCAGGTCTCCGCGACCGCCAGCTTCTCCAGGTTCGCCTCCATCCGGTCGGCGATCTTGAGCAGGATGTCGGCTCGGGCGGCCACGGAGGTGCGCCCCCACGCGGGCGCCGCCGCGTGTGCCGCGTCCAGCGCGCGCTCCACGTCCTCGGCGGTGCCGCGCGCGACCTCGGTGAACGGCTGCCCGTTCACCGGGCTCGGGTTCTCGAAGTACTGCCCGCGAGCCGGCGCCACGTACTCGCCGCCGATGAAGTGGTCGTACCGCGCCTGGTAGGAGACGATCGCGCCTTCGCTGCCGGGCGCCGTGTAACGGGTCATGCTGGTTGCCTCCCGGAGAAGCGCTGCCCGCCGTCGGGCAGCTCTCGCCGCGAGGCTAGGAACCCGGACGTTGCAACGACGTTGCGCGGACCCGGAACCGCCGGCCCGCCCAGAGAGGACGGGCCAACAACCGCACGGTGCTCCGAGGACAGGGGTAACACCCCATAGGGGCCCGACGATGGGGCGACACCTCACGGGGTCCCGAGGACGGGGCAACGCCCCGCGGCGTCCCCGAGGACGGGGGCAACATCCGTGGCGTCAGTGCGGTCGCGTCCGGCCCTCGCGTGCCGAGTGCGCCCATCCGGCCGGTGCGCCCAGTTCGGACTCCAGCTCCGCCACGCGCGCGTGGACGGCTGCCGCCGGGCGCAGCGCGGACAGCGCCCGCCAGACGTCGAGATCGTCCTCGCCCCACGGGGCACGGGCCCAGTCGGCCAGCAGATCGGGGTCCCGCCGCGCGATGACCGCCGTCCGCAGACCGTCGGCGAGCCTTCGCCGCAGCCGCACCACCGCCGGCGCCGTCGAACCCGGCAGCAGCGGACCGGCGTACACCGCCGCGGCTGCCGTCACCGCGCCGGTCCCGAGCCGCCGCTCCACCACCGCCACATCGGACTCGACCGGCCGGGTGAGCCGGTAGGGACGCGAACCCAGCAGCCCCGGACCGAGGATCCTGCGCAGCCGCGCCAGCTCGGCCCGCAGGGTCACCGGCGTCACCGACTCGTCCTCGTACAGCGCGCACTGCAACTCGTCGCCCGTCAGACCCTCCGGATGCCGGGCCAGCAGCACGAGGATCTCGCTGTGTCTGCGGCTGAGCCTGATCTTCCGCCCGTCGACGACCAGCTGGGCCTCGTCGCGCCCCAGGGCCGTCAGTTCGAGGGAGTCGGCCATGGCCCGAGGCGGTGCGAGCAGCGCCAGCTGGGCCTCGGCCGCCCGCGCCACCGCCTGGACGAAACCGAGACTGTGCGGATGCGCGAGCCCGTCCCCGCCGGTGATGTCCACCGCACCGAGCACCCGCCCGGTGCGCGGATCGTGCACCGGGGCTGCCGCGCAGGTCCAGGGCTGCACACGCCGGATGAAGTGCTCGGCCGCGAACACCTGCACCGGACGGTCGACGGCGACCGCCGTCCCCGGCGCGTTCGTTCCGACCGCCGACTCCGACCACCGCGCGCCCGGAACGAAGTTCATCCGTCCGGCCTGCCGCCGTGTTCCCGGATGGCCCTCGACCCACAGGAGCCTGCCCTGGGCGTCGCACACGGCCAGAAGATGCTTCCCGTCCGCCGCGAACGTCCCCATGAGCTCCCGGAACAGCGGCATCACCAGGGCGAGCGGATGCTCCGCCCGGTAGGAGCCGAGTTCCCCGTCCATGAGTTCCACCCTCGCGGTGCCCTCCGGAACGACGCCCGCGCGCGCCGACCGCCGCCACGATTCCGCCACCACGGCACGCACCGGCCGCGGCACGGTGCCCGCCTCGGTGAACGACTCGTACGCGCGGCGCAGCAGCCGACTCCGCTCGGCGGGATCGGTCCCCGGTTCCAGGGCCACCCAAGGATCGGTCAACTCGGCCTCCAGGAAGGCGATGCGGCTGGGTCCATCGTCACTCCCGGTGCGGGCCTGGACAACCCGTGTGACGCTCCCCTTCCGCCAGGTGCCTCGCGGCGTGCCCGCCAGGGCAGCCGCGAGGCCGCCCCCGGTCAGGCGAAGTTGACGAGTCTGATGTAGCGCGTCCAGTCCCAGTTCGGCCCGGGATCGGTGTGATCGGTGCCCGGCACCTCGTAGTGACCGAGGATGTGGGCACGGTCCTTGGGGATCCCGTACTGGTCACAGATCGCGGCGGTGAGTCTGGCCGACTCCTCGTAGAGGGCGTCGGTGAAGTAGGCGGGCCGGTCCACCCAGCCCTCGTGCTCGATGCCGATGCTCCTGGTGTTGTAGTCCCAGTTGCCGGCGTGCCAGGCGACGTCGCGCTCCCGTACGCACTGGGTGACATGACCGTCCGCCGAGCGCACGAGGTAGTGCGCGGACACCTTCTTCGCCGGATTCTGGAAGATGGACAGGGTCGTGGCATACGTGGCCTGGGTGACGTGGATGACCACGTAGTCGAGCTCGTAGCTGTAGGGGCGGTCGGAGGCCGTGTAGTTGGAGTCGGTCGCCGGGTACCAGTCGGCGCCCGGATAGTCGACGGCCGCCGGCTGCGCGGCCGCCTTGGCGTCGGGGAGCAACGCGTAGGGGAGGGCCGCGAGGGCTGCGCCCTTGAGCAGCCGCCGTCGGCTCGGGAACGACTGTGCTCGCTCCATGGAGGGTGGGCCTTTCGTCGGTGGGGGGTGGTCCGTGGACGCACAGCCCGGACTCGGGCATGCCGGGGCGGATGCCTGAGGGGGAGGGCCGGTCCGGGCTCTGTCGCGCGGGGGCCGCGTGATCAGCGCCGCAGAGCCGCGGCCGTCTCGCGCAGCCGGGCGTGCAGTCCGCGATGGGTCTCACGCGCGGGCAACCATTCCTTGCGCAGCTTGGCGACGCACGTGTAGTTCGTGTCGCAGACGTTCGCGACGGGAGACTCGACCGTCTGCGTCGCGAACTGGTAGGCGTCCAGCTCGCTGAACCCGTAGTCGCGCACCAGCCACTGCACGAGGTCGAGCTGGGATATCCGGAAGGCGTCCTCGAGCGGGCGCGCCGAACCCGTCGAGATGATGTGGGTGTCGGACTCGATGCGTGGCCAGGGAGTGACGACTCCCTTGAGCAGCTCGACGATCACCACCGTGTTCATGGCGCATTCGACCGCGACTCCGCAGGTCTCGCCCTCTCCCTGGCGCGCGTGGCCGTCGCCCAGGCTGAGCAGGGCGCCTTCGACGTTCACCCCGAGGTAGCAGGTCACCCCGGCGCGCATCTCCGGCGTGTCCATGTTCCCGCCGTGCGCGTCGGGCACCAGGGCGGAGCGCACCTCCAGGTTCGCCGGCGCGACTCCCACGGTGCCGTGCATCGGGTCCATCGGCAGTTCGATCCGGATGTCGCTGTCCCGCGCGGTGAACAGAGCTGTCCGCCGCTCCCGGTCGAGCTGCCAGATCCACACCGTCTCCGGCAGCGGCGGCTGCAGGGACGCCGTGGTGTGCGTGGAGGTCAGAGCGCCGAAGAGGGGGACGGTCGTCGACGCCGCCCAGTCACGGGCCGGCTCGATCGAGACGAAGTGGGCCGCGACCGTGTCACCCGGCTCCGCTCCCTCGACATGGAACGGACCTGTCTGCGGATTGAGGAACGGAAACTCGCAGACCTCGGAAACCAGGTCCTTCTCGGAGCGCACCCGTCCGGCGAAGCAGTCCTCGGTGTAGAGGTCGAGCACGGTGCCCGGCGCGATCCGTGCGACGGGTGGCGCGCCGCCGAACGTCCAGGCGAACTCGTCCGGTGAGGGGCGCACGGTCAGGATCCGGGGGTCGCTCATGGCTGCACGGCTCCGCTCTGCGAAGGGGCGGGGGTCGAGGTCTCGTCGAGGTGGACACGGGCGGTCTCGGCTATGCGCCCGGGATGGCGGCGCAGCAGGAAGATCAATATCACGGCACCGGCCGCCATCCAGACACCCACGACCGGCCCGGCGTAGGACACCGGCGCGGTCAGTTCGGTCACGAAGTCGAAGACCGGCAGACCCGCGGCCGTCAGCAGCGCGGGAACGAAGGCGACGATGCCGAGCAGCGGGAACACCAGATGGCGGACGGGATGGAACGACGCGCGTCTGCGGCGCAGGAAGTAGCCCGCACAGGCGAGATTGACCACGATGTACACGCCGATCACCACGGTGACGATCACTGTCGCGAGGAGCAGGAACGCGGTCACCGGGTCGTACGCGAGACCGAGTCCCAGCATGGCCGCCACGGCCACGGCACACTGCACGGCCACCCCGGCCGCGGGGGAGCGGTGTCTCGGGTGCACGCGCGCGAAGAGCGCGGGGAGCACCCGGATCCGGGCCAGGGCGAAGGCCGTTCGGGTGGATACCGTGGCGCACGCGTTGGCGTTGGCGATCGTCGAGTTGACCACCGCGAGGAACACGAGCACCCAGAACAGCCCGAACGAAGCGCGCGCCACCCCTTCCCACGAGGCCGTGCCGGAGGCCCCGAACCCGGCGAACCGGTCGGGACCGAAGTACACCGACATGGCGTACGTCGTCAGCACGTAGACCAGACCGATGGCCAGTGCCGCGCCGAGGACGGCCCGGTGCATCGTGCGGCGCGGGTCCCTGGTCTCCTCCGCCAGCGGGGCCGCCGCCTCGAAACCGGCGAAGGCGAGCACGGTGTACACCGATCCGGCGAACACGCCACTGATGCCGCCGTAGCCAGCGGCCGTGTGGGAGGTCCCGAACACCGACAGCGTGTTGTCGCTGCCGGCCTTGGCGATGAGCCACACCGCGAAGACGAGGAAGACCAGGACTTCGAAGACGCCGAGGACGGTTCCGAACCGGGCCGAGGCGCGTACTCCCCAATAGCCCGCCACCGCGATGACCACCGCGCCCGCGAGCGACCAGGGCCACCAGAGATCGTCCGGGTACGACGACCACTCCTGGTGCAGCGTGCCCGCCGTGGTGAACCCGAGTTGAAGGAGGAGCAGGGGCGGCACCAGGGCTTCGACGAACACATAGCCCCAGCCCACGAGGAACCCGACGGACGGGTGCAGGCCTTGCGCGGTGTAGGTGGCCACCGAGCCCGCGGAGGGCATCTCGCGAGCCAGCTCCGCGACGCACGACGCGGTGAACAGACAGGCCACCAGGGCGATCAGCACGGACAGCGGCAGACTTCCGCCCGCGAACGCCGCTCCGGACGGGATGGACGCGGCGACCGCCGCCGCCGGCGCCATCGCCGTGATGCTCTGGAACAGGACCTCGCGCAGGCCGATCGCCTCACGCCGCAGACCCGGTACCGCCTCCTCCGACATCTGAACCCCCCGATCCGACCGGAACACAGCCACCGGCAGGACGGCTGCGCCTCGCGTGAATTACGGTACGGCGCTTGCCGGTTGGGCAGGAAGGGCCAGGCGCGAGTCCGTGGACGGCCCGCGGAATGTGGACAACGCGATCACCCTCAAGGGGGATGTCCTGCGGGTGATGGTCCGTGTCCGGCGTGTCGCTTCGCCCGGCACAGGCCTGGCGTTGCGCCTAAGCCCGCCCGGCGACCGCCGCCGGGTCGTCGAGCACCGCGCGCACCACCGAATGCGCCGCACCGAGCAGAGGCCCTTCGGATCCCAGACGGGAGACGGACACGGGGCAGGCGGGACCCGCCGTGCGCCGCGCCAACTCGTCCTCCAGGGAGGGGAGCAGCCAGGGCGCGAGCCCGGCGAGGGCGCCTCCCAGCACGACCGTTTGCGGGTCCAGCAGGTTGACCGCCCCGGTCAGGGCGATGCCCAGCGCGGTTCCGGCGTCGTGCAGGGCACGGCGTACGTCCGGATCGCCGTCGGCGGCGCGCCGGGACAGCAGCCCGACCCGGTCCTTGCCCGGTTCGAGCCCGGCGGCGCGCAGAACGGCCTCCTCGCCCGCGTACTGTTCGAGGCACCCGCGTCCGCCGCACGGGCACTCCGGTCCCTCCGGGCGCACCGGGACGTGCCCCAGCTCGCCGGCGAAACCGCGGGTGCCGCGCAGCAGTTGCCCGTCCACGAGCACCGCGGCACCGATGCCGATCTCCGCGGACACGTGCAGGAAGTCACGAGGCGTCGCGTCGCCGAGCCAGAGTTCCGCGAGTCCGCCGAAGTTCGCCTCGTTGTCCACGGTCAACGGCCACTCGGCGGGCAGCAGCTCGCCGAGGTCCGTGTCGTGCCAGTCGAGGTTCGGGGCCTGGACCACGGTCCGGGCGTCACGTGCCACGAGTCCGGGGACGGCGACGGCGAGGCCGGCGGGCCACAGCCCTTCCCGGTCGGCCTCGGCGACGACCTGACGCACCAGCGCCGTCAGTTCCCGGATCACGGGCCCGGCGGGTCGGCCGCGGTTCGTGCCGTGGCGCACGGCGCGGGCCCGCACGGCTCCCCGGAGGTCCACCGCGCACACCGCGAGATGGTCGACGCCCACCTCCGCGCCGATCCCGGCGGGACCGTGCCCGCTGACGGCGAGCGCCGAGCCGGGCCGTCCCACTCTGCCCGGCCGTTCGGGCCCGAGTTCTTCGAGGAGCCCCGCGCGGATCAGTTCGTCGACCAGGGTGGACACGGCCGCCCTGGTCAGACCGATGTGGGAGGCGACGGCGGCGCGGGACAACGGTCCCTCGTCGCCGACGGTGTGCATGACCCGGGCGAGGTTGCGGCGGCGCATGCCCTGCTGGGTGTCGGGCAGTCGCCGGCCGGAACCGGTCGGGTGGGCCTCGTGCAGCGGTGCGGTCATGCTTCCGTCGATCCTCGTCCGGCCGGTCCCGTCGGCCTGTCTCGGTGCCCGTTCCCACGGGGCGGTCCCGCGTCGGGCGGGCCCACCGGCCCGCCCCGGCCGGTACCACTCACACGGGATCCGGTTCCCCCGCGTGTGAGCCGGGGCGGCACACCTGGTCCCGGTCAGTTCCTGTTCGGCTCCCGTTCGAGCAGCGGGGCCGCGTCGGAGAGTACCCCGGTGATCCGTGCGAGTGTCTCCTCGTCCCGTTCCACGGCCTCGAACACCGGCCCGCGGGCGGTTCCCCAGCGCCGGGCGACCGCCGCCGGGTCCTCGCCCGTCAGCAGGCCGGCCGCCTGGGCGGCGGCGCCGAGCGCGACCAGTTCCCTGGCCTCGGGCACCTGGACGGGCCGGCCCGAGAGACGGCGTACGGTCTGCTGCCAGGCCTTGCCCCGCGCTCCGCCGCCGATCAGCAGCAACGGCGCAGAACGGTCCGCGTCCGCGTCCAGTACGAGGTCGAGGGCGCCCAGCAGGGAGTGCACGGCGCCGTCGTACGCGGCCTGCAGCAGTTGCCCGCCGGTCGTGTCGTGCCTGAGCCCGTGCAGCAGTCCCGCGGCGTGCGGCAGGTTCGGTGTGCGTTCGCCGTCCAGGTAGGGGAGGACCGTCACCGAGGAGCCGGGCTCGACGGACTCGCGGTCGAGGCCGAGCAGCGCGGCGAACCGGTCGACGGCCAGCGTGCAGTTCAGCGTGCACGCGAGCGGGAGCCAGTCGCCGCGCGCGTCCGCGAACCCCGCCACCGTGCCGGTCGGGTCGGCCGGGCGGTGCGTCGAGACCGCGTACACGGTCCCCGAGGTGCCGAGGCTGAGCACGGGAGTGCCGGGGCGCAGCCCGAGTCCGAGCGCGGCGGCCGCGTTGTCGCCGGTTCCGGCGGCCACCAGGGTGCCCCTGGAGAACGGCAGCTCACCCCGGGCGTGCACCGTTCCGGCCACCTCGCCCGGCCGGGCGACGCGGGGGAGCAGGGCGGGGTCGAGACCGATGTGCGCGAGCACCTCCTCGTCGTAGGCCTCGCTCCCGGAGGCCCACCACCCGGTGCCCGAGGCGTCGCCGCGGTCGGTGGTGCCCTGTCCGGTGAGCCGTTCGGTGAGGTAGTCGTGGGGCAGCCGGACCGCCGCCGTCGCCCGGACGGCGTCGGGCTCGTGCTCGGCCAGCCAGGCCCATTTGGCGGCCGTGAAGGACGCGCCCGGCACACTGCCGGTCCGCTCGGCCCAGGACTTCGGGCCGCCGAGCTCCTCGACCAGCCGACGGGCCTGCGGCGCCGAGCGCACGTCGTTCCACAGCAGGGCCGGTCGTACGGGTTCGCCGTGGGCGTCGAGCGTCACGAGCCCGTGCTGCTGCCCGCCGATCGACACCGCCGCCGCCTCGTGGGCGGCGTCACCGCACTGGCGCAGGGCTTCGCAGAGCGCGTCCCACCACTGGCGGGGGTCGCTCTCGCGGCCCGCCCCGGTGGAGACGGTGTGCGGCGCCTGTCCGCTGGCCACCACCTCTCCCGTCGACGCGTCGACGACCAAGGCCTTGGTGGACTGGGTGGACGAGTCCACCCCGACGACGAGCGGACCCTCGGCTGCTGACATCGGGCTCTCCCTCTTCCGCGGCTCCGCGGGATCTGTGCTGGTCACGGGCGTTTCCGGACCGCCACGGCCCGGGTCCCGCAGTTCGTCCCTGGACCGATGTGACCAGGTTTCCTACTTCGTCTCTTCCCAGAGACGCGTCCGCATACTAATTTGTAAACCGCCATGACGAAATAGTCGGAGCTAGCAAGGAGCCGCGACATGAACTACCAGCCCACCCCCGAGGACAGGTTCACCTTCGGCCTGTGGACCGTCGGCTGGCAGGGAAGGGACCCGTTCGGCGACGCCACCCGGCGCGCCCTGGACCCGGTCGAGACGGTCCAGCGCCTGGCCGAGCTCGGCGCCTACGGAGTGACCTTCCACGACGACGACCTGATCCCCTTCGGGTCCTCGGACAGTGAGCGCGAGTCGCACATCAAGCGGTTCAGGCAGACCCTGGACGCCACCGGTCTCAAGGTGCCGATGGCGACCACCAACCTGTTCACGCACCCCGTCTTCAAGGACGGCGCGTTCACCTCGAACGACCGTGACGTGCGCCGCTACGCGCTGCGCAAGACCGTCCGCAACATCGACCTGGCGGTCGAGCTCGGCGCCGAGACGTACGTCGCCTGGGGCGGCCGCGAGGGAGCCGAGTCCGGGGCCGCCAAGGACGTACGCGTCGCCCTCGACCGCATGAAGGAGGCCTTCGACCTCCTCGGCGAGTACGTGACCTCGCAGGGCTACGACCTGAAGTTCGCGATCGAGCCCAAGCCGAACGAGCCCCGCGGCGACATCCTGCTCCCCACCGTCGGCCACGCCCTCGCCTTCATCGAGCGCCTGGAGCGCCCTGAGCTGTACGGCGTCAACCCGGAGGTCGGCCACGAGCAGATGGCCGGACTGAACTTCCCGCACGGCATCGCGCAGGCACTGTGGGCGGGCAAGCTCTTCCACATCGACCTCAACGGCCAGTCCGGCATCAAGTACGACCAGGACCTGCGGTTCGGTGCGGGCGACCTGCGTTCCGCGTTCTGGCTGGTCGACCTCCTGGAGAGCGCCGGTTACGCGGGTCCGAAGCACTTCGACTTCAAGCCGCCGCGGACCGAGGACTTCGACGGCGTGTGGGCGTCGGCGGAGGGCTGCATGCGCAACTACCTGATCCTGCGCGAGCGCGCGGTGGCGTTCCGGGCCGATCCGGAGGTCCAGGCGGCCCTGCGTGCCTCGCGTCTGCACGAGCTGGCGCAGCCCACCGCCGAGGACGGCCTCGCGGCGCTGCTCGCCGACCGGTCCGCTTTCGAGGACTTCGACGTCGAGGCCGCGGCCGCGCGCGGTATGGCCTTCGAGCAGCTGGACCAGCTGGCGATGGACCACCTCCTGGGTGCGCGCGGCTGACCGGACCGCTCCCGAGGGAACGGACCCGCCCGTCGGCGGGTCCGGCCCACGCTTCGCCGTAGCCGGTCTTCGCGTGGGAATTCGCGGAATCACGCGATCCATGGCATGAGTGCGTATCAACTTCCGCACAGGGGTCGCGCGATGACCGGATTCGAGGCGACTCTTGGCGGTATGGCCATGCCGCCGGAACCGTCTCAGCCCCCGCGTTCGCGGGGAGAAACGCACCCTCCCGAGGGTGATGCCCAAGGCCCGCGCCCGGGGGGCTACGGTCCTCCGTCGTCCGGCGGGTACGGCCCTGTGTCCTCGGGCGGCTACGGTCCTCCCTCCTCGGGCGGTTATGGTCCGCCGCCGTCGGGGGGCTATGGCCCTCCGTCCTCCGGTGGTTACGGCCCTCCTCCGGGTGGTGACGGCTTTCCCTCCGGGGACTACAGTTCACCGGCGCAGGGGGGCGGCCGGCCCCCCTGGCAGGGCGCCGGGGGGTGGCCGCCACCGCCGCCGTCCGGACCGCCGCCGGGACCACCGTCCGGGCCGCCCGACGGGCCCGACGGTCACCGCGGAGGGCGGCGCCGCGTCGGCCTGCTCCTCGCCATCGCGGTGATCGTCGGTGCAGGCGTCATCGTCGCCGTTGCCGTGGCGGGCACGGGTGGCGGCGGCAACGGCGAGAAGTCCCCCGGGACCGGGAGCACGGGGCGGTCGCCGAGTCCGTCGCCGAGCCTCCCGTCCGGATTTCCGTCGCTTCCCTCAAGCCTGCCCACGGTCGTGCCGTCGCTCCCCTCGGACCTGCCCAGCGGGCTGTTTCCCAGTGACCTGCGGTCTCTCTTCCCGTCCCTCGCCGACGACGAGGTGCCCTACTACCTGCTCCGGGAGGGCGATTGTTTCGACGCGGACGATGCCCGGCCCGGGCAGGCCGCCAAGCGCAAGTGCACCCAGCCGCACGACGCCGAGGTCGTGAAGGTCACCGAACTCAACGGCACCTACACGACGGACGCGGCCCTCAAGAAGGCCGCGTCCGCGCTGTGCAAGGCTCCCCTGGAGCGCAGAGCGGCCGGCCAGGCCGCCGGCACGGTGCGCGACACCCTCGTGCAGTACCCGGACACCGGGACCTACGGGACCGGGATCGACAAGGTCGCGTGCAGCCTGGCCGCGGGCGTCGGCGAGGACGCGCACAAGCTCACCGGGCCGCTGAAGTGAGCCGCACGCGTGCGTGGCCGCTGTCCACCGTCCACGCACGCGTGCCGCGCTGAAGCCGAAGGGGTTCCGGAATCAGATCCCGCGCGGCAGCCGCACATAGGTGACGGTCGTCTCGATGCCGCTGTCCACGAGCCGCCCCTGCGCGTCGAAGGCACTCGCCCCGTCGGTCATCCCGAAGTCGTTGTCGTTGATGAGGGCGAGAGTGCCGTGGTCCACGCGCGCGACACCCTCGATCTTGCCGGGCACCCCCGTGACGGTCCCCAGGTCGACGACCAGACGCTTCGCCAGCACCGGAACGCCGGCCGACGCCGGGTCGTCCAGCTGCTCCAGCGAGGGCGACGTGGTGTCGCTGTCCCACGGGCCGCCGAGGATGTCCGCGCCCCGCGTGAGCCGTACCGACTGCAGACGGGCCGTCTTGTCGGTGCGCTCCTCGACGAGCAGCCGGTCGCCGCCGACGGCCACCACGGAGGAGATCTTCAGCTCGGACGTGTCGTCCTCGCTCGGGTCGACCACGTTCACCGGGTCGAAGCGGTACGCGTACTCGGCGGTCACGGCGCGCTTCTCGGGGGAGAAGCGCAGCAGCCGCGTGTTCCGCGACGCGTCGCCCGCGTTCGCGTCGGGCAGAGAGAGCGGGCTCTGCAACGCCATCACCAGGTCCCCGTCGGGGAGCTGGGCGAGCCCTTCGAGCCCGCGGTTGGTCTTGCGGTGGAGCAGAACGGCGGGCAGTGCCTCGACGACCGGGTAGTCCGCGCCGGTCAGGTCGAGACCTTCGGGAACATAACGCGCGAGGACCTTCCCGCGCGCGGAGACATGGACCAGCGACGGGCCGTACTCGTCGACGAGCCAGAACGAGCCGTCCTTCGCCCGCACGATGCCCTCGGTGTCCAGGCCGTTCGGGTTGTACGCGAGGGGCGTCTGCGCGTCGTAGGAGTAGGGCGCCTCGTCGCGTCCCGCCTGGTCGGACAGTCCGGTGACCGGCTTGCCCGACGTCGTGGTGATCGGGATCGAGCCGATCACCTTCACGGTGTCACCGCAGACCCGGATCTTCACGATCGCCGGGTCGAAGCCCGGAACCGGGAACGTCCGCCGCTTCTTGCCGTCCACCTTGATCTGGCCGTTGGGCCCCCGGTCGGTGACCGTCCAGAACTCGCCCTTGCGTCCGGCAGGGTAGATGTCGCTGCCGATGCCGCCGAGATCGACACCACGGTCGTTGTCCACCGTGCCGGGCAGCAGCGCGTTGCTGAAGGCGCCGAGAGGGATGTCTCCGAGCGTCGCGGTGAGCGTCACCCGCAGCTGCGCGGGTCCGGACGTCGCGCCCGCGGTGCCGGTCGTCACGAAGGCGGCCAGCACGGCCAGCGGCACGCCCAGGGCGACGGAGCGGGGGATGCGGCGCTTGCCGGCGACATGCGGGGACATCAGGCCTCCTGAGTCACAAGTACGTTGACAGCGGACAGAGTTGGCCCTGACGCCGAACGGATCGCGACGTGGGGGTGAACGCCGTGCGTCAACCAATCATCGGGTCTCCCTCGGCCGTGGCGCGGGCGGTTGACGGGTTCTCACCGTCGGCTCCACGGGCCCGGCGGCCCCTGTTCGCGCACTGCTGGGAGGCGGGTCTGTCCGGTGCCCCGGTTCCTGTGCCCGGTGGGCTCCGTCGTCGGGGCCTCTCAGGGTTGACTAGGGGGCGCGGGTCAGGGACGTATCAGGGTCACGGTCCGGAACTGTGGGACACGGGGACCCGTTCTCAGGACAGAGAGCGGCAGCAGCCGCGGAGGAGGCGACACATGTCGAAGAACGCGAAGATCGCCGCAGGAGGTGTGGCGGTCGGCCTGATTCTGTGGATCTGGCTGCCCTGGTGGGCCGCCTTCCTGATCGTGCTGGGAGTTCCGGCGGCCGCGTATCTGGCGCTGGACCCCTCGCAGCGGCGCAGGCTGCGCCGTGTCACCCGCAAGGAACTCGGTCGCTGAGGAGTGACTGCCCGACGGTGAGCCGTCCGACGGCGATCCGTCCGTTGTCGGTCCCTCCGGCTCTCACCGGTGCTGGTGAGAGCCGGAGGGACCGACGCAACTGAAGCAAGGGACCGGCCGAGGGCCGGTCACCGGGATTCCGCGTGACGCGGTCACTCAGCTGGGACGGACCGCCATCTTGTCCAGGGCCTCCAGGAGGTCGGGCAGCTCCGGTCCGCGACCGACGGGCAGGACCTCGCCGGGTTCCTCGTCGAGCAGGACGAACGCGATGTCGTCGGTCCTGGCGACGAGTGACCAGCCGGGGCCGTCGGCCCGCAGGGTGCGTGCGTCGCCCGTGGCGAAGGACGAGCGGACACGGCCCAGCGGGGGCGGTGTGTCCACGTACGAGCGGGCCTCGGCGAGAACGCGGCGGATGCCGGCACGGTTCACGGCCTTCCCGTCCTTGCCCTCCTTCTCGTCCTGGCCCTGAGAGTCCTCGACGTCGCCGGAGGTGCCGTCGGCGCCCTCCGAGGGTGCGAAGTCGCTGTCGTCGATCTGCTCGCGCCACGTCGCCCACTGGAGCGCGATCTCGTCCGCGCCGAGGCGCCGCTGGGCGGGTCCCCAGGTGGTCGTGTCCGGCGGACTGAGCGGAGGCCGCTCCGTGAGCTCGGCCGCCGGATCGTGCGGAGCGGGCACGCCGGGAGCCGAGACGGCGACCTCGAGAGGCCAGCCGGGCAGCGCGGCGACGACCGTCCGCTCGGGGGGCGACAGCTCGTGCTCCATCCCGCAGTCCCAGGACGCGATGGCGACCGCGACCAGGGAGACGTCGTCGATGACGACGGTCCAGCGCGCGCCCTCCCCGTCCTGGCCGAGCACCAGCCCGTACCCCTCCGAGAGAGGCGCGAGGTCGAGCGTCGCGCAGGCCTCTGGGTAGTCGTCACCGAGCACGCTGGGAAACTTCGCCGGCGTCAGCAGCACCGCCGTCAGCACATACAGCGCGTCGTCGTCCCCGGTGGCGACGGCGTCTTCGTCCGTCCCGGCCATTCCAGCCTCCCGATCGCTCCATCTGTCGGCGCACCCTAAGCGACGGGAAGGCGCTTGTCACGGGCCCGAAACCCGTGCGGAGCTGCAGCTATCCGGCTGGAAAGGACGAATCGCCCTCGCGCGCCCCCGGCGAGGCCGCGGGCCCACCCGGTCAGGCCGCGGGCAACCCGAGCAGGGTCCGGGCGACCGCCTGCGGCGACTCGTCGCGCTCCCGGGCGAGAGCGACAACTGCCCGGCAGGCCAGCTCGTTCACCCCGAACGACAAGGCCTCGGGCGACACCCAGGCGGCTGCCTCGTCGATCCGCTCCTGGTCGTCGACCGCGCACGCGGCCACGTACACCGCGGCCGCCTCGAAGAGGTTGTATGTGCGCTTTCTCTCCTTCAGAGCCGCCTCCCGCGGGGACTCCCCGGGCCGCGCCGCCGTGGTCCTGCGCCCGATCGAGCGGAGCCTGCCGAACATGCCGGACATCCGGTCACCATCCCCTGCGTGGTCGCCGATCGTGCGGTTGCTGCTACTCAACGTAGAGATGGAGGCGCGGCAACAGAAGAGGGGCGGCCCGGTGAAGCGGAACCTCCGTCTCACCGACCGGCCGTGGCGAGTCCTTCGAGAGTGCTCCGCAGCCAGGCCAGTTCGGCCTGGCTGGTGGCCCGCGCGATGGTGAGGATGCCGCGCCGGAAGGGGTCGTCCAGCTCCTCGGCCCGCAGTGGCCGGTCGCCGTCGTAGAAGAAGCTCGCGGGTTCCTCCAGGAAGGCCAGCCTGCGGCGCAGCACGGCGGCCTGGGTCTCGGGGTCCTGCAGATGCCTCAGGAAGGCGAGCACCGTGAACCAGCGGTTCTCGTCCGTGATGTCCCGCCGTGACGGTTCCGCGAGCCGTCGGCGCAGTTCGTGCCCGCCCTCCTCGGTGAGCGTCAGGACGTGACGCGGGGCGGCCACCGAGCCGGGCTGTGTGGCCCGTTCCAGCAGCTGCGCGCTCTCCAGCCGCTTGATCGCGGGATACAGCGTGCTCTCCGCCACCGGCTTCACGTGCCCCGTCAGTGCGGTGATGCGTTTGCGCAGCTCATAGCCGTGCAGCGGGGTGTCGTACAGAAATCCGAGGATGGCCAGCTCCAGCATGTCCACATTCTGTCGCATCCGCGCTGTACATCGCCTCTGCTATACCTCGAAACCGATGTATTCTCTTCTGGCTGTGGAAAACGCGAGAACGGCAACAGGGGGAGAGCGCTGTGCGGCAGACCGAGTTCGACGGCAGGGGAAGCATGATCCGCTGGACGGAGGCGGCGGGCGACGGGCCCGCGCGCGTGTACGTCCACGGTCTGGGGTCGGCCTCGACGGTCTACAACGCCCACATCGCGGCCCGGCCCGAACTGGCGGGTCGGCGCACCCTGTTCGTCGACCTGCCCGGCCACGGCATCAGCGACCGGCCCGCCGGCTTCGGCTATACCCTGGAGGACCACGCCACGGCTCTGGCGGCAGCCCTGGACGCGGCCGAGGTCACCGGGGCGGAACTCGTCGCACACAGCATGGGCGGCTCGGTCGCGATCGTGCTCGCCCATCGCCGCCCCGAACTCGTCTCCCGGCTCGTCCTCGTGGAGGCCAACCTCGATCCGCACCCCACGGTCACCGCGGGCAGCAGCGGCATCGCCTCCTACGACGAGGACGACTACGTCGAGAACGGCGGTCACGCGCGCGTGCTCGAAAAGGTCGGCCACCTCTGGGCCGCGACCATGAGGCTCGCCGATCCACGCGCCCTGCACCGCTCGGCGACGGGACTGGTCCATGGCACCACCCCGACGATGCGCCAGATGCTCCTCGGGCTGACGATGGAGCGTGCCTACCTTCAGGGCGGGCTCAGCGGCGAACTGCCGGGCGCGGAAGGCCTGGAAGCGGCAGGGGTGCGTGTCGTGACCGTGCCGGGTGCCGGACACAACATCATGTTCGACAACCCCGACGCGTTCGCGGCAGCCGTCGCCGGCATGGCCTGACGGCCCTTCACCGCATGGGGGCGGCGGTCATCCCCGGCGCGCGGCCAGCGCGAGGAAGCGGGCGTCCTCGTCCACGTACGAGGTCATGTCCCAGCCCGAACCGGCCAGCAGGGGACCCAGATTGTGCTCGGCGCGCAGGTCGTCCGAAGTGATCTGCCGGCCCTGGCGGGCCGCCAGGGCCGCCCGGCCGATCGGGTGGAAGAGGGCCAGCGTGCCGCCGGGCCGTACCACCCGGGCCAACTCCACCAGATTCTCGGCCGGGTTCGGCAGGTGCGCGACGAGCCCGGCCGCGAACACCGCGTCCAGCGACTCCGTACGCAGCGGCAGCGCGGTGACATCGGCCAGCAGCAGGCGCCCGTCGCGGTCCCGTCCGGCCCGGACCGCGGCCTCCAGCATGGCCGGGGTCAGATCGGCTCCGACGACCACCCCGGTGCCGCCGACGGCCGCTCGCAGCGGCGGCAGGGCACGCCCGGTGCCGCAGCCCGCGTCGAGCACACGGTCACCCGTGTGCAACCGCATCAGCGCCACCGCGGCCGCGTACGCGGGCCCGTCGTCGGGGAAACGGCTGTCCCAGTCGGCGGCGCGCGCGCCGAAGAACTCCTGGACGTGTGTGTGGTCGTCGCTCATGTGCCGCATGATCTCTCACCGACATGAAGGATGACGCGGCGCACACGTTCGAGCCCGGTGCGATCGCTCGGGAGCACCTCTTCGCCACTTTGCAACAGCTTTCGAAATGCGCCCCAGTTGTGCGCCCCAGCGCGCACTAGCGTCCCAGGGCCATGGGACACCTGGACCACGCCGCCTTCGGCTGGCTGACCCCCGTACTGTCGTACGCGATGGCCTGCACGGGCTCCGCCCTGGGGCTGCGCTGCACGGTCCGCGGACTCGACGCCACCGGACGGTCGCGTCGCAACTGGCTGCTCACCGCGGCCTCCGCGATCGGCACGGGAATCTGGACGATGCACTTCGTGGCGATGCTCGGCTTCGGTGTCACCGGCACGGAGATCCGCTACGACGTGCCCCTGACGATCCTCAGCCTGCTGGTCGCCATGTCCGTCGTCGGCGCGGGCCTCTTCGCCGTCGGCTACGGCCGTGACCGGCGCCGCTCGCTCGCGCTCGGTGGGCTCACCACCGGGGTCGGCGTGGCGAGCATGCACTACATCGGCATGGCGGCGCTGCGGCTGCACGGCCAGGTGCGCTACGTCCCGGCACTCGTCGCCCTCTCCGTCGTGATCGCCGTGATCGCTGCGACCGCCGCCCTGTGGGCCGCACTCTCCATCAGATCCCCCGTGGCGGTCGCCGTCGCCTCCCTCGTCATGGGCGGCGCGGTGAGCAGCATGCACTACACCGGAATGACGGCCGTGAGTGTCCGCGTCAGACCCTCGGCCGACGCACTCTCCGGTGCCATGGCGATGCAGTTCATCTTCCCCCTCGCCGTCGGACTCGGGTCCTACCTCTTCCTCACGGCGGCGTTCGTCGCGCTGTCCCCGATGTCCGGGCGGAACGAAGCGTCCGCGCCGTCCCGGCGGCCGGCCGAGGGCGTCGCCAGCTGAAGCCGCTGCCGCAGCCGCGCGGCCCGGACGCACGCCCCGAACCTCTCCGATCGAGGAGGCCATGCGTACACCCCGCAGGACCACCACAGCCGGCTCCCCGCCACCGCCGCTGCGCGGTCGTCGCGCGCACGCGGGCCCTCCGGCCGACGAGCGCGCGGACATCGACGATCCCCTCGCCGGACCTCTGCCGGAAGCGCTCACGAGCACGGGACGGTGGCGCCTCCGGCCCCGTACAGTCCGGGCCAAGATCGTCAGCCTGCTGATGGTGCCCATCGTCTCCCTGCTCGCCCTGTGGGCCTACGCCACCGTGAGCACGGCGCAGGACATCGCGCGGCTCCGGCAGTCGCAGCGCGTGGACTTGACGGTCCGGGCCCCCGTCGACGCCGCGGTCACGGCGCTCCAGGCGGAACGCGCGGAAGCGGTCCGTTACGCGACCGACCCCGCCACGGTGCCACCGAGCGACTACAAGGACCTCTCGCGGCTCACCGACCGCGCCGTGGCGAAGCTCCGCGTGGGGAACCACAACACCGTCGCCGACGGCGCGGACCTGCCCGCCGGGGTCGCCGGACGCCTCTCCGCCTTCGTCGCCGACGCGGAGCGACTGCGGTCGCTGCGCACCGGCGTACTGGACCGCCGTACCGGATGGGACGAGGCCTACGGCGAGTACACCAGGACCATTTCGACGGCGTTCGGTGTCGACGGAGCGCTCACGGGCGTCTCCGGAGCGGATCTGCGCTCCGACGTTCGTGTCCTGCTCGAGTTCTCCCGGGCGGGGGAGGCGCTCGCCCAGGAGGACGCCGTGCTCGGCGGGGCCCGGCTGGCCGGAACCCTCGACGGCGAGCGGCTGCGGCTGTTCACGGGGGCCGTGGACACCCGCCGCACTCTGACGGACGTGGCGACTCCGGATCTGGGCGGGCCCGAACGAACCGCCTGGAACGACCTCGTGGAGGGAAGCGCGTACGACGACGTGCGCGCCGTCGAGGACAGGGTGCTCGCCTCGCGCCCCGGCACCAAGGCCCTCGATGCCGCGCCGGAGGCCGCCTGGAGCATCGCTCACGAGCGGGTGAGTGACGGAATGCGCACGGTCGAGGCGGACGCGGGCCGTGGTGCCGCGGATGCCACGGACCCGCTCGGGCACGCCCTGCTCACCCCGGCCGGTGCCGCGGTCCTCTTCGGTCTCGCCGCCGTCATCGCCTCACTGATCATCTCCGTGCGCATCGGACGCGACCTCGTCGTGGAACTCGTGGCACTGCGCGACGGCGCCCTGGACATCGCCCGTCGGAAGCTTCCCGCGGCCATGCGCCGACTGCGCGCGGGCGAGGCGGTCGACGTGGACGACGAGGCCCCGCCGGGACGGCCGTCGGAGGACGAGACCGGACAGGTCGCCCAGGCGCTGAACACCGTGCACCGAGCCGCCCTGCACGCCGCGGTCGAGCGCGCGGAGCTGGCCGGTGGCATCTCCGGGGTCTTCGTGAATCTCGCTCGCCGCAGCCAGGTACTGGTGCACCGCCAGCTGAACCTCCTGGACGCCATGGAGCGCAGGTCCGAAGACCCGGACGAGCTGAGCGACCTGTTCCGGCTCGACCACCTCACCACGCGGATGAGACGTCACGCGGAGAGTCTCATCATCCTTTCCGGAGCCGCGCCCGGGCGGGCGTGGCGAAGGCCCGTCCCGCTCACGAACGTGGTCCGGGCGGCGGTCTCCGAAGTCGAGGACTACGCGCGCGTGGAGGTACGGCAGTTCCCCGAGACGGCCGTGGTCGGCGCGGCGGTCGCCGACCTCACCCACCTCCTTGCGGAACTCGTCGAGAACGCCGCCCAGTTCTCGCCCCCGCACACCAGAGTGCGGATCACCGGAGAACCGGTCGCGAACGGCTACGCGATCGAGGTCGAGGACCGGGGACTGGGCATGGGCAAGGAGCGGATCGCCGAGGCCAACCTGCGCATCGAGCGGTCCGAGGCACTCGACTTGTACGACAGCGACCGGCTGGGCCTCTTCGTGGTCAGCAGACTCTCGGCTCGGCACGGCATCAAGGTGCACCTGCAGACCTCGCCCTACGGGGGCACGACCGCGGTCGTACTGCTGCCCACGGCACTGCTGCACGACGGCCCGGCGGAACGTTCCCTCCGCGAGGCCGACGGGGACGGGCTGCTGGATCGGGAGTACGCGCGCGTGCCGGTTACTCCGGAGCGCGAAGCCGTCCAAGCCATCCAAGCCGTCGACCGGCGGCCCGCACTGGTCCCGCCACGGCCGAGGGCTGCCGAGGAACGGGTGAACGGGCCACGGGCGACACTGCCATCGGCGGGCGGTCCGCGGGAGAACGCGCCCGTGGGAGCCGTGCCGCTTCGTCCGCAGCGTCCCCAGGAGGACTCGGCGGGCTCCGGTGAACTTCCCCGCCGGGTCCGCCAGGCGAGCCTCGCCCCCCAACTGCGGGAGCAGCGCACCGAGGAACCGGCGGAACCCCGGACGCCCCCGGCGGACGACGAGCGCACACCGGAACTCGTCCGGACGCGCATGACCGCGTACCGGGCCGGCTGGGCACGCGGCGGCCGGCCACCCGGTATCGGCTCACCCCCTGACCCCGACGCGGGCAGTGACAGCAGCGAAGGAGACCCCTCATGATCCAGGACCCGAGTACGGGCAGAGCCCAGCGCTCCGGCGAACTCGACTGGCTGCTGGACGACATGGTGCTGCGCGTGACCGAGGTACGGCACGCCGTGGTGCTGTCGAACGACGGACTGGCGGTCGGTGCGTCCACCGGTCTGCGCCGCGAGGACGCCGAACACCTCGCGGCCGTGGCCTCCGGATTCCACAGCCTGGCCAAGGGAGCGGGACGCCACTTCGGTGCGGGCGGGGTCCGCCAGACGATGGTGGAGATGGACGAGGGCTTCCTGTTCGTGGCCGCGGCGGGGGACGGTTCGTGCCTTGCCCTCCTGACCGCCGTCACCGCCGACATCGGCCTCGTGGCGTACGAGATGGCGCTTCTGGTCAGGCGTGTCGGCGAGCACCTTCACGCCCCGCCCCGGACCTCCGCACAGCCGCCCGCGGCAGGATGACCCGAGGACGGCCTGGACAGATGACCGAGGACACACCGGGCAACCCGTCGCGGCCGGGCAGCCAGTGGTACGACCAGGAGGCGGGACCGCTCGTCCGCCCCTACGCCGTGACGGGCGGCCGCACCAAGGCCGGTCCGGCCGGGACACATTTCGATCTGATCGCCCTGGTCGCGCTCGACAGGGCGGCGCCGGAAGCCGACGAGGACGGCTCGCTCGGCCCGGAGCACCGGAACCTGATTGAACTGTGCCGTGCCGAGACCCTGTCGGTCGCCGAACTGGCCGCGGGCACCGGCCTTCCCGTGGGTGTCGTCAGAGTGCTCCTGGGCGACCTCCTGGAACGCGGCCGCGTCGTCGTCAGCCGCCCGGTGCCGCCCGCGCACCTTCCGGACGAGCGGATTCTTCGCGAGGTGATCGAGGGACTGAGGGCGCTCTAGGTGATCCACACCGATCGGCGTCACAGCCTTTCGCGCTCACTCCTGGGCATGGAACGGGCGCGTTCCGGTGCAAAGGGGCAATGTGCGGTCCGACCCCGCCCGGCGGAGCCGTGGTTGTCATGATGCTGGCTTCGCACACCCGTACCGACGCACCGATGCCGGCAGGCGCCGGCACTTTCGAGGGAAGTGATCGATGGTCTCCGAGAACTCCGACGTCACGGGTGGCGACCCGACCGCCCTGGCGCTGAAGATACTGGTAGCCGGCGGGTTCGGCGTGGGGAAGACCACGCTGGTGGGCGCGGTCAGCGAGATCCGGCCGCTGCGCACCGAAGAGCTGCTGAGCGAGGCCGGCCGGCCGGTCGACGACACCGACGGCGTGGGCCAGAAGATCACCACGACCGTGGCCATGGACTTCGGACGGATCACCATTCGTTCCGGCCTCTCGCTCTATCTCTTCGGGACTCCCGGCCAGGACCGCTTCTGGTTCCTGTGGGACGAGTTGTCGACGGGTGCTCTGGGCGCTGTCGTCCTCGCCGACACCCGGCGGCTCGAGGACTGCTTCCCGGCGGTGGACTACTTCGAGCACCGCCGGATTCCCTTCGTGGTGGCTGTCAACTGCTTCCCGGGCGCTCGCACGTACGGGGTCCAGGACGTCTCCCGCGCCCTCGACCTCGACCGGGGTACGCCGGTCGTCCTCTGCGACGCCCGCGACCGCGACTCCGGGAAGGAGGTGCTGATCCGGCTCGTGGAGTACGCCGGGAGGGTGTACACGGCCCGGCTGCTCGAATCCGTCGGCTGACGCTGTCCGCTGTCTCCGGCCGGATGTCCGCGTCCGCACCGTCCGGAGCTCCGGCACCGTCGCAGGGCTTCCCCGCGAGGCGGCCCTCGCACCTGCTCGTCGGCCATCTTCTCTGCCATGCCACCCGTCCGCCTTGCCCGGACGCCAGCTGTGGGGAAGGCTTGCTGGTCGAATCCTCCGGCCAGGGGGAACGGCACACGGGGAGAGCGGATCATGGGACAGAACACGGGACTCGGCTGGCTGCTGGACGACCTCACCGAGCGCGTCGAGCACGTACGGCACGCACTGGTGCTGTCCAACGACGGGCTGGTGACGGGCGCGAGCACGGGACTGCGACGCGAGGACGCGGAACACCTCGCCGCGGTGTCGTCGGGACTCCACAGTCTGGCCAAGGGCTCCGGCCGTCATTTCGGCGCCGGGCAGGTACGGCAGACGATGGTCGAGTTCGACGACGCGGTGCTGTTCGTCACCGCGGCCGGCTCGGGGAGCTGTCTGTCCGTTCTCAGCGGGGCGGAGGCGGACATCGGGCAGGTCGCCTACGAGATGACGCTGTTGGTGAACCGTGTCGGCGAACACCTTCGCGTGGACGCGCGGCAACCGGAAGGCAAGCCCGTTTCGGACCTGTGACCTGCTGATACGTCGCCGTGGCCGAGGTTTTCCACAGGCTCGCCACGATGTCGGACAAGCCGGATACGGTTTTTCCCGGGGCGAGCGCACACCGGCGCGAGCCTTCCACACCACAGGGGAGACCGTCATGTCCGGGACGACCATCACGCAGTCCGCCGCCCTCTCGCTCAGCCGGGCCGCACGGGAACTGGAACTCAGGCGAGGCGAGTTCGGCCTGGCCCTGCACCTCGGCTGTGTGCGCTCGGTTCCCGACGAGGGAGGCGGAGGACGCCGGATCACCCGTGAGGAGATCGACCGGGTGCGAGCCGAGCCCGGTTTCCCGGAGGTGTTGCGTGAGCGGGTGAAGGCCGTCGGCACCACGGAGGGCGCCGCTCTCATGGGCGTCACGACCACCCGGTTCACCCGCCTCGCACGCCTGGGACTGGTGGCGCCGGTCAAGTTCTATCTCAACCGGTACAGGGTCGTCGTCTGGCTCTACCTCGCCGAGGAACTACGGCAGTTCGCGACCGACGAGCAGAACGCGCCGCTGCTGAGCGGCCGGACACCCGAGGGCCTCCGGGATCAGCTGCACGAAGGCCTCGACCTTCGTCCGCGCAACTGGCGTGGCCGCCACATGGGGTTCCTGCTGAGGCAGACCGAGGATCCCTGGGCCCGTGCCGCGGTGGTCGCGTCCCTGCTCGACCCCGTCCACGTGGCCGAGATCGTCGAGGACCCGTACGAACGCGCCCATCTCAACCGCCTTCGGCCCGCGCCTGTTTCACAGGCCGCGCCGGACTCGCCCGGTGCCCGGATCGCCGAACGCATCACCACGGCGGACGACCCGGACGAGATCGGCTGGCTCAGGTCCGACCTGGGCCAGAGCGTTCTGGAAGCCAGGGAGAGCCGCCCCGCACCCCGCCCGGCCCCCTCAACCGCCCCGGCCCTCACGTCCGCCTCGTCGGCCGTCCGGCCGACGAGGGCTGTACGACCGGCGGCCCGGAAGACACCGGTCGGCACTTCGTGCGCCACGCGAGAACGACCTGCCGGTGCGGATGTCCCGCTCACCCCACAGGGGGCCGCGCGGTCACGAAGGCTGCTCACCTGGCTGCGCCGAAGGAGCCCTGACGAGTCCGCCTACAGCGCTCTGAACAGTCCCTCCTGCACGACCGAGACGAGCAGGCGTCCTTCGAGATCGTAGATACGCCCGCGGGCCAGACCGCGGCCGCCCGTCGCGATCGGCGACTCCTGGTCGTACAGGAACCACTCGTCCGCGCGGAACGGCCGGTGGAACCACATGGCGTGGTCCAGTGAGGCCATGTCGAAACCGCGCGGTCCCCACAGCGGCTCCACCGGAATGCGGACGGCGTCCAGGAGCGTCATGTCGCTCGCGTAGGTGAGAGCGCACGTGTGCACCAGCGGGTCGTCGCCCAGCGGACCGACGGCACGCATCCACACAGCGCTGCGCGGCTCGGCGCCCTTGGTCTCCTCGGGAGTCCAGCGCAGCCGGTCCACATAGCGGATGTCGAACGGCTGGCGCCGCGCCATACGCTCCAGCGCTTCGGGCAGAGCGCCCAGATGCTCCTTGATCTCCTGCGTCACCGTCGGCAGGGACTCGGGGTCCGGCACCTCGCGGGCCGGCGGCAGTTGATGCTCGAAGCTCCCTTCCTCGGGCTTGTGAAAGGAGGCGGTCAGGTTGAAGATCGTGCGGCCCTGCTGCACCGCGGTGACCCGGCGCGTGGTGAACGACCGCCCGTCCCGAACCCGTTCGACCTGGTACACGATCGGGACGCCCGGCCGCCCCGGACGCAGGAAGTACGCGTGCAACGAGTGCACCGGCCGGTCGCCCTCGGTGGTGCGGCCGGCGGCGACCAGTGCCTGGCCCGCCACCTGGCCGCCGAAGACCCGCTGCAGCGACTCCTGCGGGCTGCGGCCGCGGAAGATGTTGACCTCGATCTGCTCCAGGTCGAGCAGATCGACGAGCCTCTCGGCCGGGTTCGTCATCGGTGGGATTCTCCTGTGCTCACAGCTGTCCGACGTCGGTGACCTTGACGATGGCACGGCCCTCGGCGTCCGAGGCCGTGAGGTCGACCTCCGCGCTGATGCCCCAGTCGTGATCGCCGTTCGGGTCCGCGAAGGTCTGCCGGACGCGCCACAGGCCGTTCTGCGGCTCCTCCACGATCGAGAGCAGCTTCGGGCCACGGGCGTCGGGACCGGTACCGAGGTCCTCGTACTCGTCCCAGTACTTGTCCATCGCCTCGCCCCACGCGTCGGCGTCCCAGCCGGATTCGCCGTCCATCTCGCCGAGTTCGTCGACATTGTCCAGAGCGGCCAGCTCGACCCTGCGGAACATCGCGTTGCGGACGAGGACCCGGAAGGCCCGGGCGTTCGAAGTGACCGGCTTGACCTGGTCGGCCCTCTCCTGGGCCTCCTCGGCCGTCATCACCTCGGGGTTGGCGAGCTGTTCCCACTCGTCGAGCAGGCTGGAGTCGACCTGGCGCACCAGCTCGCCCAGCCAGGCGATCAGGTCCTCCAGATCCTCGGACTTGAGGTCGTCCGGCACGGTGTGCTCAAGGGCCTTGTAGGCACTGGCCAGGTAGCGCAGGACGATGCCCTCGGTGCGGGCGAGCTCGTAGAAGGAGACGAACTCCGTGAAGGACATGGCCCGTTCGTACATGTCACGGATGACGGACTTCGGCGACAGCGGGTGGTCGCCGACCCACGGATGGCTCTTGCGGTAGGTGTTGTACGCGTGGAAGAGCAGTTCCTCCAGCGGCTTGGGGTACGACACCTCCTGGAGCCGCTCCATGCGCTCCTCGTACTCCACGCCGTCGGACTTCATCGCGGCCACGGCCTCGCCCCGGGCCTTGTTCTGCTGGGCCGCGAGGATCTGCCGGGGTTCGTCCAGCGTGGACTCCACGACGGACACCATGTCCAGGGCGTACGACGGGGAATCGGGGTCCAGCAGGTCGAAAGCGGCCAGCGCGAACGTCGACAGGGGCTGGTTGAGCGCGAAGTCCTGCTGGAGATCGACGGTCAGCCGCACGATGCGGCCCGTCGGGTCGGGCTCGTCGAGCTTCTCCACGATGCCACCGTCGAGGAGCGAGCGGTAGATGGCGATGGCCCGGCGGATGTGCCGCAGCTGCTGCTTGCGCGGCTCGTGGTTGTCCTCCAGCAGATGCCGCATCGCCTCGAAGGCATTGCCGGGCCGTGCGATCACCGAGAGCAGCATCGTGTGCGTCACGCGGAAGCGCGAGGTCAGCGGCTCGGGATCGGAGGCGATCAGCTTCTCGAAGGTGCTGTCCGTCCAGCCGACGAAGCCCTCGGGCGCCTTCTTGCGCACCACCTTGCGGCGCTTCTTCGGGTCGTCACCGGCCTTGGCGAGCGACTTCTCGTTCTCGATGACGTGCTCCGGCGCCTGAGCGACGACGTAGCCCGCCGTGTCGAAACCCGCGCGCCCGGCCCGGCCGGCGATCTGGTGGAACTCGCGGGCGCGCAGCGTGCGCACCCGGGTCCCGTCGTACTTCGTCAGCGCGGTGAACAGCACCGTGCGAATGGGGACGTTGACACCGACACCGAGGGTGTCCGTGCCGCAGATGACCTTCAGGAGACCGGCCTGGGCCAGCTTCTCCACCAGCCGCCGGTACTTGGGCAGCATGCCGGCGTGGTGCACACCGATTCCATGGCGTACGTAGCGGGAGAGGTTGCGGCCGAACTTGGTGGTGAACCGGAAGTTGCCGATGAGCTCGGCGATCTGGTCCTTCTCCTCGCGGGTGCACATGTTGATGCTCATCAGCGCCTGCGCCCGCTCCACGGCCTGCGCCTGGGTGAAGTGCACGATGTAGACCGGGGCCTGCTTCGTCGCGAGGAGTTCGGTGAGCGTCTCCGTCAGCGGGGTGAGCACGTACTCGTAGGAGAGCGGGACGGGCCGGGTCGCCGAGCGGACCACCGCCGTGGGGCGGCCGGTGCGGCGCGTGAGGTCCTTCTCGAACATCGAGACGTCGCCGAGCGTCGCCGACATCAGGATGAACTGCGCCTGCGGAAGTTCCAGGATCGGAATCTGCCAGGCCCAGCCACGGTCGCCCTCGGCGTAGAAGTGGAACTCGTCCATGACGACCTGACCGACGTCGGCGTGCTTGCCGTCGCGCAGCGCGATCGAGGCGAGTACCTCGGCGGTGCAGCAGATCACCGGAGCGTCGGCGTTCACGGAGGCGTCGCCGGTGAGCATGCCGACGTTCTCGGTTCCGAACAGCTTGCACAGCTCGAAGAACTTCTCCGAGACGAGCGCCTTGATCGGCGCCGTGTAGAAGGTGACCTCGTCCCGGGCGAGCGCGGCGAAGTGCGCACCCGCGGCGATCATGCTCTTTCCCGAGCCGGTGGGCGTCGAGACGATCACGTTCGCACCCGAGACGGCCTCGATCAGCGCCTCCTCCTGATGGGGGTAAAGGGTGAGACCGCGTTCCCCTGCCCACGACTCGAAGGCTTCGTAGAGGGCGTCGGGGTCTGCGGTCTGCGGCAGCTGATCGATGAGGGTCACGCCCCCATCTTGCCTGTCGATACACGTGATGGGGGAATCGGATGTCCGGGGAAAGATCACGACCGCTACGCTGTGGCGCCGGTGACGCGTCAGCGTGCACGGGCAACTGGACAGCGTTACATGAGAAATGGGGCGGGGAACGGCCATGATGGGACCAGCACACTCACTGTCGGGGGCCACGGCCTGGCTGGGCGTCGGAGCGGCGGCCGCCGCGACCGGCCACACCATGCCCTGGCCGGTCCTGCTCGTCGGCGCCCTGATCTGCGCGGGTGCCGCTCTCGCCCCGGATCTGGACCACCACGCCGCCACCATCTCGAACGCCTTCGGACCGGTGTCGCGAAGGCTGTGCGAGATCGTCGACAAGCTCTCCTACGCCGCCTACAAGAGCACCAGGAAGCCGGGCGACCCCCGGCGCAACGGCGGACACCGCACGCTGACGCACACCTGGGTGTGGGCGGTGGCGGTCGGATCGGGCACGGCGGTCCTGGCGATCACCTGCGGTCGCTGGGCGGTTCTCGGCATCCTCTTCGTGCACATGGTGCTCGCCATCGAGGGCCTGCTGTGGCGGGCCGCCCGCGGTTCCAGCAGCAACGTCCTGGTCTGGCTGCTCGCCGCGACGAGTTCGTGGATCCTCGCGCAGACCCTGGACAAGCCGGGCAACGGTTCGGACTGGCTGTTCACGGCGCCGGGCCAGGAGTACCTGTGGCTCGGTCTGCCGGTCATCCTCGGTGCCCTGGTGCACGACATCGGGGACGCGCTGACCGTGTCCGGCTGCCCGATCCTGTGGCCCATCCCGATCGGCCGCAAGCGCTGGTACCCGATCGGTCCCCCCAAGGCGATGCGCTTCCGCGCGGGCAGCTGGGTCGAGCTCAAGGTGCTGACGCCGGTGTTCATGCTGCTGGGCGCCGTGGGCTGCGCGGCCGCGCTGAACTTCATCTGAGTCCGGCTGGGCCGGCGGCGGGGCGTTCCTCACTCGATGGGGGACGCCCGTCGCGCTCAGCCGTTCTCCCCTGCGCCGGACCCCTCTTCCCCGCCTCCGAAGCGTCGCTCGAACCGGGCGATACGCCCCTCGGAGTCCACCGTGCGGGCCTTGCCCGTGTAGAAGGGGTGGCTCTCCGAGGAGATCTCGACGTCCACGACCGGGTAGGTCTCGCCGTCGTCCCAGTCGATGGTCCTCTCGCTCGTCGCGGTGGAGCGCGTGAGGAAGGCGTAGCCGGCGGCTCGGTCGCGGAACACCACGGGGCGGTAGTCGGGCTGCTTTTCCTGCTGCATGGCAACTCCTCGGGGGAGACGCGGGACGCCTGCGGGTCAGCCGGACACGGCGTCCTCGTCGACGATGTGCATCGCGGCTTCCTCCGCCGAGGCCGCGGCGCCGTCGATGCCGATGTCCGTGGCGATGAGCCCGCTCTCCTCGTCCTCGTGCGCGCCTTCGTTCGGGGCCACCAGACGGCCGGAACGGAGGGCGCCCACCTCGTTGTCGAGGGGCTCTCCGTCGGTGCCCTCGCAGTCGCCGATGCCGTCTCCGTCGGATTCGGCGATGTCGGGCAGCTCGTCGGCGAGGCGCTGGTCCAGGGTCTCGCCCGCGCGGCGCTCCGAGGCGGTCACTCCGCGGTGCTCGACCGCCCACGGCCGCTCCGGCGGGGACCAGCCGCGGTCCAGGGGGTCACTCACGCCGTCCGTGACCAGTGTGTCCTCGGCGTCGAGCAGCCCCGCGTCGTCCTGTACCTCGGATCCGTCGGGCTGGTAGACGTCGTCTCCCCATCCGTCGGCGCTGTCCACGGGTACCTCCAGGGGGTGCGGACGGGACCGGTGCCGCCGTGTTCGACGGCGGGCGCGCGGGCCCGAGGACACAGGCGTCGCCCCCCGCGAACCGGTTGGTTCCCGGGAGTCCCCCGAGCGGGTGCCCACAACCAGCCTTCCACCCCCCTTCGGCACCGCGCAACGCCACAGGGGCCGACCAGCAGCGCCACAAGGCCCGGCATCCGGCCCGCCCGGCCTCTCGCGGGCCGGGCGGAGGCCTGCTGCGGCCCTGTTCCCGGCACGCGGCGAGACCGTACCGGCCGGGCCCACAGCCGGCTGACACCCGCCCCGGACCCGGCGGGCAGGCGGGGCCGCCGGGGGACGGGCTCGCGCGCGGTGGCCGGTGGCCTCGGCCGGGGAGCGCGCTCACCCGTGCCAGGACCGCCACAGTGCCGCGTAGGCGCCGTCCGCCGCGACGAGCTGGTCGTGGCTGCCGAGTTCGCTGATACGGCCGTTCTCGACGACGGCGATGACGTCCGCGTCATGGGCGGTGTGGAGGCGGTGGGCGATGGCGATGACGGTACGGCCGTCCAGGACACGGGCCAGCGAACGCTCCAGATGGCGAGCCGCCCGAGGATCGAGGAGCGAGGTCGCTTCGTCCAGGACCAGGGTGTGCGGGTCGGCCAGGACCAGCCGGGCCAGCGCGATCTGCTGGGCCTGGGCCGGAGTGAGCGCGAACCCGCCCGAGCCGACCTCGGTGTCCAGACCGTCGTCCAGCGCCTGTGCCCAGCCGGCCGCGTCGACCGCGCCGAGAGCGGCCCACAGCCGGGCGTCGACGGAGGCGGCGTCCTCGCCCGGAGTCTTGGCCGGACCCGGACCCTGCGCTTTCCCCTGCCTCTGTTCCTGCTCCGCGTCCTGGTGTTGCCGGGAGCGGGGGACGGCGAGCAGCAGGTTGTCGCGCAGCGAGCCCACGAACACATGGTGTTCCTGGTTGACCAGCGCGACGTGCGCCCGGACCTCCTCCGCGGGCATCCGGGACAGCTCGGCGCCGCCGAGGGTGATCCGGCCGTCCCGGGGCGCGTAGATCCCGGCGAGCAGCCTGCCGAGCGTGGACTTGCCCGCACCGGACGGACCGACCAGGGCGAGCCGGGTGCCCGGCGGAACCGCGAGGGAGACCTCCCGCAGCACGTCCACCCCCGCGCGGTAGCCGAAGTGCACCCGGTCCGCGCGCACGTCGCGTCCCTCCGGTGCCACGGCCGGGTCGCCCGCGTCCGGCTCGATGTCCCGGACACCGACCAGCCGCGCCAGCGAGACCTGGGCGACCTGCAGCTCGTCGTACCAGCGCAGGATCAGTCCCACCGGGTCGACGAGCATCTGAGCGATCAGCGCACCCGTCGTCAGCTGGCCCACCCCGATCCAGCCCTGGAGAGCGAGGGACCCGCCGATCATCAGGACCGAACCGAGCACCGTCACATGCGTGATGTTGACGACCGGGAAGAGAACCGACCGGAGATAGAGCGTGTAGCGCTCCCATGCCGTCCATTCCCGGACCCGGCGGTCCGACAGCTCGATACGGCTTCGGCCCAGACGGTGCGCCTCGACGGTGCGCCCGGCGTCGACCGTCTCGGCGAGGACGGCTGCGACGGCGGCGTAGCCGGCCGCCTCCGAGCGGTAGGCGGCGGGCGCCCGCTTGAAGTACCAGCGGCAGCCCACCACCAGCAGCGGAACGGCGACCAGCACGGCGGGAGCGAGCACAGGGGCCGTGACAGCGAGTCCGCCGAGCAGCAGTGCCGCCCACACGACACCGATGGCCAGCTGCGGGACGGCTTCGCGCATCGCGTTGGCGAGCCGGTCGATGTCGGTGGTGATGCGGGACAGCAGGTCGCCCGTCCCGGCCCGCTCCAGGACGCCGGGCGGCAGACCGACCGACCGTACGAGGAAGTCCTCGCGCAGATCCGCCAGCATCCGCTCGCCGAGCACGGCACCACGCAGCCGCACCTGCCGCACGAAGGCGGCCTGGACGACGAGCGCGACGACGAACAGGGCGGCGGTGGTCCCCAGATGGAGGTCGTGCGCGTGGTCCGAGACGCGTTCGACGACAGAACCCAGCAGATAGGGCCCGGCCATCGAGGCGACGACGGCCACGGCGTTGACGGAGACCAGAAGCAGGAAGGCCCTGCGGTGCCGACGGAACAGCTCGGTCACATAGGCGCGTACGGTCGCGGGCGCGCCGACGGGCAGCGTGTTCGCCGTCGTCGGGGCGGCCGGGTCGTACGCGGGTGGCGCCACGCCGATCATGCGGTTTCCTCGATCTCTTCCAGTACGCCGTCGAGAACGGCCTCGTCGTCCACGGTCACCTCGCCGAGAGCGGTCCGGTCCGCGGTCTCGGCGGCGGCCTCCTCCTCGGTCTCCCGGGTCACGACGGCCCGGTACCGCGGTTCGCTGTGCACCAGTTCGCGGTGCACGCCGACCGCGACGACCTCGCCCTCGTGGACGAGGACGACCCGGTCCGCGTGGTCCAGGAGCAGGGGAGAGGAGGTGAGGACCACGGTCGTACGCCCGGCGCGCAGGGAGCGCACTCCGTCGGCGATCCGGGCCTCGGTGTGCGAGTCGACCGCGGAGGTCGGTTCGTCCAGGACGAGCACCTCGGGGTCCGTGATCAGCGACCGGGCCAGCGCGAGCCGCTGGCGCTGGCCCCCGGACAGGGAACGCCCGCGTTCCGTGATGCGCGCGTCCATCGGGTCCTCGGCGGCGAGCGACCCCTGGGTGAGCGCGTCCAGCACGTCGTCGCACTGGGCCGCGGACAGGGCTGCCTCGGCGCTCACGAGACCCGACGCGGGCACGTCGAACAGCTCGCGCAGAGAACCGGACAGCAGCACCGGGTCCTTGTCCTGGACGAGGACGGCGGTGCGGGCGCTCTCCAGGGGCAGCTCGTCCAGCGGAACGCCCCCGAGGACGACCGATGAGCCCTTCGGCCCACCGCCGAGCACGTCCTCGACCCGTTCGGAGGCATGGCCGCCGAGCCGCTCGGCCAGCAGTCCCGCCGCGTCCGGGTCCCCGCACACCACGGCGGTGAGCCGGCCCGAGGGAGCCAGCAGACCGGTCACCGGGTCGTACAGATCGCCGCCCGGTACCTCCGCGGCGAGCGAGCCGGCGCTGTCCACGGCCCGTTCCAGGGACAGCACCCGGGCCGCTCGCCTGGCCGAAGGACGCGAGAAGGAATAGGCCATGGCAATCTCTTCGAAATGCCGCAAAGGGTAGGTGAGCAGCATGACGGCGCTGTACACGGTGACGAGTTCACCGACCTCGATCCGGCCGTCCCGGGCCAGCTGCACCCCGCGCCAGACGACGGCGATCATCAGCAGACCCGGCAGCAGCACCTGGATCGCCGAGATCAGCGACCACATGCGCGCGCTGTGCACGGCAGCCCGGCGGACCTCCTGGGAGGCGCGGCGGTAGCGGTCGAGGAAGAGCTCCTCGCCGCCGATGCCGCGCAGCACCCTCAGACCCGCCACGGTGTCGGAGGCCAGCTCGGTGGCACGGCCCGCCTTCTCCCGCTGGAAGTCGGCGCGCCGGGTGGCGCGGGGCAGCAGCGGCAGCACGGCCACCGCCAGTACGGGCACGCCCACGGCGACGATCACCCCCAGGGCCGGCTGGTAGACGACCAGGGCCACGCAGACCACCACGACCGTCACGGCGGCGGCCGAGAACCGGGACACTCCCTCCACGAACCAGCCGATCTTCTCGACGTCGCCGGTGGAGACCGCGACCACCTCGCCCGCCGCGACGCGCCGTGTCAGCGCGGAACCCAGCAGCGCGGTCCTGCGGGCCAGCAGTTGCTGGACGCGCGCGGCCGCGGTGATCCAGTTGGTGACCGCGGTGCGGTGCAGCATGAGTTCACCCAGGGCGATGCACGCGCCGCAGGCGGCCATCAGCGCTCCTGCCAGAGCGAGCCGGGTGCCGGAGCGGTCGATGACGGACTGGACGGCCAGACCGACGCAGAACGGCAGGGCGGAGACGGCCAGGAAGTGCAGCAGACCCCAGGCCAGGGCCTTGAACTGTCCGCCGAGCTGATTGCGGCCGAGCCACCACAGGAAGCGGGGACCTGAGCGTGCGTCGGGCACACCCGGGTCGGGATACGGAAGGTCTTGGATCTGCATGACGTCCCAGTGGCTCGTGTCAGGCGATGGAGGGTGCTCCGGATTCCGGCAGCCGTCCGGCCGTTGGAGGCCGACAGCAAACCGTGAAAGGTTCGCGTCGCTGCGTGGTCGAAAGCAAACGGTTTTCCGCCCCACCGCAAGGAACCGGCCCAGGCGCGACCGCGACTGGCCGGGGCGGGAGAGGAGGGTGATTCGTCCGATACGTGATGCGAGGATGGGCGGCATGCGAAAGAACGGCGTGGTGCGTACGGGGCTCGCGGCCATGGTCTGCGGGGCCGTCGCGGTCACGCTCTCGGCCTGCGGCGGCCCGGAGGGCGGAAGCGGCGGCGGTGCGAAGGGCCACCCTGGAGCCCGCGGCGGGGTCGCTCGTACGAGTGCGCCCGCCGCCGACCCGACGCGCATCCCCGATGTGGGCGACCGGCTCCAGCGGCGGATCCCGTCGGATTCCCGTCAGGTCCTGGCGGTCTACGGCGAGGGCGAGGACTCCGCGGAGTCCACGGCCGTGCTGTACACGAAGTCCGGTACGGACTGGGAGAAGACGCGCAGCTGGGCCGCGCACAACGGGAGGAAGGGCTGGACCGCCGACCACCACGAGGGCGACAAGCGAAGCCCCGTCGGGGTGTTCACGCTCAGCGACGCGGGCGGCGTGCTCGACGACCCGGGCGCCCGGCTGCCGTACACGCAGTCGGAGACGTTCCAGGCTCCGCACGAGTGGGGGAAGTCGTACTGGCACGACTTCGACTACGTCATCGCCATCGACTACAACCGTCTCAGGGGCAATCCGCCGGACGATCCGACCCGTCCCTGGGGCGACGACAAGGGTGGCGGCATCTGGCTGCACATGGACCACGGCAGCGGCACGTCGGCCTGCGTGAGCCTGTCGAAGTCGGCCATGGAGTACCTCCTGCGCACACTCGACCCGCAGCAGCACCCCGTGGTGGTGATGGGGGACAAGGCGGATCTCAAGGCATAAGGCGTATCCACGCCCAGTCGACCGGCGTTCCGGGCCGAGCCGCCGAGCCGCCGAGCCGCCGAGCCGCCGAGCCGCCGAGCCGCCGAGCCGCCGAGCCGCCGAGCCGCCGAGCTGCCGAGCCGCCGAGCCGCCGAGCCGCCGAGCCCGGGCATGGTGGCCGGGGAGCGTCGGTGCGCCATTGCGGTCGTCTCGACCGCCCCGTAGAACACCGCACATGAGTAGACCGGTCATCATGTCCATGCTCGCCGGTGTGACCCTCGTGGCGAGTGCCCTTCTCGGGGCCGATCCGGCTCCGGCGGCCACCGCGTCCGTCGCGGACCGTGCGTCCGTGGTCTCCACCGCGTCCGTCGCGGCTCACGCGTCGGCGGCCCCCGCCGCGCGCGTCGGTGGATCAGCAGACGTGCCCGCCGAGTTCGGCAGCGACTGGCACGACCCCGTCACCGCCGCCCCGTCCGTCGGCAGGCCGTCCGGGCCGTCCTGCGACGTCACGCTGGCCGAGGCCCGGTTCCGTGACTTCACGCCCTACGTGGGCACGTACACCCCGCCGTCGGGCTGCGGCGACCGCTGGAGCAAGGTCGTGCTCCGGCTCGAAGGCAAGGTCAAGGGCCGCCAGTTCGACCGCCTCGGCTATCTGCACGTCGGCGGGGTGGAAATCCTCCGTACCTCCACCCCGGAGCCGTCGCCCGACGGCATCGAGTGGTCCGTCGAGACGGACGTGACGCGCTACAGCGACACGTTCCGGCGGAGCCAGGACGTCGAGATGCTGATCGGGAACGTCGTCGACGACACGTACACCGGTGTTCTCGACGTCAAGGCCACCCTGACGTTCTACGCGGGCAGGCCGGCCGTGACCCCCGACCGCGTCCTGACCCTCGAGGACGGCACCCTGACCACCCCGCGCAACAGCGAGCGTGTGATCGCCGAGGTGTACGCGACCGGGTCCGGCGGTGGCTGCGAGGAGGTCTGGTACCTGACGGTCCCGGGCGAGGCACCCTATTCCTGCAAGGCGGACGACGGCCCCTACCGCGAGGTGCAGATCAGGGTCGACGGCCAACTCGCGGGAATCGCCGCACCGTTCCCGACCGTGTGGACCGGCGGGTGGTCCAACCCCTTCCTCTGGTACGTGATTCCGGGGCCCCGCGCCTTCGCCGTCAAGCCCATCGAGTACGACCTGACCCCGTTCGCCGGGCTGCTCGACGACGGGCGTCCGCACCGGATCGACGTCTCCGTCGTCGGCGTGCCCGAGGGGCAGCCGGGCTGGAGCCTGCCCGTCAACGTGCTCGTCCGGCAGGACGCGAAGCGCGCCCGTGTGAGCGGTGCGCTCGTCCGGGCCGAGGCGGGCGAGGTCACCAACGCCTCCGCCTACACGCCCGGTTCGCAGAACCGTGTCGACACCGAGGGAGGGCATCGGCTGACGGTCGCCGGGTATCTCGACACCTCGCACGGCCGGGTGCTGACGACCGTCGGCCGCACCCTCGCGAACAGCTCCACGCACCGCTGGACCGAGGGTGAGGACACGGACGGCCTCGGCGCGACGTGGACCGACGACGAGGTGGTGACCGTCGACGGACGTGGACCCGCCGTGACGACGCGCACCCGGCGCACGTACACGATGGACGGCATGACGGCCCTCGGCGCGGACGGCCGGCTGCGGACCGTGCTGACGCTCGGCGACCGGGCCGCCGTGGCCGAGGCGTCGGGCGGCCGGTCCACCGCGTGGTCACGGCTCGACGACACCTACACGGGTGACGCGACGTACACGGCCGGTGTACCGCGCGACCAGCGTCATGCGGTCGCCACGACGAGCGAGCGCTATCGCCTGCGGGGTTCGGCCGGCTGCTACGACCGCTCCCTGGTCACCGTGCAGGGGGTGCTCACGCGGGACCGCGCAGGCTGCTGAGACCGGTCACCCGCGGCGCGCCGGGCGACGGGCCGGGCGGCCGGGGCCGGGGAGACGGACGCGGGCCGGCCGGGTCATGGGGACCGGACGGCCCGCCCCGCGCCGGGACGGGTCGCGTGCTCCAGCGCCAGCAGGGCGGAGTAATAGCCGCGGCCCGTCGCGTGATCCATGCCCACCTCGCACATACGGTTGGCCGACAGATGCGCGTCGAAGTGGTGTGAGGTCACGTACGCCGCCTCCTCACGGGTGGCCGACTCGGTGAGTTCCCGGTGGAGCATGCCGCGGTCGCCCGCGAAGGCGCAGCACCCGGCGTCGTCGGGCACCACCACCTCGTCCGCGCACGCCTCGGCCACCGCGCGCAGCTGTGCCTCGTCGCCCAAGTGCCGCATGGAGCAGGTCGGGTGGAGCACGGCGGAGCCGAGGGTACGGTGCACGGTGAGGCGGGGGAGAAGCTCCTCCGCGGCCCACACCAGGGAATCGACGACCCGCAGCTCGGCGTGCAACTCCCGGTTGTCGGCGGTCAGATGCGGTACGACCTCGCGCGCGATGCCGAGCGTGCACGACGAGGCGTCCACGACGAGCGGCAGCCTTCCGCCGGCCGTCCAGCCCCAGGCCGCCTCGACGACACGGTTGGCCATCACGGCGTTCCCCGCCTCGTACCCCTTGGAGTGCCAGATCGTCGCGCAGCACGTTCCCCGTACATCCTCGGGAATCCACACCGGCTTTCCCGCGCGTGCGGAGACCTCGACGACGGCCCGCGCGAGCGACACGTCCCCCGGACCGCCGAAGACGCGGTTGACGCAGGCCGGGTAGTAGACGGCCACGGCCCCCACACGTTCGGTGCGCGGCATGACGGAGGCGGCGGCCCCGGGCATCCGCGGCAGCCACTCGGGCACGAGATCGGGGCGTACGGCCCTGCGGACCACCCGCGTCACGGCGTTCACCCGGTCGGCGCCGATCCGGTCCACGGCGGCGACGGCCAGCCGCGCGGAGGCTTCGAGCACGCGGAAATGCCGTGCCGCGAGCGCGGCCGCCCTCTCCTCGCGCGGCGAGTGCCGGGCGCCCCGGAACGTCCTCATCAGGGCGCCCGTGTCGATGCCGACCGGGCAGGCGAGCTTGCAGGTCGAGTCGCCCGCGCAGGTGTCGACGGCGTCGTATCCGTACGCCGTCAGGAGCGCGCCCTCGACCGGGGAGCCGTCGGGCTGGCGCATCATCTCGCGGCGCAGCACGATCCGTTGGCGCGGTGTCGTGGTCACGTCCTGGCTGGGGCAGGTCGGTTCGCAGAAGCCGCACTCGATGCAGGGGTCGGCGATCGCCTCGACACGCGGGATCGTCTTCAGGCCCCGGACGTGCGCCCGCGGATCACGGTCGAGCACGACGCGCGGCGCGAGCACGCCGTCCGGATCGATCAGCCGTTTCGTGCGCCACATCAACTCCGTCGCCCTGGGCCCCCATTCGAGTTCGAGGAAGGGCGCGATGTTGCGCCCGGTGGCGTGTTCGGCCTTGAGCGAGCCGTCGAAGCGTTCGACGGTGAGCCGGCAGAACGCGTCCATGAAGGCCGCGTAGCGCTCCACGTCGGCCGGCCTGGACGCGTCGAAGGCCAGCAGGAAGTGCAGGTTGCCGTGGGCGGCATGGCCCGCGACGGCGGCGTCGAAGCCGTGCCGGGTCTGGAGTTCCAGCAGCGCCTCGCAGGCCTCGGCGAGCCGCTCGGGCGGCACCGCGAAGTCCTCCGTGATCAGTGTCGTACCGGACGGACGCGCCCCGCCGACCGCCGTCACGAACGCCTTGCGGGCCTTCCAGTAGCCGGCGACGGTCCGCCGGTCACGGGTGAGGGAGTTCGTCACCGACGGCACCGGCGACACCAGCGGAAGTCCCTCCAGCACCGCGCGGGCCCGTTCCTCGTACGCCTCCCGCGCGGCCTCGTCCGGGGCGCGGAACTCGACGAGCAGCGCGGTCGTCGGACCCGGCAGATCCGCCCAGTCCGCGGGTACGCCCTCGACGGCCACCGAGGCACGCAGGGTGTTGCCGTCCATCAGCTCGACGGCCGAGGCGCCCGCGGCGGTGAACAGGGGCACGGCGGCGGCCGCGGCCGGCAGCGAGCCGAAGAAGAGCAGCGCGGCAAAGACCCGGCGGTCCAGCGGCAGGGTGTCGAAGACGACCTCCGAGATGAAGCCGAAGGTGCCCTGCGAGCCGACCATCAGGCCGCGCAGGATCCCGGCGGGTGTCGACCCGTCGAGGAAGGCGTCCAGGCGGTAGCCGTTGGTGTTCTTGATCGCGTACTTGGCGCGGATGCGGTCGACCAGCCCGGCGTCCGCCTCGATCTCCGCCTTGAGCTCCATGAGCCCGGCGCACAGGGCCGGTTCCGCCCGGGCCAGCCGCTCGTCGGCGTCCGGTTCCGCCGTGTCCACGACCGTGCCGGTCGGCAGCACGAAGGTGAGCGAGGCGAGGGTGCGATAGGAGTTGCGGGTGGTGCCCGCCGTCATGCCGGAGGCGTTGTTCGCGACCACGCCGCCGACCGTGCAGGCGACCGCGCTGGCCGGATCGGGGCCGAGCACGCGCCCGTGCCGGGCGAGTGCGGCGTTGACGCGGGCGACGGTCGTGCCCGGAGCGACCTTGACCCGCGCTCCGTCGTCCAGGATCTCGACGCCCTTCCAGTGCCGGCGGACGTCGACGAGGATGTCCTCGCCCTGCGCCTGGCCGTTGAGCGAGGTCCCGGCCGCGCGGAACACCACCTCGCGACCCCTGCCATGGGCGTACGAGAGCACGGCCGAGACGTCGTCGATGTCCTCGGGGACCACGACGACCCGCGGCACGAAGCGGTAGGGGCTGGCGTCGGAGGCGTAGCGCACCAGGTCGGAGATCCCGGTCAGCACCTTGTCGGCGCCGAGCAGGGCGATCAGGTCGCCGCGCAGCGGCTCGGGAGTCCCCCCGGCGCGGTCCCCGGGGACCCGGTCGGCCGCCGGGGCCTTCGGGCGGGTGCGGGGGCGCAGCTTGTCGGGGTCGGGCTCCAGCAGCGGCATCGCGGACCACTCCTCACACGCTCGCAGCGGCGGAGGGCGGTGCGTCGCGCCGGGCCGCCTCAGCGGCGGCGCACCGCCCCGAGCCCGCTCAGCACCGGTGTTCCACCCGCGGCATGCCGTCCACCAAGGTGTCCAGCAACCCGCCGAGCACCTCGCGCTGCTCGTCCGTCAATGGAGCCAGGATCTCCTCCGCGGCGCCGCGGCGCGCGGCGCGCAGCTCCCGCAGCGCCTTGCGCCCGTCGTCCGTGACCTCGATACGGATCACCCGGCGGTTGGTGGGATCGGGCACCCGGCGCACCTTGCCGCTCGCCTCCAGGCCGTCGACCAGCGTGGTCACGGCACGGGGCACCACTTCGAGGCGCTCCGCGAGATCGGCCATGCGGGGCGGTGAGGCGTAGTGCGCGAGGGTGCGCAGCAGCCGTGACTGAGCAGGGGTGATGCCCAGCTCGCGCTGCTCCAGATGGCGCTTCTGGATGCGGTGCACGCGGCGCGTGAGACGCAGCAGCTGCTCGGCGAGCAGGCCGTCGGCATCGGGGGTGGTCATGCGGGAACAATATCAGGATGCCGTTCATTGTGAGTATAGGTAACAATGAGCTAGGCTCCGGCAGTCGTCGGATCCTCACCGATGTCCCTGTAGTTCCCATTTCCTAGGAGTCCATTGCGCCCCGAACACTCCACCTGGAGCCCGCCGCCCGCCGACAAGGAACAGCCACGGCAGGTGCGCCGCATCCTGAGCCTCTTCCGCCCCTACCGCGGTCGCCTCGCGATCGTCGGCCTGCTGGTGGGCGCCGCGTCCCTCGTGGGCGTGGCCACCCCCTTCCTGCTGAAGGCGATCCTGGACACCGCGATCCCCGAAGGGCGTACGGGTCTGCTGACCCTGCTCGCGCTCGGCATGATCGCGAGCGCCGTCCTGAGCGGTGTCTTCGGCGTCCTGCAGACGCTGATCTCCACGACCGTCGGCCAGCGGGTGATGCACGACCTGCGCACCGCGGTCTACGGCCGTCTCCAGCGCATGTCCCTCGCGTTCTTCACCAGGACGCGCACGGGCGAGGTCCAGTCCCGCATCGCCAACGACATCGGCGGCATGCAGGCGACCGTCACCTCCACCGCCACCTCGCTGGTCTCCAACCTCACGAGCGTGGTCGCCACGGTCGTCGCGATGGTGGCCCTCGACTGGCGCCTGACCGTCGTCTCCCTGCTTCTGCTGCCGGTCTTCGTGTGGATCAGCCGCCGGGTCGGCAACGAACGCAAGAAGATCACCACCCAGCGCCAGAAGCAGATGGCGGCGATGGCCGCCACCGTCACCGAATCGCTCTCCGTCAGCGGCATCCTGCTCGGGCGCACCATGGGCCGGGCCGACTCGCTGACGAAGTCCTTCGCGGAGGAGTCCGAGGGCCTGGTCGACCTCGAGGTGAGGTCGAACATGGCGGGACGCTGGCGCATGTCCGTCATCGGCATCGTCATGGCCGGCATGCCCGCCGTCATCTACTGGGCCGCGGGCATGGCCCTTCAGCTCGGCGGCCCCTCCGTGTCGATCGGCACGCTCGTCGCGTTCGTCTCGCTCCAGCAGGGCCTGTTCCGGCCGACGGTCAGCCTGCTGTCCACCGGTGTGCAGATCCAGACCTCGCTCGCGCTGTTCCAGCGCATCTTCGAGTACCTCGACCTGCCCATCGACATCACCGAGCCCGAGAGCCCCGTCCACCTCGACCAGGTCAAGGGCGAGATCCGTTTCGAGGACGTCGAGTTCCGCTACGACGACAAGGGCGCCCCGACCCTCGAAGGCATCGACATCACCGTCCCGGCCGGCGGCAGCCTCGCCGTCGTCGGACCGACCGGCTCCGGCAAGTCGACGCTCAGCTATCTCGTGCCCCGGCTGTACGACGTCACGGGCGGACGCGTGACCCTCGACGGGGTCGACGTCCGGGACCTCGACTTCGACACCCTCGCGCGCGCGGTCGGCGTCGTCTCCCAGGAGACGTACCTCTTCCACGCCTCGGTCGCCGAGAACCTGCGCTTCGCCAAGCCGGACGCCACCGACGAGGAACTGCACGCGGCGGCCCGGGCGGCCCAGATCCACGAGCACATAGCCTCGCTGCCCGACGGGTACGACACGGTCGTCGGCGAACGCGGCCACCGGTTCTCCGGCGGCGAGAAGCAGCGCCTCGCCATCGCCCGCACGATCCTGCGCGACCCGCCCGTGCTCATCCTCGACGAGGCGACCAGCGCCCTGGACACCCGCACGGAGCGCGCCGTCCAGGAGGCCATCGACGCCCTGTCGGCCAACCGCACCACGCTCACCATCGCGCACCGGCTGTCCACGATCCGCGGCGCCGACCAGATCGTCGTCCTCGATTCGGGTCGCGCCCTCGAGCGCGGCACGCACGAGGAACTGCTGGCCGCGGAGGGGCGCTACGCCGCGCTCGTCCACCGGGACGCCCAACTGGAGCCGACGAGATGACGATATGCCGGGTTTGCGGGCAATAGCGCGTTACCGTGCCCGTTATGCAGACGAACACTCCGTCACGGAGCACGATCCGACTGACGCGCAGGGGGCGGGTCGCCCTCATCGCGACCGGCGCCGTCGTGGCGGCCACCGCCGTGGCGGTGCCGCTGCTGAGCATGGGTGACGGCGGGCGTCCGGCGTCGCTCGTCGTTCCGGAGGGCTGGCGCTCGGGACAGGTCTACGCCGCCGTCGACAAGGTCCTCCGGGTACCGGCGGGCACCACCAAGAAGTCCCTGGCGAAGGCCCACCTCAAACTCCCGAACGACGCCAGGGGCAACCCCGAGGGCTACCTCTTCCCGGCGACGTACCCGATCGGCGCGAAGGCGACGCCGGAGTCCCTGCTGACGTTCATGGTCGACACCGCGAACAAGAGGTTCAACGGAGCGCCGATCGCCGCGGGTGCGCAGCACAACGCGATGAACGTCTATCAGGCCGTCACCGTCGCGAGCATCGTGCAGGCGGAGGCGGCGACCAAGGCGGACATGGGCAAGGTGGCCAGGGTCGTCTACAACCGGCTGGCGCGCGGCATGCCGCTGCAGATGGACTCCACCATCAACTACGCGCTGAACCGCTCCACCCTGAACACGAGCGAGGCGGACACGAGGCTCGACAGCCCGTACAACTCGTATCAGCGCATGGGCCTGCCGCCCACACCGATCGCCAACCCCGGCGAGGAGGCGATGCGTGCCGCGGTCAACCCGCCCGCGGGCGACTGGCTGTACTTCGTCACGGTGAAGCCGGGCGACACGCGCTTCACGGCCAGCTACGAGGAACACCAGCGCAACGTGACCGAGTTCGACCGGCTGCACCACAAGAGCGCGTCGCCCACGGCTCCGCCCACGACCCCCCGGGCCGCTCTGCCCACGACCCCCCAGGCGGTTTCGCCCGCGGCTCCCCAGGCGGTTTTGCCCACGACCCCGCAGGCGGCCTCGCCCACGGTCACGTCCGTGGCGTCTCCCACGGTTCCTGCGGTGGCCTCGCCCTCGGTCCCCCCGGTGGCCCCGCCCACGGCCCCTCCCGCGGACACCCCCACGGTCGTTCCCACGAACTGACCCACGAACTGAGAGGCGTACGGGGCGTCACACGGCGACCGGCGCGTTCGCCGGCAACCGTCTGATGTCCCGTACGGCGGCCCGGCCGGCCCGGTTGGCACCGATGGTGCTGGCGGAGGGCCCGTAGCCGACCAGGTGGATCCGCGGATCGGCGACCGCGCGCGTTCCCTCGACCCGGATGCCGCCGCCCCGCTCGCGCAGCCGCAGCGGCGCCAGATGGTCGATGGCGGCCCGGAAACCGGTCGCCCACAGGATCACGTCGGCGTCCACGCGCTGCCCGTCCGCCCACTCCACGCCGTCCGGGGTGATCCGGTCGAACATCGGCCACCGGTCCAGCACGCCGTCGGCCAGCGCCTGCCGGATCGCGTCGTTCAGCGGCAACCCGGTGACCGAGACCACGCTCTGTGGCGGCAGCCCCCGCCGGACCCGCTCCTCGACGAGAGCGACGGCGGCCCGCCCGAACTCCTCGGTGAAGGGGCCCTCGCGGAAGACCGGGGGGCGCCGGGTGACCCAGGTGGTCCCGGCCGCGTGGGAGGCGAGCTCCATCAGATGCTGGGTGCCGGAGGCGCCACCGCCCACGACGACCACGCGCCGCCCGGCGAACCATTCGGGGCCCGGGTACTGCGCCGTGTGCAACTGCCGCCCGCGGAAGGTCTCCTGGCCCGGATAACGGGGCCAGAACGGACGGTCCCAGGTGCCCGTCGCGTTGATCAGCGCCCGGGCCGACCACGTACGGTCGCCGGCTTCCACGAGCAGCCGCCCACCCGTCCCCTCCCGGACCGCCCTGACGTCGACCGGCCGTTGCACCCGCAGGTCGAACGCGCGCTCGTAGGCGGCGAAGTACTCCGGGACGACCTCCGAGGACGGGCGGTCCGGGTCGGCGTCCGTGAGGTCCATGCCCGGCAGGGAATGCATCCCGTGCACCTTGCCGTACGTCAGTGACGGCCAGCGGAACTGCCAGGCTCCGCCGGGGTGCGGCGCGTGGTCGAGCACGACGAAGCCCGGTCCGGGCTCGAAGCCGGTGCGCCGCAGGTGATAGGCAGCCGCCAGACCGGCCTGACCGGCCCCGACGACGACCACATCGACCTCACGCGCGTTCACCCCGATGTCGTTCACGCTTCTACGAACCGGACCGGGCTCCGGGATCTTCCCGCCGGGCACCTCGCTGTGAGCCACCCGACGGACGAGCCGTCGCGGAAGCCCCCGGCAGCCGTTCGTCCAGGACCGGTGGCCGGGCGCCGCCGGCCGTGGGCGCCCGGCCACCGGGGGGCGTCGTCACAAGCCGGGATCCGGCGTATGGGAGAGGATTGAGGCATGTCCGATGCCTTCACCACGCAGGTCCTGCACATCTCCTCGGGTTCGTCGGAGGCGGTCGTCGACCTCACCCGCGACTGCGAGGCATTCCTCCGTGAGGTCGCGGCGGGCCGCGACGGCCTCCTGAACGTCTTCGTCCCCCACGCCACCGCCGGGATCGCCATCATCGAGACGGGTGCCGGCAGTGACGACGACCTTCTGACCGCGCTGCACTCGCTGCTTCCCGCGGACGACCGCTGGCAGCACCGCCACGGCAGCCCCGGGCACGGCCGCGACCACGTCCTGCCCGCCATCGTCCCGCCGCACGCGACCCTGCCGGTGGTGGACGGGAGCCTGGAGCTGGGGACATGGCAGTCGGTGTGTCTCGTGGACACCAACCGGGACAACCCGAACCGCGAGGTGCGGCTGAGTTTCCTCGGCTGACCGGCTGACCGGCCGGCCCCGGGCTCTGTGGATTCGAGTTCCGTGGACTCAGGCCCCGTAAGCCATGAGCGCCATCATCCCGGCCTCGCTGTGGTAGGCGTTGTGGCAGTGCAGCATCCACTGTCCGGGGTTGTCGGCGTCGAAGACGACGGACACCTGCGACCTGGGCAGCACGATGGTCGTGTCCTTGCGCGGGCCGGAGTCGCCGAGCTGGTACGTGTGGCCGTGCAGGTGCATCGGATGCCACATGTTCGTCGCGTTGACGAAGTCGAGTTGGACCCGCTGGCCCTCCTGGACGATCAGCGGATCCGCGGTCGGATTGTTCATGTCGAACCGCTTGCCGTTGATGGCCCAGTCGTACGCGCGCATGCTGCCGGTGAGTTTGATGCGCAGGACCTGGTCGGGTTCCTTGGTCTCCAGTCGTGCGCCGTCACTCGCGCGCAACTGGTCGGCGGTCACCATCCGGCCGTCCAGTTCGTCCGGCCGCACGGCCGGATCCGGCAGGCTTCCCGATCCGGTCCGCACGAGGGCCATGCCGGAGACGTCCTTGCCCTCGGCGAGCGCGACGAGGGGGAAGATGCCGTCGTCGAGGGTGACCAGTACGTCGTACCGCTCGCCCATGGCGACCAGCAGGGCGTCGACCTCCTCGTGCTCGACGGGGAAACCGTCGGTGTGCGTGATGGTCATCTTGTGGCCGCCGAGCGCCACCCGGTACGCGGTGTCGGCGCCCGCGTTGATGATCCTGAGGCGGACACGGCTGCCGGGCTTGCCGGTGTGGACGGCCGGGTCGGTCGGCACGCGTCCGTTGATCAGGTGGTACGGGTAGTTCACGTCCCCGGCGTCATGGCCGAGCAGCGGACTGGCGGTGCCGCTCAGCGTGAACCGCGTCGACACGCCGTCACCGGAGGGGGAGGGGGAGGGGGAGTGCAGGGAGGCGTACGAGGGCGCGTACGGGGAGGCGTGCGAGGGGGAGTACGAGGACGGGGAGGCGTACGGGGACGCCGCCATGGACGGGTGCCGCGACGCAGGCCGCCTCGGTCTGCCGCTGTTCATGTCCATGCCGGACATGCCGTGGCTGAGCTCGGCGAAGACGTCGTCGGGCGTGCCGGTCACACCGTCGAGCCAGTCGTCGAGGACGACGACCCACTCGTCGTCGTACGACAGCGGCTCCTTGGGGTCCTCGACGATCAGCGGCGCGTACATGCCGCGGTCGACCTGGACGCCCACGTGCGGGTGGAAGAAGTACGTGCCGGGTTTGTCGGCGACGAAGCGGTACGCGAAGCTCGATCCGGACCGCACCGGGATCTGCGTGACCGGCGGGACGCCGTCCATGTCACCGCGCAGCGAGATGCCGTGCCAGTGGATGGACGTCGTGGTGCCGCTGGGCAACTGGTTGGACAGCTCGGCGGCGAGCGTGTCGCCGGCGGAGATGCGGATCTCCTTGGCGGGAGCCTCGCCGTTGAAGGCCCAGGACTTGGCCAGGACGCCGCCGCCCAGATCGAGGGTGACGGGCGCCGCGGTCACGTTGAGGCTCCGGACCCTGCCCGTGGCGCTGCGCTTCTTCTCCACGAGGGCGACCTGGGAACCGGTGGGGCTGAGGAGGGAGGGAGTGTCGGGGGCGTCCTTGCCGCAGGCGGCGAGCAGGCCGGTGGCTGCCGCTCCCAGTCCGGCAAGGACGGTACGACGGTCGATGCTGTTCACGAAGAGTCCTCTTTTCGATGCGCGACACGCGTGACGGGGCGGTCCACACACGGCTGCGGCGGCGTCAGTGGACGCGGGAAGCCGTGGGGACGTTGCCTATGTGCGCGGTGAGGAGGGGAGCGGCGGGCCGGGCGACCGATTCCGGCACGGCGTGCGGCCCGCAGGCCGGCATCGCGGCGACGGCGGGGCGGGTCATCTCGCGAGGGAGCGGCACGGCGGCGGCCGGGCGCAGGGCGACGAACGGACCGCGAACCCGGCGGGCGGCGCCATCGAACCGGGCCCGGGGCAACTCTCGTACCGTCATCAGGGGCGTCCGCACTTCCTGCGAGCTAGGACCGCCACCATACCCTGCACGGGTATGCGTGCCGTGGAACCGCCGACCGGGAATCAGCCGAATGCGGGCACGGGCCGGAGCGGCCGCTACTTCGACGGGATCTTCTGCTCGAACCAGACGACCTTGCCGCTGCTCACCCGTGTCGCGCCCCAGCGCAGGGCGAGTTGATTGACCAGCTGGAGGCCGCGGCCGCTCTCGTCCCCGAGTCCGGGCTGCCGCATCCTGGGCACCTGCGGCGAGTCGTCGGTCACCTCGCAGCGGAGCACGTCGGTGCGCAGCAGCCGCAGCGAGAGGGGCCGCGAGGCGAACCGCACGGCGTTCGTCACGATCTCGCTGACCATGAGTTCCGTCGGGTCGACCAGGGCCTCGAGACCCCAGCGGCGCAGGGCCCTGCGGGTCAGCCGGCGCGCCTGCCCCGCGGTCATCGGGTGCGGGGCCAGGAACCAGTAACCGACGCTGTCCGGAGGGAAGCCCTCGAACCGCGCGGTGAGCAGGGCGATGTCGTCGTCCCGCGTCCCCGGGCCCAGGGTTCCCAGGACGTGATCGCAGAGCACCTCCAGCGAGGCGAGCCCCCGGGCGGTGCTCTGGAGCCGGACCCGCAGTGCTTCGACGCCGCTTCCGATGTCCGTGTCGCGGGATTCGACGAGCCCGTCGGTGTACAGCACCAGGGTCGCCCCGGTGGGCGCGGCCATCTCCACCGACTCGAAGACGACGCCGCCGACGCCGATCGGAGCGCCGGGCGGGATCCCCAGGACCTCGGCACGTCCGTCCTCGTGGAGCAGGACCGCGGGCGGGTGGCCGGCGTTCGCCATCAGCAGGCGGTGCGAGATCGGGTCGTAGATCGCGTAGAGGCAGGTCGCGATGTGGTCGCTGCCCAGCCGCTGGGCCTGTTCGTCGAGGTGGTGCAGGACCTCGTTGGGCGGCAGGTCGAGACCGGCGAGGGTCTGCACGATGGTGCGCAGCTGGCCCATGATCGCGGCGGAGGTCATGGAGTGGCCCATGACATCGCCGACGATCAGCGCGACGCGGTTGCCGGGGAGGGGGATCGCGTCGTACCAGTCGCCGCCGACCTGGGCGGTCTTCGAGGCGGGCAGGTAACGGCTGGCCAGCCGGATGCCGGTGGGTTCGGGCAGTGACGACGGGAGCATGGTGTGCTGGAGGGTGTCCGCCACGGCTGCCTCGTGGCCGTACATCACCGCTTTCTGGACCCCGAGCGCGGTGTGCGTGGCGAGCTGCGAGGCGACGAGCAGGTCGTCGCCGGTGAAGACGGGGCGGTGCGTGCCCCGGAGCAGGACGACCGTGCCCATGACGTGATGGCTGCCGTGCAGGGGCGCGATGATCAGGCGGTGGCCCGGCGGCAGCGCGCCCGGCGGGTCGGTCCCCGCCGCGAGCAGCTCGGCGACGGCGGGCGCGTTGCCCGGAGCGTCACCGAACGCGGGGCGCCCGTCCCGCAGCAGCTCCGCGAGCCGGCCACCGCCGCCCGGCTCCACGCGCTGGGCGACTTCGGGGAGCGGGGACGAGGCCGCGTCGGCGTACGAGGCGGAGTCGGCGTGCGGGGCCGACGGCACCGCACGTTCGGCGCTGTGCAGGCGCAGCACGAGGGGTGCCGCCGACCGTTCCGTGCCCACGGGCAGCGGATCGGCGAGGTGGATGAAGACCGCGTCCGCGAACGCCGGTACGGCCGCCTGCCGCAGTTCCCGGAGTGTCTCGTCCAGATCCATCCCCCGGGCGATCCGTCGCGTCGCCACATCGAGGTACCGGAGACGGTCGGTCTGCGGCGCGCGGCCGTCCGGCACGGCGGCGGGCGGGAGGAGGCCCCGGGGCGGGGCGGTCCCCTCGTGGGGGGTGTGGTGCTCGGTCACGCGTTCTGTCCCGTCCAGTGGATGGCGCGGTCCGCGGCTCGGACTCCGCCGCCTCAGTCACCCCGCCTGCAGCACAGGAACACCTGCTCCTCGGGCGGGACATCGGTCACCGCGGGGGCGTACGTGTACGAGGTCTCCTTGACGATCTCGAAGCCCGCCTCCTCGACGACCCTGTGCAGGTCCTCCCGCAGATAGCCCGAGACCCTGATCGTGTTCCCGAGGAACGGGATCGCGAAGTCGTCCACGTCGGCCTCGACCATCGACAGGACGAACAGGCCCCCGGGAGACAGCAGATGACGAATGGTCAGCAGGGCGAGGGGAATCTCCTCGCGCGGCAGCATCAGCAGCGAGAAGAAGGCGGCGACGGCGTCGAAGCGGCCGAGGTCGCGCGGACCGCCCGGGCGCAGATCGGCGAGGTCCAGCTGATGGAACGTCGCGCCGGGCACGTAGGAGCTCGCGAGCTCCACCATGCCGCCGGAGAGGTCGACCCCCACGACCTCGAACCCGGCGTCCGTCATCTGGCGCGCGGTGGGCACCCCGGTGCCGCAGCCGAGATCCAGGACCCGTGCCCCCTCGCCCAGCGATCCGATCAGCCACTCGCCCGCGGTGACCTGCCCCTCCTTGTGCGGAAAGGCCTCGTCGTAGCGGTCGCCGATGGCGTCGAAGGCTTCCGCCTGGCCTTTGCGGTCGAGCAGGACGCTCTCGTAATCAGTCCCACGATTACTGTTGATCACGAAAGGAACCTTTCATGAGGGGCTGTCGAAGCAGTCCGAAATGCGGAGGAAAGAGGCCGTGACGGAACCTCCGAGCCGTGTCTGTCGCTCAGGAGACGTCATTTCGAGACGATAGTCGTTCAGCGTTCGTCGGGATGCCCGAGTGACCGAAACTGTTCGGCCGGCGGAACGGTTCCCGCGTACCTCGCCCGGCCGCTGACGGCATCCGAACTCCGTCCGAACGGAAGCGGGTTGAGGTGCCCGGGTGGTGCCGACACGGCTGGAATCCGTCCGGCGGAATCGAGCGGTCGGAGCGATGCGCGGCGACAACTCGCCCCCGTGTCACGTGACATGGCGGAGTCGGCGTGTCTTGACCGGAGTCGAGGATTCGGTACGGCCGTACTCCCGACCCTCCGTGCCGGCCCACCGGACGGTGCCCGCGTGGCGGCCCCCTCGGTCCGACGACCCCCTCGGTCCGACGGCCCCTCGAGCCCGGTGGGGCCGATCCGGCCCGCTTCCCACCCTACCGAAATGTCCCATTCATGGAAGGATCGAGTCGTGCCCCCGGCCCGGGCCCGGAACGGGCCCGCCCCGGCCTGTCTCCCGGCCGCGGACACCGGGCTCGCGGCACACGCCCACACCCCTGGGGACCTGGAGGTTGCCGTGTCCGTGCACCGCGTCGGCCTGGTCGTCCACCAGGGGCGGACGGCGGCCCGCGATGTCGCCCGCGCCGTGCACGACTGGTGCGACGCACGGGGCATCCGGTGCACCGAGATCGACGTCTGGGCTGGGGACCAGCGACGTCGCGGCGGGCGCGCGGAGGCGGAAGCGGCCGGAAACCCGGACCTCGTCGTCACCCTCGGCGGCGACGGCACCTTTCTGCGCGGTGCCCGGATCGCCGTCAAGAGCGGTGCGACCGTGCTGGGCGTCGATCTCGGCAAGGTCGGCTTCCTCACCGAGGTGCCGGCGGCCGACGTCACCCGGGCGCTGCAGGCTGTCCACGAGGGGAAGGCCGCCGTCGAGGAACGGATGACGCTGACCCTGCGCGCCTCCCGGGTTCTGGAGATCCCCGGAGGAATGGAGGCCTTCCTCTGCTACGGGCGGGGCCCCGTCCTGCCTCCGCCGCAGGTCGGAGCCGAGGCGGCGGAGGGCGACGGCTGGGGGGTGGCGCTGGACGTCACGGCCCTGAACGACGTCGTCGTGGAGAAACTGGCCCGGGACCGCCAGGTCAGCGTCGGCGTCTACATCGCCGGCCGGCGGCTGGCCTCCTACTCGGCGGACGCCTTCGCCGTCGCCACCCCCACCGGATCGACCGCCTACAGCTTCGCCGCCGGCGGCCCCGTGCTCTCCCCGCACATGGACGCGGTCGTCTTCACACCGATCGCGCCGCACATGACCTTCAACCGCAGCGTCGTCGCCGCGCCGGACGAGCCCGTGGCCCTGAGGGTGCTGCCCCACTCGGGCCAGGCCGCCGTCAGCATCGACGGCCAACCGCGCGGGGTGCTCGACCCCGGAGACTGGATCGGGGTCTTCCGGGCCCCGCAGCGGGTGCGGCTCATCCGCCTGCGCCCCACCGACTTCTACGGCCGGCTGCGCGACCGCTTCCGCCTCACCGACGCACCGGCCACGGCGGCCGACGCCGAACCCGCCCCGTTCTTCCGCCCCGACAACCCCGTCCCCCCGGACCTCGCGGGACTGCGCCTGCCGCCTCCTTCGGCGGCTCGGTGACGGTGGCCGCGCCCGGCACATCGGGTGGAGGAGGCCCGCGACCGGGCGGAGAGGCCCAGGGCCGCCGGGTGCGACAGACGTCCCGGATACGGGCAGAGGCGTATTCGCCCCTCTTCACCCGTTGGCCGGTACGGATGGCGATCACGTCGTCACGGTTCGTCCGAAGGCCGGTCGGCGAGCGTGAGCGGGGCTGCACGCGGGGCGGACGTCCGCCTGACCCCCGACGACGCGGTGGTCCTGTACTTTCGCGGGCCACGGACTCGTGGAGGACAGGGACCGGCACGGTCTGATGTGCCGGGACTCCCGCGAGGACGGCGCCTTCGCGGCCGCGCTGCGTCTCGCGGTACAGGTCACCACGGACCGCACCGGACAGCGGCAGCAGTACGTGGACCCGGCCGAACTCGTGAAAGCCGTCAACGAGTGCTTCGAGCCGACGGACGAGGGCGGCGCGCCGAACTCGCCGGGGGACCGGTGACCGGCCTGGCACCCTTCCCTCCGAACGCGGGGTCCGGAAGACGGCCGGCCCCGGTCGGGCGATCGCCGACGGATTGAAGCAGTCCCCCTCCGAGTGAGCGCAGGGGACCCGTCGGGCGGCGGGCTCACTCCTCCCGCACGGGCCCGCCCGGACCGGGCGCGCCCACGCGCAGGCCGTCCGTCACCAGGTCCAGCAGGCGGCATGCGTGCGTCTGCCAGTCCCCGTGCCGGTCGAGCCGCCAGAGCCCGGCGACGGCGAGCAGGAAGTCGTCCGGTGTCACCCCCGGCCGGATGGTGCCCGCTTCCTCGTTGGTCCTCAGCAGGAGGGCGACAGCCGAGGTCAGGGGTTCGTGGTCGAGCCTGGTGAGAGCGCCCCGAGGCGTGCCGGTGCTCGTCCGCAGCGCTTCGGCCAGACCCGCCTCGGCCATGGCGAACCGTGCGAGACGGTCCGTCCACTCCCGCAGGGCCCGGTCCGGCGGGCGGGTGGCGAGCAGGTGCGCCGCCGCGTCGGTCACCTGCCGCACCTCGTGCCGGTGGATCTCCAGGATGAGGGCCTCGCGATGGTGGAAGTTGCGGTAGAACGTCCCCTGACCGACCCCCGCCTTCTTCGCTATCGCGCTCAGCGGTGTGCCGGCGGAGCGGGTCAGCTCCGCCAGGGCCACGGCCAGGATGCGCTCACGATTGCGCCGCGCGTCCGATCGCAGGGTTCCCTCCGGGCGTCGCGGCGCCCCCGAGCCCGCGGGTGCGTCCTTGTCGGGGTGCACGCGTACTCCTTCCGGAACGACGGCCGGATTTCTCCGGTGGCACGGCCGGACCACCGGAGGGATCCGGCCGGGCAGCCTGCTCCGGGCGCGGCGACCAGGGACGGCCGTCCGCTCGGGCCCGCCGAAACGGCCGGCCCGCCCCGCGGCGGCCGGCCCGCTCCGCGCGGTGTCCGGAACCTCTCGCCGACCGGCATTCTGGCGCACGGGCGGAACTCCGGTCGGCGACTTCCGAAATGACCGGCGGGCGGGCTCCGGCCCCCGAACGCGGAGCGCCGCCCGCCGGCCCCTTCCGGAGCGCGAGCGTCTCCCGGGTGCCGATACCGGCGTACCGCTCGTGCTCAGCGCTGTGCCGCGCGCCCGATCGACTCCACCAGTGGCAGCAACCGGTGCGGGACCCGTTCGCGCAGCGCCACCTCGGTCCGGGTGCGGACCACGCCCGGCAGACTGATCAGCGCCTGGATCACATCCTCCAGGTGGGCGTTGTCCCGCGCCGCGACCCGGGTGATCAGATCGCCGCCGCCGGTGATCGAGAACGCCTCGATGATCTCCGGTACGGCGGCCAGCGCGTCGCCCACGTCGTCCAGATGGCCCTGTGTGACCTCGATGTGGACGAAGGCGAGCACGGGATGACCGAGGGCGGCGGGGGACAGCGAGGGACCCGTCCCGGTGATCACCCCGTCCCGCTCCAGCCGGTCGAGGCGGGCCTGGAGCGTGCCGCGGGCGACACCGAGGACGCGGGCGTATTCACGGACGCTGGTGCGGGGCTGCTCCAGGAGCAGCCGCAGGATGCGGGTGTCGAGCTCATCCACGGGCATGGTCCGTTGGCCTCCTCGCGGCCGACAATGTTCGCCTTCGACTGTACCAATGGCACAGGCCAAATCGCGCCGGTTGAGCCACTTCTGGGCTACCGCGTACCTTGTCCGTATCGATGGCGCTGCGCAGCGTCGGACGGCAAGGACGCCGTACCGGACCCGCGGCGCCTTTCGCATGTGCGCTGCGCATGCCGAATCTCTGTGTCGAACGCGAAGTGGGGGCGGGCTGCCGACGGTGAAGAAGATGTTCATGGCGCCGGATCCGGGACTGTTCCGGCTGCGGGTCTCGCTCCGGGCGGTCGTCGGGATCGGCCTCGCGGTCACCCTGTGCCAACTGGCCGGGCTCTCGCTCCCCGCCTCGATCGCCGGAGGGCTCGCGGCGCTCCTGGCGCTGTTCACGGTCGGCGACCCGACCGTGCGCGGCCAGGCAGGTACCACCGCTCTGCTCCCCGTGGCCGGTTTCCCGGTCCTCGCGGCGGCGACCGCCCTGCACGGGGCGCCGATGCTGCGGGACGCGACCTGGCTCGCCGTGGTGTTCGCCGGGGTGTACGCCCGCCGCTTCGGCCCGCGCGGGCACGCGCTCGGCATCTTCGCGTTCATGATGTTCTTCACGACCCAGTTCCTGCACGCCGTGCCCGGTCAGCTCCCGCAGCTGTACGCCGCCGTCGCCCTGTCGCTGGCGGCCTCCTCGGCCGTGCGGTTCGGCGCCTGGTGCATCGAGCGGCGCAGGCCCCTGCCCGCCGCGCCGCTGCCGCTGGACGGACGCGGGCTGGACCGCCCCGCCACCCGCCAGGCCTTCCAGGCGACCGCGGCCTGCGCCTTCGCGCTCGCCGCGGGCCAGCTGCTCTCGCACGACCGCTGGTACTGGGCCGTCGGCACCGCGTGGTGGATCTTCGTCAACACGGCCTCGCGCGGCGAGACGCTGGTCCGCGGCTTCCGGCGCGTGGTCGGCACGCTCACCGGCATCGTGGCCGGACTCCTGATCGCCGTACCGCTGCACGGCGCCCCGGCGCCCACCGCCGCCCTCGTCGCGGTGAGCGTCTTCGGGATCTTCTACACGGCCGCGCCCTCGTACAGCTGGATGATGTTCTTCGTCACCGTCATGGCGGGCCTGCTCTACGGGCTGCTCGGCGTGCTGCACCCGGGACTGCTGGCGCTGCGGCTCGCCGAGACCGGTGTCGGCGCGGTCGGTGCCGCGCTGGCGGTCGCGCTCGTCCTGCCGATCACCACGCACACGGTCACCGACCGCTGGATCGAGCGTGCCCTGCACGCCGTGCACGGCTGCACCTCGGCGTCGGCCCGGCGGCTCGCGGGCGACGCGCAGGCCGACCCCGCACCGCTCGCGGGGGAGCTCGAGGCACTTCTGGGGCGTGTACGCATGGCTCTCGCACCCCTCGTGCATCCGCTCAACCCGATGAGGCGGCGCAAGGAACGGGCCCGCGCGATCCTCGCCCTGCTGGACGACTGCGCCCGCGAGGTGCGCGGTCTCGCGGCCGTCGCCGCCGACCCGGACGCCTCGCACGACGCCCGCCTCACGGCGGCCTGCCGACAGGTCGAGACCGCCATGGAGTCCCTGGTCGGCGCCGTACCGGGAGGCGCCTGGGCGCCCCGCCACGGTGTCCCCGGCCACCACCCCGGTGCCGAGCAGGCGCTCGTGCACCTGCACGGCCTGGAGCGGGCGCTCGTCGACATGGCGACACCGCTGCGCGGACCGGTGCGCGACGCGCGGCTCGCCGGCGTCTGACGTCGACGGGGCTCTGACTCCGGCCCCCGGGGTGCTGTCCGGCGCCCCGGGGGCCGTCTTTGTTCCTCCGGTGGGCCGAGCCCACCGACAAGATCCACACCGAGGGCGTGGACGCCCGCTGGACGGCCTCGGGGCGGTCTCCGCCGCCACCCTGCCCGGCGCGCGTCCAAGGGGCTCGTGACGGCCGCCGTACGGACTCTCCGCGGCCGCCTGACCTGTACGCATCCGGTCTGCACCCGATCCGCGCCCGGCCCGCGCCCGGTCCCTCCGGTGCGCCGTCGGTCCGGCCGCCGTTCAGGACGCTCGGCCGATCGCCCTCACCTTGGTCTAGACCGCAGCGCCGTCGCTGCTACCGTCGGCCCGACGGCGAGGCGGGATCGAGAGGGGACAGAAGTGGCGGACGGCGGCGGGCGGCGGCAGCGGGCGTTCATCGGCTCGTTCACGACGGCGGGAGGCCTCGGTGTCCTCACGGCGGACGTGGATCCGGACAGCGGCGCACTGACCGTCCTGAGCGCGGTCGACGACGTACCCGACCCCTCGTATCTGGCCCTCGCGCCCGCGCGTGACGTCCTGTACGCGGTCAGTGAGAGGGCCGAGGGCGCGGTGGCCGCCTACCGCGTGCACGGCGACAAACCGGAACTGGCCGGTCCGCCGACCCCGACCGGTGGCAGCGGACCCACCCACCTCAGTGTCTTCGACGGGCACGTCCTGACCGCCGACTACGGCTCGGGCAGCGTCAGCGCGGTACCCGTCCGCCCAGGCGGCGCGCTGGCGCCCGCCGCCTCCGACGTGCTCCGGCACACCGGTTCCGGTCCGCACGCGCGGCAGCAGGGCCCGCACGCCCACCAGGTGCAGCCCGACCCCACCGGCCGCTGGGCCGTCAGCGTCGACCTCGGCACGGACTCGGTCCGGGTGTGCGCCCTCGACGGCGGAACGCTCACCCTGCACCGCGAGACCGCCCTGCGTCCCGGCTCCGGGCCGCGCCACCTCGCCTTCCACCCGCGGGGCGAGCTCGCGTACGTCCTCAACGAACTCGCTCCGACCGTCACCGTCTGCCGCTGGGAGGCCGCGCGGGGCTCGCTGCGGCCCGTCGGCGAGATACCCGTGCTGTCCGGTGTCCCGGACGGGGACGCGTACCCCTCGGGCCTCGTCGTCTCGCCCGGCGGCCGTTTCGTGTGGACCGCCACCCGGGGCCGGGACACCGTCTCCGTGCTCCGCGCCGACACGGTGGGCGAGGAACTCACCTTCGTCGCCGAGGTGCCCTGCGGCGGCGTCTGGCCCCGTGCGCTGGCCCTCGACTCCTCGGGGCGCTTCCTGTACGCGGCCAACGAGCGCTCCGGAGACGTGACCTGGTTCGCCGTCGACCCGGACACCGGCGTTCCGCGCCGCGGCGGCTCGATCGAGGCACCCGCCGCGTCCTGTGTGATCCTCGGCTGACCCGGCCTCTCCGAGGGGCTGCGCCCCCGGCCGCCCCCTCCTCGGGGGGAGCCGTGCCGGATGCGCCCCGCGCACGGGAAAGGGCCCCTCCTGGTTCAGGAGCGGGCCCTTTCGATGTGCGGGCGGTACGGGTGGTGCGTGTGGCGGCTGACTAGAAGGCCGGCGTCCCCTGGGTCTGCGGCGGCGCGATACCCAGCGCCGACGTGTACTGGGAGAGCGCGAGCTTGCCGATCGCCGGGTACGGGCCGAGCGCCTCGGCGGCGCTGCAGCCGGCCTCCTTGGCGGCCGCGTCGAGCAGACCCGCGTCGAGCTCCGGACCGATCAGGTACGGGGCGAGCGCGAGCTGCTGCGAACCGGAGTCGCGCAGTTGCTCGGCGATGGCCGCGATGGAGCCCTCCTCGTCGAGGGCCGCCGCCATGACCGGCACGGCGAGCCGCGCGGCGAGCAGCATGCCGGTGATGCCGGCCGCCTGCACCGCGTCCTCGCCGCCGACGGTGGCGAGCACGATGCCGTCCGCGGCGGTCGCCACGGTGAACAGCCGGGCACGGTCGGCACGGGCCAGACCGGCCTCGGAGAGGCGCACGTGCAGCGCCTCGGCGAGCAGCGGGTGCGGGCCGAGGACATCGGTCAGCTCGGCCGCGACACGGCTCTCCATGACCGCCTGGCGGATCCGGCGCAGCAGGGCGTTGTCCGGGCCGGCGAGCAGCGGGACAACGATGCCGACGGGGCCGTCGGGCTCGGAGACGTCGGAACCGGCGGCGCGGGCCTGCTCGAAGCGCGCGGTGCGCTCCTCGGCGGCGTGGGACAGCACGGACTGCAGCGTGGGGAACTCGTCGTCCCCGTCCAGGTAACCGATGCGGGCATCGAGGCCGGGGAGCTCGGAGCGGGCGATGCTCACGACCTCCTCGGCGAGGCTGCGCGTGGCGGCGCTGGGGGTGCCCGGCACCGCGAGGACGAGCGCGGGCGCGCCCTCAGGAGCCGCCAGGGGTTCCGGACGGCGGTGCCGCCCGGCTTGGCGGGGTCGCGGCATTCGTACTGGCAGGCCGGACGCGGGCCCAGTGGGGGAGCTCATGGCGCCGCATGTTACTGGTTTCTCGGGTTCCCCTGTTCGGGGAGGGTGCAGGTGAACGGTATCCGTCCGCTTTTGTCTGATGAGTTACGTACGGATCGGAAGTGATCGGTAGTTGCCGACTTGTCGCCCCTACGCCGAATTCGGGTCATGGATGTCCTGGTACGGCTTTTCTGTTGCCACATGCAACATCCGCTCGTCCAGGGGCAGCGCGAGCCGGCCGTCGGCCAGGTCCGCCGCGATCCGGAGCGCGCCGTCGAGCGGGTCGCCCGCGGCCGGCACCCGACGGGCGTGCGGCAGCCGCACGGCCAACTCCTCGCGCAGCGGCTCCAGGAGCGCGGCGCCCATGTTGAACACGCCCCCGGTGAGCGCGAGACGGGGCTCGCCGTCGGCAGGGCACACCGCGGCGGCCGACTCGGCCATGTGCCGTGCGGCGGCCCGCAGGATGTCCGCGGCCACGGGATCGCTCCCGGCGCGGTCGGCGACCTCCGGGGCGAACGAGGCGAGCACGGCTGCCCGGTCGGTGCGCGGGTACAGCCGGCCGGGCAGTTCCGGCATCGGCCCGAACATCTCCTCCGCCCGCGCCAGCAGCGACTTCGAGCCGCCCGGGCGGCCGTCGAAGGCGCGCAGGGCCGCCTCCAGGCCCGCGCGGCCGATCCAGGCTCCGCCGCCGCAGTCGCCGAGCAGATGGCCCCACCCGTCGGCCCTGCGCCACGACGCGAGGTCGGTACCGATCGCGATCATGCCGGTGCCCGCCGCGATCACGGCACCCGGCCGGGGACCCAGGGCGCCCGTGTACGCGGTCACCGCGTCGGCGGCCAGGGCGAGCCGCCGTACTCCCAGTTCGCGCTCCAGGGCGGCCGGGAGCTCGTCGCGCAGTTCGTCGCCGAGCGTGGCCAGACCGGCCGCGCCGACGGCGACGGCCCCGAGCCGTTCGGCGCCCGCCTCGGCCATCAACCGCCGTGCCATCGGCAGCAGTTGATCCAGCAGATGCCCGGCCGAGATGCCGCGCGGGCCGGTGCGGACCGGCTCCCTGGAGATCAGTGGGGCACCGAGCGGGGTCGGCGGCGGGGGTGCCGGGGCCCCTCGGCGGACGGGAGAGCGGTCATCGCCCGGCGCCCCGTGCGGGGCGAGGGCCACGCGCAGTCCCGAGCCTCCGGAGTCCACGGCCAGCACCACGGCGGGGCTCTGCCCGTCGTGCGGCCTGCCGTGTCCTCCGCCGGGTGTCACGGCAGGCGCCAGTCCACCGGTTCCGCTCCCTGCCCGGCCAGCAGGTCGTTGGCGCGGCTGAAGGGACGCGAACCGAAGAAGCCGCGGTCGGCCGACATGGGCGAGGGGTGCGCGGACTCCACCGAGGGAAGGCTGCCGAGCAGGGGGCGCAGATTGCGCGCGTCGCGGCCCCACAGGATGGACACCAGCGGCCGGCCGCGCGCGGCCAGTGCCCGGATGGCCTGTTCCGTGACTTCCTCCCAGCCCTTGCCGCGGTGGGCCGCGGGGCTGCGGGGCGCCGTCGTCAGCGCCCTGTTGAGCAGGAGCACGCCCTGCTGCGTCCAGGGGGTGAGGTCACCGGTGGACGGCTGGGGCGCCCCGAGGTCGGTGTTCAGCTCGCGGAAGATGTTGATCAGGCTGGGCGGCAGCGGGCGTACCTCCGGGGCCACCGAGAACGACAGGCCCACCGCGTGTCCCGGGGTCGGGTAGGGGTCCTGCCCGACGATGAGGACGCGTACCTCGTCGAAGGGCTGCTGGAAGGCCCGCAGGACGTTCGCCCCGGACGGTAGGTAGGTGCGTCCCGCGGCGATCTCCGCGCGCAGGAAGTCGCCCATCTGGGCGATCCGTCCGGCCACGGGTTCGAGGGCTTTCGCCCAGCCCGGTTCGACGATCTCATGCAACGGTCGTGGTGCCACGGGCGTCACCCTACTGCCGTACACCTGGCCGAGATCAAACTGGTGGCCGTACCGCGACCGGGGATGACCGATTCATCGCCGAATCGGATGTCTTCGGGCACAAGACACCTGCCATTGCGGGCCGTTGAAGTCTCCGGGATCCGCGACCGCGACCGCGTTCCTCTTTTCCCGCCGGCGACCGTGCTCAGGCCAGGACCGCCGCGCGGACGCACAGGACGTCCGGGAGATGGGAGGCGAGCTGCCGCCAGGTGTCGCCGTCGTCCGCCGACGCGTACAACTCGCCGTTGCGATTGCCGAAGTACACGCCCGCCGGGTCCGCGCCGTCCGTGCACAGCGCGTCGCGCAGCACCGTGCCGTAGTGGTCCTCGGACGGCAGTCCCGCCGTCAGCGGTTCCCAGGTCGTGCCCGCGTCCTGCGTACGGAAGACGCGGCAGCGCCGGTCGGCCGGGACCCGGTCCGCGTCGGCGTTGATCGGGAAGACGTAGGCCGTGTCGCCCTGATGCGGATGCGCCGCCACCGCGAATCCGAACGTGGACGGCAGGTCCGCGCCGATGTCGGTCCACCGTCCGGCCCCGTCGTCGCTGCGGTACACCCCCCAGTGGTTCTGGAGGTAGAGCCGGTCCGGGTTCGCCGCGTCGCGCGCGACCTTGTGCACGCACTGCCCGAACTCCGGGTTCGGGTCCGGCAGGAACACCGCGGAGACGCCGGAGTTCGCGGGATCCCAGCTCGCGCCGCCGTCGGCCGTGCGGAAGACGCCGGCCGTGGACACGGCGACCGTCACCGCCCGCGGGTCGCGCTCGTCGGTGAGGATGGTGTGCAGCCCCTCACCGCCGCCCCCGGGGACCCACTTCGAGCGGGTGGGGTGTTCCCACAGGGGACGGACGAGGCCGAAGGACTCGCCCCGGTCCTCCGAGCGGTACAGCGCGGCCGGTTCCGTCCCCGCGTACACCACGTCCGGTTCGGCGGCCGCCGGGTGCAACTGCCACACCCGTTCCAGCGAAGCGCCCGTATCCTCGGGGAACTTGACCGCGGGCCGAGCGGGTTCGGTCCACGTGCGGCCCAGGTCGTCGGAGTGGAACACGGACGGGCCCCAGTGCGCGCTGTCCCCGCCGGCCAGCAGCCGCGGCCGCTCGCCCCGGGAGTCGATGGCGACCGAGTACACGGCCTGCGCGTTGAAGTACGGACTCTCGTCGAACTCCCAGGCGCCGCCGTGCCGTCGCCCGATGAAGAGTCCCTTGCGGGTGCCTACCGTGAGCAGTACGTCGGCCATGACCGGCCACCTCCCGCGACGTCGTCGTCTGCGCTACGGGCCAGTCTGCACCCCGGTGCCGACAGTCACCTTTCGGCCCGTCGTCTCCGCAGGCCGGACGGGCCGTGTCGACGGACGAGGAGGGCTCCCGGGCCCGTCGCCCGGATGCCCGCGGGGGGTGTCCCGGGGCGCCGGCTCCCCGTGCCGGACGAGCCGGCGGGCACCCGCCGTGAGCATCGCGCGGAGCGCGCGCGTAAGGGAGGGGGACGTGGCGTGTCCGTGCGGTCGTGAGGAGGATGCCCCTGATGGCGGCGTTCCGTGGTCCCGAGGTCTGGCTGTGGCGGTGGCGGCGCAACCCGTTGCGGCGGCGAAGCGATGTCCTGGAGGCCTGGATCATGCTCGTGGCCTGGGCGTTCACGGTGCTCGGAGGTGCGGTCACGGGCCTGGTGACCGTCCGTGCCGTGGAGGACACCCTGGCGCGCGAGCGCGCCGAGACGCGCACCGTCCCCGCTCGGCTGATCGAGGACGCGCCGGACGCGGGCGCGGGGGAGCCCGCCGGGCGCGTCGTGTGGACGAAGGCCCGCTGGACGGCGCCGGACGGGACCCCTCGCTCCGGTCGGGTGCGAGTCTCGGCGGGCACCTCGGCGGACACCCCGGTCCTGGTGTGGACCGACGCCGACGGGCGTCTTGTCACCCGGCCCACCACCGTCGCCGTGGCCAGGCTGCGCGCCTGCCTGATCGGGGTCTTCGCGGGCGCGGGCGTGGCCGCTGTCCCCTTCGCTGCGGGTGGTGTGCTCCGCGGCCGCCTGGAACGGCGTCGCGTGGACCGGTGGGACGAGGAATGGGAGCGGATCGGACCGCTGTGGGGCCGGATGACCAGCTGACCGCGCCCCGGCTCGGGGCGCTCGCCCGAGCCGCACACCAGCGCCCTCGCTCGCCGTCGCCACCGCCCGCCACGCGGACGCGACGGCACACCGGCGCACCTCGCACCGCTCCGCCGCGCCCGTGCCGCTCCGCAGGGCGGCTTCGCTAGGCGGCCTCCAGTGCCGTCCGGCAGGACCGCAGGAGCAGTTCGTCGTCGAGTATGTCGTGACTGCCGTGGCCGCCGGCGCGGGCGCGGTGGCGCCGGGGCGAGGCCAGTTCCGTACGGACCAGGTCGTGAACGGGCGCGCCGGCGCCGCCCATCCGGACGAGGCACGCGCCGATGGTGCCCCGGGTGTACGGGTTCCGCCGCCAGGCGTCACGGAACACCGGCAGGACGGGTTCCGGGTCTTCGGCGATGTCCCACAGGGCGCAGGCGGCGGCCGTCCGCTCCCACACCTCGGGGGAGTCCGTCAGACGGCGCAGTCCGGGCAGCGCGGATGCGGCCGCCGCCCCCATCCGGCCGAGGGCCTCGGCCACCGCCCGGTGACCGCCCGCGTCTCGCTCCGGGGACAGCGCCCCGAGCAATGACGGAAGGGCCGCGTCCGCGTCCCCTTCCACGGACCACAGCGCGTCGGCCGCCGCCACGGCGTTCTCGCCCGCCAGCAGGTCCCGCAGCGCCGGTACGGCCGCACGCGCCCCCGGTCCGAACGCGCCGAGCGTTCCGGCCAGCGCCTTCACCAGAGCGTCCCGGAGCCGCAGTTCGCATGGTGTGCCGTGCAGCAGGCGCAGCACGTCCGGGACGGCCTCGGCGTACCGCAGCGCGCCGAGGGCGGACAGCAGCGGCGCGGCGCGGTCGTAGGTGTCCGGGGAGTCGAGCGGGACCTCGGCCAGCCGTTCCCGCAGCAGCGGAGCCAGGGGCGCCGCGGCCGGCCCCAGATATCCGATCGCGTACCCGGTCTCGTTCGGTACGACCGGGTGGCGCAGCACCTCGGCGAGGGCCGGCACGGCCCGCGCGTCCCCGCACCTGGCGAGGGCCTTCAGGGGGCGGTGCAGCGTCGCCGTGTCACACCCCCGGGAGTCCGTGCCCGACTCCACGAGGGCGGCCAGCCGGTCGGCCGCCGGAGCCGCCAGCGTGAACAGGAACTCCAGGACGGACACCGCGGCGCAGCGCAACCGCTCCTCGTCCGAGCCGAGTTGCTCGCCGATCAGCGCGACCGGATGCTCGTACGCGGCCCGCCATTCGCGGAACAGTCCCGCGGACATCCAGACGGCATTGCACCGGTCGGCCGTGTTCCGGCTGCTCAACTGGCCTTCGAGCAGGGCGATCCGGTCCGCGGTGCGGGCGCCCAGGGCCTGGTGGAGCGTCCGGAGCAGCTGCGCGCCCTCCTCGTCCGCGGGGCGCATCCGGCGCAGACTGCCGATGAGGGTGTCGGACGACGTCCGGACGGGCTCGCGGAACGGCCGGATCCGCTGTGACCTGGTGTGGAGCAGCGCCACGACCGTCGGCACGAGGTCGGCCGGCAACCGGTCGGCGGCGCAGGAGGCCAGCTGCCCGAGCGCCGCGAGCCGCAGTCCCGGGTCGTGCGGCGCGCCGCACAGCGACACCAGACGGTCCACCGCAGGGGCCGCGGAGACGGGATGCAGCCGGACGAGGAGCCCGAGGCTCTCGACCAGGGCCGGCCGGACGCCGTCCTCCGGCTCGTCCCGCAGCCGCTCGCTCAACAGGGCCAGGACGCGCCGCGGTTCGCCGTGGAAGCGCACGAGCGCCGACGGCGCGGCGCGGCGCACCTCAGGGTCCCCGTCCGTGACGAGGTCCAGGAAGACCGCGGCCCCCGCCCGGACGGCCGCGCGCGCCATCGCGTGGTTGTCGTCCTCGGACCCCTCCGCGGCCCGGCGGCCTGCGGCCTCGTCCTCGCCGCCCTCGACGGAGTCCCCGGAGGCGTCTTCGAACGTGCCTCCGAAGGCGTCCCCGTCGTCAGGTCCTCCGATGCTGGCGAGCAGCTCGACGATTCCGTCCCGGTCCGGGAGTTCCGTGTGCCCGGCGAGGGCGAAGAGGAAAGGGATGGACGCGAGCGTCGAGTCGTACACATCGCCCTGGTGGTGCACCGCGCCGTACATTCCGTCGAGCGCGGCCTCCCGCTCCTGGGGGAGCGGTGACGCGAGCCCCCGCAGCAGCTCCGGCACGTCCGCGGCGCTTCCGTGGGCATGCTCCATCGAGGCCCAGTCGACCTCGTCGATCCCCCTGAACACGTGTCCTCCCCTGCGTACGGCCATTGATCGTGAGTGTGCACCACGGCACTGACAGTGACGCCCGGGAAGCGTCCCGTCGATGGTGCAGGTCCAGCCAATTACCGGGCGAACGGCCGTTTTCCGATGCCCGAAGGGGGCGAGACCGCCGACGGGACGGCCCGGCCGGGGGAGAGCCGACCCGGCCGGGGAGAGGAGCACGGTGGGACGGCGCGGCCGGGCACCCTCCTGGGTGCCCGGCCGGTTGCCATGGGCCGCGTGGCCCGTGCGACGTGCCCCTAGTCGCGCGGTGCGGACGAAGTGGGACGGACGGACGGGGCCGAGGAAGCGGCCAGGGGCGGTGCGGGGGACCGCCGGTCCGGGTGCGCCGGGCGCCGGGAGGCGAACCGGGGCAGGGCCGGAGGCGCGAGGAAGCCCTCCGCGCGGGCCGCCGCGATGCCGATACGGGGCAGGTCGGCGCTCTTCTCGAAGAGGAGGTAGCGAGGCTCCCAGACCGGCCGGTACTTGGCGTTGGCCCGGTAGAGCGACTCGAGCTGCCACCAGCGCGAGAGGAACGTCAGCACCGAGCACCACAGCCGCAGCACGGGTCCCGCGCCCAGCCGGGTGCCGCGTTCGAAGACGGACCGGAACATCGCGAAGTTCAGGGAGACCCGCTCGACACCGAACTCCTCGGCGTTCAGCAGCAGCTCGATCACCATGAACTCCATGAGCCCGTTGTCGGAGTTCCGGTCGCGGCGCATCAGGTCCAGGGAGAGCCCCCGCTCGCCCCACGGCACGAAGCTCAGTACGGCCCGGGGTTCCCCCTCGCCGTCACGGCACTCCAGCATCACGCACCGTCCGTCGGCGGGGTCTCCCAGCCGGCCGAGCGCCATGGAGAAGCCGCGCTCGGTCTCGCCGTCGCGCCACTGGTCCGCCTTGTCGGTCAGGGCGGCCATCTCGGCCTCGGGGATGTCCTCGTGCCGTCGTACGCGGACCGTGTAACCGGCGCGCCGGACCCGCTTGTGCGCCTGCCGGACGCCCCGCATGGCGCGTCCCTCCAGGGTGAAGTCGGACCGGTCCACTATGGCTTCGTCGCCGAGTTCCAGGGCGTCCAGGCCGTGCCGGGCGTAGACGGTCCCGGCCTCCTCGCTGGCGCCCATGACCGCGGGCGTCCACGCGTGCCGCCGCGCCTCCCGCAGCCACGCCTCGATCGCGCCGGGCCAGGCCTCCGGGTCGCCGATGGGGTCGCCGGAGGCGAGGGTCACCCCGCCGCGGACGCCGTACGCGATCGCCGCCTTGCCGCTCGGGGACCAGATGACCGACTTGTCGCGGCGCAGGGCGAAGTAGCCGAGGGAGTCGCGTTCCCCGTGCCGGGCCAGCAGGGCGCGCAGCCGGGTCTCGTCCTCCTCGCCGAGGAGTTCGAGACCGCGCGGCGAACGGAAGCACGCGTAGAGCACCAGCAGGAAGGTGGCGGCCATCAGGACGTTGACGAGGATGTCGACCCAGCGGGGGGCGACGACCGTGTCGAACCGGTCGGCGAGCGGTCCGACACTGATTCCGCGCAGCAGCGTGTACGCGATCCGGTCGCCCAGCGGCGTTCCCGGGACGCGGTTGGTGGCGCTGACGAGCAGGGTGCCGAGGGTGGCGCTGACCAGCAGACCGCCCGCGCCGACGGCCAGCGCGAGGCGGGGGTTCGAGCGGTCCCCGACGGCGTGGAACTCCTTGCGCCCCACCAGGAGGGCGACGACGAAGAGCGCGGTGAGCAGGGCCGAGATCCAGTTGAAGACGTGCCGCTGGTAGCGGTCCTGGGTCAGCGCCACGGTGTAGAGCGCGAGGAGCGGTCCGGCGAGCAGCAGGTTGAAGATCCAGGCGGCCCGTTTGCGACGCCGCATCACCAGCGCGAGGAACAGGGCCAGTGCCGCGGAGATCAGCCCGGCGGTGGCCAGATAGGGGGTGAAGAACTCGCCCCCGTTGTGTTCGTGCACCTCTTCGCGGAACGGCAGCGAGATCACGGCGACGATGTTGAGAACGGCGAGCAGCCGCAGATACCAGACCGTGAAGGCGGCGGCCCGTGGCTGGATTCCGTCGCCCGCTCCTCCGGACCGGTCCCCGCGGCGCGAGCTCGCGCCGCGTTGTTCCGGGATGAGCGCTGACTGTTGTACGGACACCGTGGAACATCACCTTGCGAAGAGGCCGGGAGAACCGGTGAGGACAGAGGCCGGAACACTACATCTTGTAGGGAAGAGTGAGGTTATGGCCAGACAGGAGCGGCGTGAAGAGGTAAGGAGGTGTTGAGAATGCGGACCAGGGGTCCGGGTCGCACGCGTCCGGCCGGCAGGGAGTCCGTCCTGGTGCTCAGCGGTGCGGCGACGTGCCCCGGTCGTGGCCGGGGTTCCCGAAACGTCCGCCGGGGCACGGCTTCCCGCCGTCGCCGAGCGGCCGGTCGCGCGTGGTGGCCCACCACAGGAGGTCGCCGAGCGCCGCGCCCGCCGAGACCAGCGCCGTGATCACCCCGGCCATGGTCAGTCCGTCGCCGAGGTGCGGGCGTCCGTGCAGGGCGTGCAGGTCGAACCCGCACAGGTGGTACACGCCGAGTGCGGCGATCCCGAGACTCGGCACGAGCAGTGCCAGCACGGACGCCGGCCCGCGTGCCGCGCGCCCGGCGTCACGTTCCTTCACAGGGTCCCCCTGATGTACGACGCTCACCGCCGGGACCCTACAGTACGTAGGGTCCCGCTGTCCTGGCGGTGGTTCCGCCGCGTTCCGGCGGATACCCCGGGCGACGGCCTCCATGCGGGGGCGGCACGTCCGGGCCCGTGATCCGGATCACGGGTGCGCCGCCCGCGCGGCGCCCGGTGGTTTTCCGTACCCGCCCATGACGTCCGGACCCCGGATGCGAGGATGAGGGCCGTCATGACTGCCGGGTGGTGCACACGCATGCTGCGGGCCGTGATGTTCGCGGCCGTCTGTGTGGTGCTCGCCGCCCTCGGCCACGTGATGATGTCCGGCTCTCCGGTGGCCTGGTGGGCACTGGCCGGCGCCGGAGCGGGCACGGCCGGAGCGGGCTGGTGCCTGGCCGGCCGTGAGCGCGGGCTTCCGCTCGTCGTGGCCGTCGTGGTGCTCGCCCAGGGCGTGCTCCACACCGCGTTCTCGATCGCGCGGTCCCTCACGCTCGCCGCGGACGCCGGTACGGGCGCCGCGGCCATGGGCTCGATGGACATGGGCTCGATGGGTTCCATGGATATGGGCTCCATGGGCACGGGTTCCACGGGCGCCGGAACCCTGGCACATCTGTTCTCCGGGGGAGCCGGGGCGGGCTCGCCCTCATCGTTCGGCATGTTCGCCGCCCACGCGCTCGCGGCACTGCTGTGCGGCCTGTGGCTCGCGCACGGCGAGGGCGCGGTGTTCCGCGTCCTGCGGGCGGCGGCCGGCCGGCTGGCCGCACCCCTGCGGCTGCTGCTCGCCCTGCCCGTACCGCCGTACCGCCCGGTGCTCCGGGTGCGCCGACGCGCCTCGGACCGCGCCCCGCGTCTCCTCCTTCTCGTCCACGCGATCACTTCCCGGGGGCCGCCCGTGGGGTCCGCTGTCGCCTGAGACAGCCGGCTCCCCGAAGCGCCACCCGAGCGCTTCGGGCATCGGCCGTACCTCCTGTACGGCCGCACCCCACCACCGGACCCCGCGCCTCGCGCCGGTCCGGATCACGGATGACCCGAGAAGGACACCTGGTGATCACTCCTGCCCTGCCCGCCTCCCGCCACGGACACGAGAGGCGGTACGAAGACGCCGACGGCCGAGCGGTGCCGGCCGACGAGTCGGCGACCGCCTGGGCGCTGGCCGCCCGCGCCGGTGACCCGGCCGCCGTCGAACGCTTCGTCCGCGCGCTGCACCGCGATGTCGTGCGCTACGTCGCCCATCTGTCCGCCGATCCGCAGGCCGCCGAGGACCTCGCCCAGGACACGTTCCTGCGGGCGCTCGGCAGTCTGCACCGGTTCGAGGGGCGTTCCTCGGCGCGGACCTGGCTGCTGTCCATCGCCCGCCGCGCGGTGATCGACAGCCTGCGCCACGCCGCCGCCCGGCCGCGGTCGACCGGCGCCGCGGACTGGCAGACCGCGGTGGAACGCGCGCAGCCGCTCGGCCTGCCCGGCTTCGACGACGGCGTCGCCCTGCTCGAACTCCTGGCGGTGCTCCCGGGCGAACGGCGTGAGGCGTTCGTCCTCACCCAGATGATGGGCCTGCCCTACGCGGAGGCCGCCCTCGTCAGCGGCTGTCCCGTCGGCACGGTCCGCTCCCGTGTGGCGCGTGCTCGCGCGACCCTGATCGCACTGCTCGCCGAAGCGGAGATTGAAGCGGAGACCGAAGCGGAGGCCGAGGTGGTCGACGCCGCCGAGCTGACGGCCGGGCGGTCGGCGCCGAGCGCCGCCTGACCGTAGGGGGCCGGGGCCAGGGCCGGAGTCCGGCGCCGGGTGGCGGACGATCACGTCGACCACCCGGCGCCGGGCCCCACTTCACCGCCTCCGCGGTCCGGTGCCTAGACCGACCGGTGATACTGCTCGGGTACGCGGACCTCGGCCCCGAGTTCGCGTGCCGCGAGCCGGGCGAAGGACGGGTTGCGCAGCAACTCCCTTCCCAGCAGCACCGCGTCGGCCTCCCCGTTGGCGACGATCTTCTCGGCCTGCTCCGCGTCGGTGATGAGACCGACGGCGGCGACGGCCATCGAGGTCTCCCTCTTCACCCGCGCGGCGAACGGGACTTGGTAGCCGGGGCCGACGGGAATGCGTACACCGGAGGCGTTCCCGCCCGTGGAGACGTCGAGCAGGTCCACACCGTGCTCGTGCAGTTCGGCGGCGAAGCGGACGGTGTCGTCCGCGCTCCAGCCCGCTTCCTCCAGCCAGTCGGTGGCGGAGATGCGGAAGAACAGCGGCTTTTCCTCCGGCCAGACCTCCCGTACGGCGTCGACGACCTCGAGGGCGAACCGGGTGCGGTTCTCGTACGAGCCGCCGTACGCGTCGGTGCGGTGGTTGGAGTGAGGGGAGAGGAACTCGTTGACGAGGTAGCCGTGGGCGCCGTGGATCTCGACGATCTCGAAGCCGGCGGCCAGCGCGCGGCGGGCCGCGTCCGCGAACTGGCCCACGATCTCCCGGATCCCCTGGACCGTCAGCTCGTCGGGGACCGGGTGGCTCTCGTCGAACGCGACCGCGCTCGGGGCGAGCGCCCGCCAGCCGTGCGCGTCCGGGCCGACCGGGGCGCCGCCCTTCCAGGGGCGGTCGGTCGAGGACTTGCGCCCGCCGTGGCCGAGCTGCACGGCCGGCACCGTGCCCTGCGCGGTCAGGAAACCCGTGATGCGACGGAAGGCCTCGACCTGGGTGTCGTTCCAGATGCCCAGGTCGTACGGGGAGATCCGGCCCTCGGGCGAGACGGCGGTCGCCTCGACGATGACCAGTCCCGTTCCTCCGGCGGCGCGGGCCGCGTAGTGGGCGAAGTGCCAGTCGTGCGGGGCACCCGCGGAGGGTCCCTCGGGCGCGGCCGAGTACTGGCACATCGGGGGCATCCACACCCGGTTGGGGATGGTGACGTCGCGCAGGACGCAGGGCTCGAAGAGGGCGCTCACGGCCGACTCCATTCATGGCGGGACCGGTGTATGCCTCGTACGATAAGCCTCGTAGTACGGCGAGTGTCAAACTACGATGGGTCTCGTACAATGATGACGTCGGGTGAGGCAGCCGGACGATGCCGGACGTGAGGGGCGAAGACCGAGGCCCCTGGATGAAATGGAGCCGCCGTGACGCCCGCCGCCAGTGGCCGTGATCTGCCGCATCCCGCGCGTGAGGAGATCCGGCTGGAGTCGGTGCTGCACGCCCTGTCGGACCCGATGCGGCTTCGGATCGTCCGCGAACTCGCCGCCGAAGGCCGTGAACTCTCCTGCTCGGACTTCGTCCTGCCGGTCACCAAGTCCACGACGACACACCACTTCAGGGTGCTCCGTGAGAGCGGGGTCGTCCGCCAGGTCTACCGCGGTACGGCGAAACTGAACGGCCTGCGCGCGGACGACCTCGACGCGCTCTTCCCCGGACTCCTCGACCGCGTCCTGGAGGCCGCCGACCGGCAGGCCGGGCGCGTCGGATGACCCCGGCGGCCCGGCGGTTCGTCGTCCTCACGAGTTCCTGAGGCCGACGGGCGTGCTGCCGACGGGCACGGTGGGCGGCGTGCGACGTGCGACGTGCGACGTGCGATGTGTGGCGGGTCGGCCGACACGGCGTCCGTGCCGGCGTCAGGACCCCGCCGTCCGCGCTGCCGTCCGGAGCGCGGCCCAGTCGGGCAGTTTGACCACCTCACGGCCCAGTTCGGCCCCCAGTTCCGCCTCGGCCCGCTCGATCGCCTGCCATCCCGCCCATCCGACCGGCCGTATCCCCTCGGCCCGCAGTGCCGCGAGCGGGTCCTCGGCGGCCTTCCGTCGTACGAGCGCGGGGGCGTCCTCCAGCAGGGAGGCCACCGTCTCCTTCGCGCACGGGCGGTTGGTCCCGATGACCCCGGTCGGGCCCCGCTTGATCCAGCCCGCCACGTACTCGCCCGGCGAGACCATGCCGTCCCGCAGGACCCGTCCCGCCCGCTGCGGCACCGTGCCACGGTCGGCGTCGAACGGCATCCCGTCCAGCGGCACCCCGCGATAGCCCACCGAGCGCAGCACCAACTGGGCCTCGATCTCCTCGAACCGGCCGGTCCCCGTGACCCCTCCCGCTCCGTCCGGCACCGTCCGCTCGAACCGCACCGCGCCCACCCGGCCGCCGTCGGCGAGGAGTTCGACGGGCCGCAGGAAGAAGCGCGGGCGGATCAGACGCGGGCGGCCCGACGGCGCGGCCGACGCCCAGCCCCTCAGGACCTCCACGTTGCGGCGCTGCGCGGCCGGCAGCCCCGACGGATCGAGGTAGTCCGGATCGAGCGCCAGCTCCGCCTCGTCCACGCTGATGCCGGCCTCCGGCAGACCGCCCAGCTCCCGCAGCTCCTTGGTGGTGAAGCGGGCCTGCGAGGGTCCGCGCCGCCCGACCATGCTGATCTCGGTGACCTCGCCGGCGGCCAGCGCGCCGAGCGCCGCCTGCGGTATGTCGGTGGGGCTCAGCTCGGCTGCGGTGCGGGCCAGGATCCGGGTCACGTCGACGGCGACGTTCCCGACGCCGATGACGACGGCCGAGCGCACGCCGGAGACGAATCCGTCGGCCACGGAGTCGGGGTGCGCGCTGTACCAGGACACGAACTCGGTCGCCGACCAGCTGCCGAACAGATCCTCGCCGGGCACGCCGAGATGCCGGTCGCCGGCGGCGCCGACGCAGTACACGACCGCGTGGTACAGCTCCCGCAGCCGCGTCACCGGTACCCCGTGGGGTCCCACCTCGACGCCGCCGAGGAAGCGCACCCGTTCGTCCTCCAGGACGGTCCGCAGATTGTTCTGGAGCGACTTGATCTTCTCGTGGTCGGGTGCCACGCCGTAGCGCACCAGGCCGTACGGACAGGGCAGCCGGTCCAGGACATCCACGCGGATGTCGGGGGGCCCGCTCCGCTGGACAAGGCCCTGTGCGCTGTAGACCCCACTGGGTCCCGAACCCACGACGGCGACACGCAGCACTGCGGAACTCCTTACCCGAGGGATCAGGAAGATCGCTGACAGGACATCGCTGGTGCTCCCAGGATCGCACCACCGGGTGCTCCGCTGACAGGGTTCGGTGCGTCCCGGCCGTGCGCGTGTCCGTTCGTATGGAATGTAATGATGCGGTTACGTTCCGTATGTGCTGGACGTACCGTTCCTCAATCTGTCCGACCGCTGCCGTGCGGACGGCGACGTGTCCGTGTGGCCCGCCTGGGAAGTGCGGGAGCCCGGGTCGGGTGTCATGTCCTGGTTCAACGTCCGGCTGGCGTTCACGGACGGTGCCCGGGTCGACCTGCTCGCCGTACTGTCGGAGACGGCCCTGTCGATCGAGGACGTACGGGCCGAGCCACCGCTCTCGCTGGACGATCTCGCGGTGGTCGCCGAGTGGATCGAGGAACCGCTGTCCGAGGCGTGCGGGAGCCGTCTCGATGCCGTCCGCGACCAGGGCCGGGAGAGCCGGGCGCGGCGGGCCCGCCCCGTGTGGCCGCGCGGGATCGAGGGCTGTCTGCTGGTGGCGGAGGAGTACCGGGCGGCGCAGAAGGAGGGCGTGGACCCGGTGCTCGCCGTCATGGACGCCACCGGCCACAGCCGCCGCAAGTCCCTGCGGCTGATCGCCGGAGCCCGTGACGCAGGCTTCCTGACGCCTCGTCACGCCCGCCGCTGACGTCGGCCGGATGCGTGGCCGGGCATGAGGCCGAGCGCGTGTCCCGGCGTGCGCCCGTGGCCTCCCGGTGCCCGGAGCCCCTCGGCCGCACCCGACCTCCTTGCGCGGCACGCCACCGAACATTTGCCCAGCGCTCCACCCTTCGGGGTGGAGGTGAAGGGCATCCTGCCCATGGCGGCCCGGAGGGTCGCAGCAGCATGGCAGGATCGCCTTGCCGGACAACGGAGTTGTCCGGCCTACCGCCGGACGGGCGGAAAGTCAGGCCTGCGGAGGCCACGTAAGACCGACCCTCACCGGTCGGCGGAGGCCCGTGAAACAGGAACCCATGGTGGTGCTGCGGAGCAGTACGGACCGGAATCACCTGCCCTCGGGCAGGTGAGGGCGTCAATTGGGCCGGCCGTCCTCGGGTTCCGGACCGGTCGCGAAGAAGCGGGACAGATCGGTCTCGCGGGGGCCGTCCGATCCCTCGGGGTCCGGCGGCATCCCCATCTCCCAGTCCAGCCGGTAGCGCTTGAAGAGTTCGGCCCGCAGTACCGGGACCTTCATCGGCACGCCCGGGACCAGCGCCGAGTAGACCGCACCCATGAGCAGGGCGCGCAGCATCGGGTAGTCGGTCGTGACCTGCTGCGATCCGTACCGCGCGACGGTCTCCCCGAGCAGTTGCGACAGACGCACCTGTTCGGGGCACTGGACGAATCCCTCGGCCTGGAGCAGCCCGGCCATGTGCTGCCGCATCAGCACCGGCTGATCCCGGGTGAGGCCCAGGATCGCGTCGATGGCGCGCGCCATCCGCTCCCGGCCGTCCTCGCTGCGCGGCTCGCGTTCGAGGGCTTCCTCCAGGGTGCGGTGCATCAACCGGTGCACGGCGGACTGCAGGAGCTGGCGTTTGCCCGGGAAGTAGTACGACACGAGTCCGCGCGCCGATCCCGCCCGATCCGCGATGTCCCCGAGCGTCGTGGCGTCGTAGCCGTGTTCGCTCACCAACTCGACCGCGGCCTGCAGCAGGCGTTCCCGGGAACGCCGCCGCAACTCTTCATTGACCGAGGCGCTTCGCGGGGACATGCTGTAACTCCTGCGTTGACTGGCTGCCAGCCAACTATACTCAACGCGTCCGGATCCAGGCCCCTCGCGGGTCGGTTCCGGGCTGCCGCCGACCTGGGGCGACGCGGGGGATCGCCTCAGGTCGGACGCGCGGCAGCGGGCGTTGGGGGAACCCTGCGGGAACGCCGGCCGATCCCGGGCCTCATGGGCCGTCGTGTCGTGCCTCGCTCATCTCGACCTGAATCGGGCGTCGGTGTGCGGCGAGGTAGGCGCGCCACCAGTTGGTGACCATGTACCAGCCGACCGACAGGCTCAGCAGCACGTTGCCGACGAGGGTTTCCCTGTCGTCGCTGCGCACCGTGTTGTGGAGGGCGGCGGCGGTGACGCAGGTGAGCAGGCCGGCGAGGAGAATCCAGAACGCTGTCTTCATGGCGGACCTCGGAAGTGTGTGACGGAGGCGCCAACGTAGTCACGGATCCCGAATTGCGAGGCATTTGGCCTTTGTTGGCCAAGACTTGACCGTGGGGGCCCGTCCGGGACCGGAAGTCACGCGTTCTCCGTCGGGATTCCGTGCAACGGGTGATCCGGAAGAAGCGAACGGCTGTTTCCGGGTTCATCGGTCCGTGTCCACCAGGTCGAGCACCGGCCGCAGTCCGTCCGGACGGTCCGCCGCCGGCAGGTGGTCGACGAAACGCACCGCGCAGCCCAGGGCCGCCGCGCCGCCGTCCGCCGTGCGGTCGTCGCCCACCATCAGGGCGTCCTCCGGGGCGATCCCGAGTTCGGCGCAGGCCGTCGCGAAGAGCCGCGGATCCGGTTTCTGGACGCCGTGCTCGTACGACAGGACGTACGCTCCGACATACGTGTCGAGCCCGTGCTCACGGAAGACGGGCCGCAGGTCCCAGCCGATGTTGCTGACCACCCCGACGGCGAGACCGCGCTCGCGCAGCGCGCCGAGCACCTCGGCGGCGTCGGGATACGGCGTCCAGGCGGCGGGCCGCATGTGACGGTCGTAGAGCGCGTCGTGCAGAGCGGGATCGGGGAGCGGCACCTGCCGGGAGACACCGGTGAACGCCGCCCTGTGCTCCTCGGCCCCGCGGTCGCGGACCTCCCACAGGGGAAGGAGGCGATCCGGCACCGGCCGCGTCGGCCGGGCACCGCCCGCGAGCGCTCCCACCGCCTCCAGGGCCCGCGCCTTCTCGGCCAGTTCCGGCTCCGGGAGCGTGTGTCCGGTCTCCGATAGCACCGCGCGCAGCCATGACGGTGTGTCCTCGACGCGGAAGAGGGTCCCGGAGAAGTCGAAGAGCACGCCCTTGAAGGTCATACGGGAGATCTTTCGCGGCGCGTCCCCCGCCGGTCAAGGTGCCCTTGTCCGGCGGACCCGACCGGGGCTACCCCAGTGCCCGCAACCCCGGTACGAACGCGACGAGGACCGGTACCACCGGCACCAGGGCGGCCGCCGCCGTCAGTTGCAGCCGCCGGGCCGTCGTGAGCCGGTCCCGGGGGGTGAGGAGGCGGTCGACGCGCCGGGGGACATGCGCGTCCGATGCCTGGCCGGGTCCGAACACGCCCCGGTCCTCGTTGAGTTCGACCAGGGCGAGAGCGATCGTGAGCCGGCCGAAGCGACGCGACGCCACGTCGTCGGCGGCGAGTTCGACCAGTCGGTGCATCTCGTCACGGAACGCGGCGAACACGGGCACCTGCGGAAACCCGTTGGCCAGGGCGGCCGAACAGTGCAGCAGCCAGTCGTGCCGGGCCCGCGCGTGCCCCTGTTCATGGGCGAGCACGGCATCCAGCTGACGCCCCTTGAGGCGGCGCAACGCGGCCGTGGTGATCACCAGTCGGGGAGCGGTGCCGGGCAGCCACCAGGCATCGGGACGCTCCCCCTCGAGGACCACGAGACGATCGGCTCCGGGCTCCTCGCCGGGCAACAGCGGTGCGCGCACCAGGAGTTCGGACCGGCTCTGCCGACGGCGGAGCCGTGCCCGTACGATCTCGCGCGCGAGCATCGCCGCGGTCCAGGCGCCGCCGCACGCGAGCAGCACCGCGGTGGCGGCGGCCCAGGGAGCGCCCGCACCCGGCGCGTAGGCGTCGACGACCGAGGCCGGCGCGCCGTCGAAGACATGGCCGCGCACGGCCGTCCAGGCGGCGGACGCGCTCAGCGTCATCGACAGGACACAGCACAACAGGACGGCCGCCACCACGCATTGCCACACCCACAGGGCGACCACGGGTTCCCGGTCCGGCCAGTCAGCCCGTGCGAGCAGTCGCGGAGCGACCACGGAGGCAAGGGCGCCGAGCAGCAACAGTGCCGCGGGGACCATCATGGCCGAAGCCTATGAGCGGGGCCCGCCGCTGGATACGGTCGGCGACCCCAAGTGACGCACGCCACGGTTTCGCGCCGATCCCGGACTCCCTTCAGGCGCAGTCGACTTCGGAGCGTGACCGGGCTTCGGGACGCGACGTCGGCCGTCGGGAACCGGAGCGTGGCCGATGTCAGAGCGTCACCAGCATCGCCAGCATCGCGATCCCCATCGACAGGCGGCAGGCCCGGGAGAGTTCGGGGCGGTCGCCCCAGCCGACGGCGCGCGCCGACGCGTCGGGCCCGACGGCGCGCACCGTGGGACCCGGCGCGACGGTCAGCGGCAGGAGACGGGCGCCCGAGCGGAGTACGTAGCCGGTGAAGTACAGCAGGAGCGCTCCGGTGAGGGCGGGGACGCCGGTGCCGCCATGGGCGTGGTGGGCCGGGGCGGCGGTCATGGCCGCCGCCATGTAGGCCATCGCGACGGTGCCCATCAGATGGTGCAGATGGTGCCGGCTGCCGCGGGCCGTCCACAGCGCGCGCAGAGCGGCGGCGCCGAAGACGGCCGTGCATGCGAGCCAGGCCCAGCGCGGCGGGGTCACCACGGCCGCCGGTACGGCCATCGCGGCCATGCCGAACCCCATGAGCGCCTCGCCGCCCGCGGTGCGGCGCTGTTCCTCGACCGGGCTGCGCATCCGCAGCAGGCAGTAGGCCCCGGTCGCCGCGCACAGCGCGACGAGCAGCCAGCCGGGTGAAGCCGGTCCGTGCACCGCGTACCTCCCCGCTCGACGATGTCGGACGCGCGACGCAGGACACGCGAAGCCGGGCGAGTGGTGCCGGGCAGCGGTGACCGGACATCGGACAGTCGGTCAGGGCATGCCCCGGGCGGCCGGTGCGCATACGAGCGCAGGGGTGTACACGGGGGAGCGTGCGGGGGTGCACCGCAGGTGGGAGACCTCCAGGGTAATTAATTTACAGATAAAACACTTGCTAAGGTTATCGGTATGAGCAGTACGATCCCTCCCGTCCCCTCCTCCGTACGCCGGCTTCCGCTGGTCGGCGCGCTGCGCCTCGGCAGGCCCTCCGACATCTGGTTCAAGCCCGCCCTGAGCGTCGTCGCCGCGGTCGCCCCGCCGAATCTGACCCTGCTGGCGCTCGGCCGGCTGGACCTGGCGATGTACACCATGGCGGGATCGCTCTGCGCCCTCTACGCCCACAACCGTCCCTACGCCGCCCGGGCCCGGGCCCTCGCCTGGGTGGTGGCCGGAATGCTCGGCGGACTCGGCGTCGCGCTCGTCGCGGCCTCGCTCACCACGAACGCCGTCGTGCTCGTCACCGTCGGCGCGCTGCTGGCCGCCGCTCAGAAGACCCTGTGCGACGCCACCCGCATCGGACCGCCGGGGCACGTGGTCCTCGCCTTCATCTCCTCGGCGTCCCTGTTCGCGCCGCAGAGCCTCGGGCAGGTGCCGGGCCACCTCGCACTGGGCGCGGCCGCCGGAGCCTGGGCCTGGATCGTCGGCATGGCCCCCGGGCTCGTACGTCCGCACGGTCCGGAGCGGCGCGCCACCGCCCACGCGCTGAACGCCGCCGCGGTGTCCGTCGGCGCACCGGACGACGCCCGCGCCCGCGCCGCCGCGGCCGCCGCCGTGCACACCGCCTGGCAGTCGCTGCTGTCCACGGGAGCCCGCTCCGCACCCCGGCGTGCCCTCGAACGGCTCGTCGTACGGACCGAGGTCGCGCTCGCCGCCCCCGTCGGCACCGACCCCGAGCGGTTGCGCCGCTGGGCCCGCGAACTGTCCGGCACCGGACCCGTCCCGCACCCCGACGGCCTCGGGGACGCCGCGGACGAACTCCTCGGTGTCGACGCCGCGCTCGCCTTCGGAGAGCCGCCCCTGCTCGCCCGCCTCGGCCCGCTCGCCCCCATCGCCCTGCGCACCGCGCTCGGCTGCGCCCTCGCCGGTTACGCCGCGCTCGCGCTCGGCGTCGGCCGTCCCTCCTGGGCCCTGGTCACCGCCGCCTCCCTCTACCAGGCCAACGTCACCCTGACCTGGAGCCGGGGCGTCCAGCGGGTGACCGGCAATCTCCTCGGCGTGGCGGCCTTCGCCGTCCTCGTCCCGCTCGCCCACGCCGGGCAGGCGGCCCTCGTCCTGTGCTGCCTCGCCCTGAACTTCGGCGCCGAGGCGCTGATCGGCCGCAACTACTGGCTCGGCAGCGTCTGCGTGACCCCCATGGCCCTGCTGATCACCGAGTTCGCGCACGCCCAGCAGCCCGGAGAGCTGATGGCCGACCGGGTCCTGGACACCCTCGTGGGCGCGCTGGCCGGCTTCGTCGCGGCCGTCGTCGTGACCAACCGGCGGGCGGGCGACCGTATCGAAGAGGCGCTCTCGGCACTGGGACGGGCCCAGGAACACGCCGCGGGGCTGCTCGCCGAGGAGCGGCCCGAGCCCGCCGCCCTGGAGTCGGCCCGCCGCGGTCTGTCCGCCGCCGTCGTACACCTGCGCTCCGCCGCCGACGCCGCGGCCGGCGAGTGGTGGCGGCGCGCCCTGCCCGAGGAGCGGGTGATGCGGGCCGAGCGTGCCGGACACCGTACGCTCGCGGCGACGGTACGACGTCAGGGACTGCACTGCTGGGAGGGCGCACAGGCATGACGACACCGGACGGGCGGAGAACGGCGGACGGCGACGGGACGCCGGCCGGTGAGCCGGCATCGGACCGGGCAACGCCCGCCGAAAGGGCGCCCACAGACACCGCGCCCGCGGATGCTGCGTCCACCGGCCCCGCGTCCACCGGCCCCGCGTCCGCCGCCGGCACCCGGTCCGCGGGTGGCGCGTCCGCCGGTGTCGCCGGGCCCGCGTCCGCCGACCGGGCCCCCGGGGAGATGGCGGCGCCCGCCACGGTCGCCGTCGACACCGTGGCGGCCGTCGTGCGCCAGTGGGAGACGGTTCGGCCCGATCTCGACACCGGGCCCATGGAGGTCATCGGGCGCGTCAACCGCTGCGCCGCCCTCCTGCAGCAGGCCGAGGACGCGCCACTGCGCCGGGCCGGGCTCACCCGGCCCGAGTTCGACGTGCTCGGGACGCTGCGCCGCACCGGGCACGAGCTGACCCCGAGCGAGATCGCCCGCGAGACCTTCTCCTCGGGTGCCGCCGTCACCAAGCGGCTCAAGCAACTGACCGAGCGGGGACTGGTCGAGCGGCGCGGTGACCCCCGGGACCGCCGCGTCGCGCACGTCCGGCTCACCGACGCCGGACGCGACCTGGTCGACACCGTCCTCCCCGATCAACTCGCCTACGAGACCGGGGTCCTGTCCGGCGTCGACCGCGAACGGCAGCGTGAACTGGCCGGACTCCTGGGCGAGTTGCTCGGGCAGCTGGAAGGCAGACTGAGACTGCCGCGCGCCTGAGGGCGGTGAGAGGGCCGGCCGAGGCCGCCTTCCGGCTGCCCGAGACCGGGGAGCCGGCCCGCTGGGACCGGCGCGCGTCCGAGGCGGCCGACGGCCGGGACCGGGACCGCCGCACCCGACGCGGCGCGGGGCCGGTGACACGGCCGGATCAGTCCTTGCCGCTCTCCGCGTAGATGCCGAAGGCCGCGCCCTGTCGGTCCCGGGCGACGGCCAGACGCCGGCCGTTCGGCTGCGAGACGGGCTCCATCAGCAGGTGGCCGTCCGCCATGAGGACCGCGTTCGCCGTGGCGTCCACGTCCTCGACGGCGAAGTAGGGCAGCCAGTGCGAGGGGACCTCGTGCGCGAAGTTCTCGTCCATCGTGATCATGCCGCCGAAGTCGGCGCCGTCGACGCCCCACTGCGGGTAGTGCGCCGAGGGCGTCACGGTCCAGCCGAACACGGTCGTGTAGAACTCGGTCACCCGGTCCGGGGCCCGGGTCAGGAGCTCCACCCAGCCGAGCGCGCCCGGCGCGTTGAACAGCCCCGCGCCGGGGAAGGCCCGCGCCTGCCACATCTGGAAGGCGGCGCCGCCCGGGTCGAAGGCGACCGCGAAGCGGCCCACGTCGAGCACGTCCATCGGAGCGAGGACGAGGACGCCGCCGGCGGCCTGCACGGCCGCGGCGGTGGCGTCCACGTCGGTGACGGCGAACGACACGTTCCAGGCGACGGGCTGCGACTCCTGGTAGATCGGGGTGATCGCCGCGACGGCCGCGTCCCCCAGATGCGCGACGGTGTACCCGCCCGCCTCCGGCCGCGGATCCGTCTCCGGACGCCAGCCGAACAGATCGGCGTAGAAGCCCTTGGCGCCCTCCAGATCGTCGGTCCCGAGCTCCGTCCAGCAGGGTCCGCCGGGCACCGGCCTGTCGAGCTTCATGACGTTCCTTTCGCAGCGAGCCAGCGAGCCCCCTCAGCACGCTAAGCCTGCCGCGGGGCACCGGCCATCCGGGCACCCGTCGCACGCCGTCGGGTTCCGGGCTCCGCGTCCCGGCGGCGGCCGTTTCCCGTGCGCCGGCCGCCGCGCCGGGCCGACCGGTCCGTACGCCGGTGGACGGTCCCGCGCGTCGGTGGAGCCGGACGGGCCGGCACGTCCCGCGGCCCCGTTCGGGCGGCCGGGCCCTCAGGGCCGGTAGCGCAGCGGATGGTCGGCCGGGATCTCGACGATCACGATCTCGGTCCCGTCCGGGTCGGCGATCCACATCTCGATCAGCCCCCACGGCTCCCGGACCGGCCCGCGCACGATCTCCACACCGGCGGCCGTCAGCTCCTCGTGGGCCGCCGTCATGTCCGCGACCTGCAGCCACAGTTTCAGCGCCGGGGAAGGCGGGGTGTCGCAGCGTCCCGCGACCTCCAGGAAACCGCCGCCGAGGAAGTACACGGTCCCGCGCTCGGGCCCCGTACCGAACTCGCGGTGGACGGCGAGGCCGAGCTGCTCACCGTAGAAGACGCGCGAGCGCTCCGGGTCGGTCGGGCGCAGAAGGGTCCGGCTGCTCAGTACGTGCACCATGCGTCCGGAGCCTAGTGGGACCGGCGCGCCCGGTCCCGGTCGAGACACGGGGCGCGATGCCCGCATCACCGTCTCGCGCCCACCGGGGCCCGGCGGCATACCCACCGGGACCGGGCGACAGGTTTCGGGGGCGCGTTACGCTCGGGCGTGCCCAGCCGCGCCACTGATCGGAGAACCGCTCCCATGGAAACCGCCGCCACCAGACTGACCTTCCGCGACGCCGCCGACAGCGATGTGGAGGCCCTGGTCGCGCTGATCGAGTCGGCGTACCGGGGGGACTCCAGCCGTGCGGGCTGGACCACGGAGGCGGACATCCTTCAAGGGCAGCGGACCGACGCCGAGGGGGTCCGCACGGTCGTCGAGGCATCCGACAGCAAGCTTCTGACCGTGGAGCGGGACGGCACGCTCGTCGCCTGCTGCCAGCTGGAGCACCGCGGCGACCACGCCTACTTCGGCATGTTCGCGGTCAGTCCCGCCCTCCAGGGCGGCGGCCTCGGCAAGGTGATCATCGCCGAGGCGGAGCGGACCGTCCGCGAGGTGTGGGGCGCCACGGAGATGCACATGACCGTGATCTCCGTACGCGAGGACCTCATCGCCTGGTACGAGCGGCGCGGCTACCGCCGTACGGGTCGGATGACGCCCTTCCCGTACGGCGACGAGCGCTTCGGCATCCCGCAGCGCGACGACCTGGCTTTCGAACTCCTGGTCAAGCCGCTCGTCTAGGCCTGCCCGCGCCGTGGGCGCCGCCCGCAGCCTGCGGCCGGGCCGCTCGGGCGCGTCCTCGCCGAGCGGCCCGCGGGTGTCGTCCCGGGTGCCGCGGTCCGACCGGTCCGGCTATGCCGTGAAGCGGCCCGTGCGCTTGATCTCGGGGTAGTCGGTCGTGGCGCCGTCCAGCTCCAGGGCGCGTACGAGCCGGAGGTGGTCCTGGGTGTTCACCACCCAGCCGATGATCTTCAGGTCGGCCTTGCGGGCCTCCTCGACGACCTCCAGGCTCAGCCGCCGGATGTTGAGGCACACCGTCGCGGCGCCGGCCTCGACGGCGCGGTCCACCACGTCGGTGCCGTAGCGGCTGGCGATCAGCGCGGTGCGTACGCCCGGCACCAGGCGTGCGATCTCGGCGATCGCCTCGTCGTGGAACGAGGACACCTCGACCCGCCCGACCAGATCCTTGCGGTGCATCACCTCGGCCAGCGCCCTGGCCGCCGCGACGTCCTTGATCTCGGCCTGCAACGGCGTCCTGACCGCCTCCAGCACCTCCTCGAAGACGGGGACGTGCTCGCCGCGCCCCGCGTCCAGCGTGCGCAGCTCGGCGAGCGTCTTGTCGGCGATCGGCCCCGTGCCGTCGGTCGTCCGGTCCACTTCGGCGTCGTGCATGACGACGAGAGCGCCGTCCTTGCTCAGGTGCAGATCGAGTTCGATGAGGTCGAGGCCCGCGTTCTGGGCGGCGGTGAAGGAACGGAGGGTGTTCTCGGGCTCGACACCCATCACTCCGCGGTGACCGATGGTGAGGAAGTTCAAGATTCGACTCGCTTCCGTCGACGGCGGCTCGGCTCGCGCGTGGTTCCGGCGGGGCGGCCACGCGGCAGCCGCAGCCTAATGGCCTGGCTGTTCTGTGTACCCGTTCCTACGCCGTGCAATGGGAGTGTCGGATTCACACGGCGCGGCGCGAGTGCCGGACCCGGGGCGTGCCCCCACCGCGGCCCGCGGCCGCCCGCTCGCCGAGGCCCGTGCCGCTCGGAAGGCTGTGGTGCATGTCATCGCATAGACGGTGTCGGACAGGAAAAAGAGCGGTGAAGGCGGGGGGTGCGCAGGATAATCTCCCGGGTTCCCACTTGCGTAACGGAACCACGCATACATACGGTGTCCATACGCGAGGTTTTCCTGTGGAGGATGGGACATGACGGAAGTTCTTGTGCAGGTGGGTTCGGAGGAGCGGGTTCCTCCCGTGGCCAGGGTGGTGGATCACCCGGCATGGCCCGTCCTCAAGGCTGCCGTGGAGGAGATCCGTCCCTGGCAGTCCAAGGACGGCTCCATCGACTTCGCGGCGGACGGCGCTCCCGCCGCCGCCGACGTCGAAGCGGTCGTGCGCCGGGTGGCCGAGGCGATAGACGCGCTCTCGCCGCTGGTGCCCCACGACGCCGCGTACCACGAGGCGCTCGTGAAGGACCTGCGCCGCTGGGCCGAGGGCGGCTTCGAGGTGCCCGACTTCCTCGACTCGCTGCTGGCCTTCCAGCCCGCCGCGAACCGCGAGGACGGCCTCCAGCACCTGGTCGTCTTCCCGATGTACACGCAGAACGGCAACCTGGACCGCAACTTCGAAGCGGTCGTGCTGCGCATGGTGTGGCCCGAATGGCTGGCCGAGCTGGAGCGCACCCGCTACGACAACCCGCTGTTCTGCGGCATCACCTTCGAGGACTTCACCGCCGGGTACGACACCAACTCGGCCGTGCTCTTCCCGGAGACCATCGCCGTGCGCGAGGCGCCCGAGCGCTTCTCCTGGGGCGGCATCTTCTGCGACCGCGAGGCCGCCCGCTTCCGTGCCGTCACCGAAGCCGCCGTGGACACGCTGGGCCTCGAACTGCCCGAGGACATCGCCGCCATGGTCCACGACCAGGAGCGCTGCGAGAAGGCCTTCGTGCTCTGGGACATGGTCCACGACCGCACCCACAGCCACGGCGACCTGCCGTTCGACCCCTTCATGATCAAGCAGCGCCAGCCGTTCTGGATGTACGGCCTGGAGGAGCTGCGCTGCGACCTCACCGCCTTCAAGGAGGCCGTGAAGCTGGAGGCCGAGGGCAACGAGCACGGCCGCGACGTGCAGTACGCCGTCCTCTTCGACCGGATGTTCCGCTTCCCCCTCTCCGGCGACCGCGTGCGCAACTACGACGGTCTCGGCGGCCAGCTGCTCTTCGCCTACCTGCACAAGCACGACGTCGTCCGCTGGACCGACAACAAGCTGCACATCGACTGGCAGCGCGCCCCGCAGGTCACCAACCAGCTGTGCTCCGAGATCGAGGAGCTCTACCGGGCCGGCATCGACCGCCCCAAGCTCGTCCACTGGTTCAAGGCCTACGAGCTGGTCTCCACCTACCTCGCCCCGCACCCGGGCTCCCGCTGGGCCAAGGGTCCGGACGCGCTCGACCTGTCGCAGCCGCCGCGCAAGCTCGTGGACGACGTGCTTCCGGACGAGTTTCCCCTGAGCATGTTCTATGAGGCGCTCTCCAAGAAGCTGAAGAACGTGATCGCCTCCACCAAGGGCATCACCGCGGCCGGCTCCGAGCGGGTCGCCGCGTGACCGACCGCGGTAGCGAGAACATTGCTCAGGAGGCGAAGACCATGGGGAACGGTGCTCTCAGCGGTGCGGTGATCGCGGTGGCCGGCGCGGGCGGACCCGCCGGCCGGGCGGCGCTGCTCAGGCTCGCCGAAGCCGGCGCGACCGTCATCGGCGCGGACAACGACGCGGAGCGGCTGGCGGAGGCCGTGGACGCGGCCCGCTACGCGCACGGCGGCGCCACCGTCGTCGGCGACACGGTCGACCTGCTGGACCTCCAGTCGACCCGCGACTGGGCCGCGCGCATCCAGAAGGACTTCGGCCGGGTGGACGGGCTCGTCCACCTCGTCGGCGGCTGGCGCGGCAGCGAGACCTTCACCAAAACGGTTCTGGACGACTGGGACCTGCTCGAACTCCTGCTGATCCGCACGGTGCAGCACACCACGCTCGCCTTCCACGAGGCGCTGCAGGCCAGCGACCGCGGTCGGTACGTCCTGATCAGCGCCGCGGGCGCGAGCAACCCCACCGCGGGCAACGCCGCCTACTCCGCGGCCAAGGCCGCCGCCGAGGCGTGGACCCTGGCCATGGGGGACTACTTCCGCAAGGCCGGCATCGCCGAGGGCGCGGAGGGCGCGACCTCCGCCGCTGCCATCCTGGTGGTGAAGGCGTTGGTGCACGACGCGATGCGCGCCGAGCGGCCGAACGCGAAGTTCGCGGGCTTCACGGACGTCACGGAACTCGCCGAGTCCATCGTCGGCGTCTGGGACAAGCCCGCCGCCGAAGTGAACGGAAAGCGCCTGTGGCTGACCGAGAAGCCGTGAACCCTCCGAAGACCGACGCCCGGCGTCATCACGACCCGGCCGTCCGCGGCTTCGCCAGCGACAACTACGCGGGGGCCCACCCCGAGGTGCTCGCCGCCCTGGCCCTGGCCAACGGCGGGCACCAGGTCGCGTACGGCGAGGACGACTACACGGACAACCTGCAGGGGATCATCCGCAGTCACTTCGGTGCCGGCGCCGAGGCCTTCCCGGTCTTCAACGGCACCGGCGCGAACGTGGTCGCGCTCCAGGCGGTCACCGACCGCTGGGGCGCGGTGATCTGCGCGGAGAGCGCGCACATCAACGTCGACGAGGGAGGCGCCCCCGAGCGCATGGGCGGCCTCAAGCTGCTCACGGTGCCCACGCCGGACGGCAAGCTCACGCCCGAACTGATCGACCGGCAGGCGTTCGGCTGGGACGACGAGCACCGCGCGATGCCGCAGGTCGTCTCGATCACCCAGAACACCGAACTGGGCACGCTCTACACGCCCGACGAGATCCGCGCGATCTGCGACCACGCCCACGCGCACGGCATGAAGGTGCACCTGGACGGGTCCCGGATATCCAACGCGGCCGCCTCCCTGGACGTCCCGATGCGGACGTTCACCAACGCGGTCGGCGTCGACATCCTGTCCCTGGGCGGCACGAAGAACGGCGCGCTGTTCGGCGAGGCGGTCGTCGTCCTCAACCAGGACGCCGTCAGCCACATGAAGCACCTGCGCAAGCTGTCGATGCAGCTCGCCTCCAAGATGCGCTTCGTGTCGGTGCAGCTGGAGGCGCTGCTGGCCAAGGATCTGTGGCTGCGCAACGCCCGGCACGCCAACGAGATGGCCCAGCGCCTGGCCGAGGGCGTCCGCGCCGTGCACGGCGTGGAGATCCTCTACCCGGTCCAGGCCAACGCGGTCTTCGCCCGGCTCCCGCACGACGTCAGCCTGCGGCTGCAGAAGCGCTTCCGCTTCTACTTCTGGGACGAGGCCGCCGGCGACGTCCGCTGGATGTGCGCCTTCGACACCACCGAGGACGACGTCGACGGGTTCGTGGCCGCGCTCAAGGAGGAGATGGCCCAGCAGTAGCACGTGATGCATAAGCATGCGATTGCCTGAAAAGTTATTGACTCTCGGGCGGTCGCATTCTTATGCTCTACGGGTATGCAGCTGACCCAGCAGACAAGCGACCTGTCCGCCTATCTGGCCGCCGACGACGTAGTGGACCACTATCATCCGCTGGTCCGTGAGACGGCCGCACGGCTCGCCAAGGAGTCCGTCGACTCGTATGACTATGCGCGATCGGCGTTCGAGTTCGTGCGGGACGCGATCCCGCACTCGGTCGATTCCGGCGACCCGCGGGTCACCTGGCGCGCCTCCGACGTCCTGGAGCAGCGCACGGGCATCTGTCACGCCAAGGCCCACGCGCTCGCCGCGCTCCTGCGGGCCGAGGACATTCCCACCGCGTTCTGCTACCAGAAGTTCGAGGTGCTGCACGGTCTCGTCGCCGTACGCTTCGACGGCGCCTGGCACCGGCAGGACCCCCGCGGCAACAAGCCCGGGGTGGACGCCCGCTTCTCCCTGGACGGCGAACAGCTCGCCTTCACGCCCGACCCGGACCTCGGTGAACTGGACCATCCCGGGCTGTACGCCGAACCGCACCCGGCCGTCGTCGGCGCGATGAAGGCCGCTCCGGGCTGCGCGTCCCTGATGCGGACACTTCCCCTGGAACTCTGAGGGGGCGGGGCGGACATGTTCCGGGGCGCGGATCACCGTCCGCGCCCCGGTGTCTCGGACCGGCGCGGGGCGCGCCGTACGAGAGGGGTCAGCGGGCCTCGGCCGCGCGCACCTCTTCGGGGGTCGGAGCGGTGCCGCCGAGGTGGGCGGGCATCCACCAGGTGTCGTCCAGCCCCTTGGGGCGTACGGGATAGGCGCGCTGTGCCGATTCGAGCAGCTCCTGGACCCGCTCGCGCAGCCGCCGGGTGATGGCGCCCGCGTACTGGTCCTTCGGGGCCTCCACCGGCTCGCCGACGCGGATGGTGATCGGAGTGTGGCTGCGCTTGAAGTTGCGCGGGTGGCCCTTGGTCCACAGCCGCTGCGTGCCCCACAGGGCCATGGGGATCAGCGGCACGCCGGCCTCCTGGGCCATGCGCGCGGCACCGGACTTGAAGCTCTTCAGCGTGAACGACTGCGAGATGGTCGCCTCGGGGAAGACGCCGACGATCTCACCGGAACGCAGCGACTCCAGCGCGTGCTGGTACGCCGTCTCGCCCTGCTGGCGGTCCACCGGGATGTGCTTCATGCCCCGCATCAGCGGACCGGAGATCTTGTGCCGGAAGACCGACTCCTTCGCCATGAAGCGCACCAGGCGCTTCTGCGGCAGGGCGGCCAGGCCGTCGAAGATGAAGTCCAGGTAGCTGATGTGGTTGCTGACCAGCACGGCGCCGCCCGAGCGCGGAATGTTCTCCGATCCCTTGCAGTCGATCTTGAGGTCCCACGCCTTGAACAGAGTTTGGGCGAGGCCGACGACGGGACGGTAGACAAGCTCTGCCATGGACGGGGTGGACCCTTCTCTCTGCCTGGGAAGGGGTCTCCCGGCGGGAAAGTTACGCTGCCGTAGGTTTACGGCAATGCGCAGATCGTGCCCGAAGAACGGACGGGTGGCCAGCCCTGGTGCCGTGGAACGGCGAGATCCTCGTCACGTCGCCCCCTTGATCCACCTCGGGGTTTTAACGCATCTTTACTTTACGCGTACCGCCACACGCCGTACGACCAGGTACATCTCGCATCCGAGGCAGTACCCGAACGCGGCATTGAGAAACGCCGCCGCGAGCGCGCACGCGGTCGCCGCCGACCCCAGCCACGCGGGTCCCGCGGTCCAGCCGATCAGACCCACCACCGCGAAGCCGAGCCCGACCGCCTGCGCGAACCGCGGCGGCTCGGGAGCCTCGAACTCCGTCGGAGGGCCGAGCCGCGGCCGTACGGCCTTCCGGAAGACCCAGCCGTACGGCGAGCGCGCCACCCCGCCCGCGGCGCCCAGGGCGAACGCCAGGGTCTGCCATGCCAGCAGCCAGACGCTGCCGGTGATCAGCGTGACCGCCAGCACGACGGCCGTCACCGCCGCGCCGAACCGCGGGCCTCTTGTGTCGATGTCCATGAATCAAGCATTCCGCATGTGGGGTGCCTGGAGGCCCCGGGAATCTTTGCGGTCTCGTGAATGCTTGTGCAGGAGATGAACGGTCTTGTGATGTGCCTGGCGGTGCTCGCGGCGGCGAGCGTCTACGGAGTGCTGCACCGGCGGCGGAGCGGGAGGGTACGGGTGAGCGGGCGCGACGGCGGAAGGCGGCTTGGCGCGGCGGAACTGGGGCAGGCCCTCGGGGAACGGGCCACGCTCGTGCAGTTCTCCAGCGCCTTCTGCGCCCCCTGCCGGGCCACGCGGCGGGTGCTGGGCGAGGTGGCCGGCATGGTCCCCGGCGTGTCGCACGTGGAGATCGACGCCGAGGACCACCTGGACCTCGTACGCGATCTCGGCATCCTCAAGACGCCCACGGTGCTCGTGCTCGACACCGGCGGGCGGATCGTGCGGCGGGCGACCGGGCAGCCGCGCAAGGCGGACGTCATCGCGGCACTCGGGGAAGCGGTCTGACCGGTGCTCGGGGAAGTCGTCCGGCCGGTGGTCGGGAAGCTGTGCGACCGGCGCGGGGAAGTCGTCCGACCGGCGCTCGGTGGGGCGGTCCGACCGGCGCTCGGGAAGCCGTGTGACCGGTGGTCGGAGAAACCGTCTGACCGGCGCGGGGAAGTCGTCCGGCCGGAGTCCGGGGGAGCTGTCCGGCCGGCGGCCGGGGAGGCCGTTCGGTCGCCGGTCGGGAAGGTCGTCAGGCCGGTGGCGATCATGGTGAGTCATCTCCCACATGCCGGTACGCCCTTGACTGCGCCTGCCGCCTCTCGTCAGCCTGACCGTATGTCACCGCACAGCCTTCTTCCCGAGCTCTCCGACACGGATCCGCCCCGCGCCACGGGCACGCGCGGTCCGGGCTGTTGACCGGCCAAGGACCGTCTCCCGTTCCCGGTTCCGCCCGCGTGGCCGGAACCCCACGTCGGCTCTCGCAGAAGGACAGCTCCATGACGGCCACGCCCGGCCTCGGCACCCCACGGCCCGCCTCGCCGGATCTGCTGCGCTCCGTGTTCCGGCGGCACGCGGCCGGTGTGGCCGTGATCACCGCCTCGGGGGTCCGCGGTCCCGTCGGTTTCACCGCCACCTCGCTCACCTCGGTCTCGGCCGAGCCCCCGGTCGTCTCGTTCGGCATCGGCACCGGTGGCTCCAGCTGGCCCGCGATATCCGAGGCCGGCCATGTCGGCGTCCATGTGCTCGGCGAACACCAGCGGGAGCTGGCCGCCACCTTCGCCCGCAGCGGCGCCGACCGGTTCGGCGCGCCCACCCGTTGGCGTAAAGGCCCCGAAGAAGTTCCCGTGCTCGACGACGTCCTCGCCTGGCTGGTGTGCCGCGTCGTCGCGCGCGTCCCCGCGGGAGACCATCGCATCGTCCTGGCGGAGGTCGTGCAGGGTGATCACTCGGGCGCGGGCAGCCCCCTCCTGTACCACCAGGGCCGCTTCAACGGCCTGCGCGACTGAACCCGCAGGCCGGCGCAGGCGTTGCTACTCGCCGGTTCTACTCGCCGGTTACACAGCGTTGCGAAGGTCACAGTCCAAAGCGCTTGCTTAGTGTGCGCCCGCTGGGTGTACTGGTGAGTAATATTTCGTTCGGAGCGCGGGTCGCCCCGACCGGGATCGGCCGCTTCAGGCGCCTATGCTGCCTGAAAGAAGGCAGCCCAGAAATGACGATGCAGTAGGAGAGCCGGCGTGAGCTTGAGGATCGTTGTCACTGTGAAGTACGTGCCCGACGCCACTGGCGACCGGCACTTCGCCGATGACCTGACCGTCGACCGTGACGACGTGGACGGCCTGCTGTCCGAACTCGACGAGTACGCCGTCGAGCAGGCGCTGCAGATCGCCGAGGACGCGGACGACGCCGAGATCACCGTGCTGACCGTCGGTCCCGAGGACGCCAAGGACGCGCTGCGCAAGGCTCTGTCCATGGGTGCCGACAAGGCCATCCACGTCGAGGACGACGACCTGCACGGCACCGACGCCATCGGCACCTCGCTGGTGCTGGCCAAGGCGATCGAGAAGGCCGGCTTCGACCTGGTCGTCTCCGGCATGGCCTCCACCGACGGCACCGCGGGCATCGTCCCGGCGCTGCTGGCTGAGCGTCTCGGTGTCCCGCAGGTCACCCTGCTCTCCGAGGTCTCCGTCGAGGACGGCGTGGTCAAGGGCCGCCGCGACGGCGACAGCGCCTCCGAGCAGCTCGAGGCCTCCCTCCCCGCGGTCGTGTCGGTCACCGACCAGTCGGGCGAGGCGCGTTACCCCTCCTTCAAGGGCATCATGGCGGCCAAGAAGAAGCCGGTGCAGTCCTGGGACCTGTCCGACCTCGACATCGAGGCGGACGAGGTCGGCCTCGAGGGTTCCTGGACCAAGGTCGACTCCGCCACCGAGCGTCCGGCGCGCACCGCCGGAACGATCGTCAAGGACGAGGGCGAGGGCGGCAAGCAGCTCGCTGAGTTCCTCGCGGGCCAGAAGTTCATCTAGTCGCCGAGGGTCCGGGGCGCGCCCCCGGACCGTCTCCGCGGCCACGGCCCACCCCGCTTACCGCCCCTCAGACTTCGCAATCCGCAGGAGAGCATTCCCATGGCTGAAGTTCTCGTCTACGTCGACCACGTGGACGGTGCCGTCCGCAAGCCCACCCTCGAACTGCTGACGCTGGCCCGCCGCATCGGCGAGCCCGTCGCGGTCGCCCTCGGCTCCGGTGCCGAGAACACCGCCACCGCGCTCGCCGAGCACGGTGCGGTGAAGGTCCTCACGCACGACGCCGCCGAGTACGCCGACTACCTCGTCGTGCCGAAGGTGGACGCGCTCCAGGCCGCGTACGAGGCCGTCTCCCCGGCCGCCGTGCTCGTCCCGTCCTCCGCCGAGGGCAAGGAGATCGCGGCCCGCCTCGCGGTCCGCATCGGCTCGGGCATCATCACCGACGCCACCGACCTGGAGGCCGGTGACGAGGGTCCGGTGGCCACGCAGTCCGCGTTCGCCGCCTCCTTCACCACCAAGTCCCGTGTCGCCAAGGGCACCCCGGTCATCACGGTCAAGCCGAACTCGGCCGCCGTCGAGGCCGCCCCGGCCGCCGGTGCCGTCGAGGCCCTCGCGGTCACCTTCTCCGAGAAGGCCACCGGCACCAAGGTCACCGCCCGTACCCCGCGCGAGTCGACCGGCCGCCCCGAGCTGACCGAGGCCGCGATCGTCGTCTCCGGCGGCCGTGGCGTCAACGGCGCCGAGAACTTCTCGGTCATCGAGAACCTCGCCGACTCGCTCGGCGCCGCCGTGGGCGCCTCGCGTGCCGCGGTCGACGCCGGCTGGTACCCGCACACCAACCAGGTCGGCCAGACCGGCAAGTCCGTCTCGCCGCAGCTCTACATCGCCTCCGGCATCTCCGGCGCCATCCAGCACCGCGCCGGCATGCAGACCTCGAAGACGATCGTGGCGATCAACAAGGACGCCGAGGCGCCGATCTTCGACCTGGTCGACTACGGAGTGGTCGGCGACCTCTTCGACGTCGTCCCGCAGCTCACCGAGGAGATCAAGGCCCGCAAGGGCTGATCCCCCAAGAGCCGTACGAGGCCCCCGCGACCGGAACAGGTCGCGGGGGCCTTCGTTCATCCCAGGGTCAGTGACGCCCGCACGGGCAGATGGTCGCTCGCGAACCGGCCGCCCCGCGAGAACGTGTCGATCGACGCACGGTGCACCGTGACGCCGGGACCGGCGAGGATCCAGTCGATGCGGTCGCCGTCCGGCGTCAGCGGCGCGTAGCCGTGGAAGGTCGCGTAGAGCCCGCTCCGCGAGGCCGCCGTGTCCCAGGTGTCGGTGAGTCCGGCGCCCAGCAGGATGTCGTAGACCTCGTTCCGGTGCGCGGGCACGTTGAAGTCGCCGGTCACCAGGCACGGCACGGACGGGTCGAACTCCCCGATCCGCTCGGCGACGAGCGAGGCGGCCCGGGTCCGCGCGTACTGGCTCGCGTGGTCCAGATGGGTGTTCAGGACGTGGAACCGCCGCCCGCCGTCCCGCAGGTCGCGAAAGCGTGCCCAGGTGGCGATCCGGGGGAGCGTGGCGCCCCAGGTGTTCGAGCCGATCACCCGGGGGGTGTCCGAGAGCCAGAACGTGTCGTGCCCGAGCGGGGCCAGCCGCCGGGTGTCGTAGAAGATCGCCACGGACTCGTCGCGGCTGCCGCCCTCCCTGCCGGTCCCGATCCACGCGTAGTGCGGCGCGAGGTCGGCCTCGATGTCGAGCAGTTGCCGGTAGAGGCCTTCCTGGGTGCCGATGACGTGGGGCGACGCGTGGCGCAGCAGGTCGCGCATCACCGGACGGCGCGCCGCCCAGCTGTTGGGCTCCACGGTGCTCGCGAAGCGCAGGTTGTAGGTCATGACGTCGAGACGGGGGCGGGGGCGTCGGCCGGCGGAGGCCTGTGCCGTGGTGAGCAGGGGCAGGGCGACGGCGGCGGCCACCGCGTTTCTCAGCCCGGTACGGCGGGTCGGTCTGCTGGAATCGGGCACGCGTGCTCCTTCGGTCGCGGGTCGGGACGGGGCGCGCACCATCGGAGGGGAAGGAAGGAACCCGGAAAGTCTGCCCGAGGGGACCGGGACGGCGGTGAACGCGGCAGGGCCGTGGAGTGTCCCGCGATCCACGGGGTGTTGACCCGCGGGAAGCGTGCCGGATAGCTTCCTTCAACGGATTGTTGATTCCGTACTGCGGAAAACGGGAGGGTGCCGGATGGGCCAGGATCAGCAGGAGAAGGTCGCGACGAGCCTGTCGGGCGCCGTCAACGAAGCGGTCGGCGCCTTCCTCGCCCCCGTGGACGCCGAGCTCGAGCGCCGCTACCCAGGAGACCCCGGTACCCGGCAGCCCGTCCATACCGTGTACGTCCCCGCGGACGCGTTCGCCGCCGACACCGTCCGCACCTGGGGCGACCGAGCCCTCGCCGCCCTCGACGAACACGCCCCCGACGCAGCGTCCTTCGCCGCCGTCCTCGGTCTGGCCGACGAACTCGCCGGGCCCGTGTACGACCGCGTACGGGCCAAGCTGGAGCGCGAACCCGTCGAGGACCTGCGCGTCGACTTCGAGGACGGCTACGGCCCGCGTCCGGACGCCGAGGAGGACGCGGCGGCGGCCCGCGCGGCCCGGCTGATCGCCGAGGCGTACGCGGACGGCACCGCGGCCCCGTACACGGGCATCCGCATGAAATGCCTGGAGGCGCCGGTCCGCGACCGGGGCATCCGCACCCTCGACATCTTCCTGACGGGCCTGGCGGAGGCGGGCGGCCTGCCCGGCGGACTCGTCCTCACCCTGCCCAAGGTGACGTACGCGCAGCAGGTCACCGCCATGGTCAGGCTTCTGGAGGAGTTCGAGAAGGCCCGCGGTCTGGAACCCGGCCGCATCGGCTTCGAGATCCAGATCGAGACCAGCCAGGCGATCCTCGCCACCGACGGCACCGCCACCGTCGCCCGCATGATCCAGGCCGCCGAGGGCCGCGCCACGGGACTGCACTACGGCACCTTCGACTACAGCGCCTGCCTCGGCGTCTCCGCCGCCCACCAGTCGAGCGACCACCCGGCCGCCGACCACGCCAAGGCGGTCATGCAGGTCGCGGCCGCCGGCACCGGTGTACGCCTCTCGGACGGCTCGACCAACGTCCTGCCCGTCGGCCCCACCGAGAAGGTCCACGACGCCTGGCGCCTGCACTACGGCCTCACCCGTCGCGCCCTGGCCCGCGCCTACTACCAGGGCTGGGACATGCACCCCGCCCACCTGCCGACCCGCTACGCGGCCGTCTTCGCCTTCTACCGCGAGGGCTACGAACAGGCCGCGGCCCGTCTCTCCCGCTACGCCGGCCACGCCCCCGGCGACGTCCTGGACGAGCCCGCCACGGCCAAGGCCCTCAGCGGCTACCTCCTGCGCGGCCTGGACTGCGGCGCCCTGGACCCGGCCGAGGTGGCCCGCACCTCGGGGCTGACACGGCACGAACTGGAGGGCTTCGCGGCGCCGCGGCGGGGGGATCTCACCGTGTCGGGCCGGTAGCGGCACGACCGGGACGGCGATCCGCCGTCCCGTGCGGCCCCCGCGAAGAGCGCGCGGGCCTTCGGCGGCGGCCGGCCCCCCCCCCCCCCCCGGCCCCCGCCCCCCCCGGCCCCCCCGCCCCCCGCCGCCGTGGCTCAGGGGGCCGGCGGCAGTTCCCCCGAGCCGCGGGTGATCAGCCGGGTCGGGAGTTCGATCCGCTCCGGGGCTATGAGGTTGCCGTCGAGCTGGCGGAAGAGCCGTTCGGCGGCGGTACGGCCGAGAGCGGCGGCGTCCTGCGCCACGACGGTGACCCCGGGCTGCAGGAGATCGGCGAGCTCCAGGTCGTCGAAGCCGACGAGGGCGACGGGGCGGCCGCACTCGGCGATGACCCGGACGACCGTCACGGTGACACGGTTGTTGCCCGCGAAGACCGCGGTGACGGGCGAGGGACCGGAGAGCATGTCCTCGGCCGCCTTGCGCACCCGCTGCGGATCGGTGACACCGAGGGACATCCAGTCGTCCTCGACCGGTATACCCGCGTCCTCCATGGCGGCCCGGTAACCGCGCAGCCGCTCGGCCGCGGTGTGGATGCGGGGCATGTCGCCGATGAAACCGATCCGGCGGTGGCCGTGGGCGATCAGGTGGGCGACGCCGTCCCGGGCGCCGCCGAAGCTGTCCGACAGCACGACGTCGGCGTCGATCCTCCCGGCCGGGCGGTCCACGAAGACCGTGGCGACGCCCGCCTTCATCTCCGGCTCCAGATAGCGGTGGTCGTCGCCGGCCGGGATCACGACCAGCCCGTCCACCCGGCGCGCGCACAGCGCGAGAACCAGCTCCTGCTCGCGGTCCGGGTCCTCCGCGCTGGAACCGTTGATCAGCAGGGCTCCGTGCGCGCGGGCCACCTCCTCCACCGCGCGGCTCAGCGGCCCGTAGAACGGGTCCGCGAGATCCTCCAGGACCAGCCCGATGCTCGCGGTACGGCCCTTGCGCAGCACCCGGGCGCTGTCGTTGCGGCGGAAGCCCAGAGCCTCGATGGCCTCCTGGACGCGCCGCTCCGTGTCCGGGGTGACCCCGGGCTCGCTGTTGACCACGCGGGACACCGTCTTGAGCCCGACTCCCGCACGCGCCGCCACGTCCTTCATGGTCGGACGGTTTCCGTAGCGGTTCTCGGCTCGGCGGGCGCTCTCGGCCACGATGTGCTGTCCTGTCCTGTCGTCCACGGGGATGCGTAGGTCCATGGGGTTGTATGAGGATGTGGCGTCGAGCATAGAGCCTGGACAACGTTGTCAGATGCGGGAGACACTGTCCACCGCAATCTCCGGCCTGCGTCTTCCCCAGGGCGTACGGTCCCCGTGGTCCGCCGGCGCGCTCCGCGCCGCGTACGACAGGGCCCGGTTCCGCCGGTTCCCGGCCGAAGGCCCCGGACCCGCGGCGCGGCGGGCCCGTCACGACACCCCATGGGAGACCTGACTCTGATGCACACCGACCTCGTGGCCGCGCTCGACATCGGCGGCACCAAGATCGCCGGAGCGCTGGTGGACGGCCAGGGCCGGATTCTCCTGCGCGCGCAGCGCCCGACGCCCGCCAAGGAGGACGGCGGCACCGTGATGCGCGCCGTCGAGGACGTCATCGGTGAGCTGACCGTCTCCCCGCTCTGGAGCAGGGCCGCGGCGCTGGGTATCGGCAGCGCCGGTCCGGTGGACGCCTCCGCGGGCACGGTGAGCCCGGTCAACGTCCCCGGCTGGCGGGGCTACCCGCTGGTCGAGCGGGCCTCCGAGGCCGCGGGCGGACTCCCCGTCGAGCTGATCGGCGACGGAGTCGCGATCACCGCGGCCGAACACTGGCAGGGAGCCGCCCGGGGCCACGACAACGCGCTGTGCATGGTGGTGTCCACCGGCGTCGGCGGCGGGCTCGTCCTGAACGGGCAGCTCCACGCGGGCCCCACCGGAAACGCGGGCCACATCGGACACATCAGTGTCGACCTGGACGGTGATCCCTGCCCCTGCGGTTCCCGGGGCTGCGTCGAGCGCATCGCCAGCGGCCCGAACATCGCCCGCCGCGCCCTCGAGGGAGGCTGGCGGCCCGGCCCTGACGGCGACACCTCGGCCGCGGCGGTCGCCGTGGCGGCCCGCGCCGGTGACCCGGTCGCCGTGGCCTCCTTCGAGAGGGCCGCACAGGCTCTCGCGGCGGGGATCGCGGCGACCGCGACCCTGGTCGAGATCGACGTCGCCGTGATCGGCGGGGGCGTGGGCAAGGCGGGCGACGTCCTCTTCGCACCGCTGCGCCGGGCCCTGGCCGACTACGCGACGCTGTCCTTCGTCCGCCGCCTGACCGTGGCGCCCGCGCTGATGGGTACCGACGCCGGCCTGGTCGGCGCGGCCGCGGCGGCCCTCACCCGCAGGCCGCACACGCTGCCGACGGCCCGCGTCTGAGCCGGCGGCACCGGGGCGGGGCTCGTGTCGGATGTGCCGGGGTGGCGGTGCGCCCCGGGGTAGCGGTGCGCGGCGGGGTGGCGGTGCGCGGCGGGGACCAGGTCCGATGGACATGTGCGGATGAAGGTGTCCGGTCCACCCGTGACCCCGTCCGCCCTCCGTAGTTGAACCGGGCATGAAGAAGCGCAGCATGCTCGCCATCGCCTCCCTCGCCACCGGGTTCGTCGTCGCGGCGATCACTCCGTCCCACTCCCTGAGCGGGGACACCCTGAACGACCTGAACGTCAACGACACGCTCAGCTCGGTCGATCACCCCGTCGGCACCGACAACCCGGCGACCGACGAGGGCGCTCTCGGCGGCCGGAACAGCTGAAGGACCGCGGTGCCGTGCCGGTGTCCCCGCCACGGGGGCACCGGCGTCGTCGTGAAGGTGCCCTCATCAGCGGCTGGTTTCCGTGGCAGGGTGGAGCGGGCAAGCCACAGGGGGCCACAGAAGAGGGGGAATCGTGATCGTCTGGATCAACGGTGCGTTCGGTGCGGGGAAGACCACCACCGCACGGGAACTGATCGAGCTGATCCCGAACAGCACGCTCTTCGACCCCGAGGTCATCGGGGCCACACTCACGCAGCTGCTTCCGGCCAAGCACCTCGCCGAGGCCGGCGACTTCCAGGACCTGCCGATCTGGCGGCGGCTCGTGGTCGACACCGCGGCCGCCCTGCTCGCCGAGCTCGGCGGCGTCCTCGTCGTCCCCATGACCCTGCTCCGGCAGGAGTACCGGGACGAGATCTTCGGCGGTCTCGCCGCGCGCCGGATTCCCGTACGCCATGTGCTCCTCGCCCCGGCGGAAACGATCCTGCGGGAGCGGATAGCGGGCCGGGAGGTGCCCCCGGACCTGCCCGACGGCGAGATGCGGGTGCGCCAGTGGTCCTACGACCACATCGAGCCCTACCGGGCCGCGCTCTCCTGGCTCGCCGCCGACGCCCACCCCGTGGACACCAGCGCGCTCACCCCGTACGACACCGCCGTGCGCGTCGCCGAGGCCGTACGCAGCGGGGAGGCACCCGTGTGCGACATCGTGCAGACCCCGGAACCCACCGCCGAGACGGTCGCCGCCGGGGTGCTCCTCTTCGACGAGAACGACCGGGTCCTGCTCGTGGACCCGACGTACAAGGCGGGATGGGAGTTCCCCGGCGGGGTCGTCGAGGCCGGAGAGGCCCCCGCCCGCGCCGGCATGCGCGAGGTCACCGAGGAGACCGGCATCACCCTCGACGAGGTGCCCGCGCTGCTCGTCGTCGACTGGGAGTCGCCCGCACCGCCCGGCTACGGCGGTCTGCGGCTCCTCTTCGACGGCGGCCGCCTCGACGAACAGGCCGTCCGGGGGCTCCTGCTCCCCGGACCGGAACTGCGCGGCTGGCGCTTCGTCACCGAGCAGGAAGCGGCCGACCTGATGCCGCCCGTGCGCTACGAACGGCTCCGCTGGGCCCTGCGGGCCCGCGAGCGCGGTGCGGCGCTGTACCTGGAGGCGGGAGTGCCGCTCGGCTGACAGGGGGTTGTACCTCTGCCGGCGCGGAGGCTTCCGGCACCGTCGCCCGGCCGGGGCGGAGGCCGCCGGAACCGTCGCTTCGCCGGTGCCCCGGCGTGAAGCCTCTCGTGCCCGGGCCGGTCCTCCGGGAAGGGTTCTCGCGCGGTGGGCGACCGGACACGGCCAGGGCCCGCGCCTGGTGGCGCGGGCCCTGGCCGTGTCTGTGGATGGGGACGGGGACGGTCAGCTCGCCGCGTAGTTCCGCAGGAACAGCGCCTCCGCGACCGACAGGCGCTCCAGCTCGTCCGGCGAGACGCTCTCGTTCACCGCGTGGATCTGCGCCTCCGGCTCGCTCAGGCCGATGAGCAGGATCTCCGTCTCGGGGTACAGCGAGGCCAGCGTGTTGCACAGCGGGATCGAGCCGCCCATGCCCGCCGACTGCATCTCCTGGCCCGGGTAGGCGACCGCCATGGCCTCCGCCATCGACGCGTAAGCGGGGCTGGAGGTGTCGGCGCGGAACGCCTGGCCCTGTCCGATCGGCTCGGTGCTCACCCGCGCGCCCCACGGCGTGTGCGCCTCGACGTGCGCCTCCAGCAGCTTCGTCGCCTCGACCGCGTCGACGCCCGGCGGCACCCGCAGGCTGATCAACGCACGGGCACCCGCCTGCACCGACGGCGTCGCGCCGACCACCGGCGGGCAGTCGATCCCCAGCACGGTGACGGCCGGGCGCGCCCAGACCCGGTCGGCGACCGCGCCGGAGCCGATGAGCTCCACCCCGTCGAGCACCTTGGCGTCCTCGCGGAACGCCTGCTCCGCGTACTGCAGACCGTCCCACGCGGAGTCGCCCGCCAGGCCGTCCACGGTCGTCGAGCCGTCCTCGGCCCGCAGCGAGTCCAGGACGCGGATCAGCGCCGCCAGCGCGTCGGGCGCCGCGCCACCGAACTGTCCCGAGTGCAGGTTCCCTTCGAGGGTGTCCACCTGCACCCGTACGAGGGTCATGCCGCGCAGGGTCGCCGTGACCGTCGGCAGGCCCGCCCGGAAGTTGCCGGCGTCACCGATGACGATGGTGTCGGCGGTCAGCAGCTCCGGGTGCGCCTCGGCGTACCGCTCGAGACCGCCGGTGCCCTGCTCCTCCGAACCCTCGACGATGACCTTCACGTGCACCGGGACGCCGCCGTTCGCCTTCAGGGCACGCAGCGCCAGCAGATGCATGACGACACCGCCCTTGCAGTCGGCGCTGCCCCGCCCGTACCAGCGGCCGTCGCGCTCCACCAGCTCGAACGGAGGCGTTGTCCAGGCGGATTCGTCCAGCGGCGGCTGCACGTCGTAGTGCGCGTACAGCAGGACCGTCTTCGCGCCCTCGGGACCCGGCAGGAAGCCGTACACCGACTGCGTGCCGTCCGGGGTGTCGAGCAGGGCCACGTCCTGGAAGCCCTCGGAGCGCAGCGCGTCCGCGATCCAGTTCGCGGCGCCCTCGCTCTCGCTCCTCGGATACTGGTCGAAGTCCGCCACCGACTTGAAAGCCACCAGCTCGGCGAGCTCCGCCTTCGCCCGGGGCATGAGCGAGGCGACGGTCTCCGCGACCGGATTCGACGACATGGGCACGCTCCTTGTAGGTGCGACGTTGTACTTCTGTGTACAGATGATCGAATGATGCGGACTGGTGTACAGGACGCATCCGTTGCCGATCCTCCCACAGCGGCCTGCGGTGATGCCCGCCGTAGGATGCGGGGGACAGGTGCGGCAGACGGCTGGACTGGGAGCAGTAGACCAACGTGAGCAGCGAGAACTCTTCGGCGGACGACGAGCGGCGTGCGGCGGACGACGAACAGCAGGTGTGGGACGTCGTGGTCGTCGGCGCGGGGCCGGCGGGCGCCTCGGCCGCTTACGCGGCAGCGGTCGCGGGACGCAGTGTCCTGCTGCTGGAGAAAGCCGAACTGCCCCGCTACAAAACATGCGGCGGCGGCATCATCGGCCCCTCGCGCGACGCGCTGCCACCCGGCTTCGAGCTGCCGTTCAGAGACCGGGTGCACGCGGTCACCTTCTCCATGGACGGCCGGTTCGCCCGCACCCGCCGGTCCCGGCACATGCTGTTCGGGCTGATCAACCGCCCGGAGTTCGACCAGCAGCTCGTCGAGTTCGCGCAGAAGGCGGGCGCCGAACTGCGCACGGGCGCGACCGTCTCGCGTGTCGAGCAGCACGGTTCGGCGGTGCCGGACCGGCGCACCGTGGCCGTGGTCCTGCAGGGCGGAGAGACGATCCTGGCGCGTGCCGTGGTCGGTGCCGACGGCAGCGCCAGCCGGATAGGAGCGCATGTCGGGGTGAAGCTCGACCAGGTCGATCTCGGCCTGGAGGCCGAGATCCCGGTGCCGGAGACGGTCGCCGAGGACTGGCGCGGGCGTGTCCTGATCGACTGGGGCCCCATGCCCGGCAGTTACGGCTGGGTCTTCCCCAAGGGTGACACGCTCACCGTCGGCGTGATCTCCGCACGCGGCGAAGGCGCCGCCACCAAGCGGTACTTGGAGGACTTCATCGCCCGGCTCGGCCTCGCCGGCTTCGAACCGGCCATCTCCTCGGGCCATTTGACGCGCTGCCGGGCCGAGGACTCGCCGCTGTCGCGCGGCCGGGTGCTCGTCTGCGGCGACGCGGCCGGACTGCTCGAACCCTGGACCCGTGAGGGCATCTCGTTCGCGCTGCGTTCCGGGCGGCTCGCCGGCGAGTGGGCGGTGCGGATCGCCGAGGCGCACGACGCGGTGGACGCCCGGCGGCAGGCGCTGAACTACGCCTTCGCGATCAAGGCGGGGCTCGGCGTCGAGATGAGCGTCGGCAAGCGGCTGCTCGCGGCTTTCGAGCGTCGTCCGGGCACGTTCCACGCGGGGCTCACCGGCCTGCGCCCGGTGTGGAAGGCCTTCACGGGCATCACCCGCGGCTCCACCACGCTGGGGGAGATCGTCCGGACCCATCCGATGGTCGGGCGTGCCCTGACCGCCCTGGACCGGCGGCCCCCGGTGGCCGAGGGGGCGCAGGACTGACATGCTCCTCGCCCTGAGGGGCGAGGATTCCGGCCTTCCGCGGACCGCGTCGTTGAACACGACCCGCGCGCACCCGAACGCCCTCGCCAACGCGGTCCGCTGACCGGCGTCCGGGTACAGACGAAAGCCGTACCGAAGCTGCACGGCGATCACACCAGGCATGTCGAACCCGTGACGTCACCAGGAACACACACACGCGCGATCCGTCACCGTCACCGGGCAAGGTCCGGCTCCGCCGGAATGTCACCGCGACGCTCCGCGTCGTCACCACGGGATTTGCTTCACCCCGGCCCGAAGGCCGGAGCACCGCGAATGAATCCCGGTAGCGGGGACGGTCGGCGCCGGCTCGCGGCCGCGAGCCCCGGAACGGGCGGCCGCGGCCGGTGTCAGCTCTCGAGCGTGATCCGGAAGACCGGGTGGTCGGGGGCGATGCGCCGCAGCTCCTCGTCGGGCGAGTCGGGGCCGACACCGCCGAAGAACACGCCGACCTCGGCCTTCCAGCGCTTGAGGTAGGCGCGCAGCAGCGGCACCTTGTCGTCGTCGGCGACCTCCACGGCCGTGAAGGTGTCGACCTTCTTGCCCAGGCGCAGCTCGCCCCCGCCGGCCGCCCGCATGTTGTGCGTCCACTGGACGTGGCCGCGGGGTGCGAGGAGGTACTGCTCGCCGTCCACGGTGAGCAGATTGACCGGGGTCGTCCGCCACTCGCCGCTCTTGCGGCCCCGGACGGCCAGGACACGCGAGCCCCAGACGCTGAGTCCGCGCCTGGTGATCCAGGCGACGGCGCGGTTGAAGACGTTGACGGTGAACCAGCCGGGCTTCTGGACGTGCGTGGACATGGTTACCTCTCGGGGTCTGCGGGGTCTGCGAGGGAGCGGGTGGGGCGTGCAGGGCCTGCGGGGTGCGTGGCATCTGCGGGCCGTGCGGCGAGAGCGCCGATCTGTTTTGTGAGCACTGCTCTCGCTCGAGAAGAGTCTGCACCGGATCGGTGTCTCAATGCAAGAGCAGTGCTCTCGTTTTTGTGCGCCGATCTCCTTTGTGGCCGCCGATCGCTCTGGAGAGCATCGATCTGTTTTCGGATCGCCGCTCTCGTTTGTGTGCACTGCTCTGAAAACGTGGGACACTGCACCGTATGAGTACCGCGCGAGGGGCACGTGCCCGAGCCAGGATCGAGGTCACGGCGGCCATCAAGGACGAGGCGCGCAGACAGCTCGCCGCGGAGGGAGCCGCCAAACTCTCGCTGCGGGCCGTCGCCCGTGAGCTGGGGATGGTCTCCTCCGCGCTCTACCGCTACTTCCCCAGCCGGGACGACCTGCTGACCGCGCTCATCATCGACGCCTACGACTCCCTCGGCGAGGCCGCCGAGTCGGCGCACGCCGAGGTGGCCGCGGCCGGACCCCGGGAGCGCTGGACCACCGTGTGCACGGCGGCGCGGCGCTGGGCACTGGAGCACCCGCACGAGTACGCGCTCATCTACGGTTCCCCCGTCCCCGGGTATGTCGCGCCGCAGGAGACCGTTCCGTCCGCGGCCCGGGTCGGGGTGCTCCTGATCGGGGTCGTCCGGGACGCGCACCGGGGCAAGGGCCTGGCCCGTACACCGCTGCCCGCCGGACTGAAGACCGAGGCGCAGCGGATGGCCGCCGATCTCGCCCCGGATCTGCCGCCCGAGGTGGTGGTGGCTCTGGTGGCCTCGTGGGCGCAGCTCTACGGGCTGATCGGGTTCGAGCTGTTCGGCCAGTTCAACCGGGTCGTGGAGGACCGCGAGCCGTTCTTCCGGCATGCCGTGGGGCGGCTCGCGCACGACGTGGGGCTGGTGTATCCGGAGCCGGGCGAGACGGCCGCGGGGCCGCACTCGGCGTAGGCCGCGGACGCGGACCGCACTCGGCACGGGGCGCCGGCGCGGGCCGGGTCTCGACGGGGTCGTACTCCGTGGGGAGTACGGGTGATCACCTCGCCCGGCGGACGCCGTCGTCGCGGCCGGGCGTCTAGCGTGACGGCCATGGAAGAGCAGCACACTCCCGGGGCGCCGGCGTGGGGCGGTCCACCGCGCCGGTGGCACGGGCCGCCGGGGTGGGACCGCCGGCACGACGAGGGGCGCCGCGCGCGATGGCCGTGGCGTTCCACGCTGCTGCTGACCGCTTTCGTGCTCATCGGCTCCGGCTTCGCGGCCCACGCCCAGCACGGGGACCGGCTCGCTCTGGACCCCTTCTCCAGGGCGCTCCTCCTGGTCGGCTCCGGTCTGCTGCTCTGGCGGCAGCGGTACCCCGTGTTCGTCGTGTTCGGCACGGCCGCGGTGGCCCTGGCCTATGTGGCCGCGGGATATCCCTACGGGCCGGTCTTCCTCCCCGTCGCGGTGGCCTGCTTCAGTGCCGTGGTCGCCGGGCACCGCAGGGCGGCCTGGACGGCGGTCGGCCTGCTGTGGGCGGGGCATCTCCTGGTCGCCCACTGGCTGTACCGCCGGCTGCCCCCGGCCGGCGACCGCTCCCCTTCGTGGATGCAGGAGATCGTCATCACCACCTGGGTCGTTGCGGTGGTGGCGCTGGCGGAGCTGGTGCGGGTGCGCCGGGAGCAGTGGAGCCGGGAAAGGGCCGAGCGCGCGCAGGCGGCCCGGCGGCGCGCCGACGAGGAGCGGCTGCGGATCGCCCGGGAACTGCACGACGTGCTGGCACACAGCATCTCGGTCATCAATGTCCAGGCGGGCGTCGGTCTCGCGCTCCTCGACTCCGACCCCGAACAGGCGCGTACGGCGCTCACCACCATCAAGGCGGCCAGCAAGGAGGCGCTCGGCGAGGTCCGGCAGGTCCTCGACACCCTGCGGGCACCGGGGGAGGCGCCCCGCGCGCCCGCTCCCGGGCTCGACCGGCTGCCCGAACTGGTCGAGCAGGCGGCGAGCGCCGGTCTCACGGTCGAGATCGAGGGCGAGGTCCCGGCGCCGGCCCCCGGCACCGACCTCGCCGCGTTCCGCATCGTCCAGGAGGCGCTCACCAATGTCGTACGGCATTCGGGGTCGCGCCGGGCGCGGGTGCGGTTCGATCACGCGGAGGGGGTGCTGCGGCTGCGGATCGACGACGACGGTCCTGCCACCCGCGCGGACGCGGGCGGAAGCGGCAACGGACTCGCGGGGATGCGGGAGCGGGCGGCCGCCCTGGGTGGCACGATCGAGGCCGGTCCGCGTGACGACGGAGGGTTTCGGGTGCTGGCCGTGCTGCCGTGGAAGGCCAAGGAGGAGAACCGGTGATCCGTGTCCTGCTCGCCGACGACCAGTTGCTGGTCAGGGCGGGTTTCAAGGCGCTGCTCGACGCGCAGCCGGACATCGAGGTGGCCGGGGAGGCCGCCGACGGCGAGGCCGCGGTGCGCGCGGTCCGTGAACTGCGCCCGGACGTCGTCCTGATGGACATCCGGATGCCGGTGCTGGACGGCCTCGCCGCCACGCGGCACATCACCGGCGACGCGGATCTCGGGGACGTGAAGGTGGTCATGCTCACCACGTTCGAGCTCGACGAGTACGTCTTCGAGGCCATCCGCTCCGGTGCTTCCGGCTTCCTGGTCAAGGACACCGAGCCCGATGAACTGCTGCGCGCGGTGCGGGCGGTGGTCGACGGTGACGCCCTGCTCTCGCCCGGGGTGACACGTCGGCTGATCTCCGAGTTCGCGGCTCGTTCCAAGGAGCCCGAGCCGGCCGCGTCCCTGGCCGAACTCACCGAGCGGGAAAGGGAGGTGATGGCGCTGGTCGGTATCGGACTCTCGAACGACGAGATCGCCCGCCGCCTGGTCGTCAGCCCGCTCACGGCCAAGACCCATGTCAGCCGGACGATGGTGAAGCTCGGGGCCCGCGACCGCGCCCAACTGGTCGTGCTCGCCTATGAGTCGGGGCTCGTGCGGCCCGGCTGGCTGGGCTGAGGCACGGCGTCCCCCTGGCGGAAGCGGTACAGCACGGTGGCGACCCGGAGCGCGAACACGACGGCGGCCAGCGCGCCGCCCACGGTGACGAGCGCGTGCACCGCGCCGGACGACAGGTCCAGGACGAGGGCGGGCCCGGTGACGACCCCGAAGGCGACCGCCGCGACGAACGCCGCGCTGGCCAGGGCGTATCCGATCTCGACGGTGACGGCGTCCCGTCGGGCCTGGGTCCGCCGCCCCGGCGCGGCGTCCGGCTCGCTGCGGCAACTGCCTTCGTACTCCCCGTTGTTATTCATGACGTGAGTCAACAGCCGTGCGCCCGGCGGGGCAAGGACCCCCACCGGGCGCGCGCGTCGAAGGCCGTCACCGATCGCGGACGGCGACCCGCTCCGGCCCGGGCCCCGGCTCCGCATCCGGCCGGCCGGACGGAGCCGACAGGTCGGCCGGGCCGGCCGGGCCGGGGCGTCCGGACCGGGCGACGACGACCGTCTCCCGGGCCCGCCGGGCGCGCAGCCCGGGCAGCGTGATCAGCAGCCCCGCCAGGGCGATGCCGGTCACCACCATCAGGCCGGTCCGGTAGCTGTCGAGGACGTCCTGCGGCGAGGACCCGGCGGAGGAGCTCGCGGTGACGACGGCCGTCACGATCGCCAGGAAGATCGCGCCGCCGACCTGGACAGACGTGTTGAGCAGGCCCGAGACCATGCCCTGCTCGTGGTCCTCGACCCCGTTGGTCGCCTGGATGTTGAGGGAGGGGAAGACCAGGGCGCATGCGGCGCCGATCAGCAGCATGGTCGGCAGGACGAGGGTCGCGTACACCGGGGCGAGGTCGACGCGCAGGAACAGCGCGTACCCGGCGACCATCAGGGCGAAGCCCGCCGCGATGAGCCGGGGTGTGCCGAACCGGTCGACGACGGCCCCGACCTTCGTGGAGGACAGCGCCACCAGCGCGCCGGCCGGGAGGAAGGCGAGCGCGGTGTGCAGGGCCGACCAGCCCAGCAGCGACTGCATGTACAGCGTGACCAGGAACTGGAAGCCGACGTACGAGCCGAAGAACGCCATCGCGCCGAGCTGGGCCCGGATCTGGCTGCCGGAGCGCAGCACGCCGAGCCGGATCAGCGGGCTCGGGCTGCGCCGCTCGATGCGGGCGAAGACGGTGAGCAGGACGGCGACGGCGAGGAAGGACAGCAGGGTGCGGGCCGATCCCCAGCCGGCCTGGGGTGCCTGGACGACGGTGAAGACGAGCAGCAGCATCGAGGCGGTGCCGATGACGGCGCCCGGGATGTCGTAACCGCCGTGGTTCTTCTCGCGCTCGCTGCGCGGGATGAGCTTCAGGCCGGCGAACAGGGCGACGACGGCGATGGGCGCGGGAAGCAGCATGGTCAGCCGCCAGCTTGCCTCGGTGAGCAGGCCGGACAGGACCAGGCCCATGGAGAATCCGGTGGCGGCGCAGGTGGTGTAGATGGAGAGCGCGCGATTGCGCAGCGGGCCCTCGGCGAACGTCGTGGTGATGATCGACAGGCCCGCGGGCGCGGTGAACGCGGCGCTCAGACCCTTGATGAAACGGCTGGCGATCAGCAGGGGGCCGGAGTCGACGAGACCGCCGAGCAGCGAGGCGAGCGCGAACACCGCGAGGGCCACGAGGAACACCTGGCGGCGGCCCAGCAGGTCGGCGGTGCGTCCGCCGAGGAGCAGCAGCCCGCCGTACCCCAGGATGTAGCCGCTGACGACCCATTGGAGCGTCGAGGTGGAGAGGTGCAGTTCGGAGCCGATGGACGGCAGTGCCACGCCGACCATCGACACGTCCAGCGCGTCCAGGAACATCGCGGCGCAGAGCACGAGCAGGGTGCCCCACAGCCGGGGGGTCCAGCGGCCCGGAGCGGGGTGGGTGAGCGGAGAGGTCATGGCGACGACAGTACATGCACATGCATTCAATGCAAGCGCATTTAATTCCGATGCAACAAAGTTGGTTCTTTGCTACGGTGCGGGCATGGCGGCCGAGAATGCCGAGCGAGGGCTCGTGGACCAGTGGCGCGACATCCTGACGGTGCATGCCCGCACCCTCTGCGAGCTCGACCGTGCGCTGCATCCGCGCGGCCTGGGAGCCAGCGACTTCGAGGTCCTCGACCTGCTGATCGCGGGCACCGCGGCGGACGGTGGTGCGGGCTTCCGCGTCCAGGAGATCTCCGAGCGGGTCCACCTCAGTCAGAGCGCCCTGTCCCGCCTGATCGGACGCCTGGAGAAGGACGGTCTCGTGACGCGGGGGATGTGCCCCGAGGACCGCCGGGGCGTGCGGGTCTGCCTCACGCCGAGGGGCCGCGAACTGCACGGCGAGGTACTGCCGTTGCAGCGGGCGGTGCTGGCCCGGATGCTGGCCGGCGGTCGGGTGGCGTCCGGCGGTTGAGCGGGCCCTCCGGTCGGCCTCGCGGGCCGTCCCGGAGGCCCGGACACCGGACGGGTGTCAGCTCCAGGTGACGGCGGACTTCTCCCGCCACAGCGTGGCGAGCGCGGCGTCGCCCGTCACGGCCGGGAACGGGACGCGGTTCCACAGTGCCAGGTACAGGTGTGCGGCCGGTCCCGCCAACTCGCAGTCCACGTCCGCGGCTTCGCCGGAGTCCGGGCCCGTGGGCGGGTGATCGCCGCGTTCGCTGTGCGGCGCCTCGGACGACAGGCGTACGGTCCACACGGCGTCCGGGCGGTCCGTGGCGCGTACCCGCAGCACGCGGGGCACTTCGGTGCGGACCGCGCTCTTCTCGCGCCCGTGGAATCCGCGCAGCAACTCGTCGATCCCGTCGACCGCGAAGTCCGGTGCGACGGAGGTGGGTTCCCCGCCGAGCGCCGACTCCGCGTCGACGCGGTGCACCGTGGTCTCGTGCGCCTGTCGGCGGGCCCAGAAGGCCAGCGGCGAGGGCGCCGGAAGAAAGCTCCAGCACCGAAGGTCCGGCGAGGCGTCGGCCAGTGTGTCCACGAGCCGGCGGTGGCCGTCGCGGAACCAGGTCAGCAGTTCGTCGTGGTCCAGGTCCGGCAGGCCGCCGTCGGGGTGGTACGAGGTGTGCCCCTCGGCGACGAACGCGGTGGCCCAGCGGTGGACCATGCCCGTGTGCCGCAGCAGATCCCTGACCTGCCAGTCGGCACACGTCACGACGTCGGCGTCGACGCCCGCCTTCTCCGCGGCGGCGGCCAGCGACCGGCCCTCCCGGTCCAGGGTTTCCACGTACTCCCGAATCTCCATGCCGAGAGTGTGCCCGACGCGGGCGGTCGGCCGGGTGCCCTTTTGCCGCCCTGCAGCGGTGCGGTGCGCCGCGAAACCGATCGGCGCGGCCGCGGCCGCCGGTGCCGCGAGGCGCGTGAGCGCCGCCGGTGGGGAGCAGCCGGTCGGCCGTGAACCCGATCGCGGGCGGTCCGGGCAGCGGGCCCGTACCCGGGGTCGGAGGCGACGGCGACCCCGCTCGCTCCGGCGGGCGCCCCGGCCCGGCCGACCACCCCTCGTGGCCGGGCGGTTCACCGTCCCGCCCGCTCGGACGGCGAACCGCTCATCGTTTCCGGCTCAGACCGCCGGGGCCGGGAACGTGGGGTACTCCACCCCGGAGACGTGCTGGACGACACGGATGACCTGGCAGGAATAGCCGAACTCGTTGTCGTACCAGAGGTAGAGGATCGCGTTGTCGTCCTCGACCTTGGTGGCGCCGGCGTCCACGATCGAGGCGTGGCGCGAGCCGATGAAGTCGCTGGACACCGCGTCGGGGGCGCTGATGAAGTCGATCTGGCGCTTGAGCGGCGAGGTCAGCGACACGTTGCGGAGGTAGTCCAGGACTTCGTCGCGCGTGGTCGCGCGCCCCAGGCGCAGGCTGAGGATCGCGATCGAGACGTCCGGCACCGGAACCCGGATCGAGCTGCCGGTGATCGGCGCCTTGAGGTCGGGCAGCGCCTTGGCGACCGCGGAGGCGGCACCCGTCTCGGTGATGACCATGTTGAGCGGCGCGGAGCGGCCCCGGCGGTCGGAGCTGTGGTAATTGTCCAGCAGGTTCTGGTCGTTGGTGAACGAGTGGACGGTCTCCACGTGGCCGCGCAGAACGCCGTACTCCTCCGCCATCGCCTTGAGCGGCGGCACGATCGCGTTGGTGGTGCAGGAGGCGCAGGACAGGATCTGCTCGTCCGGCTTGATCGTGTCGTGGTTGACGCCGTGCACGATGTTGGGGACGTCGCCCTTGCCCGGCGCCGTGAGGACGACCTTGTCGATTCCGGGGCGCAGGTGCTTCGAGAGGCCCTCGCGGTCGCGCCACTTGCCGGTGTTGTCGACGAGGATGGCGTCCTTGATGCCGTACGCCGTGTAGTCGATCTCGGACGGGTCGTTGGCGTAGATGACCTTGATCTCGTTGCCGTTGGCGACGATCGTGCTGTTCGCCTCGTCGACGGTGATCGTGCCCTGGAACTGGCCGTGGATGGAGTCGCGGCGCAGCAGCGAGGCGCGCTTGACGATGTCCTGGTCGCCGCCCTGGCGCACGACGATGGCGCGCAGTCGGAGGCCGTTGCCGGAGCCGGTCTTCTCGATGAGCAGCCGGGCGATCAGGCGGCCGATGCGGCCGAACCCGTAGAGGACGACGTCACGCCCCTCGCGGCGCTCGATCTTGTTCTCGCCGGTGGCGCCGGAGACCGCCTCGGCGGTGAACTCCGCGACGGACAGGCCGCGGTCGTCGGCCCGGTACGTCGCGGCGAGCATGCCGATGTCGATCTGGGACGGTCCGAGGTCGAGCGTGGTCAGCGTCTGGAGGAACGGCAGCGTGTCGGTGACCGACAGCTCCTCGCCGGCGATCTGCCGGGCGAAGCGGTGGGTCTTCAGGATGCTCACTACCGACTTGTTCACCAGGGAGCGGCTGTGCAGGAGGACGGTGACGTCCTGCTCCCGGTGCAGCCTCCCGATGATCGGGATCATCGATTCCGCGATCTCTTCGCGGGTCTTCCAGTTGGTGAACGCGTCGTCGTTGACAGTCACAGGAATCATCTTTCGAGCTAGGCGGCGCTCATATGGTAACCGGCCCTCTCTTCTGATCGCCGACCGGGCTCCCTGTCGGCCGGCAGGGGCACGCGCACGCGGGCCGGGACGCGGGCCGGCGCCCGCGGGGAAGGGCCTCGGAGGCCGTGCGGCGCGCACGGGAGGGTCGCTGGGCAGGAGTGTTCGACCGCGTTTGCGGTTGTCGGGACGCCCGGCCCCGCGAGGCGGGTCGGAGCCGTCGGGCAGGCCCGTGCCGAGCGCCGCGGCCGGGTGGATCCCGGCCCTGCGAAGCGGGTCGGTGCCGTCGGGCAGGCCCCTGCCGACTGCCGCGGCGGCTCCGACGGGCCGTCGGGCAGGCCCGTACCGGCTGCCTGGGCCGTGTGGATCCCGGCCGGGCGAGCGCGTCGGTGCCGTCCGTCGAGCCCTGTCGCTCACATGGTGGCGACCGTCCGGGGGAGGTGCGGGAAGGTCATACGGCCATGACCTCGATCCCCGCTTCCTCGAACCGCCGGATCGTCTCGGGTCCCGCCGCCGTGTCCGTGACGAGCGTGTCCACCGACTCGGCCGCGCAGATGCGGGCGAACGCGCGCTGCCCCAGTTTGCTGGAGTCGGCGGCGACGATCACGCGCTCGGCCCGTTCGCACAGAAGGCGGTTGATCGCGGCCTCCGCCTCGTCGTGGGCCGCGGCGCCGTGCGCGGCGTCGAACGCGACCACGCCGAGCACCGCGACATCCAGGGTGATCTGCTTGAGCACGGCGTCCGCCAGCGGCCCGATCAGTTCGTAGGACTGCGGCCGGGCGACCCCGCCGGTCACCACGATCTTGAACTGGGGGCGCACGGCGAGCTCGTTCGCGATGTTCAGCGCGTTCGTGACCACGGTCAGCGCGGGGGAACCCGAGGTCAGGTCCGGGCGTACGGCGAGGGCGCGGGCCACCTCGGTCGTCGTGGTGCCGCCGGTGAGACCCACCGCCTCGCCCGGGGTGACGAGGTCGGCCACCGCCTTCGCGACGCGCTGCTTCTCCGAGGCGTGCCGTGCGGTCTTGTAGCGCAGGGGCAGTTCGTAGGAGACGCCGTGCACGACCGCTCCGCCCCGGGTGCGCACGAGCATCTGCTGCTCGGCGAGCTGGTCGAAGTCGCGCCGGATCGTCGCCGCCGAGACCTCCAGTCGCGCCGCCGCCTCCTCGACATCCAGGCGGCCCTGCTCCACCAGCAGTTCCAGCAGCGCCTTCCACCGGGCGTCCCGCGACATCAGGGCCCTCCGTTCCTCGGTCCTCCGCGACCCTAACGCACCGTTCCTATGGACTGAGCGGGAGTGAGTCCTGTTGCCAGGTCTCCTGCTCAGTCGAACGCCCCGGACGGTGTTGGGCGTTCTGGTTGCCCGCGTTCGTTCCGCGTCCGGGCGGCACGGATCGTGTCCGTGGTCCGGGAACACGGGGGCGGGGTCCCTCACGCCTTGGGGTTTCCGGTCGGGCCTGGACGGTCCGATGCCCGTACCCATCACGCTGGTGGGTACGGGGCGGTGCCGTCCGACGCCTGATCGGGTGCCCCAGGGCGCGTCTTCCGATGGCCACGGCGGCAGCGTCGTGGCGGGTGGTGGTGCGTTTGCTGCTGGTGAGGGGTTTGTGCCAGTGCTGGGCGCCCCACCTGCTGGTGTAGGCGGGATCGACCGCCACCAGCGGAACACCGAGTTCGGCGGCCATCGACACCAGCCGGGCGCGCAGTCGGGCCACGGGCATGCCGGAGATCAGCTTGCGGAAGTGTTTGCGGCGGCCGTGTTTCTCCCGGCTGGTCTCCGCGGTGAAGTCGAGGTCCTCGATGGCGATCGCCAACTGATGGCGCCGGGCCCAGTGCAGCAGGCGGGTCAGGGCGTGGCGTACCTGGGCGTCGCGGTGCTCGGCGGTGCCCGTGAGGTCGTAGTCGAAGCGGCGCGGGGCACCGACCGGATTGCCGTGCACATCCAGCCGCCAGGCCGCCAAATGATCGGCGTTGGTGTCCACCCCGACCAGCCCACCAGCCCGCACGGCGGCCAGGGGCACGGTGGGGGCGGGTGGGATGGTCCAGGAGGCGGTCAGATACCAGCGCCGACGCTGGACGTCTTCGTGGATGCGGTACGCCACCGCCCGGTTCGCTCCGACGCGGTCGCGCCACATCTCGCCCCGGTGCGCGAACGACACCCGCGCGGTGAGGACGTAGCGGCCGTGCGGGGCGTTGGCGAGGTGGGTGAGCGGGGTGGGGAGTTTGATGCTGACCTGCCCGTCGGGGCTGATCCGGATGGTCTCGTTGCCGTAGCGCTTGCCGGACTCGCCGTCCGCCTGCAAAAACCGGCGCGCCGCCTCCCATCCAGCTCGCCACGCCTCCTCGCTGAGCTGTGCCTGTTGAAGGTGGTGGCGGGTGTTGAGCTGTCGTTTCCCGCCCCGTACCACCCGCACCCGACCGGCCACCCAGTCCGCCCGTGCCCGCTCCAGCCGGTCCTCCAGCACCCGCAGGCGCCGGGTCTTGGCATGCCACTCCCGCCGGCTGCGGTAACCGCCCGGAGCCCGCTTCGAACCCTTCTCCCCGAGGGGGAGGGACAGCCGGTGCCGGATCGTGTCCACTCCGGCTTCGAGCTGCCGGATGTGCGCGTGCTGGCCGCGCCGGGCCAGCGCCCACTGGTCATGGGTGGCCTTCGTCAGCGACCCCGCCCACCGCGACGACGACAGACTGGTCAGCTCCCGCTTACGCGCCGCCCACGACTCGCTGCCGTGCTCCAGGCCGACCGCGCACCGCGCCTTCAGATCCCGCGCGGCGAGTGAACCCAGGTGGTCGCCGACCAGTCGCAGCACCCTCTCGTCCTGGCTGGTGAGGCCCTTGAGCCGGTCCCGGACCGCGACACCCGACGGGCCGGGCACCACGAACGACGCCGCCACCGACCTCAGACCACCCAACCCGCTCACCCCAGCCCCGTCCGGACCGAACAGCCCGTCACCCATCCAACGACCATCATCCGTAGAGGTCACGCATTCGAGACAGGAACCCCCGTTCCCTCCCAGACCTCGTACGAGCGGAAACCGTCAACACTCACTCACGCACGCCAGAACGCACTTACGCACAGTCAACAGGCAACAGTTGCCAACCCCACTTCCATCAAGATGCTTGATTGTGCTCAAAAGCTCGCTATATCTTGCAGAAACAAGCACCGGTGGGAGGGGTACGGCATGACGCATGTCGAGGACGAGCTGAGCAGCCAGCCCGAGTGCTGGACACGTGCCGCCGACGAGGCGGCCGTGCACGAAGCCGCGCTGCCGGCGGCGGGGGAACGCGTCGCGATCGTGGGGTGCGGCACGTCGTTCTTCATGGCGCAGGCCGCGGCCGTACTGCGCGAACAGTCAGGGCAGGGGGAGACGGACGCCTTCGCGGCCTCGGAGTTCCCCGCGGGCCGCTCGTACGACCGCGTGGTCGCCCTGACGCGCTCCGGGACGACCACCGAGGTGCTCGAACTGCTCGGACGGCTGCGCGGACACACACGTACGACCGCGGTCACCGCCGATCCGGACACACCCGTGATGAAGTCCGCGGACGACGTCGTCGTGCTCGGCTTCGCCGACGAACGGTCCGTCGTGCAGACCCGCTTCGCGACCACCGCACTCACCCTGCTCCGCGCCCATCTCGGCCTGCACGGCGACGCCGTCGTCGCGGAGGCGCGCGCCGCGCTCGGCACCCCGCTGCCCGAAGAACTCGTCGGCTGCTCGCAGTTCACCTTCCTCGGGCGCGGCTGGACCGTCGGGCTCGCCAACGAGGCCGGGCTCAAGATGCGGGAGGCGTCCCTCGCCTGGACCGAGGCCTACCCGGCGATGGAGTACCGGCACGGCCCCATCAGCATCACGACCCGGGGCACCGCCACCTGGATGCTCGGCGAGGCACCCGAGGGGCTGGCCGAACAGGTCCGGGGGACCGGCGGGCTGTGGGTGGACGGCGGCCTCGACCCGCTCGCCGAACTCGTCCGCGTCCAGCGCCTCGCCGTCGCCGTCGCCGCGGCGCGCGGCCTCGATCCCGACCGGCCCCGCCACCTCACCCGCTCGGTGATTCTCGGTCACTGAAGCCGCTCATGCGGCCGAAGCCGCCGAGCTGTCTCGATCCCCCATGGAGCAGGAGGAGTTGTGCCTCTCGCAGCAACCGGTGAACTGGTCGCCCGGACCGCCGGGGCCCGGACCGCCGTCGCCGCGTTCAACGTCATCACCCTGGAACACGTCGAGGCCGTCATAGCGGGTGCGGAATCGGCCGGTGCGCCCGTCGTGCTCCAAGTCAGCGAGAACGCGGTGAAGTTCCGCCACGGACGGCTGCTCCCGCTGGCCCGCGCCGCGACAGCCGCCGCCGAACGGGCCTCCGTGCCCGTCGCGTTGCACCTCGACCACGTACAGAGCGACGAACTGCTGCGCCAGGCACCCAGTGCCGGGTTCAGCTCCGTCATGTACGACGCGTCGCGCCTGCCGTACGAGGAGAATCTCGCCGCGACCCGGGCCGCCGCCGACTGGGCGCACGCCCAGGGGCTCTGGATCGAGGCCGAGTTGGGTGAGATCGGCGGCAAGAACGGAGAGCCGCCGCGGGACGCGCACGCGCCCGGAGCCCGTACCGACCCGATGGAGGCCCGCGCCTTCGTGACCGACTCCGGTGTGGACGCCCTGGCCGTGGCGATCGGCAGCTCGCACGCGATGACCACCCGGACCGCGGCCCTCGACCACGACCTGCTCGAGCGCCTGGCCGCCTCGCTCGGCGTCCCCCTCGTCCTGCACGGTTCCTCCGGCGTGCCCGATACGGAGCTCCGGGCGGCCGTCGAAGGAGGTATCGCCAAGGTCAACATCGGCACGGCGCTGAACATCGCGATGACGGGCGCCATCCGGGAGTTCCTCACCGCCAGCCCCGATGCCGTGGACTCGCGGAAGTACCTGGCAGTCGGACGGGAGGCGATGGCACGGACGGTGGCGGCGCTCATCGGTGTGCTGCGGGGGGAACGCCGTCCGGATCCCGGTGCTGGACGGTGATCGGTCGACGGCGATGTCCGTCGGCGGGCAAGCGGTAGATCCGTTGCGGAACGCAGGGCGGATTGGTCCAGGAACTCTTTTCACCTGATCAGGTGAGGGACCAATCCGCCCGGCACGCAGAACCGGATTCCCAGCGTGAGGGACGAAGAGAAGGACCGGCGAGTACGGCCGGGCCGGCCGCGTCTGGCGCTGGGTGCGCTGAGCGGGGCGCTGGCCGGCTTCACCGCGCTGGCGGTGGCCGAACTGGTCGCGGCGGGAGTGCGTCCGCAGTCCAGTCCGGTCATCGCGGTGGGCGGCGCATCCATCGACGCAACGCCCGCTCCGGTCAAGGACTGGGCGATCCGTCACTTCGGCACCGACGACAAGCTCGTACTGCAGCTCGGCATTCTGGCCGTGCTGGCCGTGCTGGCTCTGGTGCTGGGTGCGCTGGCGGTGCGGTTCCGGCAAGTCGGAGCCGCCGGGGTCCTTCTCTTCGGGGCCGTCGGGGCGGCAGCCGCCACCGGCCGACCCGACTCCACCGGTCTCACCGACACCCTGCCCTCTATCGCGGGAGCCTTTGCCGGGGCTCTGCTTCTGTACGTTCTGGCAGGCCGTCTGACCGCGGCCGGGCGGTCGCCGGCGTCCTCGCACGAGGTGGTGCCCGAGGGTGCGGGAGCGGATCCGGCTGCGTGTGAGGGATGGGACCGGCGGGGGTTCGTCCTGGTGGCCGCGTCCGCCGCCGCGGCCTCCGTCGCAGTGGGCGCGGTCGGCCGGTCGCTGAACGCCTCGCGCGGTCGGGACGCGGTTGCCTCACGTGACGACCTTGTGCTGCCGCCACCGGAGTCACCGGCGCAGCCGGTGTCCAGGAGGGCCGCGCTGCGCGTCCCCGGGATCAGCCCCTTCGTCACCTCGAACAACAGTTTCTACCGGGTGGACACCGCGCTGGTGGTGCCCAAGGTGGATGCCACCACCTGGCGGCTGCGTATCCACGGCAAGGGTGTACGCCGTCCGGCCACCTACTCCTTCGGCGACCTGCTGCGCAGGGAACTGATCGAGCGGGACATCACCTTGACCTGTGTCTCCAACGAGGTCGGTGGCCCGTACGTGGGCAACGCCCGTTGGATCGGCGTGCGGTTGGCCGGTCTGCTGGCCGAGTGCGGTGTGCGGCCTCCGTCCCGGGGAGGCCCGGCGGATCAGCTGGTGGCGCGTTCGGTGGACGGCATGACGATCGGCAGCCCGGTCGAGGACATCATGGACGGCCGCGACGCGCTGCTCGCCCTCGGCATGAACGGCGAGCCGCTGCCCTTCGAACATGGTTTCCCGGTGCGGATGGTGGTCCCGGGCCTCTACGGTTTCGTCTCGGCCTGCAAGTGGATCGAGGACATCGAGCTCACCACCTTCGATGCCTACGACCCCTACTGGGTCAAACGCGGCTGGGCGCGCAGGGCCCCGGTCAAGACCGAGTCGCGCATCGACACCCCCAAGCCCTTCGCCCGGCCCGGCGCCGGCACGGTGATGGTCGCCGGGGTCGCCTGGGCTCAGCACCGGGGCATCGACAAGGTCGAGGTCCGTATCGACGACGGACCCTGGCAGGAAGCCCACCTGGCCGCCGAGGACACCCGGGACACCTGGCGGCAGTGGTCCCTGCCCTGGCGGGCCACCCGGGGCAGCCACACCCTCACCGTACGGGCCACCGACCGCACTGGCACCGTGCAGACCGACAGGCGCACCCGCACGATTCCCGACGGCGCGAGCGGACGGCATTCCGTCGTCGTGACCGTCGAGTGACCACCCCTCCCTTCACCACGGGCGTCCTGCGCTCTTCCGTACCGCCTTTCCGAACCGCTTTTCCGTGACACCCCCGAACGCAGCCGCATGCCGCTGCGCATTCCAACAGGAGAAATGATGAACACCCGTATCCGCCGTACCACCGGCCTGCTCGCCGCTGCCGCCGTTCTGCCCCTGGCCCTGACCGCCTGCTCGGGCAGCAGCGGTGACTCGGGCAAGTCCGACTCCTCCGACAAGGCGTCGGCCCCGGTCACCAAGGCCGGCGACGACATGAGCGGCTCCGGCAGCAGTGCGAGCAGCGTGGACCAGCCGTTCGGCCCGGCCTGTTCCGCGGTGCCGAAGAACGGCGCCGGCTCCTTCGACGGTATGGCCCAGGACCCGGTCGCCACCGCCGCCTCCAATAACCCGGCGCTCTCCACCCTCGTGACGGCGGTGAAGAAGGCCGGTCTGGTCGACACCCTCAACAACGCCCAGAACATCACCGTGTTCGCGCCGACCAACGACGCCTTCGCCAAGATCCCGAAGGCGACCCTGGACAAGGTCCTCAACGACAAGGCCCAGCTGACGAAGATCCTCACCTACCATGTCGTGGGCCAGAAGCTGACGCCGAAGGACCTGGAGAACGGCTCCTTCACCACCCTGGAGAAGTCGAAGCTGATGACCTCCGGTTCGGGCGAGTCCTACACCGTCAACGACACCGCCAAGGTCGTGTGCGGCAACGTGAAGACCGCCAACGCCAACGTGTACATCGTCGACACCGTTCTCATGCCCAAGAGCTGACACTTGTGCGGCCTAGGACGCCTTCCCCGCCCGGTCCCGTCAAGACGGGACCGGGCGGGGAAGGCCCTCGTGCCGCCGCATCCGCCGGCCGCTCGACCTCTTGGCCGCGGACACACCGCCGTCCAGATGCCGCTACAGCCGGACATACACCCTGAAGTGACCACTCGGCAGGAGCCGGGCGCGGTCGGAAGTCACTTTCCACACGTGTGCTTTTGCACCGACGACAGTTCGAGCGGGCGCCGAGGTGGCTAGGGTGAACACCTATGAGGAGGCCGAAAGGGCACGGCACGCTCGCGGGTGAACCTTCGCCCCGGAGACCACTCGGGCACGAGTCCCTGTGCCCCATGAACGCGGGGAGCAGGGGTTCGCGGTGTTTTCGGGGCGGGGGCGGCGCTGGACCGGTCGCAGGATGGAGAAGGCCTTGAGCGGTCAACTTCTGGCTGATATCCGTATGTCGGCGCGCGACGACGGCGAGTACGCCCCGGCGAACAGGGCGACGGCCGGAACCTTCCCACGCACCGGCGCGCACCGGGGACCCGGCCCCCGCACACCTCTGGGGCCGCTGTGAACGGACTGATCTACTACCTGGCCGCAGCCGTCCTCTGGATGGGGTTCGCCGCTCAACTGCCCGACCTGCGTCGGCATCGCAGAGACCCGCTCAAGCGGTCGTTCTGTGCCGTCATCCTGCTGTCGGGCCTCTGCTTCGTGCTCGGTGCGCCGCCTACCGTCGCCCTCGTCAACAGCCTTACGGGCATACCGAACATGGCGGCGCCGTTGACCTACGGCGCGGTGACCGCCTTCGGTGCGGCCTCCCTCATCCTCATCGTGCACTGGCGCGGCAGCGACCCCGTCCAGGTGCGACGTACGTCCCGGGCCTGGCTGTTCAGCTACCTCGGAGTGATCGTTGCCGAGGGCGTCCTGTTCTCGCTGGGCGACGCTCCGGTCGAGCGTCGTGCCGACTTCGACACCTACTACGCCTCGACGCCGTTCATCCGGGAGATGATCGTGCTTTATCTGATGGCGCACATGGTGGCCGCGGTGACGACAACCCTGTTGTGCTGGAGCTGGATAGGGAAGGTGAAGCGCTGGACCCGGGGCTCGTTGGCTCTGCTCGTGCTCGGCTGGCTCTTCACCAGTGCCTACAGCGTCGTCAAGTCCGTTGCGCTGACCGCTCATTGGCTCGGACACCACTGGGACGGGCTCAGCACGAGCGTCGCGCCGCTGGTGGCGGTCGGTTCCTGTCTGGCCTCGGCCGGCTACATCCTTCCTCTCGTCGGTCCGCGCATCGACTCGGCCGTCACACTCGTGCGTCTGCGTCCGCTGTTCCGTCTGCTGGCGGGGTCGACCGGCGGCCGGCGCTGCGTCACGGAACTGTCGTGGCGGACGCTCGGCGACGTCGAACTGCGCCTCACCACACGGGAGACCGCCATCCGTGACGGCCTCAAGCGGCTCGCCGGACAGCTCGATGACCAGGTTCGGCAAACTGCCTGCCGGGACGCAATGGCCGCGGGCTCCTCCGCGGCCGAGGCCGAGGTGATCGGGACGGCGGCGATGGTCGCCGTGGCCGCTCTCGCCGAGACTCCGACTTCCGTGCCGGATACCGGCACCATCGACATCTCGGTCGGTGACGTCGATGTGATGGTCACGGTCAGCGCGCGTGTGCGACGGCCGGCCGCCGTTTCGCGGTCCTTGGACACGGGTCAGCCGTCCTTGCTGAGCCTGTCCAAGGCGGTGCGCACGCCGATCGTCGACGCCGTGGTCCAGTCGCGGACGACCGCGGTACGACAGCTGTCCTGACCGCGCCCGATACGGCGGCTCGTGCGTCGGCCGCCCCGGATGCTCGTACGCCGGGTGGTTGCCCGGACGCTCGTACACCGATCGGGCGGAGGCCCGGAGCGCGAACCGTCGGACCCGCGCCCGCCGTCACACGGCGAGCGGGCCCACGGAGTCCACGAAGGCGCTCTCCTCGGGGGTCAGCGGCGGCCCGGTCAGGGGTTCCATGACGGGTCCCTTCAGCGTGGCCAGAAGCAGCTCGGGGCGGACGAGACGGCTCGCGTCTTCCTGGAGCGTGATGACCTTGCACATGGCCGCGGACACCTCGTACGAGGTGGTCGCCACGCGCGCCATCCGGCCCATGTAGCCGCTGAGCATCCGGTCCACGAGCGTCGGAGCCCGGCCGACGACCTCCGGGAACCACTGGTCCTGGGAGGTGCTCATCGTGTAGGCAGCCGTGACGGACTTGGCGGCCGCCCGCTGGACGTCGCGGGCGAAGCCCGGAGCGGTGACATCGGTCTGCCGCAGCTGCCGGCTCAGCGCCTGGGCACCCAGGGCCGCGACGGACATGCCCTGGCCGTAGACGGGGTTGTAGGTGGCGACGGCATCACCGAGCACGACCAGCCCCTCGGGCATGGCCGCCTTGTCGAACTCCCGGCGCCTGTTGCGGGTGCTGCGGCTGAGGAACACCTCGCTGAGCGGCTCGGCGGCGGAGATGAGCTGCCCGATGAGCGGGTGGCGCAGGCCGAGGGCGAAGCGGGTGAACGCCTCGGGGTCGGCGCCGGGTTCTCCGCCGCGGGTACCCGCGAGGCTGACCAGCCAGCGTCCGTCCTCGATCGGCACCAGATTTCCGGAACGCCCCGGCCGGGAAGCGGTCGGTTCCGCCTCGACCTGCGTCAACGGGAAACCCTCCGCGCCCCGCGGGACGCGGAACAGCCGGCTCGCGTAGACGAGACCCGAGTCGACCTCGTCGGTGGGTATGTCCGTCACTCCGAGACCTTCGAGCCAGTGCTCGACACGTGATCCGCGTCCGCTCGCGTCGACGACGAGATCGGCGCGCAGGTCCTCCTCGATTCCTTCGGTGAGGACGCGGACACCGGTGACGCGCTGGGCGCTTCCCAGCAGGGACAGTGCCTCGGCCCGGTGGACGACGACGGGAGTGCTGCCCAGGACCGCGTCACGCAGCGTCCAGTCGAGCAGGTCGCGGCTGCAACAGGTGAGCAGCAGGTCGTCGGTCACGGTCGGCCAGCGCCGGTACCAGCCCTGCGGGCCGAAACCCAGCATGCTGGTCAGGGACTGTTCGTGCGCTCCCGCGGCGAGCAGCCGCCCGTGCACGTCCGCCACCGGAAGCAGTTCCCGGATGGCGTCGCGTCCGCTGGGCAGCAGGATGTGGGCGTGCCGTGCCTGCGGGATCCGCTTGCGCGGGACGGGTCTGTCGGGCAGTTCGTCGCGCTCCAGGACGATCACCTCGTCCATGGAACGGAACAGGGCCGCGGCGGCGAGCATGCCGGCCACGCTCCCGCCGATGACGACAGCGCGGCGCGACATGATTCCCCCCAGATGTCATTGGTGATCGGCATCACTCTACGGTCGTACGCGCAGGTGTCCAGGGGTGATCAAAAAGTGAGGGGATTCTGTCTTCGGTGAGGAGTGTGCGCACCCCTCGACGAGGAGTGCGCCCATCCCCCCGGCGAGCCGTCCCGGCCGGTCGGCTAGCGGTCCGCGTCCTTCTTCACGGCTCGGAGGACCACGAACTTGGCGTCGCCGGCGACCAGTTCACTGTTGCCGAAGAGCCGGCGCAGCTTCAGGTGGTAGCCCAGGTGGCGATTGCCGATCACCCACAGCTCGCCGCCCGGCCGCAGCGCACGCCGCGCGTCCGAGAACATCCGCCAGGCGGTCGTGTCCGTCGTCACCTGGTGGGAGTGGAACGGGGGATTGTTCAGGACGAGGTCGACGCTGCCGGAAGGGACTCCCTCCAGCCCGTCGGCGACCCGGAACTCGGCCCTTCCGCCGGCGTTCGCCCGGTAGGTCGCCTCCGCCGAGGCCACCGCCTGGTAGGACTCGTCGGCGAAGAGCACCTCGGCCTCGGGATTGGCCAGCGCCACGGCGGTACCGAGCACGCCGTTGCCGCAGCCCAGGTCCACGACCCGCTCGGCACCCCGGCTGCGCGGCAGATGCGCCAGGAAGAAGCGGGTGCCGATGTCGAGGCGGTCGGCGCAGAAGACGCCCGCGTGGTTGACGACCGTGCGGCCGGAGACCGGGCCGACGTCGTCGGGCAGCTGATAGCTGTACGGCCAGGGGTTGGCCTTCCGGGCGATCCCCCGGAGCGGCGTGCAGAAGATCAGCCGGGCCTTCTTGTCGGCCAGCGACGTGCGGGTCGGACCGAGGATCCGCTCGAAGAGGTGCAGCGTCGAGGTGTGGATCTCCTTGACCATCCCGGTGCCGACGACGACCGTCCCCTCGTGCACGCCGGGCGCCAGCCGGTACAGCTGGTCCTCCAGCAGGGCGAGGCTCTTCGGCACCCGCACGAGCAGTACGTCGATCCGCTCGGGAGGCGGGTCCTGGGTCGTCAGGAGCCGTACCCCGGACTCGTCGGCACCGGCCCGCGCCAGATTGGAGCGGGTCGCCTCCCGCGCCAGGTGGGAGTCGGTGATCTGCGTCGGCCGCCGCGCGGACAAGGCCGTGGTGAGCGCGCCCCACCGGTCGCCGAGGATCACGACCGAACCCGTCAGCGGGGTGTCGCTCTCCGCGAGGTGCCGCAGCAGATACGTGTCGGCGGCGTCCCAGGCACGCAGTCGGTCGCGCGGGTCCTCGGGAAAGCGGGCGAGCTCGTACTCGCCCCAGGGTGTCGTCATACGGTCGTTCATCGTGGGTCAAGGCTAAGCGACCGGGCCGCCCGGGATGCGCGAGGATGAGGGCATGTCGATGGACGCGGAGCTGTTCCCGCGCGGCAGGACGGTGATCGCGCCCGGTGCAGTGCACCTTCCGGACTGGCTGGACGCGGCACGTCAGCGGCAGCTCCTGGAGGCCTGCCGCGGCTGGGCCCGCCCGCCCGCGGGCCTGCGCACCGTCCGCACCCCAGGCGGCGGAACGATGACCGCGCGGCAGGTCTGTCTGGGCTGGCACTGGTACCCGTACGGCTACGCGCGGACGGTGGTCGACGGCGACGGTTCGCCGGTGAAACCCTTCCCCGGACTGCTCGGCCGACTGGCCCGTGAGGCGGTCACGGACGCCCTCGGCGCCGAGGCGCTCGCCGCGGGCCCGTCCGCCGCGTTCGCGTACGACATCGCGCTGATCAACTTCTACGGCGCCGAGGCCCGCATGGGCATGCACCGCGACAGCGACGAGGCGTGCGACGCCCCGGTCGTGTCGCTGAGCCTGGGCGACACCTGTGTCTTCCGGTTCGGCAACACGGAGTCCCGTACCCGGCCGTACACCGACGTCGAGCTGCGCAGTGGCGACCTCTTCGTGTTCGGCGGCCCGTCTCGGCTCGCGTACCACGGGGTACCGAAGGTGTACGCGGGCACGGCGCCTCCCGGGCTGGGACTGACCGGGCGGCTGAACCTCACCCTCCGGGCCGGCGGCTTCCGGCCGGAGCCCGCGCGGTAGCCGCGGCGGCCGTCATGGCCGGGCGGAGCGACCGCGGCCGGGCGGAGCGGCCGCGACCGGGCGGGCCCCGCGTGAGCGGATCATGGGAGACTCGCCCTCATGAACGGCAAGGCGGGCCCCCGGACGGCGGGGGATGGCAGTACGCGGACACGGCTCGACCGGGGGCGCGGAGCGCTCGGACCGGCGCTGGAACTGGTGCACACCGGGCGTGCGCCGACGCGTGCCGTGCTGACCGCCGAGCTGGGAGTCACCCGGGCGACCGCGGGCGCGGTGGCCGCCGAGCTGGAGGCGCTGGGGCTGATCCGGGTCGACGCGCGGCCCGGTGCCGCCGCCGGTTCGCAGGGGAGGCCCTCGCACCGGCTGGAGGTCGCCGACGACGGGCCCGTCGCGCTGGCCGCGCAGGTGCACGCCGACGGGTTCCGCGCCGCGCTGGTCGGGCTCGGCGGCCGGATCGTCGCGACCGCGCCCGGCTGCGAGACCGTCGACGCCGATCCGGCGAAGGTGCTCGGCTCGGTCGTCGACGCCGGCGCCGCACTGCTCCGTGCGACCGGACGCCGCTGTGTGGGCGCCGGGCTCGCCGTACCGTCGGCCGTCGCCGAACCCGAGGGGCTCGCGCTCAATCCACTGCACCTGGACTGGCCCGCCGGCGCCCCCGTCCGGGAGATCTTCGCCGAGCGGGTGCGCGCGGCCGGGATCGACGGGCCCGCGTTCGCCGCCAACGACGTCAACCTCGCGGCCCTCGCCGAGCACCGGCACGGAGCGGGCCGGGGCGCCCGGGACCTGCTGTGCGTGGCCACCGGACACCGTGGTGTCGGCGGCGCCCTCGTGCTCGACGGGCGCCTGCACACCGGCAGTTCGGGACTCGCCCTCGAGGTCGGCCACCTCACGGTCAATCCCGAGGGCCGCCCGTGTCACTGCGGAAGCCGCGGTTGCCTCGACGTCGAGGCCGACCCGCTGGCCTTCCTCACCGCGGCCGGCCGGACCCCGGGACCCGAGGTGTCGCTGCTGCAGCAGTCCAACGAGCTGATCCGCGACGAGAGCGCCGATCCGTCCGTGCGCACGGCCATCGAGGCACTGATCGACCGCCTGGGCCTCGGCCTCGCCGGCCTCGTCAACATCCTCAACCCGGACCGCATCATCCTCGGCGGACTGCACCGCGCCCTGCTGGACGCCGACCCGGACCGGCTGCGCGCCGTCGTCGCCGACCGCAGCCTGTGGGGACGCAGCGGCGGGGTACCGATCCTCGCCTGCACCCTGGACCACAACAGCCTCGTCGGAGCGGCCGAGTTGGCCTGGCAGCCGGTGCTGGACGACCCGCTGAGGGCACTGTCCGCCTGACGCCCACGAGCGCCGGGGGACGCCGTGGCGGCGAGACGGGGAAGGACGCCATGGCGGCGAGGCGGGGCAGGGCGTGACACCTGCGCGGCGCCGGGGTACGTGACCTTCACGAGCGCCAGGCGACGGCGAAGGCCCGGCCGGCGTTCTCGATGAGGATCCGGTCCACCAGCTCCTTTCCCAGGGCGAGTTCGAGCCTCGGCCGGACGCGGCGCAGCAGGTACGGCATCCCCGGCCCGCCGTCGACCGAGCGGGCCGCCGCCGTCGTCGTGTCACCGCCGAGCAGCAGCCGGTCGCCGAAACCGGCGTCGGCGAGGGCGCGCAGGGCGTCGGGCGTGCGCCAGTCGGTGCCGTGGTGAGCGCGCGAGGGGCCGTCGAAGGCGAGATAGGCACCGGATCCGGCGGCCTCGCGCTGCACCACGAGGTCCGGGGAACGGTTGAGGTGCCCGAGGACCACCCGGTGCGGCGGCACGCCCGACTCGCCGCACAGCAGGTCGAGTACGTCGAGCGCGCCGGTGCCCAGCTCCAGGTGCACCGCGATCGGCGCTCCGGTGGCGTGGTGGGCCTCGGCCGCGGCGGCCATCGTCCGGCGGGCGTGCGCGTCCAGGGCGTGGAAGCCGCCCGCGACCTTGATCAGTCCGGCCCGGACCCCGGTCGTCCCGATGCCCGTCGTGAGCTCGGCGACGAAGACCTCCGCGAGCCTTCCGCGCAGTTCGCCCGGCAACCGCGGTGCGTAGTGCGCCGCTTGGTGCAGTCCGGTCGCCGCGACGACGTGCACCCCGGTGTCGCGGGAGATCTGCGGCAGGTCCGCGGCCCGCCTGCCGAGACCGTAGGGGGTCCACTGGACCACGCAGTTCCCGCCCTGAGCGCGGAACGCGGCCAGTTCGGCCCGCGCGGCGGACGCGTCGCACAGCTCCTGGCCCGGGAGTTGCGGACTGGCGAAGAAGAGATGATCGTGCGCGTCGCACACGCCGAGGTCTTCGGGGCGCACATCGCCGAGGACGGTACGGACCAGGGCCACCGGACTCGTCACGGCCTGCCCCCGGCCGACTGGTCGCCCGGCGCCAGCAGGGCGAGCAGCCCCCGGACCGCCGTGTCGAAGGCGGCCGGTGAACCGGAGGCGCGCGCGAGGACGTAACCGCCCTGGACGGTCGCGAGGATCGCCGAGGCGATCTCCCCGCTGTCGAGCGTGGGCGCGAACTGCCCCTGTTCCCTGCCCTCCTCGACGACGGCGGCCAGACGCTCGCGCAGCCACGTCAGGAACTCGTCGACCGGTGCGCGCAGTTCGTCGTCGGCGATCACGTCCGGGTCCATGGTGAGCCGCCCGACCGGGCAGCCGCGCAGGACGTCGCGCTCGCGGCACAGATAGGCCTCGATGCGCTCGTACGGCGATCCGGGCGGGCCGAGGACGCCTTCGGCGGTGGCCCGCATCTCCTCGGCGGTACGACGGATCGCGGCGAGTGCCAGGTCGGGCTTGCCGCGGAAGTGGTGGTACATGCTGCCCTGCCCGGCGCCCGCGTGTTCCAGGATCGCCTTCGGGCTGGTGCCCACGTATCCGCGCTCCCACAACAGCGCGCGCGTGGCTTCGATCAACCGCTCCGGGGTGCTCATGAACCCACTGTACATACCAGTAGGTACAGAGAGGGGGACTCGCGACGATCGCCCGGGGGAGCCGCTGGGGGGAAGCGGTCGAGGGAGCCGCCGGGCGAAGCAGCCGAGGGTGCCCGCGTACTCCCCGGGAGGTAGGCGTACGGCCGCTGGCCGTACGACGACTCGGACACCCCTCGGGGGCGAGGCTCGAAGCACCACCGAGATCCCGCGCCGAGGCGCGGTTCCACCGAGGAGATGACCCGAGATGCAGACCCTGGCGAACTGGGACGGCGGCCCCGGCCCGTGGATCCTGTTCTTCCCGCTGATCTGGGCGGCCGTCGTGATCGGCGTCGTGACCGTCCTGCGGCGCACCGCCTGGCGGGGACGTCGTGGCCCCTGGCGGGCGACGGGCGGCTTCGGCCCCGGCGGTTCCCTGCCGGCCGGTGACTCGCCGATCGCCGTGCTCGGCCGCCGTTTCGCCTCCGGAGAGATCGACGAGGACGAGTACTGGCGCCGCCTGTCCGTCCTCGACGAGCAGTTCGGACGCACGGGCAAGGGTGGTGCGGCCTGACGGACGCGACCGTCCGGCCGGACGCGGCGCCGAGGTCTTCGGCCTCGGCCACGTGCGGGGCTCGCTCGGCGGTCCTCGCCACCGACGGCATCGCGATCACCCGCGAGGAGGCAGTGCGACGGCATCCGAGGACGGGCGGCACGGCCCGCCTCGCGCTCCCCGACGGGCAGCGCGTGAAACGTCACCGTCCCTGCCGTCCACGGCCGTTCGGAGCCCGCGGGCGACTGCGTCATCAGCCGTGCCGCCCGGCCCCGCGCCGCACTTCAGGACACCGACACGCTCGTCGCCGTCTCTTTCGGGAACGGCGTGTCTCGCGGTGGTGGCGCTGGTGGGTCTCGCTGCCGGAACCCTCGGGGGACTGCGTCCGGCACGGCGTCCGGCACGCCCCGACGTGCTGCGGGCCATCGCCGCAAAGTGAGCCGGCCGGGGCCGTACGACGCCCGTGCGCGAGCGGCGTACGGGAGGGGGGTCACCGCCCGGTCAGCCGGCAACGGCCGACCGGGCGGGAGCGTGTTCCGGCCTGAGGACGTCGACGGTCTGCCGGAGCGGCACCTCGTGCGCGGTCTCGTACGGCGGACGCAGCGAAGCCGTCACCACGGGGACGGACGCCGGGAGCGTGAACCACACGGCCTTGCCCGACTCGCCGTCGGGCCGCACGCCCCAGCTCTCGCTCACCGCCGCGACCATGGCGAGGCCGCGTCCGCAGGTGGAACCGGGGTCGGCCTCGCGTACCACGGGAAGCCGGGGGTCGTGGTCGTGCACCGAGACCGTGAGCCGGTCGAGCAGCAGCTCGATCTCGACGGTGCAGACCTTGTCCGGCTGGGCGTGCCGGTGGACGTTGGACAGCAGCTCGGTCACCCCGAGCGCGGCCCGGTCTATCAAGGGGTCCAGATGCCAGTAGCGCAACTGCGCAGAGACGATTCTGCGGACCTGGCCGATCCGCGACGGCAGGGCTTGGAGCTCCACCGTGCAATGCCTGCTTGGCTGGCTGATCACGGCTGCGACTCCCCGAATTGAGGTCCGGAAGAAGACGAGATCGGAACCAGCAGAGTGGCTCAGTGAAACGGCCGCCTGCTGTCGTGACCGGCGGGCTGGTTCGCAGCGTTATCGCCGGTAAACCCAGAGTGATGTGACATCAGAGTGACCCAGGGTGCACGGTCCCGCAACTCGCGGTGCGTCAGGATGCGGGACGGGTGCGGCCGGAGCACATCAGCCGTTGCGGCCCGCCGCCTTGCGGACCGCCTCGATGAAGCGGCGCGCCGACGGGGGGCCCGGCCGGCCGGGCGCCGGATCGTGCTCGCCGAGCGTGAGCGAGTACCGCGTGCCGTTGACGTCCGCCAACGCCCGGTCCTCGTGCGCGAACCAGGGTTTCGAGGCGCGCACCGCCTGCACCGGCGCGCTGTCGATCTCGCTGCCGTAGCTGGTGAGCAGTTCCAGCCTGCCGTCGCTGATCCGGACCTGTCCGGCCCGGGTGAGCGAACGCAGCCTCTTCCCGATCCGCACGCCCGTGGCCGTGAACTCCGGCTCCGCCATGATGTTCCGCCCCCTCGTGGGCTCCGGCTGTGCGCTGTCGTGACCCAGTGTGCATCCGTGTCGGGGGCGACCGCCCCGCGCGGTGCAGTCTGCCCGCAGGTCGCGCCGAGCACCAGTGCGTATGACGAGGTGGTGGCGGTGACGGAAGCAAAGGCCGGATGCGCCCCCCTGGAAGCGGGTCCGCCGATCCGCGGATTCGGATTCCCGGCCTCCCCCCAGGGGTGCCTTTGAGGTGCCCAAAGCTGTGTTTATGCAGGTGAGAAGCCTGCGGAAGGTGCATATGATCGAAGCGTCCGACCAGCTGAAGCGGCGTCGGCGCCCCGCGTTAGGAGCCATCCCGTGAGCACTGTCCAGCCGATCCGGACCGGTGAGACCCTCGATGTCGACCGCAGCGACGCGCGGTACCGGAGCTGGCTCAAAGACGCCGTCCGCAAGGTCCAGGCCGACGCCAACCGCTCGGCCGACACCCACCTGCTCCGCTTCCCGCTCCCCGAGGAGTGGGGAGTCGACCTGTACCTGAAGGACGAGTCGACCCACCCCACGGGCAGCCTCAAGCACCGCCTGGCCCGCTCGCTCTTCCTCTACGGCCTGTGCAACGGCTGGATCCGGCCCGGCCGTCCGGTGATCGAGGCGTCCAGCGGCTCGACGGCCGTCTCCGAGGCCTATTTCGCGGGGCTCGTCGGTGTGCCCTTCATCGCGGTCATGCCCCGCACCACGAGTGCCGAGAAATGCCGGCTGATCGAATTCCACGGCGGGCAATGCCACTTCGTGGACGACTCGCGCAAGATCTACGAGGAGTCCGTCGCCCTCGCGGCCGAGACCGGCGGCCACTACATGGATCAATTCACCTATGCGGAAAGGGCCACGGACTGGCGTGGCAACAACAACATCGCCGAATCCATTTTCCGCCAACTGGCCCTGGAACGATTCCCGGAACCCGCGTGGATCGTCGCCACGGCCGGTACGGGCGGCACCTCGGCGACTCTCGCCCGCTATGTCCACTACATGCAGGCGGACACCCGTATCTGTGTCGCCGACCCGGACAACTCCTGTTTCTTCGAGGGCTGGATCACCGGGGACGCGGACGTCACCTGCGACCGCGGCTCACGCATCGAGGGCATCGGCAGACCGCGCGTCGAACCGAGCTTCGTGCCCGGGGCCATCGACCGCATGATGAAGGTGCCGGACGCGGCGAGCGTCGCCGCCGTACGAGCCCTGGAGGCGGCCATCGGCCGCAAGGCGGGCGGCTCGACCGGCACCGGCCTGTGGAGCGCCCTGAAGATCGTCGCCGAGATGGTGGCCGAGGGGCGCAGGGGAAGCGTGGTGACGCTGCTGTGCGACCCCGGGGACCGTTATCTCGACAAGTACTACTCGGACGCGTGGCTGGCCGAACAGGGCCTGGACATCGCGCCGTACACGACGGCCATCAACTCCGTGCTGGAGACCGGCGTCTGGCCGGCCTGACCCGGGTCGGGCGCACGGCGGCGCGAGGGGGCGCGTCGCTTCGGGCGTACGGCAGTGCGAGGGCGTGCCGCTTCGGGTGCGCGACGGTACGGGGCCGGTCGTTCCGGGCGCACGACGGTACGGGGCGGGTTGTTTCGGGTGCACGATGCTGCAGGGTGGGCCGTTCCGGGCGTACGGCGGTACGGGGCCGGTCCTTCAACCTCCGCACGTGAAAGTCCGGTTGATCGCTCAGGCGGACGCCGACGCCAGGCGTCGGTCCAGTGCCGTCACCGCGTCCCGGAAGGCGCGGCCCAGGCCGCTCCGCCCCAGGGTGAGTGCCGTCCGGAACACGACGGTTCCGTCGGCGGCGAAGGTCCACCGCACACGCGTCCCCCCGTCCGCGGGCGTCAGCCGCCACTCCTCGACCAGGGCACGGAGCCCCGGCGCGTTCGTGGCGTCCGCGCGGTAGGCGTACACCTCGGGAGCCTTGCTGACCAGGACGGTCTCCTCGAAACGTGTTCCGCCGCGGAGCCGCACCTCGCGCCCGCCGCCGTCGGCGGTGGGCCTCGCGAGGGTCACCGCCGAGAACCACTCGCTCCAGCCGGACACGTCCTCGGCGAGCGCGGAGAAGACGGCCCCGGGAGGCGCGGCCACCTCCCGCGCGAACACCAGACGCAGCGGAGCGGTCCCGACGAAGTCGGGCCCCACCGGACGCAGTCGACGTGCCATGCGTGAACCCCCCTCGCGATCGGCCGCGAGCGGCGGCCGGACGCGCCCGCGCCATGGACGACGCCGACGGCGTGACCGGCGGCGCGGGAAGCGTCACCTCGGCACGGGCGGCGTCACCCTAGCTGACGAACCGTCAAATGTCTGTATCGTCCTCGGGTTCACCGGCCACCACCAGCCGCCGCAGATGCTCCGAGATCTCCGCGCGGGCTTCGGCGGGCATCCCGCCGTCGGTCACCAGCGTGTCGACCTGGTCCAGCGCGGCGAACGAACTGAGGCCCACCGTGCCCCACTTGGTGTGGTCCGCGACCACGATGACCCGTCGCGCGGACTGCACGAGCCGCCGGTTGGTCTCCGCCTCCGCGAGGTTCGGCGTCGACAGCCCCGCCTCGGCCGATATGCCGTGGACGCCGAGGAAGAGGACGTCGAAGTGCAGGGCCGCGATGGCCTGATCGGCCACCGGCCCGACGAGCGAGTCGGACGGTGTGCGCACCCCGCCGGTGAGGACCACGGTTGCCGCGCCCTGACGCTGGCCGGAGGTGCGCTGCGCCGAGTGGAACACATCGGCCACCCGCACCGAGTTGGTGACCACGGTCAGGTCGGGGACGTCCACCAGGTGATGGGCCAGCGCGTACGTCGTCGTACCACCGGAGAGGGCGATCGCCGAACCCGGCGCGACCAACTCCGCCGCGGTCCGCGCGATGTCCTCCTTGGCGGTCAGCTCCAGGCCCGACTTGGCCTCGAAACCCGGTTCGTGCGTGCTCGCCTCGGCCACCGGCACCGCGCCGCCGTGGACCTTCTCGACGACACCCTGACGGGCCAGCGCGTCGAGGTCACGGCGGACCGTCATGTCGGAGACGCCGAGCCTTCGCGTCAGCTCGTTCACGCGGACACCACCGCGGCGGCGCACCTCGTCGAGGATCAGAGCGCGCCGCTGCTCCGCGAGGAGGTTCTGATTCTCACTCACGACCGCTCCGGTCCTTTCGTCGCTGCCTGCCCGACACTCCGTCCGAACCCACTCCCACGTGGACATTCTCCTTGCCCGAGGTCTGGAGGACGACCCATCCTCGCACGGGACACCTTCGGTCGCGCCACTGCCTGGGCACCCGCTGTGCCCCTCCTGTGCCGCAGTGTTCACACGTATCGGGGAGATTTGGTGCCTTCGGGTGTGCACGAGGACCGGAGCGCGAGAGCCTTGTGCCTGCACATGACACCTGAGACACGCGTGGCACGGGGAAGTGCGGAACAGTGGAACGTGCACGGGAACAGGCCGTCGACGGGGAGCCCGGAAGCCCCGTACGACGGCACGAAATGGCGGGCAGCGCCCTGGAACTCCTGGTCCACGGGGTCGGCGGCACCACGCCGGAGGAGATGCTCGACGATCCGCGGACGGTCCGGATCACCGGCGACGCGACGGCGGCCGTCTTCCGGCGCGCCGACGACACCGACGCCGAGGAGCGCCTCGGGGACCACCGCGGCGTACCGGTGCGCGAGGCGTACGTGTGGTGCAACCTCACCTCCGGCAACGGCGCCCGCGCCCTGTGGCTCCTCCTGCTGCCGTTCATGGTCGTCAACCTCGCGCACTGGATGCGCCCCGCCTCGCACGGTCACGGACGGACGGTGCGCCTGTACGGGCTGCTGGTCCGCCTCGCCGGACTCACCCTCACGGTGCTGCTGGTCGCCGCCGCCTGCGAGGTCGCCCTCGACCTGGCCGCCTGGCAGTGCGCGGGCACCCGCCTGTGCGTGCGCAACCATTCCTGGCTCGGATTCCTCTCCCCGGACCGGCCCGACGCCGGCTGGTGGAGCCAGCCGGGCCGCCGGCTCGCCCTGGCCGCCCTCGTGCCCGCGGCGCTCACCACACTCCTGTGGTACCTCTCGCACCGCACCTGGAGCGCGTACGAGTCGCAGCAGCCGATGGCCCGCGCCGCCGGGCACGACGAGGAGACCGAGGGCACCGGACTCGGCCGCCCCGGCTTCTGGTACGGACGCCGTCTGGTGGCCCGGCTGCGTGCCGCGCACACGGCCGCGGGATTCCTGACCGTCGCCGCGGCCGTGGGTTCCCCGGCCGCCCACCACGACCGCGCCCCGAGCGCACCCGCCGTACTGGAAACCCTGGGCGGCCTGCTGAACGCAACGCTCGTGGCGGGCGCGGCCGTTGTGCTGTGGGTGGTCTGCCGTCGCGGCCGCAGCGAGAACAGGATCGACCACGGACGCGACCGGACGCTCGTGCGCCGGCTGCCTCTCGGCTCGCTCGTCCTGCTCGCCCTCAGCCTGGTGTACGCCGGCTGGTCGCGGCCCCGCTGGCACTCGGCGGGGCGTCTGCCGGGCGATGCCACGTTCGGCGGTATCACCCTCGTACAGGGCCTGCTCGTGATCGCCCTGTGCGTGGTCGCCCGCGCCCTGTACCGTACGGCGCCCCGGGCCGTGGACGCGCCCCGGACAGCGGACGGCACCCTTTCCTCGCGGACCGCGATGCGCGGCTTCGCGGGGCCCGCCGTCGCCATGCTCGCCTGCGCGCTCGGCGGTGTGATGTCCGGGGGAGTGTCCCAGCGGGTGGCCGACTGGCTCGACGGCACCCGCCACTCGATCCCCGGCCCGCCCGTCCTGCTGACCTGGCAGGCCTCCGTGATCCCGCCGCTGCTGGTCGTCCTGCTCGCCCTCACCGGCTGGCTCGCCCGCCGCACCTGGCGGCTGCGCCGCCACGAGATGGGCGCCGTCGGACGCGACTACCCGGGCGAGACCAGGGACCGCGCCCGCACCCGCCGCATCGCGAGCACCCGCGCCATGGCCGCTCTCACCGACCGGGCGCCCCTCATGGTCGGCGTCCTGGCGTCCGCGACCCTCCTCCTCGGGGCCTGCGCCCTGGCCGGGGCCCTCGCCACCGGCGACGCCCCGAGCGAGGCGGCCCGCGGGACGAACGGCTTCGTCCACGGGGCGGCCGAGACCGCGCAGGCACTGGGCTCCTGGCTGATCGGCCTCGGCTTCATCCTGTTCGTCACCTGGGGCCGGCGCGCCTACAAGGACCCGGCCGCCCGCCGCACCATCGGCATCCTCTGGGACGTCGGCACCTTCTGGCCGCGCGCCGCCCACCCCTTCGCGCCGCCCTGCTACGCCGAGCGCGCCGTGCCGGACCTGACCTGGCGCATGGCCACCTGGACCCGGGCGACCGGCGGACGGCTCGTGCTCTCCGGACACTCCCAGGGCAGTGTGCTGGCGGCCGCCGCGGCCTGGCAGCTCGACCCCTCGGTACGCGGGAGGGTCGCGCTGCTCACCTACGGCTCACCGCTGGAGCGCCTGTACGGACGCTGGTTCCCGGCCCACTTCGGCCCTGCCGCGCTGGCCTCGCTGCACCGCGACGTGGCCTGCTGGCGCAACCTGTACCGGCGCACCGACCCGATCGGCGGACCCGTCATGCTGCCCGGGGACTGCGGTCCCGAGGTCGACCACGAGCCGCTGAAGGACCCGCTCGCCTACGGACGCACCGAGCGGCAGCCGCTGCCCGCGCCGGTTCTCGGCCACTCCGACTACCAGGCGGACCCGGTCTTCGCCGACGAGCGTGAACTCCTGCTGCAGCGGCTGCTGCCCGACGTGCCGGGCCAGCGTCCCCGCGAGGACGCTCAGGGCAGTTCCGGCAGGTCCTGCGAGTAGAGCAGGGTCAGGTCGTCCGTGGTCGGCTCGTCCAGCTTGGCGACCCGGCCCGCGTGCCGCTCCACCATCGCCTCGAACGTCTGCCGCGCCGTGCGGCCGTTGCCGAAGGCAGGCCCTCTCGGGATGGAGGTGAAGTACTTCAGGACCGCCTCGGGCGCGCCCGGACCCAGCCGGTACTCGTGCTCCTCGGCCTGCTGCTCCACGATCCGCAGCAGCTCGGTGGGGAGGTAGTCGTTGAAGGTGATGGTCCGTGAGAAGCGGGACGCCACTCCGGGGTTGACCGACAGGAACCGCTCCATCTCGGCGGTGTACCCCGCGACGATCACGACCACCGCCTCCCGGTGGTCCTCCATCAGCTTCACCAGCGTGTCGATGGCCTCGCGCCCGAAGTCGCGGCCCGAGTCCTCCGGCGACAGCGCGTACGCCTCGTCGATGAACAGCACGCCGCCGCGTGCCCGGTCGAACGCCTCCTGGGTGCGGATCGCGGTCGACCCGATGTGCTCGCCGACCAGGTCCACCCGGGAGACCTCGACGAGATGCCCCTTCTCCAGCACTCCCAGCGAGGCCAGGATCTCGCCGTACAGCCGGGCGACGGTCGTCTTGCCGGTGCCGGGGGAGCCGGTGAAGACGAGATGGCGCCGTGCGGACGCCGCCTTGAGGCCCGCCTGCTGGCGGCGGCGGCCCACCTCGATCATGTCGGTGAGGGCGCGCACCTCGCGTTTGACGTTGTCCAGGCCCACCAGTGTGTCGAGTTCACCGAGGACGATCCGCGATCCGCGGGTCGGCGGCGCGGGCTCGGCGCCGGTGACGACGGGTTCCCGCTCGGTGCTGCGCTGGCCGGGGATCGTCCCCAGCAGACTGGCGGACGAAGCCGAGGTCTCGACCGCCGTCGCGTGGACGGGGGTGCGCAGTGAGCCGCTCTCGTCGCTCGCGCAGTCCTCGACGACGGGGCCCGAGCCCGGGGCTGAGCCGCTGTCGGCGAACTCGTAGCCCCCGCGCGCGCATCGCTCCGTACGGCACTTGCGCAGGGTCGCCCGGCAGCCGTCTATGACATGGAAGCCGTAGCCTCCGCTGTCCGCCACACGGCAGTTCAGGAAGCTGCCCCGGCCGTCTGCCGACACGTAGAAGCCCGCCTCGGCGGGCGAGGAGACCGTGCAGCGCTCGAAGGTCGGATCGGCGCCCTTGGTGACGATCACGCCGGTCTGCGTGCCGCCGATGATGCAGCCCGACAGAGTGCCGCCGCTGCCGTGGTCGCGGAACCAGGCCCCCGTGGCTGCGTCCCGGATGCGGCAGTCGTCGAGCTGGGCGGTCGCGCCGTCGCTCACCGACACCGCGGTGTTGCGCACCTGGGAGAGGTCGCAGTCGACGACGTCCGCGCGTGAGCCCCGGTCGAGGACGAACAGCGCGTCCGGCACGTCGTGCACCCGGCACGAGTCCAGGACGGCGGTCGCGCCGTCGCTCACCCACACCGCGGGATAGTCGCCCGTGCTGTCGAAGATCTCGCACTGGTTGGCATCCACCCGGGTGCCCGGGTCCCAGACCGACAGGCCGTTGCGCCCGAACTGCCGCACGGTCGTACGGGTCAGGGTGAGCACCGAGCGGGAACGCAGGTCCACGGCGTTCTCCGGGATGTCGTGGATGCGGCAGTCGGCGAGCGTGAGCACGGCGTCCGTGTCGAGGGTGACGCCGTCCGCGGTCGTGCGGTGCACATCGCAGTCGGTGAGGTGGGCCGTGGCCCGGGCGGTGATCTGCACCCCGGAGCCCTTGACCTCGTACACCTCGCAACCGATCGCCTCCAGCGAGGAGTTCTCGCCGGTCACCGACAGCCCCGGACCGGAAGTGTGGTGCACCCGGCAGCGCTCGAGGCGCGGACGCGCGCCCCCGCGGACCACGACCCCCGACTGACCGGCCGCCACGACCTCGCACTCCTCGAACACCCCGCCGCCGCCGTCCAGTACGGCGATGCCGACGCCCGCGGGGTTGTCGACGGTGCAACGGCGCACGGTCGGGCGGGCGCCCCCGCGGACCTCGATCCCGGCCGCGGAGCGCGTGACGATCCGCACGTTGAGCAGCTCCGGTGTGCCCTCTTCGACGAGCAGTGCGGGCGAGGCCGAGTCCTGGCCCTCCACATGCAGGTCCTGCACGACGGCCGAGGCCCGTACGGTCAACGCCACGCCGTCGACCGGCGCGATGCGGACGGAGCCGGGGGAACCCTCGGGGCCGCGCAGCGTCACCGCGCGCTCCACCACCAGGTTCTCCCGGTAGGTGCCGGGGGCGACGGTCAGCACGTCACCCTCGGCCGCGGCCTCCAGGGCGGCGGCCAGCGATGCGTACTCACCTGTGCGGCGCCGCCACCGCGAGGTTCCGGTGTGCGTCACCTGGACCGTGCCCTGTGCCATGGCGCTGTTGTGCCCCCACCTCGTCGTACGCGGGTCCTGCGAGGTCGTGCTGATGCCCCGTCGGTCGCGGGTGCCCGGTCCCTGCCGGACAGCCTCTCACGACGGTGCCGAACGGTTCGGCCGGTCCACCGTAGCGTGCGCGGGGACGCCCGGTTGACCGGAGCGGGAAGGCCGTCAGCTGCCGGTGTCTGCCTTGCCCCAGTCGGGACCCGCCTTGGCCCAGGCCCGGTCCCATCCGGTGTGACGCCGGCGGATCATGTGCCACAGGATCAGCCGCCGGGCGCCTTCCAGGAGTCCGGCCGACAGCACCGCCGCGCCGAAACCGGCCAGAGCGGAGTGCGTGGTCGCGGTGGCGCTGTCCAGCGGGCGGCCCATTATTCGTCCGTGCCGGTCGGTCCAGATCGAGAACCGGTCCCCCGGGAGCGGTGTCTTGAGGCCGGCGATCACCGTGCCACGCCGCGGGGTGCCGTCCGGCGCCGTCCAGTCGGCCACGACGCGGCTGCGCGCATCCCGTCCCGAGGGGGTCTCGGGGTCGGGGGCCAACGGGCCCCGGGACAGCTTCCTGACGACGACGGCCGCCACATGGTGCCGGTCCTTGCGCTGGTCCCGGACGGCCTTCTGCAGTGTCCCCTGTACGGAGACCCCCACGGCCGTTCCGGCGAGGGGCGCCGCGACCAGGATGAGCAGGAGCGTGGCCAGGGCCAGCCAGGCCTCCAGGAGATCTGTCGTGCGGCGCAGCGGATTGCGCCGCCAGCGCCAGAGACCGATGATCGCGCGCACCGTCCCGCACCCCCTTCCGCCTCCGTGATTACCAGCAGCGGAGCCGTTCACACGCGAGGCCGGGGAAGAGAGGCCAGCCTCACCCTCCCCCAGGGCCCTTCATGAACATCTCGCACAGACTCAACGATCCGGCCCGGCCCCGGTGTTCCCGGTGTCCGGTCTCTGGCGGAATGTCGTCGGACGGGCTACGCGAGGACCGTGACGGGGTCGCCGACCCGCAGCGAGCCACGGGTCTCGGGTACCAGGTTCTGCCCGAACATCGCCTTTCCGTCGAAGCGCCGGTGCCGGGCGAGCGTGCGCAGCGGTTCCTTGCCGCGCCGGGCGGTGTCCTGGTCGGTCGTGGTGACGATGCAACGGCCGCACATCCGGGTGACCCGGAAGGTGACCTCGCCGATGGCGATCCGCGACCACGCGTCCTCGGCCCAGCCCTCGGTGCCGGAGACGACGACGTTCGGCCGGAAGCGGCTCATCGGCAGCGGGCCCTCCTCGGCCCGGTCGCCCTGGGCTATCAGAGAGTTGAGCGCGTCCAGCGATCCGAGCGTGGTGACGAGCAGCGGATAGCCGTCGGCGAAACTGACGGTCTCGCCCGGCAGCGCGAAGTCCGGGTCGACGGGCCGACGGGTCGCCGGATCGTCCATGTGGACGAGGCGCACGTCAGCGCCCACGTACGCACTGCACCACGCGTGCGCGGCCGGGTCGGCGAGGACGCCTTCCACCTTGTCGCTGAAGATCTCCACCGTTGTCGTACCGATGGGTTCGGGTACGGGAACCGTCACGGACTCGCGGTTCGCGGCGGACAGACGCAGGCCGCCGCCGGAGAGTATCTCGGCGGCGGCCAGTGCCAGACGCGGCTGCTCGCGCTGCGTGACGACCTTTCCCCCGTCGTCGATCAGGACCCAGCGTCGGTCTCCGGCCAGCCCCCAGGGCTCCACCACGGCCTCCTGGAGCGAATGGCTCCGGAAGGCCTTGACCGGATGGACGTGAATCGAGTGCAGCAGCGCGTTCCCCATGACCGCCATGGTGCCAGGAGGTACCGACAATCCGGTCAGGGGATGTCAGTACCCGCGGTACTGCTGACCGTTGTAGGGGTCCTGGTACGGAGCGGGGGCGGGCCGGGGAGCCGCGGGGCGCATCGCCTCGAAGCCCGTGCCGGGCGCCATCGGGCGGGGCTGCTGCGGCTGGGGGCTGGGATAGCCCCGTGGTGCGCCGGCCTGCTGCGGGATGTACGGCGCGGGGGCCTGCTGCAGCGGAGAGGGCTGCTGGGCCGGCTGGTAGCCGTAGGAGGAGGGGCCGGCCGGCAGCGCGGGGAGCGCGGACGGCAGTGCCGGGAGGTTGTTGCTCATGCCCGGGTCGTAGGCGGAAGGGACCCGGATCGGGGCGATCTGAGGGGTACCCCGCTCGGCGACGAGGGAGTCGTAGATCGGGGTGTCCTGGAAGGCGGAGTAGTAACCGCCGCCATAGGTGGAGCGGGGGGAGGTCATGGCACATAAGTTAAGCCCACGATGTGCTGGTTGGGGAGACCGATAAGAGGGTTGTTTTCCGTGCCCGCGGTGACGCGGGATCCCCAATGCGAGCGAACTTGGCAAAAAAGGACGTCAAAGATGGTTGAGATCGTGTAAAGGCCGAGCCTCGGACGGGTTACCGGCGGTTGACCAGGATCTTCCTGCGCGAGCCATGGGAGTCGGTGGACCCGGGGATTAGGTTTGGCGAGAGCGGAGCCGGCGGTCCGTTCGGGACTCGTACCGGCGCGGAGACACGTTGATGGGGGCGTACATGTCAATGCCTAAGGGATCGAATGTTCCTGTCCCGACGAGCGCACTCCGGGTGGAATTGGGGTGGCGTTCAGGACAGGGGGTGCCCGACGCCGATGCGTCCGCCCTTCTGCTGGTGGCCGGAAAGGTTCGTTCGGACGGCGACTTCGTCTTCTACAACCAGCCGGCGCACGCCTCGGGCTCCGTGCGCCACGAGGGCAAGCGGAACGACGGCGGCCAGGTGACCGACACCCTGTTCGTCGACCTCACGCGCGTGGAACCCGCCGTCGAGACCGTGGTCCTGGCCGCCTCCGCGGACGGCGGCTCCTTCGGGCGCGTTCCCGGGCTGTACATCCGGGTCCTCGACGTACACGGCGGCACGGAGATCGCCCGCTTCGACAGCACCGACGCGACCGTGGAGACCGCCTTCGTCCTGGGCGAGTTCTACCGGCGCCAGGGGGCCTGGAAGTTCCGCGCCGTCGGGCAGGGCTACGGAAGCGGCCTCGAAGGGCTGGCCACCGACTACGGGATCACGGTGGACGAGCCGCAGCACGCGGCGCCCCCGGCCGCCGCGCCGCAGGGGCCCGCCACCCTCGTGCAAGGACCGCCGCCCCCCGTCGCACCCCCCGTCACGATGCCGCCGCCGGTCGCCCCGCCCGTCACGATGCCGCCCCCCATGGCCCCTCCGGCGCCCGTCCGCCTCTCCAAGGTGACACTGACCAAGGAGGCACCCTCCGTCTCGCTCTCCAAACAGGGCGGCACCGGCGGCGCCATGCGCGTCAACCTCAACTGGGAAGTGCGCAAGCAGTTCTCGGGGTGGGGCAGCAAACGCGGCCGGGCCGTCGCCATGCACGCGGACCTCGACCTCGACCTCTGCGCCCTGTACGAACTGTCCGACGGCCGCAAGGGAGTCGTGCAGGCACTCGGCAACGCCTTCGGGGCACTGCACCAGCCGCCCTTCATACATCTCGACGGTGACGACCGCACCGGAGCCGTGGACGGCGGCGAGAACCTCACCATCAACCTCGACCACAAACAGAACTTCCGGCGCATCCTCATCTTCGTGACCATCTACGAAGGCGCCCGGTCCTTCGCCGACCTGCACGCCACGGTCACCCTCCAGCCGCAGAACGGGGCGCCCATCGACTTCTCGCTCGACGAATGCACGGTGCCCTCCACCGTCTGCGCGCTCGCCCTCATCACCGGCAACGGCGCCGACCTGGTCGTCCAGCGCGAGGCCCGGTATCTGATCCCCGCGCGCGGGGTGAGTCCGCAGCGCACCGTCGACCAGGTCTACGGCTGGGGCATGAACTGGACGCCGGGCAGGAAGTGACCTGGCTAGGGGGTGTCGTCGAACGCGGCGCCGGGGCGTGCGTAGGTGCGGCCCTTCCAGGCCGCGCCGCGCCCCCTGTAGTGCTGCACCGCGGAATCGACCGTCATGAGGAGATACAGGAACGCGGTGACCGGCAACAGGGGGGCGAGCGCCAGGGGCTGCCCGTAGTAACGGAGCATCGGTCCGTAGGTCGCCGTCATCACCAGCCAGGCGAGCCCGCCGGCCGCGGCCGCCCACGCGTTCCCCGCGGCGAGGCCCGCCACGAGGGCGACCGGCGGCACCAGGTACACCACGGCGAGCCCGGCGACCGTCCCGGCGAGCAGCAGCGGGCTGTGCCGCAACTGGGCGTACGCGCTGCGCGAGACCATGCGCCACAGGTCGCGCAGCCGCGGATAGGGACGCACGCTGTCCACGCGCTCGGCCAGGCCCAGCCAGATGTGGCCGCCGCCGCGCTTGACGGCACGGGCGAGGGCCACGTCGTCGATGACGGCATGCCGGATCGCGTCCGGGATCCGCGCCCGCTCGGCGGCGTCCGCGCGCAGCAGGACGCATCCCCCCGCCGCGGCCGCCGTCCGCGAGCCCTTCACGGCGATCCGGCGGAAGGGGTAGAGCTGCGCGAAGAAGTAGACGAAGGCGGGCACGACGAGCCGTTCCCACATGCTCTCCACGCGCAGCCGCGCCATCTGCGAGACGAGGTCGAAGCCACCCGTGCGGGCCGCCGCCACCAGGAGCCGCAGACTGTCCGGGGCATGCGCGATGTCGGCGTCGGTCAGCAGCAGGTATTCGGGCTTTCGCGCGCGGGCGAGGCCGATGCCGTGGCGTACGGCCCACAGCTTGCCCGTCCAGCCCGCCGGCGGCTCTCCGGGCGAACCGACGGTGAGCGGCAGGCCCCCGTGCCGGCGCGCCAGTTCGCGGGCCAGCTCTCCCGTGCCGTCCGAGCTGCCGTCGTCGACGAGGAAGATCTCGGCCCGCCCCGGATAGTCCTGGGCCAGGAGCGACGGAAGACTCGCGGGCAGGATCGCGGCCTCGTCCCGGGCCGGCACCACGACACAGACGGACGGCCAGTCCGACGGTTCACGGCAGGCGGGCAACGTCACGTCCGTACGCCAGAAGAAGCCCTGGCCGAGCAGCAGCCACAGCCATGCGGCCAGTGATCCGACGGCGATCCACACGAGGGCGCTCACCCGCCGCAGTCTGCCCCACCGCGGTCGCCCGTAAAGACGGATCGTCTATGGTGACCGGGTGAAGATCGCGCTCATGGACTCAGGAATCGGACTGCTCGCTGCTGCCGCCGCGGTGCGTCGACTGCGGCCCGACGCCGATCTCGTCCTCTCCTCCGACCCCGGCAGCATGCCCTGGGGACCCCGCACACCGGAAGACGTCACCGCGCGTGCCCTCGCGGTCGCCGAGGCCGCCGCGCTGCACCGGCCCGACGCCCTGATCGTCGCCTGCAACACCGCCTCCGTACGTGCCCTGACCGCCCTGCGCGCCCGCCTCGAGCCGCAGGTGCCCGTCATCGGCACCGTCCCGGCGATCAAACCGGCCGCCGCGGGCGGCGGACCCGTGGCCATCTGGGCCACGCCCCTCACCACGGGCAGCCCGTACCAGCGCGGACTGATCGAGGAGTTCGCCGCCGGAGTGGCGGTCACCGAGGTGGCCTGCCCCGGACTCGCGGACGCCGTCGAGCACGCCGACCAGGCCGCCATCGACGCGGCGATCGCGGCGGCCGCGGCGCGCACCCCCGAGGACGTGACATCCGTCGTCCTGGGCTGCACCCACTACGAGCTCGTCGCCGAGCGCATCCGCGCGGCCGTGCAGCGCCCCGGCCGCCCGCCGCTCGTCCTGCACGGCAGCGCCGGAGCGGTCGCCACCCAGGCACTGCGCCGGATCGGCGAGCTCCCGGACCCCAAGGCCCCCGCCACCTCCACCGTCACGGTGCTCCAGAGCGGCCGCGAGGGAGCCCTGTCCGCCACGGCGCTCACCTACGAGGAAGGCCGCATTCTGTCGGCGGTCAGCCCCGCGCGCTGAGCGCCGCAGTCCCCACCCTCATCGCTCGGCGGAGAGACCGGTGCCCGCGCAGCGGAACCTGAGTAGTCTCAAGACATGAGGGACCACCCCCACGGCGAAACCTCCCCCCACCCGGAGATCTGGACCGGGCGTGCGAGGAACCGCGTCCAGTGGCTGCCCGCCATAGGCGGCGTGGCCTGCCTGGCACTCGGGATCGAACTGGCCGTCACCTCCGGCGGGACATCGGGAACGGCACCGCTGGTCATGTCCGTCGTCGGGTGCATCGCGGCCGGACTGCTCATCCTCTTCGGCACGCTCGCCTTCGTCCATGTCGCCGTGCGGGTGGACGAGGACTTCCTGGAGGTGCGCTGCGGTCACATAGGGGTTCCGCGCCGCCGCATCCCCCTCTCCACGGTGGTCGGCGCCGACTTCGCGCCCCAGGTCACCCCGCGTCAGTGGGGTGGCTGGGGGTATCGCTGGCGGCCCGAGCAGGGCACAGGCGTGATCGTCCGGCGAGGCGAGGGCATGGTGCTGCGCCTGGGCGACGGTCACACGTTCACGATCACCGTGGACAACGCCGAGGCGGCGGTCCGGGTCATCCGCGGCCGGCTGCGCCCGGACAGGACCGGCGTGCGGCGCTGACGGCCGGACCGGGCGTCGCTCACGTCTTCAGCCGGCCGTCGGAGTGCCGGGCGCCGGAGTGCCGGGCCTCGTTCACGTCTTCAGGCGGCCGTCCGAGTGCCGGGCCGGGGCCGGGACCTCGTCCGGCTCCGCCGCGGCCAGCGGCCGCGCGGTCGCGAACCCGGCCAGCAGCCCCGCGCCCGCGGTCACCGTCATGAAGCTCAGCGCGTTGCCGATCGACGCGATGGCGGCCACCGCGGTCAGGGCGGCGCCCGCCGTCAGCGCGACCGGCGTGGTGCGCGGCGAGCGCAGCAGCGCGTACAGGACCCAGCAGAACGCCGCCGCGAGCAGGACCACTCCGGTCAGCCCCTGCTCGGCGGCCTGCTGCAGGGGCGCGGAGTGGGGTTTGCCGTCGGGCAGCAGGGACTGGGCGACCGTGGGACTGAACTCTCCGTACCGGCCGGGTCCGACGCCCAGTCCGGGATCCGCGCGGGCCATGCGCAGGGCGTCGTGCCAGAGCAGGACGCGGTGCTCGGTGAGCTGCCCCTCCAGGGAGGCGGCCGGTCCGCCCGGCAGCACGTCCTCGCCGATCGCCCACGTCGCCCCGGTCACCAGGGCCGTGCCGGCCGCGAACCCCGTCAGGCCGAGGGCCCGGCGGCCCACACGGGCGGTGGCGAGCGAACACAGCAGGACCCCGGTGCAGGTGACGACTCCGGTGGTGGACCCGAGGAAGGCCGCAGTCACCGCGGTTCCGGCGGCCTGCAGGCGCAGCGCGAGCCGCAGTGGGGACGGGCGCGCGGCCCAGGCGGCGCAGCACGCCGCGCCGCAGGAGAGGGTGAGCAGGGCGGCCGTGGCACCGGTGTGGCCGAGCTGCAGGCTGATCTGCGGGCCGGGCGTGGCGATCGCGAGGCCGAGCCCGGCCAGCGCCGCGGCACAGGGGGCGGCCACCGGCAGGAGCGCTCCGGAGATCCGTCCCGCGGCGTACCCCGCCGTCACGGCGAGGACCGCCAGCAGCATGCCCTCGGGTCGGCCGTCGTGCGCCGCCGCCGCGATCAGCGACCAGCCGGCACAGGCCGCGAGCACGACGATGCCGGCGATGTCCGAAGCGCTGCGTCTTTCGCCCGTGGGCACCGCGTCGGCCATGGACGCCATCTCCGCGGAACCCACCCCCGTCGCCCCCCGACTCCGTCGGGCCCCGGGCGTCGTCACCGCATCCGGTCGCACGTCAGAGGCTCGGCCACACCGTAACGGCTGGTGCGCAGGTTTGGGGACCCGTTGTGCAGAAACGTTGCAGCAGGTCTGTGCACGAGGACCCGTCGAACCCCGTTCCACCCATCGGGACCCGGCAGGCCGAGCTGTCCGCCCCCAGGTCAGCCGCCGTACACTCCCCGAGTGACCGCCACCGCAACCACCGTAGACGAGCCGGAACAGCTCGAACCCCAGGCCGCGCCCGCCCCACGCGGGTCCGCCCTGGTGCGCCGCCTAGTTCCGGCCGCCGCCGCGGCGCTCTCCGGAGTGCTGCTGTATGTCAGCTTCCCGCCACGGACCCTGTGGTGGCTCGCCCTGCCAGCCTTCGCGGTCTTCGCCTGGACCCTGCGCGGTCGTTCCTGGAAGGCCGGTCTCGGCCTCGGGTATCTGTTCGGCCTCGGATTCCTGCTGCCCCTGCTGGTCTGGACCGGCGTCGAGGTCGGCTCCGGACCCTGGCTCGCGCTCGTCGCGGTGGAGGCGATCTGCATAGCGCTCGTCGGCGCGGGGATCACCTTCGTCTCCCGGCTGCCCGGGTGGCCGCTGTGGGCGGCGGCCGTCTGGATCGCCGGCGAGGCGGCACGCGCGCGTGCGCCCTTCGGCGGCTTCCCCTGGGGGAAGGTCGCGTTCGGCCAGGCCGACGGTGTGTTCCTGCCGCTCGCCGCGGTCGGCGGCACTCCGGTCCTCGGCTTCGGCGTCGTGCTGTGCGGCTTCGGGCTGTACGAGATCGTCCGTCTCGTCGTCGAGCGCCGCGGCACCGGCGTCCTGCGCCGCGGCGGCGCCGCGGTGGCGCTGTTCAGCATGGCCGTCCCGGTCCTCGGCGCGCTCGCCGCGCGGACGCTGGTCAGCGACAAGGCCGAGGACGGCACGGCGACGGTCGCGCTCATCCAGGGCAACGTCCCGCGCGCGGGACTCGACTTCAACGCGCAGCGGCGCGCCGTCCTCGACCACCACGTGGCCGAGACCGAGCGGCTGGCCGCCGAGGTCAGGGCCGGCAAGAAGCCCAAGCCCGACCTGGTGCTCTGGCCGGAGAACTCCTCCGACATCGACCCGTATGCCAACCGCGACGCCCGCTACGTGATCGACGGGGCGGCCAAGGCGATCGGCGCCCCCGTCTCCGTCGGCGCGGTCGTCAAGCGGGGCGGCAAGCTCTACAACGAGCAGATCCTGTGGGACCCGGTCAAGGGCCCGGTGAAGACGTACGACAAGCGCCAGGTCCAGCCGTTCGGCGAGTACCTCCCCCTGCGCCCGCTGCTCGGAGCGATCAACAAGAACTGGACGAGCATGGTCCGCCAGGACTTCAGCCGCGGCACGAAGCCGGGGGTGTTCAAGATGAACGGCACCGGCGTCGGGCTCGTCACCTGTTACGAGGCGGCGTTCGACTGGGCCGTGCGCAGCACCGTCACCGACGGCGCGCAGATCATCTCCGTGCCCAGCAACAACGCGACCTTCGACCGCAGCGAGATGACCTACCAGCAGCTCGCCATGTCCCGCATCCGCGCCGTCGAGCACAGCCGTACCGTCACGGTGCCCGTGACGAGCGGGGTCAGCGCCGTGATCATGCCCGACGGGAAGATCACCCAGAAGACCGGGATGTTCGTCGCCGACTCGCTGGTCCAGAAGGTGCCGCTGCGTTCCTCCGAGACCCCGGCCACGAAGCTCGGCATCATTCCCGAGGTGCTCCTGGTGCTGATCGCCGCGGGCGGCCTCGGCTGGGCGGCCGCGACGGCGGTCCGGTCGCGCCGGAACACCGGCGCCTAGGACAGGGCCGCGGCCTGTGCGCCGCGGTGGAACACGGGTGCCCGGGACCGGGCCGAAGCTTGTGCGCCGCGGTCCCGTCCCGGGCGCCCGTGACCGGGCCGAAGCCTGTCCGCGAGGCGGCGACGTCGCGCGGATATGGTCTGGGCCATGGCAACTCCCGACTTCATCCGCACCATCCGGGCCTTCGCGGGCCACCAGCTCCTCTGGCTCCCCGGAGTCAGTGCCGTGGTCTTCGACGACGGGGGCAGGGTTCTGCTCGGCCAGCGTTCGGACAGCCACAAATGGGCGCTGATCTCCGGCATCCCGGACCCGGGGGAGCAGCCCGCGGCCTGCGCGGTGCGCGAGGTGTACGAGGAGACGGCCGTGCACATCGAGGTCGAGCGCGTCGTGATGATCCAGGCCGGCGGACAGGTGACCTTCGCCAACGGTGACGTCTGTCAGTTCATGGACACCACCCTCCGATGCCGTGCCGTCGGCGGCGAGGCCCGCGTCAACGACGACGAGTCGCTCCACGTCGCCTGGTTCGACGTGAACGCCCTGCCGAAGCTCGACGACTACGCGCTCCGCCGGATCAAGCAGGCGCTGCTCGACGAACCCACATGGTTCGAGCCCACGACCTGACGGTGAAGTGTGTGCGCTGACCACATCGGTGGGGGCCTGGGTGCTGCCTAGGGTCGAGGCATGACCGCGTTCAGCGCCCTCCCGGGCCCCCACGCCTCCGCACTCGACCTCGGCGGCCGCACCGCCCTCGTCACCGGCGCCGCGAACGGCATCGGCCGCGCCTGCGCGCTGCGGCTCGCCGCCGCCGGAGCCAAGGTGAGAGCGGTCGACCGGGACGCCGCGGGTCTGGAGACCCTGGCCCGGCAGACGCACGGCCTGGCCGGGACGGTCGAACCGCACGTCCTCGACCTCACCGACCTCGACGCGGCCGAACAGGCCGCGGCCGGCACCGATGTCCTCGTGAACAACGCCGGACTGCAGATGGTCCGCCCCATCGAGGAATTCCCGCCCGACGTGTTCCACACGGTCCTCACCGTGATGCTGGAGGCGCCGTTCCGCCTCATCCGCGGCGCTCTGCCCCACATGTACGGGCAGGGCTGGGGCCGCATCGTCAATGTCTCCTCCGTCCACGGGCTGCGCGCCTCGGCGTTCAAATCGGCCTACGTCGCCGCGAAGCACGGACTCGAAGGGCTCTCGAAAACCGCGGCCCTCGAAGGCGCCCCCCACGGGGTCACCTCGAACTGTGTGAACCCTGCCTATGTGCGGACCGCACTCGTCGAGAAACAACTGGCCGATCAGGCCCGCACACACGGCATTCCGCGACAGCGCGTCCTGACCGAGATCCTGCTGCGCGACAGCGCGGTCAAGCGGCTCATCGAGCCGGAGGAGGTCGCGGAGGCGGTGGCCTATCTCTGCGGTCCGCAGGCGGCCTTCATCACCGGAACCGCGCTGGCTCTGGACGGGGGCTGGACCGCGCACTGAGCCGGGTGCCCGCCCCACTCGCGCCCCTGCCCACCTGGGCCGTTCGCGAGTTGTCCACAGGGCCGAGGTGCTGCCCCGCGGATGGTTGTCCACAGGGCCGGGGCGCCGCCCCGCGGATGCGCGATCCTGTTGCCATGTCTCGCGATCACCTGCCATCAGCCGAGCGCTCCGCCGACAGCGCGGAAGCGCCGTTCCTGGAACTCCTGGCCAAAGGAGCGAGTGCCGACGCCTACGAGCAGCCGGTGCTGCTCGCCCGTGCCGAGGGCCTGTCGGAGGGGCGCGTCGCCGCGCTCGAACAGGCCAAGCTGCTCGCTCTGCGCGTGTGCACGGAGATAGAGGGACGGCGCCGCCGCGAGGCCGAACTCTCCGCGCTCTTCGAGACCGCGCACGACCTCGCGGGCCTGCGCGACCTGGACGCCGTACTGCGGGCGATCGTGCAGCGGGCCCGGTCGCTGCTGGGCACGGACATCGCGTATCTCAGCCTGAACGACGCGGCCAGGGGCGACACCTACATGCGGGTCACCGAGGGCTCGGTCGCCGCGCGCTTCCAGCAGCTGCGGCTCGGCATGGGGGAGGGCCTCGGCGGACTCGTCGCACAGACAGCCCGCCCGTATGTCACCGACGACTACTTCAAGGACGAGCGCTTCCAGCACACCCGGACCATCGACGCGGGCGTCCAGGACGAAGGTCTCGTCGCGATTCTGGGAGTGCCCCTGATGATCGGCCCCCAGGTCATCGGCGTGCTGTTCGCGGCGGACCGCAGGGCGCGGGTCTTCGAGCGGGAACAGATCGCCCTGCTCGGCTCGTTCGCGGCCCTGGCCGCCGCGGCCATCGACACGGCGAACGCGCTGACGGAGACCCGCTCCGCCCTGGACCGGCTCGGCCGGGCCAACGAAATCATCCGGGACCGCAGCGCGGTGATCGAGCGGGCCTCCGGCATCCACGACCGGCTGGCCGAACTCGTCCTGCGGGGCGGGGGCGTCCACGACGTCGCCGCCGCGGTCTCCGAGGTCCTGGACGGCACCGTCGAGTTCACGGACCCCGGCGGCACCCCGCCCGTGGCCGTGGCGGCCGCCCGCGCCGGCGGCCACGCCGTACGGCACGGCGACGGCTGGGTCGCCGCGGTGGCGGCCGGAGGCGAACTGCTCGGCGCGCTGGTGCTGCGCGGGCACCCCAGCCTCGACCCCGTCGACCAGCGCACCCTGGAACGCGCCGCGATGGTCACCTCACTGCTCCTGCTCGCCAGACGCTCCGCCTCCGAAGCCGAACAGCGGGTACGCGGCGAACTGCTGGACGACCTGCTCGACGCCCGCGACCGCGATCCCGGGCTGCTGAGGGAGCGGGCGGCCCGTCTGCACGCCGATCTCGACGGACACCATGTGGTGCTGGCGGCCCGGCTCGACGCCGTGGGCGCCGACGCCGGCCAGGAGGCCGGCGCGCGCAGACGGCTGTGGTCGGCCGCGTCCCACCTCGCCGCCACCCGCCACGGACTGGCCGCCGCCCGCGACGGCGGAACCGTCCTCCTGCTCCCGCTCGGGCCGGGAGACACGGCGACGGCACTGGCCCGCCGCACGGCCAAGGAACTGGGCACCGCCGTTCAGGAGCCGGTGACCGTCGGCGCCTCCGCGCCGCTCGACCGGCTCGCGGCGCACCCCGAAGCGGTGGCCGCGGCCTATACGGAGGGGCAGCGCTGCCTGGAAGCGCTGCGCCTGCTCGGCCGGACGGGCGACGGCGCGGCCGCCGAGGACTTCGGCTTCCTCGGACTGTTGCTCGCCGGGGACCGGGACATCTCAGGGTTCGTCGGCAGGACGATCGGACCGGTCGTCGGCTACGACGAACGGCGCGGCACCGACCTGCTGGTCACCCTCGACGCGTACTTCGCCAGCGGGATGAGCCCGGCGCGCACGAAGGACGCCCTGCACGTGCATGTGAACACCGTGGCACAGCGGCTGGAGCGGGTGGGGCGCCTGCTCGGGGACGACTGGCAGAGCCCGGCCCGCATATTGGAGATTCAACTCGCCCTGAGACTACACCGGTTGTCGTCACACGGGCCGCGCTGATCCCCGCACGCGGCATCGCGTACGGGGATCGGGTAGCGAGGTTTCGCGGTCTCGCGGTCAGACCGTACGGGCGTCTGCCGGTGTGACCGGAGCCGGCTGATCGTCGGTCACGGTCTCGATGGCGGACAGGTCGCGGTCGCGGGTCTCCTTCGCGAGGCCCACGGCGATCAGAGTCAGCAGAACCGACCCGATCACATAGAGGGAGACGGGAGTCGAACTGTCGTAGGAGGAGAGCAGGGCCGTCGCGATGAGCGGGGCGGGCGCGCCCGCCGCGACGGAGGCGAACTGGGCCCCGATGGAGGCACCCGAGTAGCGCATCCGGGTCGCGAACATCTCCGAGAAGAAGGCGGCCTGGGGCGCGTACATGGCGCCGTGCAGGACCAGGCCGACGGTGACGGCGAGGACGAGGTTCGCGAAGCCGCCGGTGTCGATGAGGGAGAAGAACGGGAACATCCACAGGCCGATGCCCGCGGCGCCGAGCAGGTAGACGGGGCGGCGGCCGATGCGGTCGGAGAGGGCGCCCCAGGCCGGGATGACGGCGAAGTGCACGGCCGAGGCGATGAGGACGGCGTTGAGCGCGGTCTGCCGGGAGACACCGGCGGAAGTGGTGGCGTACACGAGGATGAAGGCGGTGATCACGTAGTAGCTGATGTTCTCGGCCATACGGGCGCCCATCGCGACGAGCACGTCACGCCAGTGGTGGCGCAGGACGGAGACCAGCGGCAGCTTCGCCGACTCGTCCGCTCCTGAAGTCTTGCGGGCCTCGGCCTGTGCCAACGCCTGCTTGAACACGGGCGATTCGTCGACAGACAGACGTATCCACAAACCGACGACGACCAGAACGCCGGAGAGGAGGAACGGGACACGCCAGCCCCACGAGACGAAGGTGCCGTCCGACTGCGTGGCGGTCAGCAGCGACAGAACGCCGGTCGCCAGAAGCTGACCGGCCGGAGCTCCGGTCTGCGGCCACGACGCCCAGAACCCGCGCCGCTTCGCGTCGCCGTGCTCGGACACCAGCAGGACGGCACCGCCCCATTCGCCGCCCAGCGCGAAGCCCTGCACCAGACGCAGCGTCGTGAGCAGGACGGGGGCCGCCGCGCCGACGGTCGCGTGCGTGGGCAGCAGGCCGATCGCGAAGGTCGCCCCGCCCATCAGCAGCAGACTCAGCACCAGCAGCCGCTTGCGGCCGAGCCGGTCGCCGTAGTGCCCGAAGACGAGCGCGCCCAGTGGCCGGGCCGCGAACCCGACGGCGTACGTCAGGAAGGACAGGAGCGTGCCGACGAGCGGGTCGGAGTCGGGGAAGAACAGCTTGTTGAACACCAGGGCGGCGGCGGAGCCGTAGAGGAAGAAGTCGTACCACTCGATGGTGGTGCCGATGAGGCTCGCGGCGACGATGCGCTTGAGGCTGGCGGGGGGTGGGGGAGCGGTGGTTCCGGAGGCCATGTGCGCCACTTCCTCGTGTGCGGTGGGGACGGGTACGTGTCGGCACACCGTAGAAACATGCAGGTCAGGCGCACATGTGGCGGGGCAACATAGTTCGAGGCTTGCTTATGCGTGCGGCCACCATGCCGGTTCGCGGACGGGCGGTTCAGGGGCTCGAAGGTGGTCGAAGCAAGTGCTGTCCGGGACGCGTAGTTCGGGGTGATTTGATGGTGCGGTGCTGACTTCCGTGCTGGTTTGGTGCTGAAGGAGGGTCCAGCGCACCGTCGCGCTTCTGGCCACGGTGTGCGGTTTCACTCGTACCTCACGGACGCATCCACCGCGGCTGCCGCAGCACGACCGGCAGGGATTCTCGCCACGCTGGTCAACAAGACCGGCACCACCATCACTTCCGGGGTGGGGCGGGGTAGCAGCATCACCGTTGAGCAGACCGGCAACAGCACCAGGGACACCGTCGCACCGTCCGGCGGCTGCACTCCAAGGGACCCGGCAACGACACCATTTCCAGACTGGCCGGCAACGACACCATGAACGGCAATGCCGGCAACGACACCCTCGACGGCGGCCTCGGCTTCGACGTCTGCACCCCTGACACAGGGGGCCCGGCCGTCAACTGCCCCTGGACAATCGCCCCTCGACCGGCCCCGCTGGATGGCCGGAAGGTGCCGGGCCGTGCGGCTGCGCGGTCCGACCCCCTGACCCGGTGCTCACAACCTGGCCGCGTGCTGCGTGATCAGGGTGGTGTTCCGCAGCGTCGACGCTGATGCGACCGCTGTCGCCGCGGCGGGCCCGGCAGTCTGGCGCGCCTCACCTCCATGCCGGTAAGCGCTCAATTCCGGTTGCCCTCCCGCGGTCCGGCAGGTCTCGAAGGTGGGAGCAGACTCGCGGCGGCCGCCAAGACGACCGGCTCCGGTTGCAGTGCGGTTGCTGCTGCCCGTGAGACTCTCCTCGGCCTGACCGCCTTGCCCCAGGACATCGCAGGAGCGAAGAAAATGCGCCCGGGGGGCGTCGAGCCGTGGGAAGTGAGCAGCACTCGGCCCGGATCGAGCCGCAACCGTTCGGCTCGTACGCCGAGGCTGCCGCGCCGTCCCGGTCATCAACGCCCCTTCCAGCAGAGTTACATACCCCACTTTTCGGCCTGCGGGTGAGCACTCATGCGATGCGTCCCGTTGAACCCAGTAACCGGTTGACCCACCTGTAGACCGGTAAGTGAGGTTTGTACATGCCAAAGATCGGTCCGAAACAAACCAAGCGGCGTCTCCCCACCGCTGACTGCTGCCCGGGTTGGGTGCACCTTTGCTCCCGTCAACTCAAGGACTGAGGACGGTCGCTTCATGAACTACTGCATCCCGTGCAGCCGCACGCTCAACGGCGCCGTTACCTGCCCGGAGTGTGGGGCGTACGACCCCGGCGTGGCACAGCTGAGCGATCGGAGCGGCGGTGCTCCGACCGTCGAGGCCGCGATGCCGGAGGTCCGCCCGAGTTGGGGACCGAGCTCCTCCGGGTCGCCCCTTCCCGGGTCGCCGACTGCCTCGCAAGACCCGTCGGCTGACCGGTACGACCGTCCGGCGCGGCTGAAGAAGTATGCCGTCCGGTCTCTTGCCGCAGCCGCCTTCACCCTCCTCGGAGGCCTGGCCACCGCATCGGTGTTTCCCCAGTCGACGGTCCCACGAGCAGCCTCGATCCCGGAACAGCCGTCCCCCGAGGAGCCCGGGGTCCGCGTTCCCGATTCGCAGGCTTCACCGGAGCGTGTGACCACGCACCCGGCCCGAAAGGGCGTCCGGGACCGAAACGGTGACGGGACCCGGCGTCCTCTGCCAACGGCGACTCGCAGCACGTCACCGGTCTCTCGGCCTCCCGCCACCACCAGTGCGCCGCCACCGGTGAAGGCGAAGCCGACCCCCCGAGCCTCCAGCGGCCGCCGCCCCAGCTCGCCCTCGCAGACGGCAACCCCTTCCGCGAGGCCCTCCGCCAGTTCCTCCGTCAGTCCTTCCACCAGTCCTTCCGTCAGCATCAGCGCCTCTTCTACCGGTTAGTGGCTCACCGAGCGGCAAAGGGGAAGCCGGTGGCTGAAGCACTGGCAGGGCTCCCCGGCACAGAAACCTCCACCTGGTCCGCGTACGGCAGAGGAAGACGTGGGCGGCGGTCACGAGGGTGACGTGGTGGTGTCGGCCGGCCAGGATCGGCTTTCGAAGTGGTCCGGGCCCAAGCCGTGTCGATTTCGCGGTAGTCGTGCTCGATGCGCCGGCGGACCTTGGCCGGACAGGCCAGGTGGTGACTGGACTGCTTGGAGGGAGCCGTTCATTTCTGTCCGCCGTCCCTCTGCGCCGCACCCCACCCGCTGGGCGCCGACGAGTAGCCGGCACCGACGATTCGGTGCCGGGAAAGTGTGATCGCCCACAGTTATGTTGTGCACAACTGAATTGCACACTAGCGTCTGTGCGCAGTACACCACGAGAGGGAGGCGGCACAATGAATCCTGTTCGCTACGAGGACTATCAGCCCATCGAACGCCCTTCCTACCAGGAGGAGTTGGAAGCAGTCGTCGCCCAGGTGGCGCGTCGTACTCGCGCCTCGGTCGAGCGCGAGACCGTGGGCCGTGCTGTCCGCACGGCCCACGGCAAGACCTACGGCCTCCTCAAGGCCACGGTCACGGTTGGTGACAATCCTGGCTTCTACCGGCAGGGAATCTTCGCGCGGCCGACCACGTACGACGCCGTCGTCCGCTACTCGAACGGTTTGGGCCACGACCGCCCCGACCATCAGCTGGGCGCGGCTTGCGGAATGGGCATCAAGCTGTTCGGAGTCGCCGGTCCCTCGCTGCTGGACGACGAACGAGACAGCGGCACCTTCGACCTCAACCTGATCAACAACGATGTCTTCTTCGCGAACACGGCCTACGACTACATGGTGATCGAGGATTTGTTCGCCGAACTGCCCGAGGCCCTCGTGGATCCGGCCCGCCGCAAGACCTGGATGGCGGAGTTCCTGACCCGTCGGCTGACGCTCGCCGATCCCGACAGCTGGCTGTGGGACGAACTGTTCGCCATGCTGTCGTTCACCGGTGTCCCGCGCAGGAACCTGCTGTCGTACAGCTACAACAGCATGGGCGCCTTCCGGTACGGCGACCACATCGCCAAGATCCGTACCGTGCCGACCGCCGCGTCCCTGGCCTCCATCACACAGCAGATCGTGGACGTGCGCGCGGACAATGAGGCATTCCGCCGCACCCTGGTGGCCGAGGCCGCGGAGCGGGACCACTCCTTCGAGCTCCAGGTCCAGCTCAACACCGATCTGGCCCGTATGCAGGTGGACAACACGTCCGTCAAGTGGCCCGAGGACCTGTCCCCCTGGGTGACGGTCGCCCGGGTGGATCTCCCGCGCCAGGCTATCGGCGGGGACGACAACCTGGCGGCCGCCGACGCCACGTCGATCACGCCGTGGCGTTCACGCGAGGAGCACCGGCCCATCGGCGAGATCCAGCGGGTGCGGCAGGAGGTGTACCGGCGCTCGTCCATCGAACGGCACCGCATCAACGGGCAAGAGCGGCGCGAACCGGCCGGCAGCGCTGAGCTGCTGGGCTGAGCTGCCTCGGTCGCGCGCCGTCGCGCAGGTCAAGAGGGCACGGCACCGCCGTCCACCGGCCCGCTGGACACCCAGGGGCGCGGTGGCCAGGTGGTGGCCGGCGGATTGGATGGCCGGCAGGTGTGTGGTGCCCCGGAGGCCGGTGGCGACTCCCGTGGCTCGGACCTGTTGAACTCGTGCACGAACTGCTCGTGCCCGGCATCCGGTTCACTCGCCCACGACCTGACGTCGGCAAGGTCCCCGTCCATGACCACGTCCGTCGTCTGCAAGCACCTGCGACTTCAAGACCCTGGGCGTCGACTTCGCAGGGCTGCCTGTCTTCGACCGGATCGGGCCCGGCCGGTCGAGTCCGACCTGACTGGTACGGGACCAGGGGGGAGGGGGTCTGTGGCGCATGTCGTGGTCGTTGGCGTACCCACTGATCGGTATGGTCGGGGGAGTCGTAACGGCAGGAGGCGCGAGGTCCGCGACCGACCGTCAGATCCGTCTGTCGGCCCGCCCCGTGGGCGACGTGCACCCCGATGGCTGGGAGCACTGCACGGGGTCCGTCGAGGAACCGGGCCCGGACCGGTTCGCGGGCCGCACGCGTGTCATCTCCCTGGACCCGGCGATGCGGGGCCGGCTGGACGACCGTCCCTCCTGCCTGCTGCCGGTGGGCACCGGTGAGGTGATGCGCGCCGGATCGGCCATCGAGGCCACCGTCTCCAACCGCCCCGACTTCCAGCCGGGTGATCACGCGGTCGGAATGCTCGGCGTCCAGGAGCACGTGGTCTCCGACGGCGAGGGCGCCCTGAAGATCGACACCTCCCTCGTCCCGCCCTCGACGCCGCCCTGACCCGGCTGGCGACGCACGCGCGCGTCGTGGTCTGCGGTGCGATCGGTCATGGGCCGGCGAGCCGCTGCGGTGACCTCGCGGCAGTTCGACTCACCGCAGTGGTCGGCGGAACGGGCCGCTCGCCTCGGTCGGCCTCGGCCTGGCGGGCCCATGGTCGCGGGGCTTCCTCGCGGATGCCCGGATCCCGGACGGCGCGCGAGGCGGAGCAGCCCGAAGTCCTCACCTCGCGGGCGGCTCGCTCACGCAACTCGTCAGGGTGCTTCCGAGGCCGCGTGGTCAAGGCGAGCTCGCGGCTATCAATGCCCCGGAGAAGGGGTCGTGCCGGCAGCCGGACGTTTTCATTCGTCATCAAGCGCGTGGACGCTCGGGCGATCCTGCGGAGGATGCCTTCGTGGACCCGCCGGCCGAGTTCGGCGCGTAGTCCGCTTGCGTCGTCCAAGCCGATCCCCCGGGCGGTCCCGCAGATGCCAGGAACGTGCCGGGTCGGTCCGCATCAACTGCAGCGTCCGGTCTCGTCGACCACCGGGACCTGTTGACTCCGGTCCACGGTGATGGTCGCGTCGCTGATGCGGGCCGCGCCGAGGGCCTGGGCCTGGTCCGGCGGTGACGCGTGCCGTGAGATCGGGCACTTGACGCGGTGCGGGGCGATTCGCGGTCGACGCGGCGGCGGCAGGTTCTCCGGAACAGCCTGTCCAGTCCGGCCTGGTTCTCCGTCAGGCGGCACGCCTGCAGCGGCGATGCCCTGGTCCTTGACGGCTTCCAGGGCGACGGTGGACGAGGTGGGGTCGGTTCCGGGCCTGGATCCGGCAACCTCCGCCATGCTCCGAGGCGCAGCCTGATGGGCGGCCGGGTGTGCTCATGGCTCCTGACGGACACCGGCCGGGGGCCTGGGAGCACGGCAACGGTCCGGTTTGCGGCGTGTGGCGCAGGGAGTGGAAGGCCGACTCGATCCTCCGGCGTTCGGGGTGGAGCGCGGTCGGTCCGGCGGTGGGACGGCGGACGTTGCGCGGCCTGCCGGATCTCCTCGGCGTGGCGCAGGAAGGCCTGGAGCGGGGCGCGGCGGGTGACGATGTCGACGAGCCGGTCTTTTCCGTCGGCCACGGGAGTCGTTCGGTGCCGTGTCGCGGCATCGGCCGGCCGCCTCCGCGGGACCGTCACGGCGGGCGCCGACCCCGGCCCGCCGACGGTGCGCGCCCGGACCGGGCGACATCCCCGGCTGATGTGGAGTCAGCCAAGACCTGTGGAACCGCTCTGAGGGCCCCTCTGTTTCGGCGGTGTGTGCCGTATCACGCCCCCCGAAATGCGCCCGAGTTGTGTCGGTCACAGCGGAAATGTCCCTTTGGTGTCCATGCTCGACCTGGACAGCGGCTCCCGAAGTGGAGCCCATCGGCATGGGCGCGAAGTTCCGAAGCGGCCCATGACGCAGTCCTCGTGACGTTCCTCCTTGCCCCCTGGAAAGGTGCTCATCATGGCCGCTTACCTCTGTCCTCCTGCTGTGATACACGGCGAGCACGCCGTGGAGACCGGTCAGATCGTGGCGGAGGTGCGCGACCGGCACCCGGATGTGGCGTGGGCGCCGCGGATCGACGGCATCGCGGCCAGTACGGGCATCGAGACCCGCGGGTGGATGCTGCCGCTGGAGACCGCCGTCGCGCCCGGCGACCGCAGCGGCCTGCAGGCTGTCGGCATCGGGACCGTCCAAGAGACGCTGGCACGCGACGGGTTCACCCAGCAGGACGTGGACCGCGTGATCGCAGCCCTCGAGGCGATACCCGCGCCGCAGACCGTCCAGGAGCGCACCGCGCCGGCCTGGGAGGCCGTGCAGTCCTACGGGGAGCGTGCGGCGCGCGGGGCCCTGCAGATCGCCGGGCTGGACGCCGCGGACGTCGACTGCCTGATCACCAGTCACTCCACCACCCCGGCGCTGCCCGGTCTGGACATCGCCCTGGCCAACAAGCTTGCTCTCCGCGACGACGTGATGCTGCTGCCGGCCACGCAGTGGGCCTGTGTCGCGGGAACCCGTTCCCTGGCCCTGGCGGCCGATCTCGTGGCCGCGGACCCCGATCGGGTGGTCCTGGTCGTGATCGCGGAGGCGCTGAGCACGACCTACCAGCCCGCGGACGACACCCTCGAGTCCCTGATCGTCCGGTTGCTGTTCGCGGACACCGCGGTCGCCACGGTGGTCACGGGTCGCCCGAGGCGCGAGTCGGTGCTGCGGCTGGACGCGGCCTGGCACCACACCGTGCCCGACACCCAAGACCTGCACTGCCTGGAAACGCGGGCGGACGGCACCCACTTCGTGATGGACCGGCGAGGGCCGCGCGCCGTACAGGAGACGGTCACCGCGATGTGGGAGTGGCTGCGCCTCCGTTACCAGGACGACCCCGACTCCTGGCACCCCGACGTGCTGCTCGCGCACCCCGGCGGGACCCGGGTGCTGGAGTACATGGAACAGACGATGCCCGACGCGTGGCCGTCCGGGCTGCTGGACTACAGCCGGGACAGCTACACCAGCGGCAACCGTGGAGGCGCCGCCGTGTTCGACATCCTGAGGCGGGCGCACGACGCCGGACAGAAGTCGGGCAGTCGCGCCGTCCTGTACGCGGCGGCACCGGGCCTCACCGCAACCGCCCTGGAAGGGGAGTGGCTGTAGTGCGAGCCCACGCCAACCGCAGCAGCGAACGGGCCGTCCGCATCACCGGTCACGCCACCGGTACCGCCGAGGGCGCCGTCCGGGCCGTCGGTGGCGTCGGCTGACGCGCACGCCGCCCCTGCCCTCGCCGCGCTCTCGTACGCCCGGCCGCGCCCCGTCCCGCAGCCGCGTCATCTTGCGACTTCCGCCCAGACCACCTTGCCGGTGTCCGTCCACCGGACCCCCCACCGGGTGGTGAGCCGGTGCACGATGCGCAGGCCGCGACCGCCGTCGTCGAGGAGGCCGCCCCGGCTCAGACGCGGCCTGCCGTTGCCGGTGTCGCCCACCTCGCACAGCAGCCCGTGACCACCACCGGCCCTGATCAGTCGTACCGTGATGGGACCGGCGGCAAAGCGCACCGCGTTCGTGACCAGCTCGCTGACCAGCAGCGGCACGTCGTCCTGGGCGTCGCTCCTGGTGCGCCATTGCCGCAGCAGCGCGGAGACGTGCGCGCGGGCACGGGCGGGCGCGTCGTCGCGAGCGGGTAGCCGCCAGGTCGCGGTGTCCCCCTTGCGGTAGCCGATCATGCGCGCGAGCAGCAGGGTCACGTCGTCGCGCTGGCGCACGGGCGCCAGCGCGGAGACGACGTGCCGTGCGGCCTGCTGCAGGGCGTCCCAGGGGTGCACCGAGGACACGGCATCCGCCAGCCTGCTGATGCCCTCGTCGATCGACAGGGCCGGATCCTCCACCAGGCCGTCGGTGTAGAGGGCGAGCAGGGAGCCCGGGGGTGCGTCGAACGTGTGCACGTCGAACGGCTCCCGCAGCGCGAACTCGGCTCCCAGGCCGGGGTGAGGGCGGACCGCGAGCGGGCCTGCGTGTCCGTTCGGAAGCACCAGGACCGGAGGGAGGTGGCCCGCGCTGGAGAGCGCCACGTGGTGGCTGACCGGGTCGTAGAGGGCGATGCAGCAGGTGGAGCCGAGAGCGCTGTAGCCGGCCGCCAGCCCGGACTCCGCGTCGTCCAGCAGCGTCACGGTCTCGTCCAGGTGCTCCAGCACCTCGTCGGGTGCCAACCCCGCGGACAGCAGCGCGCGGGCCTCCATGCTCAGCTGGCCCATGGTTGCCGCGGCTCCCAGGCCGTGCCCGACGACGTCACCTACCACCAGCGCGGTGCGGCCGTCCGGCAGCGGAAAGCTGTTCACCCAGTCGCCGCCGACGCCCGCGCTGTCGGGGGTGGCGGGCTGGTAGACGCTGGCGATCTCAATGGTGCGGCCGCCGGTCCGGGGCAGCAGCCGGCGCTGCAACGCCAGCACCTGTGTGTGCTCGCGCTGGTGCTGACGGGCCAGGTCGACGTGATGGGCGGTCCTGGCCACCAGTTCCTGCAGGTCGAACAACTCGCTGTCGCGGAAGGGGTGGTCCGCCCGCCGCCAGACCTCCGCCACGCCCAGCACGACGGGTGGCGCGCCGTCCAGAACCAGCGGTACGCACGCCACACTCGCCGACCGGTCACCGGGCACCAGGGCACGGATCACGCGCTGACTGCCGAGCAGCCGCTCGACCGCCTCCCGGTCGGGTATGACGATGGGCTGCGGGGCATCGCCCCGCCGTACCGCCTGTGCCAGCAGGCGACTCGCGTCGCTCGGAAGATCACCGCCCGGAGTCACGTAACCCTCGGGCCACGCCCGGTCCGGCACCAGGGCTGCCCGCCGTAGCCGGATGCGGCCCTGCGCCTGCTCGGTGACTCCCTCGCCCGTCCACACGGCGAAGTCGAGATCGACGGCGGCCACCTCTCCCCAGGCCAGCAGGGACTCCGCCAGCGACTGCGCGGTCTCGCCGATGTCCAGCGAGGTGCCGATCGCGGTCTCGGCGGCGTACAGGTGCAGCCTCCTGGCCATGGCGATCACGGAGACGGTCAAGCCCTCCTGAGGCGCCGCGGCGGGCAGGATGCTCAGCGAGACCACCAGCTCCGACCCGTCGGCGCGCCGCAGGCGCTGGATCCGGGCGACGTGCGCCTCACCGATCTCCAGGACCTGCCGCAACCGCCGTGTGACCGTCGGTACGTCCCCGGCGGGCAGGAGATCGGCGAAAGGGCTCCCGGTTGCGGCGTTCAGACCCGCGAATACGGGGGCGTCCAGATTGCAGCGGGTGATTCTCAGATCCCTGTCCAGGTTGACCACGCCGAGAATCCGATCCTGCCGGTCGGCTGCCGGGTTGTCGGGTACGCGTTGGCGGGTGGCGCGGTCGCCCTGCGGGTTCGCAGGGCCGGCCGCCGCTGCCGCTCCGCCGCGCGGGACGTAGCGCCCCAGGGCGCTGCTGACCGTGTCGAACGGCGAAGAGGACGAGGGGGAGGGTGTGGAGTCCATGCGGCTCTCTCGGCAATCCCCGACGCGGCGCCGGGGCTGTACTCGGACCCGTGCGTCAGGGCACCGGGACCCCTGACCGCACACCTCATTGAATAACACCGGTGGTCGCTTCGCCCACGACGGCGGATCGCGCGGTGAACGCCGACCATGAGGGAACGCCGAGGCCGGTGGGGCCGTGCTCACCTTGCCGGGGGCATCGCCTGCCGGGACGTGACGACCGCCGCAGGACCACCGGGCGCCGGCGCCCGGTGGCGACGGCCGGTCCGGGTTCGCTCTAGAGGCGCGCAGGAGCAGCATGATCAGGCCGCCCCTACGTCATGCAGACCTGCCGCCCGCGGGATGCCGGGCATCGCGCTCGGCGGGGCGGTAGCCGGTCGCGGCGAAGGAGAACCTGTTCGCCGTCTTTCCGACGCCGTCGTCCGTTGCGGGGGAGGGGGGAACCGGACAAGCGGTGGGACACCGCCCGGATCGCCGCGCTCAACGAGTTCCCGGGCTTCTACGGCCTGGACCACCGGTACGCCTGGCAGGTCACGGTCCTCGGCCCCGGTCCAGTCCGGCAGAGCGGCAACGCCGCCGCACTCGTCTCCGTCGTCTCCGCCTTCGGCCGCCGCACCGACGTCGAGGGGTCCGACAGCTACGTCTTCTTCGCCGCCGGCATCGCGACCAGTTGCTCGCCCGAGACGGGCACGAGCTGCCCGGACCGAGCACTTTCGACAGACCCCACGGTCTCCGACGCCACGGCGATATCAGCCGTCTGGTACCTCTTCCACGACCGCCGGATCCGCCGTCGAATTTACACTCCACCTTATCGGCGGAGGAGAATGCGGAGGAGAATTGGGAGAGGCTGTACAAGCCGCAATTCTCCTACGGCTGTCCCTAGGGTTCTCCTTAGAGATTCCCGCCTGCCCATGCTCGTGCACGTCGACCATTGGGGATTCCCCTAAAGCTGATCCGCTGCGGCGACGGAGAGCGGCCGCGGGACCGAAACTAGGGCCACATCGCAACTTGTTGCCGTCCGGTCGTGCCGATCGCCTGTGCCGTGGCCGGCACGGGGCGGTGTCTTTTCATTCTCTGTGTGGGTGGGGGAGCGCAATATGGTCGAGTCCGAGCTCAGCGGAATGGTGAATCGGTTCGGTTCGGCTTCGGCGGATTCGGCCGATGGCATAGCCGTGATCGGCCTGGCGTGCCGACTGCCGGGGGCCGCCGACCCGGCCGCCTTCTGGCGGCTGCTCAGCGAGGGCGCGGACGCCGTCACCGACGTCCCTCCGGACCGGTGGGACGGGGCCGCGGTGGGTGACGCCGACCCGTCCGTACCCGGCAGGACCGACATCCGACGGGGCGGATTCCTCGACCGCATCGGCCACTTCGACGCCGGGTTCTTCGGAGTCTCCCCCAAGGAGGCCGCCGCCATGGACCCGCAGCAGCGGCTCGTGCTGGAGCTGACCTGGGAAGCGCTGGAGGACGCGCACGTGCGTGCCGGGACGCTGCGCTCCACCCGGACCGGGGTATTCGTCGGCGCCATCTGGGACGACTACGCGACCTTGCACCACCGCTCCGGGCTCACTGCCATCTCCCCGCACACCGTCACCGGCCTGCACCGCAGCATCATCGCCAACCGGGTCTCGTACTTCCTCGGGCTCAACGGCCCCAGCCTGACCGTGGACTCCGGCCAGTCCTCCTCCCTGGTCTCGGTCCACCTCGCCTGCGAGAGCCTCCGCGAGGGCGAATCGACGATCGCTCTCGCGGGCGGCGTGAACCTCAACATCGTCCCCGAGAGCACCATGGGCGCCGCCAAGTTCGGCGGCCTGTCCCCCGACGGCCGCTGCTTCACCTTCGACGCCCGCGCGAACGGCTACGTCCGCGGCGAGGGCGGCGGCATCGTCGTGCTCAAACCTCTCGCCCGGGCCGTCGCGGACGGCGATCACGTCTACTGCGTGATCCGCGGCAGCGCGGTCAACAACGACGGTGGCGGCGACGGGCTGACCGTGCCGCTGCAGGCGGGGCAGGAACAGGTGCTGCGTCTCGCCTACGAGCGGGCCGGGATCGACCCCGCCCACGTCGGCTACGTGGAGTTGCACGGCACCGGCACCAAGGTCGGCGACCCCGTCGAGGCAGCCGCGCTCGGCACGGTGCTCGGTGCGGGACGTGAGCCCGGCCGCCCACTGCGGGTCGGCTCGGCCAAGACCAATGTCGGCCACCTGGAGGGTGCCGCCGGCATCACCGGCCTGCTGAAGGCCGCCCTGTCGCTCAGCCACCGCGAACTGCCCGCCAGCCTCAACTTCGAGACGCCGAACCCGGCGATCCCCCTGAACCGGTTGAACCTGCGGGTGCAGACCGAGCACACGCCGTGGGAGGACCAGGAGGACCGCCCGCTGCTCGCCGGCGTCAGCTCGTTCGGCATGGGCGGCACCAACTGCCACGTCGTGCTGGCGGAACACCAGGCGACCGCGGCGGAGGAGGCGGGCGCGGCGGAGGAGGCGGAGGCGGAGGCGGGTACGAGCGCGGCGCCGACCCCCTGGCCGCTGTCCGCCAAGACCGCATCCGGGCTGCGCGCCCAGGCCGCCGCCCTGCTCGCACATGCCGAGGCGCACCCCGGTCTCGCCCTGCCCGACGTCGGCTGGTCGCTGGCCAACGGCCGTACCGCTTTCGAACACCGGGCCGTCGTCGTGGGCGAGGACCGCGACGACGTCCTGCGCGCCCTGCGCGAGCTGTCCACCGGCGGCATCGACGCCGCACTGACCACGGGCCGCACCGGCCCGCGCGGCGAGCTCGCCTTCCTCTTCTCGGGCCAGGGCAGCCAGCGAGCCGGCATGGGCCGCGAACTGGCCGAGGCCTTCCCTGCGTTCGCCACCGCGCTGGACGAGGTGTGCGCACACCTCGACCCCTTGCTGCCGCGACTGCTGCGCGAGGTCATGTTCGCGCCCGAAGGCACCGAGGAAGCGGCCGAACTCGACCGGACCCTCTACACGCAGACCTCGCTGTTCGCCGTCGAGGTCGCCCTGTTCCGGCTGCTGGAGAGCTGGGGCATCACCCCCGGCGTGCTGATGGGCCACTCCATCGGCGAACTCGCCGCCGCGCACGTGGCCGGCGTCCTCTCGCTCGCCGACGCCTGCACCCTCGTGGCCGCGCGCGGCCGCCTGATGCAGGCACTGCCCGCAGGCGGCGCCATGATCGCCGTCCAGGCAGCGGAGGACGAGGTCCGTGCCCGCATCGGCGGCCGCACGGACCGCGTGAGCATCGCCGCCCTGAACGGCCCGGACTCCGTCGTCGTCTCGGGCGACGAGGAGCTCGTCACCGAGATCGCCGACGCCTTCGCCGCCCTGGGCCGCAGGACCAGTCGGCTGCGGGTCAGCCACGCCTTCCACTCCCCGCACATGGAGCCCATGCTGGCGGAGTTCCGCGACGTGGCCGAGGGCCTGACCTTCCACACCCCGCGCATCCCGATCGTGTCCAACGTGACGGGCCGGCTGTCCGAGGATCCCTCGGGGTACGAAGGGTGCACGGCCGCGTACTGGGTCCGCCACGTGCGCGACGCGGTCCGCTTCGCCGACGGCGTCGCCCGCCTCGACGAGCAGGGCGTCCGCACGTACCTGGAGCTCGGCCCCGGCGGCGTGCTCACCTCCATGGCCCGCGCCGGCGCCGACAGCGAGTCCTTGCTCGTCCCCGCCCTGCGCGCCCGTCGCCCCGAGGCGCAGGCCCTGCTGACGGCGGTCGCCTCGCTGCACGTCCACGGCGTGGAGCCGGACTGGGACGCCCTGTTCGGCGGCGGGCGAGGCGTACGCCGCAAGGTCGCGCTCCCCACCTACGCGTTCGAACGGCAGCGGTACTGGCTGGACGGCGACACCACGCCGTCCGTCGCCACCGCCGGCCGGGCTCCTGCGGCTCCGCGGCCGGACGCCATCGCCCAGGCCGGCGGCGCGCCCCTCGGAGCCCTGGGCCGACGGCTGACCGGACTGCCCCGGTCCGAACGCGACGAGGCCGTGCTCGACCTCGTCCGCGCGCACATCGCCGCCGTCCTGGGCCACGCAGAAGCCCGCCAGGTCGAGACCGAGTGGACGTTCAAGGACCTCGGCTTCGACTCGCTCAGCTCGGTGGAACTGCGCGACCGGCTGGGCGAGGCCACCGGCCTGCGCCTGCCCAGCGGGCTGCTGTTCGACCACCCGACCCCCGCCGCGCTCGCCCGCCATCTCGCCGACCGGTCCCTGGGCGGCGAGGACACGGCGGCCTCCGCGCCCGCGCCGTCGGCCGACCCCGACGAGCCCATCGCCATCGTGTCCATGAGCTGCCGCCTGCCCGGCGGGGTGAGCTCCCCCGAGGACCTGTGGCGGCTGGTCGCCTCCGGCGGCGACGCCGTCTCCGGATTCCCGGCGGACCGCGGCTGGGACGTCGAAGCGCTCTACGACCCGGAGCCCGGCACGCTCGGCAAGTCCTCGACGCGGCACGGCGGTTTCCTGCACGAGGCGGCCGAGTTCGACGCCGGCTTCTTCGGCATCAGCCCCCGCGAGGCCGCCGCGATCGACCCGCAGCAGCGACTGGTCCTGGAGACCGCGTGGGAGGCCTTCGAGCGGGCCGGCATCGACCCGGCCACGTTACGCGGGAGCCGGGCGGGCGTGTTCATCGGTGCGACGGCACAGGACTACGGCCCCCGGCTGCACGAGCCGGTCGACGGCATCGAGGGCTACCTGCTGACCGGCACGACGACCAGCGTCGCCTCGGGCCGCGTGGCCTACTCGTTCGGCCTGGAGGGCCCGGCGGTCACGGTGGACACGGCGTGCTCGTCCTCGCTGGTGGCGCTGCACCTGGCCGTCCAGTCGCTGCGCCGCGGCGAGTGCACGATGGCCCTGGCCGGCGGGGTCACCGTGATGTCCACGCCCGGCATGTTCGTGGAGTTCAGCCGTCAGCGCGGCCTGTCGGCGGACGGCCGGTGCAAGGCGTTCGGCGCCGGGGCCGACGGTACGGGCTGGGCCGAGGGCGTCGGCATGCTGCTGGTGGAGCGGCTCAGCGACGCCCGGCGCAACGGCCACCGGGTACTGGCCGTCGTGCGGGGCAGTGCGGTCAACCAGGACGGCGCGTCGAACGGACTCACGGCGCCGAACGGCCCCTCCCAGCAGCGCGTCATCCGCCAGGCCCTGACGGCCGCCGGACTCGCGCCCGCGGACGTCGACGCCGTGGAGGCGCACGGTACGGGCACGCGGCTCGGCGACCCGATCGAGGCGGAAGCCCTCATCGCCGCCTACGGCCAGGGACGGGACGGCGACCGGCCGTTGTGGCTGGGCTCGCTGAAGTCGAACATCGGTCACGCGCAGGCCGCGGCGGGCGTGGCCGGTGTGATCAAGATGGTCATGGCGATGCGGCACGGCGTGCTGCCGCGGACCCTGCACGCGGACGAGCCGACGCCGCACGTGGACTGGTCGGCCGGTGACGTCCGGCTGCTGACCGAGGCCGTGGAGTGGCCTGAGACCGACGCGCCGCGGCGTGCCGCCGTGTCGTCCTTCGGCATCAGCGGCACCAACGCGCACGTCATCGTCGAGCAGGCCGCGACGAGCGAAGAGCCCGCCCGCGAGACGGCCGTTACGGGACCGGTCCCGTGGGCGCTGTCGGCGAAGAGCGACGCGGCACTGCGCGCCCAGGCCGGCCGGCTGCTGTCCTTCCTGGACGCCGAGGACGCCGAGGGTGTCGGGGGCGTGGGAGGCGCAGGGGTTCGGCCGGAGGACGTGGCGTTCTCGCTGGCGACGTCGCGTGCGGCGCTGGAGCGCCGTGCTGTGGTCGTGGGCGGGGATCTCGGCGAGTTCCGGCGGGGGTTGGAGGCGATTGTTTCCGGTGCTGCTCCGGTGGGTGGTGCCATCGGTGGCAAGGTCGGGTTCCTGTTCTCGGGTCAGGGTTCGCAGCGGGTCGGCATGGGGCGCGAACTCTACGACGCGTTCCCGGTGTTCGCCGCCGCGTACGACGAGATCCGTGCCCACCTCGATGTGACGCTCGACGTGGACGCGGAGGAGTTGAACCGGACGGGTTCGACGCAGCCCGCGCTCTTCGCGGTCGAGGTGGCGCTGTTCCGGCTTCTCGAATCGTGGGGCGTCCGGCCGGATTATGTGGCCGGTCATTCGGTGGGTGAGATCGCGGCGGCGCATGTGGCGGGTGTGTTGTCGCTCGCTGATGCGGCGAGGTTGGTGTCGGCGCGGGCCGCGTTGATGCAGGCCCTGCCCGTCGGTGGCGCCATGGTCGCGGTCCAAGCCACCGAGGACGAGGTGCTGCCGCACCTGACCGACGGCGTCGGCATCGCGGCGCTCAACGGACCTCAGTCCGTTGTGATTTCCGGTGCCGAGGATGCCGTGCTGGAGATCGCCGAGGTCTTCGTCCGACAGGGCCGTAAAACCTCCCGGTTGAAGGTCAGTCACGCGTTCCACTCGCCGCTGATGGAACCGATGCTGGAGGAGTTCGCGGAGGTCGTCAGTGGTCTGACGTTCAATGAGCCGCTGATTCCCGTCGTCTCGAACCTCACCGGCCGTCTGGCCGAGGCGTACACCCCCGAGTACTGGGTCCGGCACGTCCGCGAGGCGGTCCGCTTCGCCGACGGCATCGAGACCCTCGGCGATCTGGGCGTGACGACGTTCGTCGAGATCGGCCCCGGTGGCGTCCTCAGCGCCTTGGTCCAGGGTTGTTTCGACGACGGTACGGGCGTCGTCACCGTTCCCGTTCTGCGTGCCGACCGGCCCGAGCCGTACGCACTCGTCACCGCCGTCGGGCAGTTGCACATCCAGGGCGTCTCGCCCGACTGGCAGGCGCTCCTCCCCGGTGCCCGGCATGTCGACCTGCCCACGTACGCCTTCCAGCGCGAGCGCTACTGGCTCGACGCGCCTCGGGCGGTGACCGCCGGCGCCCCGGAGGCGATGGACGCCGAGTTCTGGGACTCCGTCGAAAGCGAGGACCGGGCGTCCCTCGGTGCGCTCCTGGGAGTAGAGCCCGACGAACTGGACGTGGTCGCACCCAAGTTGGCGGCCTGGCGCCGACAGCGGCGCGAGCAGTCCACCGCCGACGGCCGGCGCTACCGGATCACCTGGCAACCGCTCGGCGACATGGCCGGGGCCGCTCCGTCGGGGACCTGGCTCTACGCGGTCTCCGAGGAGACCGCGTGGACCGAGGCGATCCGTGCCGGGCTCATGGAACTCGGCGTTACGCTCGTACCGTTCGCCATGGGCGAGGACACCGACCGCGACGTGCTCGCCCGGGCCTTCGCCGACGCCGGGCACGAGCAGGCCGACGGCATCCTGTTCGCCGCGGCGCAGGGAGAAGCGGGGGCTGATGCCCTCCAGCGGCTCGTCCTGCTCGTCCAGGCCCTCGGCGACGCCGGGATCGAGGCCCCGCTGTGGTGCTTGACCAGCGGCGCGGTGTCGACCGGCCCGACGGACCCGCTGACCGACCCCGTCTCCGCCCGGCTCTGGGGCCTGGGCAGGGTCGTCGCGCTGGAGCAGCCGCAGCGCTGGGGCGGGCTCGTCGACCTGCCCGCCGAGCCCGACTCCCGCGCGCTGGAGCGACTGGCCGGCGTGCTGGGCCAGGCCGACGAGGACCAGCTCGCCGTACGCGCCTCCGGCGTTTCCGGCCGCCGTCTCGTGCGCGCCCCGCAGAGCACGGCACCTGTGGACGCACCCTGGTCGCCGCGCGGCACCGTGCTCGTGACCGGTGGTACGGGTGCGCTGGGCGGGCACGTGGCCCGCTGGCTCGCCGGTGCCGGTGCCGAACACCTGGTGCTCACCGGTCGCCGGGGACCCGACGCCCCGGGCGCCGCCGAACTCAAGGCGGAACTGGAGGAGTTGGGCGCCGAGGTCACCGTCGCCGCGTGCGATGCGGCCGACCGCGACGCGCTCGCCGAGTTGTTCGGCCGGCACACCGTGAACGCCGTGGTGCACACCGCGGGCGTACTCGACGACGGCCTGGTCGAATCGCTCACGCCCGAGCGCCTCGCCCACGTGCTGCGCCCCAAGGTGGACGCGGCGCTCCACCTGCACGAGCTGACCCGGGACCGCCAGGACCTCGACGCCTTCGTGCTCTTCTCCTCGATGACCGGCGTCTGGGGCAACGGCGGCCAGGGAGCCTACGGTGCCGCGAACGCCTTCCTCGACGCCCTCGCCGAGCAGCGCCGGGCGCAGGGCATGCCCGCACTGGCCGTCGCATGGGGATCCTGGGCGGACGGAGGCATGGCCGACGGCGCCGCCGGTGACCACCTGCGGCGGCGCGGCGTACGGGAGATCGCGGCCCTTTCCGCGATCTCCGTGCTGCACGATGCGCTGACCCACGGCGAGACCTCCGTGACCGTCGCGGACGTGGACTGGGACCGCTTCGTCCCGGCCTTCGCCGGTACGCGCCCCTGCCCGTTGCTGCACGGCGTGCCCGAGGCCCGCAAGGCCCTCGAAGCACGCGCCCGGGCGGCGCAGAGCGCCGAAGCACCCGCGTCCGCACTGGGCCGGCGCCTCCTCGGCGCCACGCCGGGGGAACAGGACCGCATCCTGCTGGACCTGGTCCGCGAGCAGGCCGCCACGGTGCTCGGCCACACGGGCAAGGGCGCCTTCGAAGCCGACCGGACGTTCCGCGAGACCGGCTTCGACTCGCTCACCGCCGTCGAACTGCGCCACAGGCTCACCACGGCCACCGGCCTCAAGCTGCCCACCACCCTGGTCTTCGACCACCCGACCCCCGCCGCCCTCGCCCGTCACCTGGGCGAGGAACTCCTCGGCCGGCACGGGTCGGCGGCGGACGCCGCGCAGGTGACGGCCGCCGCCGCGGCCGACGAGCCCCTCGCGATCGTCAGCATGAGCTGCCGCTTCCCCGGCGGCGTCGAGTCGCCGGAGGACCTGTGGGAGCTGCTGAGCTCCGGCCGGGACGCGATGTCCGGCTTCCCCACCGACCGCGGCTGGGACATCGACGCGCTCTACGACCCCGACCCCGACCGGCCCGGTAAGACGTACTCGCGCGAGGGCGGCTTCATCCAGGGCGCCGACCGCTTCGACGCCGGTCTCTTCGGTATCTCGCCGCGCGAGGCGCTGGCCATGGACCCGCAGCAGCGGCTGCTGCTGGAGACCGCGTGGGAGGCCTTCGAGCGGGCCGGCATCGCCCCCGCGTCCGTCCGCGCCGGCCGCACCGGTGTCTTCATCGGCACCAACGGCCAGGACTACGCCAACGGGCTGCGCAACGCGCCCGAGGAGATCGAGGGGTACGCGCTCACCGGCAAGGCGGCCTCGGTCGTCTCCGGACGCATCTCCTACACGTTCGGCCTGGAGGGCCCGGCGGTCACGGTGGACACGGCGTGCTCGTCGTCGCTGGTGGCCCTCCACCTCGCCGCGCAGGCGCTGCGGAGCGGCGAGTGCTCGATGGCCCTGGTCGGGGGCGTCACCGTCATGACCACGCCGGACCTGTTCGTGGAGTTCAGCCGGCAGCGGGGGCTGTCGCCCGACGGCCGGTGCAAGGCGTTCGCGGCCGGTGCCGACGGTACGGGCTGGGGCGAAGGCGTGGGCCTGCTGCTGGTGGAGCGGCTGTCCGACGCCCGTCGGAACGGGCATCAGGTGCTGGCGGTGGTCCGCGGCAGCGCGGTGAACCAGGACGGCGCGTCCAACGGTCTGACCGCGCCGAACGGTCCCTCGCAGCAGCGGGTGATCCGACAGGCGCTGGCGTCCGCCGGGCTCACGCCGGCCGACGTGGACGCCGTCGAGGCCCATGGCACGGGGACCAGGCTCGGCGACCCGATCGAGGCGCAGGCGCTCCTCGCCACGTACGGTCAGGAACACTCCGACGACCGGCCGCTGTGGCTGGGCTCGGTCAAGTCCAACATCGGCCACACACAGGCCGCCGCGGGCGTCGCCGGCGTGATCAAGATGGTTCTGGCGATGCGGCACGGCCTGCTGCCGCAGACGCTCCATGTGGACGAGCCGACCGCGCACGTCGACTGGTCGGCGGGCGCCGTGCGGCTGCTGACCGAGCCGGTGCAATGGCCCGGGACCGCCGGGCCCCGCCGGGCCGCGGTGTCGTCCTTCGGCATCGGTGGCACCAACGCCCACACCATCATCGAGGAGGCGCCCGCCGCGGCCGTGGCCGAGCAGGCCCGGGAACACCGTCCGGTGCCCGTGCCGTGGGTGCTGTCGGCAAAGAGCGAAGTGGCGCTGCGGGCCCAGGCGGAGCGTCTGCTGGCCGTCGCGACCGATGACGTGTCGCCCGTCGACGCCGGATTCTCGGCGGCGACGACGCGGTCGGCGCTGGAGCACCGGGCAGCGGTGATCGGCACCGACCCGGCCGAACTGCGGGCGGGTCTTGAGGCCCTCGCGGCAGGCGAACCGGCGGTGAACGTCGTCGCCGGGCGAGCTCGTTCGGCGGACAAGGTCGGATTCTTGTTCTCGGGGCAGGGTTCGCAGCGGCTGGGGATGGGGCGCGAGCTGTACGCGGCGTACCCGGTGTTCGCTGCGGCCTACGACGAGGTGTGCGCGCTTTTGGACGCGCCGGTCGATGTCGACTCGGAGGAGCTCGACCGGACGGGTTCGGCGCAGCCCGCGTTGTTCGCGGTCGAGGTGGCGTTGTTCCGGCTGCTGGAGTCGTGGGGTGTCCGGCCGGACTTCGTGGCCGGTCACTCGGTGGGTGAGATCGCGGCCGCTCATGTGGCGGGTGTGTTGTCGCTCGCGGACGCGGCGAGGCTGGTGTCGGCACGGGCTGCGCTGATGCAGGCGTTGCCCGCGGGCGGTGCGATGGTTGCCGTGCAGGCGGCCGAGGACGAGGTGCTGCCGCACCTGACCGACGGTCTGGGCATCGCGGCGATCAACGGGCCTCGGTCCGTCGTGGTCTCCGGTGTCGAGGACGCCGTGCTGGAGATCGCCGAGGTCTTCACCCGACAGGGCCGCAAGACCTCCCGGTTGAAGGTCAGCCACGCGTTCCATTCACCGCTGATGGAACCGATGCTGGAGGAGTTCGCCGAGGTCGTCGGCGGTCTGACGTTCAGTGAGCCGCGGATCCCGGTGGTCTCGAACCTCACCGGTCGGTCGGCCGAGTCGTACACCCCCGAGTACTGGGTGCGGCACGTCCGCGAGGCGGTGCGTTTCGCCGACGGTGTGCGGACCCTGCACGAGCTGGGTGTGACCACGTTCGTGGAGATCGGTCCCGGTGGTGTCCTCAGTGGCATGGCGCAGGGCTGCGTGGACGACATCGTCACCATCCCCGTACTCCGGGCCGACCGCCCCGAACCCCGGGCGCTCACCACCGCGTACGCCCAACTGCACGTCAGCGGCGCCGAAGTGGACTGGCACGCCTTCTTCCCCGGCGCCCGGCACGTCGACCTGCCCACGTACGCCTTCCAGCGCGAGCGCTACTGGCTCGACGCCCCCGCCTCCGCCGGTGACATGCGCGCGGTGGGGCAGGGCGAGGCCGGTCACCCGCTCCTCGGCGCCGCCGTGCCGCTGGCCGACGGCGACGGACACCTGCTCACCGGGCGGCTCTCGGCGCATACGCACCCGTGGCTGATGGACCACGCCGTCAGCGGAGTCGCGCTCCTGCCGGGAACCGCGTTCGTCGAGCTGGCGATCACCGCTGCCGACGCCGTGGGCTGCGACCTGCTGGAAGAGCTGACGCTGGAGGCACCGCTGCTCGTGCCCGAGCGCGGCGGCGTCGCCCTGCAGGTGCGCGTCGGCGCCGACGACGGCTCGGGCCGCCGACCGCTGACCGTGCACTCGCGGATCGACGGCGAGGACGCGTACGCCCACGAGGACGTCTCCGGGCGGGCATGGGTCCGGCACGCCTCCGGCTCGCTGGCCGTCGCCGCAGGAGGGCCCATGGACGGCTCGCTCGCCGCGTGGCCGCCCGTGGGCGCGGAGCCGGTCGACGTCGACGGGTTCTACGACCGCCTCGCCGGCATGGCGCTCGACTACGGCCCCGTCTTCCAGGGGCTGCGCGCCGCGTGGCGGAGCGGGGACGACTTCTTCGCCGAGGCGGAGCTGCCGGGCGCGGAGCGGAGGGACGCGGGCGCGTACGGCCTGCACCCCGCGCTGTTCGACGCCGCCCTGCACACCGTCTGGCTGGGCGCGGTCGAGCCCGAGGCCGGGACGGGGAACGGGCTGCTGCCGTTCGCCTGGAGCGGCGTGCGCCTGGCGGCTGCCGGAGCCTCCGGCCTGCGGGTGAAGGTCTCGCGGGTCGGCACCGGCACCTCCACGGTGTCGCTGATGCTGGCCGACGGCACCGGTGAGCCGATCGCGCAGGTCGACACGCTGACGCTGCGCCCGGTGCCCGCCGACCAGTTGCGCGCCGGTTCCGGCCACGACGACGCGGTCTTCGGCCTGGAGTGGACACCGGTCGGCCTGCCGTCCGCGCCGGACGGCATGAGGATCGAGACGTACGAGGACCTCGCCGCTCTTCGGGCCGCCGACTCGCCGGCGGGCACCGATGCCGGAGCCGGAGCCGGAGCCGATGCCGATGCCGTGGTCGTGCCCTGTCCGACCGGGGCCGACGCGGACCTCGCCACACGGGTCCGTGAGGTCACCCACGCAGTGCTGGAGCTGATGCAGTGGTGGCTGGCCGAGGAACGCCCGGCGCGCCTGGTGCTGGTGACGCGTACGGGAGACCTCGCCCAGTCGGCGGTCCGCGGGCTGGTGCGCTCGGTGCAGACCGAGAACCCCGACCGCATCGTGCTGGTGGAGACCTCCAGCGATGCCGATGCCGCTGCCGACGTCGGCAGTGGTGTTGACGGCGCCGGTCTTGCCCGGGTGCTGCCCGCCCTGATCGCGTCGGGTGAGCCGCAGGCCGCGGTGCACGCGGACGACGAGGTCCGGGTGCCGAGGCTGGTCCGCGTCGCCGCGCCGGACGCGGATCCGGAGCTTGCCGGTCTCGGTTCCGGCACCGTCCTGCTGACCGGAGCGTCGGGCGGGCTGGGCGGGCTGTTCGCCCGGCACCTGGTCGCCGAGCACGGCGTCCGCAGTCTGCTGCTGGTCAGCCGCCGCGGCGGGGACGCACCCGGCGCGGCCGAGCTCGCCGCCGAGCTGACCGCCCAGGGCGCCGACGTCACCTGGGCCGCGTGTGACGTGGCCGACCGCGACGCCGTCCGTGCACTCCTGACCGGGCCCGGGCAGAGCCTGTCCGCGATCATTCACACCGCCGGTGTCCTCGACGACGGAATCATCGGCTCGCTGACCCCCGAGCGGCTGGACGCCGTGTTCCGACCGAAGGTGGACGCGGCGCTGAACCTGCACGACCTGGCGGGTGAGCTGTCCGGCGACCTGTCCGCGTTCGTGCTCTTCTCCTCGGTGGCGGGCACCCTCGGCACGCCGGGCCAGGGGAACTACGCCGCCGCCAACACCTTCCTCGACGCCCTCGCCGAGCACCGCCGTGCCGCGGGCCTGAGGGCCACGTCGCTGGCCTGGGGCCTGTGGGCGCAGGACAGCGAGAGCGCCATGACCGGCGGCCTCGACCACACCGATCTCACGCGCATCAAGCGCATGGGCCTCGCCGCGATCCCGTCGGCGGACGGCCTGCGGATGTTCGACACGGCACTGGCCACCGATCGGGCAGCGGTCGCCCCGATCCGGCTCGACACGTCCGCCTTCCGCGACGGACAGGGGCAGCCCGTGCCGCCGGTCCTGCGCGGACTGGTACGGGTCGCGCCGGTGCGGCGCGCGGCAGCGGCGGCGAAGGCGGCATCGTCCTCCCTCGGCCGGCGGCTGGCCGGGCTGCCGGAGGCCGAGCGCGAGCAGGTGGTGCTGGACCTGGTGCGTACCGAGGTCGCTGCCGTGCTCGGGCACGCCGGGACCCGGTCGGTCGGAGCGGACGACTCGTTCAAGGACATCGGGTTCGACTCGCTGACCGCCGTCGAACTGCGCAACCGGCTCAACTCGGCCGTCGGCATGCGCCTGCCCGCCACCCTGGTCTTCGACCACCCGAACCCGCTTGCCCTCGCCCGCTTCCTCACCACCGAAGCCGCAGGCTCCGGCGCGGCGGCGGCAGCCGTGCCGGCGGCCCTCTCCCCGGCCACCGGAACGGCGGACGAGCCCATCGCGATCGTGGGCATGGCCTGCCGCTATCCCGGCGGCGTGCAGTCGCCCGAAGACCTGTGGCAGCTGGTGTTCTCCGGCCGCGACGCCGTGTCGGGCTTCCCCGAGGACCGCGGCTGGGACGTGGAGAACCTCTACGACCCGGACCCCGACCAGTGGGGCACCAGCTACACCCGGGAGGGCGGCTTCCTCCACGACGCGGCGGACTTCGACGCCGAGTTCTTCGGGATCTCGCCGCGTGAGGCGCTGGCGATGGATCCGCAGCAGCGGTTGCTGCTGGAGACGTCGTGGGAGGCGTTCGAGCGGGCCGGGATCGACCCGGTGACGGTGCGGGGCAGCAGGACCGGTGTCTTCGCCGGCGTGATGTACCACGACTACGGCGGGCGCGTGCACACCTCGCCGGCAGGACTGGAGGGCTACCTCGTCAACGGCAGTGCGGGCAGCGTGGCTTCGGGGCGCGTTTCGTACACGTTCGGGCTGGAGGGCCCGGCGGTCACGGTGGACACGGCGTGTTCGTCCTCGCTGGTGGCGCTGCACCTGGCGACCCAGTCGCTGCGCAGCGGCGAGTGCTCGATGGCCCTCGTCGGCGGCGTCACGGTGATGGCAGGCCCGTCCGTGTTCGTGGAGTTCAGCCGTCAGCGCGGTCTGTCGGCGGACGGCCGGTGCAAGGCATTCGCGGCCGGGGCGGACGGTACCGGGTGGGCCGAGGGCGCGGGCATGTTGCTGGTGGAGCGGTTGTCGGATGCCCGTCGCAACGGGCACCGGGTGTTGGCGGTGGTTCGCGGTACGGCGGTGAACCAGGACGGTGCGTCGAACGGTCTGACGGCGCCGAACGGTCCGGCGCAGCAGCGGGTGATCCGGCAGGCGCTGGCGAACGCCGGTGTGTCCTCGGATCAGGTCGACGTGGTGGAGGCGCACGGTACGGGTACGAGGCTGGGCGATCCGATCGAGGCGCAGGCGCTGCTCGCCACGTACGGCCAGGAGCGGCCGGAGGAGCGGCCGTTGTGGCTGGGTTCGCTGAAGTCGAACATCGGTCATGCGCAGGCCGCTGCGGGCGTCGGCGGCATCATCAAGATGGTCATGGCGATGCGGCACGGTGTGCTGCCGCGGACCCTGCATGTGGATGAGCCGACGCCGCACGTGGACTGGTCGGCCGGTGACGTCCGGCTGCTGACCGGGGCCATCGACTGGCCTGAGACCGATCGCCCGCGCCGTGCCGCCGTGTCGTCCTTCGGCGTGAGCGGCACCAATGCCCACGTGATCGTCGAACAGGCGCCTGGCGTGGCGGAGGAGTCCTCTGCTTCGACCCAGACCCCGACCCCGACTTCGGCTTCGGGCGCGGTCGTGCCATGGGTGCTGTCGGCGAGGAGCGATGCGGCGCTGCGGGAGCAGGCGGGCCGCTTGCTGTCCTTCCTGGACACCGGGGACGCCGAGGGTGTCGGGGGCGTGGGAGGCGCAGGGGTTCGGGCGGAGGACGTGGCGTTCTCGCTGGCGACGTCGCGTGCGGCGCTGGAGCGCCGTGCTGTGGTCGTGGGGGAGGAGCTTGCGGAGCTCCGGCAGGGGCTGGAGGCGCTTGTGTCCGGGGCCGCTCCGGTGGGCGGTGGCACCAGCGGCAAGACCGGGTTCTTGTTCTCGGGTCAGGGCTCGCAGCGGGTCGGCATGGGCCGCGAACTCTACGACGCGTTCCCGGTGTTCGCCACGGCGTACGACGAGGTGTGCGCGCATCTGGATGCGCCGGTCGATGTCGACTCGGAGGAGTTGAACCGGACGGGTTCGGCGCAGCCGGCGTTGTTCGCGGTCGAGGTGGCGCTGTTCCGGTTGCTGGAGTCGTGGGGCATCCGGCCGGATTATGTGGCGGGTCATTCGGTGGGTGAGATCGCGGCCGCTCATGTGGCGGGTGTGTTGTCGCTCGCGGATGCGGCGAGGCTGGTGTCGGCGCGGGCCGCGTTGATGCAGGCCCTGCCCGCCGGTGGCGCGATGGTGGCGGTCCAGGCGACCGAGGACGAGGTGCTGCCGCACTTGACCGGCGGCGTCGGCATCGCGGCGCTCAACGGGCCGCGGTCCGTGGTCGTTTCGGGTGCCGAGGGCGCGGTCACGGCGATCGCCGAGGTGTTCCGGGAGCAGGGTCGTAGGACGTCCCGCCTGAAGGTCAGTCACGCGTTCCACTCGCCGCTGATGGACCCGATGCTGGAGGAGTTCGCGGAGATCGTTCGCGGTCTGGTCTTCGGCGAGCCGAGGATTCCCGTCGTCTCGAACCTCACCGGCCGTCTGGCCGAGCCGTACACCCCCGAGTACTGGGTCCGACACGTCCGTGAGGCGGTGCGCTTCGCCGACGGTGTCCGGACTCTCCACGAGCTGGGCGTGACGACGTTCGTGGAGATCGGTCCGGGCGGTGTGCTGAGTGGCCTCGCCCAGGGCTGCCTCGACGACGACGCGGACATCGTCACCGTCCCCGCCCTGCGCGCCGACCGCCCCGAGCGGTATGCGATCACTGCCGCGATCGGGCAGTTGCACGTCCAGGGCGTCTCGCCCGACTGGCAGGCGCTCTTCCCGGGTACCCGCCGCGTCGACCTGCCGACCTACGCCTTCCAGCGCGAGCGCTACTGGCTCGACGTTCCCCAGGCGCCCGGTGACGTCCGGGCCGCAGGCCTGGGAGCGGCGGACCATCCGCTCCTCGGTGCCGCGATTGCGACGGCCGACAGCGACGGGGTCCTGCTCACCGGACTGCTTTCCCTCGAAACCCACCCCTGGCTCGCCGACCACGCCGTGAACGGGACCGTTCTGCTGCCCGGCACCGCGTTCGTCGAGTTGGCGATCCGGGCGGGCGACGAGACGGGGTGCGGATCGATCGAAGACCTCACCCTTGAACTTCCCCTGGTGGTGCCCGAGCGCGGTGGCGTCACCCTTCAGGTGGCCGTCGGCTCGGAGGACGAGTCCGGCCGACGGCAGCTGAGCGTGCACTCGCGTGTCGCCGACGGTTCATGGCTGCGGCACGCGACGGGTGTGCTGTCCTCGGCAGAGGCACCGTACGCCGCGGACCTCGGCGCGTGGCCGCCGGCGGGCGCGGAGGCCGTCGACCTGACGGCGTTCTACGAGGGCATGGCTGCTGCGGGCCTGGACTACGGTCCGGTCTTCCAGGGCCTGCGCTCGGTGTGGCGCGACGGGGACGACGTCTTCGCCGAGGTAGAGCTGCCGGACGAGTCGGCGGCCGAGGCGGCGGAGTTCGCCCTGCACCCGGCGCTGCTGGACGCCGCCCTGCACGCGCTGGCCGCCGGTGGGCTGGTGTCGCTGGACGAGGGCCCGGTCCTGCCGTTCGCGTGGTCCGGCGTCGTCGTGCGGGCTGCCGGTGCGGCGATGGTGCGGGTGAAACTGTCGCGGACGGCCACCGGTTCGGTGACGCTGACCGTGGCCGACGGCACCGGTGACCCGGTGGCCTCGGTCGAGTCGCTGTCGTTGCGGGCCGTCTCGGCGGAGCAATTGCGCGGTGCCGGTGGCGGCGATCAACTGTTCGCGCTGGAGTGGACGCCGTTCACCCTTTCCTCCGCCACCGACACGCTGGTGATCGAGACTGTCGCGGACTTCGACGCACTGCGGGAGTCGGAAGGGACACCGGACGTCGTCGTCGTTCCGTGCCGGGCGGGGTCGGGTGCGGAGACCGCCGACCGGGTGCACGGCATCGCGAGTGAGGTTCTCGCGTTGCTGCAGTGGTGGTTGGCGGAGGAGCGTTCTGGGCGTCTGGCGTTGGTGACGCGTCGGGGTGATCTGGCTCATGCCGCGGTGTGGGGGCTGGTGCGGTCCGCGCAGTCGGAGAATCCGGACCGGATCGTGCTGGTGGAGGCCGAGGAGACCGATGAGGCGGTCGGTGTGCTGCCTGCCGCGCTGGCTTCCGGTGAGCCGCAGTTCGCGGTCCGGGACGGGGAGGTGTTCGTACCGCGCCTGGTGAAGGCCGCCGGGACCGCCACCGGCACGCCGGACCTCGGCTCCGGCACCGTCCTGCTGACCGGAGCGTCCGGTGCGCTGGGCGCGCTCGTCGCCCGGCACCTGGTCGCCGAACACGCAGTACGCAGCCTGCTGCTGGTCAGCCGACGCGGCGCGGAGGCCCCCGGCGCGGCCGAACTGGAGGCCGAACTGGCCGCGTCGGGCGCCGAGGTGCGCTGGGCGGCCTGCGACGTGGCCGACCGGGACGCCCTCGCCGAGGTGCTGTCCGGCACACCGGTCACGGCCGTGGTGCACACGGCCGGCGTCCTCGACGACGGCGTGATCGCCGCGCTCACCCCGGAGCGCATGGAGAAGGTGCTGCGCCCGAAGGTCGACGCCGTGCTCAACCTCCATGAGCTGACGAGCGACCTGTCGGCGTTCGTCGTCTTCTCCTCGGTGTCCGGAATCCTGGGCAGCGCGGGACAGGGCAACTACGCGGCGGCGAACACCTTCCTCGACGCCTTCGCCGAAGCCCGCCGCGCCCGGGGGCTTCCCGCCACGTCGCTGGCGTGGGGCCTGTGGGAGCAGGGCAGCGGCATGGCCGACCGCCTCGACCAGGCGGACCTCGCCCGGCTCAAGCGGGTGGGCCTGGCCCCGATGGACGTCGGTGAAGGACTGCGACTGTTCGACGCGGCCCTGGCCCTGGGCCGGGCCGCCGTCGCCCCGCTCCGGCTGGACCTGGGCGGCCTGCAGGGCACGGTGCCGCCGGTCCTGCGCGGACTGGTGCGGGTCGCGCCGGTGCGGCGCACGGCGCGGACCGCGCCGAAGGGATCGCTGGCTCAGCGGCTGGCCGGGCTGCCGGAGGCCGAGCGCGAACAGGTGGTGCTGGACCTGGTGCGTACCGAGGTGGCCGCCGTACTCGGCCATGCCTCGGCCCGGAACGTCCAGCCGGAACACGCCTTCCAGGACGCCGGTTTCGACTCGCTCACCTCGGTGGAACTGCGCAACCGGCTGAACACGGCGACCGGGCTGCGGCTCCCCGCGACCATGGTCTTCGACCACCCCACGCCCGTCGCGCTCTCCCACTTCCTGCTGGCCGAGTCACTGGGCGTCCAGGAGCAGTTCGATGCCGCGGTCGCCGCGGTGACCGCGACGGACGAGCCGATCGCGATCGTGGGCATGGCCTGCCGGTTCCCCGGTGACGTGCGGTCGCCCGAAGACCTGTGGCGCCTCGTCGCCTCCGGCGGCGACGCGATCTCGGGATTCCCCGAGGACCGCGGCTGGGACGTCGAGAACCTCTACGACCCGGACCCCGACCGCTCCGGCAGGTCCTACGTGCGCCACGGCGGCTTCCTCCACGAGGCTGCCGAGTTCGACCCGGCCTTCTTCGGGATCTCGCCGCGTGAGGCGCTGGCGATGGATCCGCAGCAGCGGTTGCTGCTGGAGACGTCGTGGGAGGCGTTCGAGCGGGCCGGGATCGACCCGGCGACGGTGCGGGGCAGCAGGACCGGTGTCTTCGCCGGCGTGATGTACCACGACTACGGCGGGCGCGTGACAACGGCTCCGGAGGGCATGGACGCCTACCTGGGCAGCGGCAGTGCGGGCAGCGTGGCTTCGGGGCGCGTTTCGTACACGTTCGGGCTGGAGGGCCCGGCGGTCACGGTGGACACGGCGTGTTCGTCCTCGCTGGTGGCGCTGCACCTGGCGACCCAGTCGCTGCGCAGCGGCGAGTGCTCGATGGCCCTCGTCGGCGGCGTCACCGTCATGGCGACTCCCTCGACGTTCGTGGAGTTCAGCCGTCAGCGCGGTCTGTCGGCGGACGGCCGGTGCAAGGCATTCGCGGCCGGGGCGGACGGTACCGGGTGGGCCGAGGGCGCGGGCATGTTGCTGGTGGAGCGGTTGTCGGATGCCCGTCGCAACGGGCACCGGGTGTTGGCGGTGGTTCGCGGTACGGCGGTGAACCAGGACGGTGCGTCGAACGGTCTGACGGCTCCGAACGGTCCGGCGCAGCAGCGGGTGATCCGGCAGGCGCTGGCCAATGCGGCCCTGTCCTCGGATCAGGTCGACGCGGTGGAGGCGCACGGTACGGGTACGAGGCTGGGTGACCCGATCGAGGCGCAGGCGCTGCTCGCCACGTACGGTCAGGAGCGGCCGGAGGAGCGGCCGTTGTGGCTGGGTTCGCTGAAGTCGAACATCGGTCATGCGCAGGCCGCTGCGGGTGTCGGCGGTGTGATCAAGATGGTCATGGCGATGCGGCACGGCATCCTGCCGCGGACCCTGCACGTGGACGAGCCGACGCCGCACGTGGACTGGTCGGCCGGTGACGTCCGGCTGCTGACCGAGGCCATCGACTGGCCTGAGACCGATCGCCCACGCCGTGCCGCCGTGTCGTCCTTCGGCATCAGCGGCACCAATGCCCACGTGATCGTCGAACAGGCCCCCGAATCCGTGGAGTTGTCGCCCGAGCCCGACAACGGCGTGGTCGTACCGTGGGTGCTGTCGGGCAGGACGGAGGCGGCGCTGCGGGCACAGGCGGAGCGTCTGCTGTCCCTGGCGACGGCCACGACCACGGGCACGGACCTGCGGCCGGCCGACATCGGGTTCTCGCTCGCCACCACCCGCTCGGCCTTGGAGCACCGGGCCGTTGTGGTGGGGGAGAACCGGGACGAACTCCTTGACGGACTCGGCGCGTTGGCCGCGGGGGCACCGTCCGCCCGGGTCGTCCTGGGTGAACCGGGCACCAGCGGCAAGGTGGGGTTCTTGTTCTCGGGTCAGGGTTCCCAGCGGATCGGCATGGGGCGTGAACTGTACGCGGCGTACCCGGTGTTCGCGGCAGCCTACGACGAGGTGTGCGCACTCTTGGATGCGCCCGTCGATGTCGACTCGGAGGAGTTGAACCGGACGGGTTCGACGCAGCCCGCGCTCTTCGCGGTCGAGGTGGCCCTGTTCCGGCTTCTCGAATCGTGGGGCATCCGTCCGGACTACGTGGCCGGTCATTCGGTGGGTGAGATCGCTGCCGCGCATGTGGCGGGTGTGTTGTCGCTCGCGGATGCGGCGAGGCTGGTGTCGGCGCGGGCCGCGTTGATGCAGGCGTTGCCCGCGGGTGGGGCGATGGTGGCGGTCCAGGCGACCGAGGACGAGGTGCTGCCGTACCTGACCGACGGCATCGGCATCGCGGCGGTCAACGGCCCACGGTCGGTCGTTGTCTCCGGGGTCGAGGACGTGGTCGTCGCTATCGGCGAGGCCTTCCGGGAGCAGGGTCGTAAGACGTCCCGCCTGAAGGTCAGTCACGCCTTCCATTCGCCGCTGATGGATCCGATGCTGGACGAGTTCGAGCAGATCGCGAGCGATCTGACCTTCGACGAGCCGCGGATTCCCGTCGTCTCGAACCTCACCGGCCGGCCGGCCGAGGCGTACACCCCCGAGTACTGGGTCCGGCACGTCCGTGAGGCGGTCCGCTTCGCCGACGGCGTCCGGACCCTGCACGAGCTGGGCGTGACGACCTTCGTGGAGATCGGCCCCGGAGGCGTTCTCAGCGCCCTCGCCCAGGGCTGCCTCGACGGCTCGGACATCGTCACCGTCCCCGTCGTACGGACCGACCGCCCCGAGCCGCAGGCCGTCGTCACCGCGCTCGCCGAACTGCACGCCCATGGCGTCTCCCCGGACTGGCAGGCGCTCTTCCCCGGCGCCCGGCGCGTCGACCTGCCCACCTACGCCTTCCAGTACGAGCGCTACTGGCTGGATGCGCCCGAGGAGTTCACCGGCAGCGCCGCCGCCACCGGACTCGGACTGGGAGCGGCGGAGCACCCGTTGGCCGGTGCGGTGGTCGCGCTGCCCGGTGCCGGCGGGTTCCTGGTCACCGGGCGGCTCTCGCTCAGGACGCACCCCTGGCTCGCCGACCACACGGTCATGGACAGAGTGCTCCTGCCGGGGACCGCGCTCGTGGAACTGGCGGTGCGTGCGGGCGACGAGGCCGGTTGCGCGCAGGTCGAGGACCTGACACTGGAAGCACCGCTGGTCGTCCCGGAGCACGGCGGTGTGGCCGTGCAGGTGTGGGTCGGGGCCGAGGAGGAGCCGGGCAGGCGCGCGTTGAGCGTGCACTCGCGACGGGAGGACGCCCCGGACGACGCGCCGTGGGTGCGGCATGCGGTCGGCTTTCTGACGGATGCGCTGCCCGAGCCGCCGCACGGCGCGGACCTCGGCGCGTGGCCGCCGGCGGGCGCCGAGGCCGTCGACCTGACCGGGTTCTACGAGGGCCTGGACGGACTCGGCCTGGGCTACGGCCCGGTCTTCCGGGGCCTGCGGTCGGTGTGGCGCAGCGGGAACGACGTTCTCGCCGAGGTAGCCCTCCCCGAGGGCACGGAGGCGGGCGCGTTCGCCGTTCATCCGGCGCTGCTGGACGCGGCGCTCCACGCGATCGGCGCGGGCGGGCTCGGCCCCGTCGCCGACGGGCCGCTGCTGCCCTTCGCCTGGTCCGAAGTGGGTGTGCGTGCCGCGGGGGCGACGGCGCTGCGGGTCAAGCTCTCTCGCACGGGCACGGGCACGGGCACGGGCACGGGCACGGGCACGGGCACGGGCACGGACGCGGTGTCGCTGACCGTGGCCGACGCCTCGGGTGGTCCGGTGGCCACGGTCGGCTCACTGTCGCTGCGGCCGGTGTCGCGCGAGCAACTGCTCGTGGCGGCCGGCTCCGACAGGCGTGCCGAAGACTCGCTGTTCGGCCTCGCATGGCAGCCCGCGGCCCTCACCGGGGTCGACGCCGCCGCCGGCCTCGACGTACGGAGCTACGCGGACCTGGCCGCTCTGTCCGCCGAGCCGGCCCTTCCCGACGTCGCGGTGGTCACGGTCGTTCCGTGCCGGGCGGGGTCGGGTGCGGAGACCGCCGACCGGGTGCACGGCATCGCGAGTGAGGTTCTGGCGCTGGTGCAGTGGTGGTTGGCGGAGGAGCGTTCTGGGCGTCTGGCGTTGGTGACGCGTCGGGGTGATCTGGCTCATGCCGCGGTGTGGGGGCTGGTGCGGTCCGCGCAGTCGGAGAATCCGGACCGGATCGTGCTGGTGGAGGCCGAGGAGACCGATGAGGCGGTCGGTGTGCTGCCTGCCGCGCTGGCTTCCGGTGAGCCGCAGTTCGCGGTCCGGGACGGGGAGGTGTTCGTACCGCGCCTGGTGAAGGCCACCGGGACCGCCACCGCCACCGCCGCCGACCGGCCGGGCCTCGCCGGCGGCACCGTCCTCGTGACCGGTGCGTCCGGTGCGCTGGGCGCGCTCGTCGCCCGGCACCTGGTGTCCGAGCACAAGGTGCGCCGGCTCCTGCTGGCGAGCCGCCGGGGCGGGGACGCGCCCGGCGCGGCCGAGCTGGAGGCCGAACTGGTCGCATGGGGCGCCGAGGTCACCTGGGCGGCCTGCGACGTGGCGGACAGGGAGGCCGTCTCCGACATGCTGGACGGGCTCGGCGAGCATGCGCTGTCGGCCGTCGTGCACACCGCGGGTGTGCTCGACGACGGGGTCGTCGCCTCGGTCACACCGGAGAGGATGAAGGAGGTCTTCCGTCCCAAGGTGGACGCCGTGCTGAACCTGCACGAGTGCACCCGGGACATGGGGCTGACCGCCTTCGTGGTGTTCTCGTCCGTCGCCGGCATGGTCGGCAGCGCCGGTCAGGCGAGCTACGCGGCGGCGAATTCCTTCCTCGACGCCTTCTCGGCACACCGGCGCCGCGAGGGGCTGCCCGCCACATCGCTGGCATGGGGTGTGTGGGAACAGCCCGGTGCGATGACGGACAGCCTCGCCGAGACCGACCGGGCGCGGATGGCGCGCAGCGGCGTGCTGCCGCTGCCGCCGGAGGAGGGGATGCGGCTGTTCGACGCGGCACTGGCTTCGGACGAGGCGGTACTCGCCCCGGCCCGCATCGACACCGGCGCGCTGCGCGCCGGTGAGGCACCGCCGGTGCTGCGCGCCCTCGTGCCGGCCGCGGCCGCCCGGAGGACCGCCCGGGCCGCCGCTCCCTCCGCCTCCTCACTGGCCGAGCGCCTGGAGGGACTGCCGGAGGCCGAGCGGGAAAAGACCGTGCTGGACCTTGTCCGGGCCGGGACGGCCGCGGTCCTGGGGCACGCGTCGGACCGTACGGTCCGGCCGGAACACGCCTTCCAGGACCTGGGCTTCGACTCCCTCACGGCCGTCGAACTGCGCAACCGGCTGAACAAGGCCACCGGGCTGCGGCTCCCCGCGACGCTGGTCTTCGACTATCCGACACCCGCTCTTCTGGCCCGTCACGTACTCACGGAGACGGCGGGGGCCGCCGAACCAGCCCTAGTGGATTCCCTACTTGCCGACTTGGACAGAGTCGAACAAGAATTGGTCACGAAGTTGGCGGCGAGTGAAGCTCGCGACCTGATCCTGTCAAAGCTCCGGACCGTATTGGCGATTGCCGGTGAATCCGGCAAGGCGCCGGTCCAGGAAGACCCTGGTGCGGGCGGCAGTGATCTGGAATCGGCCACCGACGACGAGGTATTCGATCTGCTCGGCAAGGAATTCGGGATTTCCTGACCGCTCCTGAGCGGTCCGGTGACCTCTTGCCGAATTCCGGTAAGTCTTCGCAGGGGTGAGGGACGATTTCGGTGGCGAACGAAGACAAGCTCCGCTATTTCCTGAAGCGAGTCACCGCAGATCTCCAGGAGACCCGGCGGCGCCTTCGTGACTACGAGGACGCCGCCGGGGAGCCGGTGGCCATCATCGGGATGAGCTGCCGCTACCCGGGAGGGGTCGACTCGCCCGAGGACCTGTGGGAGCTGGTCGCGGGCGGCCGCGACGCCGTCTCGGAGTTCCCCGCCGACCGCGGCTGGGACCTGGACGCGCTCTACGACCCGGACCCGGAGGCCCGCGGGACCAGCTACGCCCGCGAGGGCGCGTTCCTGTGCGACCTGGCGCGGTTCGACGCCGGCCTCTTCGGGATCTCGCCCCGCGAGGCGCTCGCCATGGACCCCCAGCAACGGCTGCTGCTGGAGACGTCGTGGGAGCTCTTCGAGCGGGCCGGTATCGACGCCGCCTCGCTGGCGGGGAGCAGGACCGGCGTGTTCGCCGGCGTGATGAACCACGAGTTCCTCGCCGCCCTCCAGAACTCCCCGCAGGACCTGGAGGGTTACCTGGGGACGGGTACCTCGGGCAGTGTCGCCTCCGGCCGGGTGGCCTACACCTTCGGCCTCGAAGGCCCGGCCGTCACGGTCGACACGGCCTGCTCGTCGTCCCTGGTGGCCCTGCACCTGGCCGTCCAGTCGCTGCGCAACGGCGAGTGCTCGCTGGCCGTGGCGGGCGGTGTCACCGCGATGGTCGGCCCCGCCACCTTCGTCGGCTTCAGCCGCCAGCGCGGCCTGGCGCCCGACGGCCGCTGCAAGGCGTTCGCGGCCGGTGCCGACGGCACCGGCTGGGGCGAGGGCGCCGGCCTGCTGCTCGTGGAGCGCCTCGCGGACGCCCGCCGCAACGGACACGAGGTCCTCGCGGTCGTCCGGGGTTCCGCCGTCAACCAGGACGGCGCGTCCAACGGCCTGACCGCCCCCAACGGCCCCTCCCAGCAACGGGTGATCCGCCAGGCCCTGGCCGCCGCCCGGCTGACCACCGCGCAGGTCGACGCGGTGGAGGCGCACGGCACGGGCACCCGGCTCGGCGACCCGATCGAGGCGCAGGCGCTCCTCGCGACGTACGGGCAGGGCCGTCCCGACGACAAGCCGTTGTGGCTGGGCTCGATCAAGTCCAACATCGGCCACACCCAGGCCGCGGCCGGTGTGGCGGGCATCATCAAGATGGTCATGGCCATGCGCCACGGCGAACTGCCGCGCACGCTGCACGTCGACGCGCCCTCCCCGCACGTCGACTGGTCGGCGGGCGCCGTACAGCTGCTCACCGAGCGCACGCCCTGGCCGGCGTCGGACCAGCCGCGCAGGGCCGGCATCTCCTCCTTCGGGATCAGCGGCACCAACGCGCACACGATCATCGAGGAAGCCCCGTCGGCCGAAGCGTACGCGCAGGACACCGAGGCTCCGGAAGCGCCGGAGGAAGGCGCGCAGAGCGCCGAGGCCGTCGTCCCGGAGGCCGCGCGCCCGGCCGCGGGCGGACCGGTGCCGTGGGTGATCTCCGGCAGGACCGAGGAGGCCCTGCGCGCACAGGCCGAACGCCTGTTGTCCCGCACGGACGCCGAAGTACCCCCGCTCGACGTCGCGTTCTCCCTCGCCACGACGCGCACGGCCCTGGAGCACCGCGCGGTCGTCCAGGGCGAGACGCCGGCGGAACTCGCCGAGGGACTGCGGGCCGTGGCCTCCGGCGCCCCGGCACCGGGCGTCGCACGCGGCCTCTCCGGCACCGGCGGGCGCGTCGGGTTCCTCTTCTCCGGCCAGGGATCGCAACGCCCGGGCATGGGGCGCGAGTTGTACGCGTCCTACCCGGCGTTCGCCGCCGCGTACGACGAGGTCTGCGCGCATCTCGACGCCGTAGTCGACGTCGACCCGGAAGAACTGCACCGCACGGGCGCCGCACAGCCCGCACTCTTCGCGGTCGAGGTGGCGCTGTTCCGGCTCCTGGAATCGTGGGGCGTCCGGCCGGACCACGTGGCCGGTCACTCCGTCGGCGAGATCGCCGCCGCGCACGTGGCCGGGGTGCTGTCGCTCGACGACGCCGCGAAGCTGGTGTCCGCCCGCGCCCGCCTCATGCAGGACCTGCCCGCCGGCGGAGCGATGATCGCCGTCCAGGCCACCGAGGACGAGGTCCTTCCGCATCTCACCGACGGCGTCGGCATCGCCGCGGTCAACGGCCCGCGGTCCGTCGTGGTGTCCGGAGCCGAGGACGCGGTCACCGCGATCGCCGAGGTCTTCCGGCAGCAGGGCCGCAAGACCTCCCGGCTGAAGGTCAGCCACGCGTTCCACTCGCCGCTGATGGACCCGATGCTGGAGGAGTTCGCCCAGGCCGTCCGCGGGCTGACCTTCGAGAAGCCGCGGATCCCGGTGGTCTCGAACCTCACCGGTCGTCTGGCCGAGCCGTACACCCCGGAGTACTGGGTCCGGCACGTCCGCGAGGCGGTCCGCTTCGCCGACGGCGTCCGGACCCTCCACGACCTGGGCGTGACGACGTTCGTCGAGATCGGCCCGGGCGGCGTGCTGAGCGCCCTCGCCCAGGGCTGCCTCGCCGACGACGCGGACATCGTCACCGTGCCCGCCCTGCGCGCCGACCGCCCCGAGCGGGCCGCACTCGTCGCCGCCGTCTCCGAACTGCACGCACACGGCGTCTCCCCGGACTGGCACGCCTTCTTCCCCGGCGCCCGCCGCGTCGACCTGCCCACCTACGCCTTCCAGTACGAGCGCTACTGGCTCGACGCCTTACCGGCCGCACCCGGTGACGTCCGCGCCGCCGGCCTGGGCTCGGCCGACCACCCGCTGCTGGGTGCCGCCGTCTCCCTGGCCGGCGGCGACGAGCGGCTGCTGACCGGTCGGCTGTCCCTGCGCACACACCCGTGGCTGAGCGACCACGCCGTGCTCGGGACCGTGCTGCTGCCGGGCACCGCGTTCGTCGAACTGGCTGTGCGCGCCGCCGACGAAGCCGGCTGCGAACTGCTGGAGGACCTCACCCTCGAAGCGCCCCTGGTGGTGCCCGAGCAGGGCGGCGTCGCGGTTCAGGTGTGGGTCGGCGCGGCCGACGGCACCGGCCGCAGGCCGCTGACCGTGCACTCGCGCCCCGAGGACGACGCCGACCTGCCGTGGGTCCGCCACGCGACCGGCTTCGTCACCACAGGGACCGAAGAGGCGGGTGCCGCGGCCGTCGGCCGGACGCTCACGGCGTGGCCGCCGGCAGGATCCGAGCCGGTCGACCTCGACGGCTTCTACGACCGGCTGGCCGCCCTCGGCCTGGCCTACGGACCGGCGTTCCGTGGACTGCGGAGCGCCTGGCGCGCGGGCGGGGAAGTCTTCGCGGAAGTCGCCCTCCCCGACGGCACGGACACCGGTTCCTTCCTCCTGCACCCGGCTCTGCTGGACGCGGCGCTGCACGCGATCGGCGTGGACGGCTCCCTCGTGGCCGAGGCGGACGGACCGCTCCTGCCGTTCGCCTGGTCCGGGGTGTCCGTGCGCGCCACGGGCGCCTCCACCGTACGGGTCAGACTGGCGCCGGCCGGTACGAACGCCGTGTCCCTGCTGGTGGCCGACGGCGCCGGTGAGCCGGTGGCGTCCGTCGAGTCGCTGACACTGCGCGCGGTGTCGGCCGAGCAGCTCCGCAAGCGCTCCGGTGACGCGATGTTCACCGTCGAGCGGGCGCCGCTGACCCTGCCCTCCGACGCCGCGGACGGGACGGCGGTCGCGTACGTCCCGGACATCGCCGCACTGGCCGGGGCCGACGGGCCGTCGCAGCCGGACGTGGTCGTGGTCCCGTGCCCCGACGGTCCGGAAGGGGCGACCGGCGCCGAGCGGGTCCGCGCGGTCACCACCGACGTGCTGCGGCTGCTCCAACGCTGGTTCGCCGAGGACCGGACGCCGCGCCTCGTGCTGGTGGCTCGCTGCGACGACCTCGCGCACGCCGCGGCGGGCGGACTGGTGCGCTCGGCCCAGGCGGAGAACCCCGGCCGGATCGTGCTGCTCGAAACCGACCGCCCGGACGAGGCGGCCGCGCTCGTGCCCGGCGTCGTACTGTCCGGCGAGCCCCACGTCGTCGTCCGCGAAGGGGAGGCCGGCGCACCGCGCCTGGCCCGCGCCGCCTTACCGGCAACGCGAGACGCGGCCACCGGCCCCGCGGACGAAGCGGCCGCCGTCCTCGCCGAGGGCGCTGCCTCCGGCCTCGGCACCGTGCTGCTCACCGGCGCCTCCGGCGCGCTGGGCACAACCCTCGCCCGTCACCTGGTGACCGGACACGGCGTGCGCCGGCTGCTGCTCGTCAGCCGCCGTGGCGCGGACGCCCCGGGCGCCGCGGACCTGAAGGCCGAACTCGCGACGCTCGGCGCCGAAGCGACGTGGGCCGCCTGCGACCTCGCCGACCGCGACGCCCTCGCCCGGCTGCTGGCCGCCACCCCGGTCGACTCCGTCGTGCACACCGCCGGTGTGCTCGACGACGGCGTGATCGCCGCGCTGACCCCGGAGCGCGTGGACGCCGTCCTCGCGCCCAAGGCCGACGCCGTGCTCAACCTGGACGAACTCACCGGCCCGAGCACGACGTTCGTGCTGTTCTCCTCCGCAGCGGGCGTCTTCGGCAACCCCGGCCAGGGCAACTACGCCGCGGCCAACGCCTTCCTCGACGCCTTCGCCCGGCGCCGCCACGCCCAGGGACGGCCCACGGTCTCGCTGGCGTGGGGCCTGTGGGAGCAGGAGGGTGCCATGGCCGACGCCCTCGACGAGACGGGCAGGTCGCGGATGGCGCGCTCCGGCGTCCTGCCGCTGTCCACCGAGGACGGTCTGCGGCTGTTCGACGCGGCGCTCGCCTCCGACGAGCCCGTGCTCGTCCCCGTCCGCCTCGACGCCGCCGCCCTGCGCAACCGGGGCGCAGAAACCGTACCGGCCCTGCTGCGCGGACTCGTCCGTGTCTCCGTACGCGGCACGGCCCGGCGCGCCACCACCGGATCCCTGGCCGAACGCCTCGCCGGTCTGGCCGCCGACGAGCGCGACGAGGCCCTCCTGGAGCTGGTCCGGGCCGAAGTCGCCGCCGTGCTCGGGCACTCCTCGCCCCGGGCCGTCCAGCCCGCGCACGCCTTCCAGGACCTGGGCTTCGATTCGCTGACGGCCGTGGAGCTGCGCAACCGGTTGTCCTCCGCCATCGGCCTGCGCCTGCCCGCCACCCTCGTCTTCGACCACCCCACCCCCGTCGCCCTCGCCCGGTACATCGGCACCGAACTCCTCGGCGAGGCCCTGGCCGCCACGGTCGCGACCTCGGCGCGGCAGACCGCGGCCGCCGCCGACGAGCCGATCGCCATCGTCGGCATGAGCTGCCGCCTCCCGGGTGGGGTCCGCTCACCGGAGGACCTGTGGCGGCTGGTGGCCTCCGGCCGGGACGGCATCTCCCGGTTCCCGGACAACCGCGGCTGGGACGTCGACGGGCTCTACGATCCCGACCCCGAGCGCCTCGGCAAGACCTACGCGCGCGACGGCGGCTTCCTGCACGAGGCGGCCGAGTTCGACGCCGGCTTCTTCGGCATCAGCCCCCGCGAGGCCCTGGCGATGGACCCGCAGCAGCGGCTGCTGCTGGAGGCGTCCTGGGAGGCGTTCGAACGCGCCGGGATCGACCCGGCGACGGTCCGGGGCAGCCGTACCGGCGTCTTCACGGGCCTGATGTACCACGACTACGGCCAGGGCCCGCGCGAACTGCCCGAGGGCGTCGAGGGCCTGCTCACCACCGGAGGCTCCGGCAGCGTCGCCTCCGGGCGCGTGTCCTACACGTTCGGGCTGGAGGGCCCGGCGGTCACGGTGGACACGGCATGCTCGTCCTCGCTCGTGGCCCTGCACCTGGCCGTCCAGTCGCTGCGCAACGGCGAGTGCACGATGGCGCTGGCCGGCGGCGTCACCGTCATGGCCGGCCCGACGGTCTTCGTGGAGTTCAGCCGTCAGCGCGGGCTGTCGCCCGACGGCCGGTGCAAGGCGTTCGCGGCCTGTGCCGACGGCACGGGCTGGGGTGAGGGTGTCGGCATGCTGCTGGTGGAGCGGTTGTCCGACGCGGAGCGCAACGGTCACCGTGTGCTGGCTGTCGTGCGGGGGAGCGCCGTGAATCAGGACGGTGCGTCCAACGGTCTGACCGCGCCCAACGGTCCTGCGCAGCAGCGGGTGATCCGGCAGGCGCTGGCGTCCGCCGGGCTCACGCCTGCCGATGTGGACGCGGTGGAGGCGCACGGCACGGGCACCAGGCTGGGTGACCCGATCGAGGCGCAGGCGCTGCTCGCCACGTACGGCCAGGGACGGGACGGCGAACGGCCGTTGTGGCTGGGCTCGTTGAAGTCGAACATCGGTCACACGCAGGCCGCGGCGGGTGTCGCCGGTGTGATCAAGATGGTCATGGCGATGCGGCACGGCGTGCTGCCGCGGACCCTGCACGTCGACGAACCCACGCCGCACGTGGACTGGTCGGCCGGTGACGTACAGCTGCTGACCGAGGCTGTCGACTGGCCCGAGCGGGACCGCCCGCGCCGGGCCGCGATCTCGTCCTTCGGTGTCAGCGGCACCAACGCCCACACCATCATCGAGCAGGCTCCCGCGGCCGAGGAACTGCCCCCGGCGTCCGGCTCCGGCGCGGCCGTGCCGTGGGTGCTCTCCGCCAGGACCGAAGCAGCGCTGCGGGCGCAGGCCGCCCGCCTCGTGTCCTTCCTGGACGACAACGACAACGACAACGCCAGGGACAACGCCAGGGATGACGACAACGACCCTGACAGCGGCCGTGACAACGACGGCGACAGGGACGACGACGGTGAGACGGCCCTGGTGGCCGACGTGGCCCACTCGCTGGCCACGACCAGGGCGGCCTTCGAACACCGCGCCGTAGTGGTCGGGCAGACCCTCCAGGAGTTCCGGCGGGGACTGGCCGGTGTCGCCGACGGCGATACGCCGCCCGGTGTGGTGACCGGGACCGCGCGCACCGGCGGCAAGACCGTCTTCGTCTTCCCCGGGCAGGGATCGCAGTGGGTGGGCATGGCCGCCGAACTGCTGGAGAACTCCCCGGTCTTCCGCGACCGGATCGAAGCCTGCGAACGCGCCCTCGCGCCGCACGTGGACTGGTCGCTGACCTCGGTGCTGCGCGGCACCTCCGAGGCCGAGCAGGACCGGGTCGACGTGCTGCAGCCCGTGCTCTGGGCGATGACGGTCGCCCTCGCCGAGGTGTGGCGCTCCTTCGGAGTGACCCCCGACGCGGTCGTCGGGCACTCCCAGGGCGAGGTCTCCGCGGCGGTGATCGCCGGAGCGATCTCCCTGGAGGACGGAGCGCGCATCGTGGTGCGGCGCAGCCTCGCGGTCCGCGAACTCCAGGGCCGCGGCGCCATGGCCTCGGTCACGCTCCCGGACGAGAAGGCACGGGAACTGGTCGGCCGGTGGACCGGCCGCCTCGGCGTCGCCGCCGTGAACGGGCCCGCCACCGTCGTGGTCTCCGGGGACACCGACGCCCTCGACGAACTCCTCGCGCACTGCGGACAGGAGGGCGTCCAGGCCCGCAAGGTCGCCGTCGACTACGCCGCGCACTCGCCGCAGATCGAGCGCGTCGAGGCGCAGGCGAGCGAGGGGTTCGCCGGCGTCAGCCCGCTCCCCGGTTCCGTGCCCTTCTACTCCACGGTGACGGGCGGGAAGCTGGCCGCGGACGAGCTGGGCTCCGGCTACTGGTACCGCAACATGCGGCAGACGGTGCGGTTCCACGACGCGATCCGGTCCGCTCTCGCCGACGGGCACGACGTGTTCGTCGAAGTCAGCCCGCACCCCGTCCAGTTGGCGGGCATCCAGGACGCCATCGAGGCCGCCGGCGCGGACGCCGCGGTCGTACCGACGCTGCGCCGCCGCGACGGCGGACGGAACCGGCTGATGTTCGCCCTGGCCCAGGCCCAGGTGCACGGTGTCGCCATCGACTGGGACGCCGTCCTGCCGGGTGCGCGCCGTGTCGACCTCCCGACCTACGCGTTCCAGCACGAGCGGTACTGGCTGGAGGCGGGCGCCCCGGCCGGTGACGTACGAGCGGCCGGGCTGGACGCCACCGATCACCCGTTCCTCGGCGCGGCGGTGGAGCTGCCGGACGCCGGCGGTCACCTGCTGACCGGGCTGCTGTCCCTGCGGGCCCAGCCCTGGCTGGCCGACCACGCGGTGCTGGGCACGGTGCTGCTGCCGGGCACGGCCTTCGTGGAACTGGCCGCCCGTGCCGCGGCCGAGACCGGCTGCGACCAGGTCGAGGAACTCACCCTGCAGGCACCGCTGGTGCTGCCCGAACACGGCGGCGTCGCGCTCCAGGTCCTCGTGGGAGCCCAGGACGACTCCGGCCGCCGCCCGCTGAGCGTCCACTCGCGAGCCGAGGACGGCCCCTGGACACGCAACGCCACCGGCGTCCTCACCACCGGCGCGGCCCCCTCCGGGACCGACCTGAGCAGCTGGCCCCCGGCCGACGCCCAGCCGGTGGACCTGGACGGCTTCTACGACCGCCTGGCGGACCTCGGCCTGAGCTACGGCCCGCTGTTCCAGGGGCTGCGTGCCGCATGGCGCGGCCACGACGCGGTCTACGCCGAACTCGCCGTCACCGACGGGGCGCAGGCGGACGCGGACGCGTTCGGCGTGCACCCGGCCCTGCTCGACTCCGCGCTGCACGCGCTGGGCGCGGGCGGTCTCGTACCGGCCGCCGACGGGCCCCTGCTGCCCTTCGCGTGGTCCCGCGTCACACTGCACGGAACCGGAGCGACGGGCCTGCGGGTACGGCTCTCCCCGGCCGGCGGGGACACGGTACGGCTGGAGGCCGCCGACGGCACGGGCCGTCCCGTCATGTCGGTCGAGTCGCTGACGCTGCGCCCGGTGTCGGCCGAACAGCTGCGCACGAGCTCCCGGGACTCCCTGTTCACCGTGGAGTGGGCACCGCTCGCCGCCACGGCCGACGCGCGGACACCGGCCGTACAGGCCTACGACGACATCACCGCTCTCCTCGCCGCCCCCGCGGTGGAGACCGGGGCGCAGGCGGACACGGACGCCGTCGTCGTCCCCTGCCCCGGCGGGTCGGGTACCGATGCCGAGCGGGTCCGGAGCGTCCTCGCCGAAGTGCTCCGGCTGGTCCAGTGGTGGTCGGCCGAGGACCGGGCCGCCCGCCTGGTGCTGGTGACCCGGGGCGCGGTCGCCGCCGGGGACGAGCCGGAAGAGGGCGACCCGGTGCAGGCGGCCGTGTGGGGCCTGGTCCGGTCGGCACAGTCGGAGAACCCGGACCGCATCGTCCTCCTCGACATCGAAGCGAATGCCGACCTGGAGCGGGCCGTGGCGACAGCCGTCCCCCGCCTCCTCGCCTCCGAGGAGCCGCAGGCGGCGCTCCGCGGCGACGCGCTCCTGCTGCCCCGGCTCGCCAGGGCCGCCGCCGACGCCCCGCGGACCACCCCGGACTTCGGGACCGGCACGGTGCTCCTGACCGGCGCGTCCGGCGCCTTGGGCGGGCTCGTCGCCCGGCACCTGGTCGCCGAGCACGGCGTGCGCAGCCTGCTGCTGATGAGCCGGCGCGGTGCGGACGCCGAGGGCGCGGCGGAACTCCGGGCGGAACTGACCGCCGCGGGTGCCGAAGTGCTCTGGGCCGCCTGCGACGTGGCCGACCGGAACGCCCTCGCCGAGGTGCTGTCCGGCACGCCGGTGACGGCCGTCGTCCACACGGCCGGCGTCCTCGACGACGGCGTGATCGGTTCGCTCACGCCGGAGCGCCTGGAGAAGGTGCTGCGCCCCAAGGCCGACGCGGTGCTGAACCTGCACGAACTGGCGGGCGACGTGTCGGCGTTCGTGGTCTTCTCCTCGCTCGCGGGCACACTCGGCACCCCCGGCCAGGCCAACTACGCCGCGGCCAACGCCTTCCTGGACGCCTTCGCCCGGCGCCGCCGCGCCCAGGGGCTGCCCGCGGTGTCGCTGCCGTGGGGCCTGTGGCAGCGCACCGGCACCATGACCGAGTCCCTCGGCGGCACCGACCGGACCCGGCTCGCCCGCGGCGGCGTGCTGCCACTGTCCGACGAGGACGGCCTGGAACTTCTCGACGCCGCGCTCGCACTGCAGGAGCCCCTCGTGCTGGCGGCCCGGCTGGACCTCGCCGCCCTGCGGAACGCGACCGCGCCGGTGCCGCCACTGCTCAGGGCGCTCGTCGGCGGCCGGCCGCGGCGCACGGACCGGGCGGCTTCCGTACCGCCGGCGCAACGGATCGCGGGCCTGCCCGAGAACGAGCGCGAAGAGGCCGTCCTGGACCTCGTCCGCTCCGAGGTCGCCGCCGTCCTCGGCCACGGCTCGGCCAAGGCCGTCCAGCCCGACCAGGCCTTCGGCGACCTGGGCTTCGACTCGCTGACCGCGGTGGAGTTCCGCAACCGGATGAACAAGGCCACCGGCCTGCGGCTGCCCGCGACGCTGGTCTTCGACCACCCGACGCCCGCGGTACTCGCGCGGCGGGTGCTGAAGGACCTCCCCGGTGGTGCGGCCGGGACGGCACCGGTCTTCGACGAGCTCGACCGCCTCGCCGCCGCCCTGGACGGCGCCCTCGACGGCACCGGAGCGGACGGCGTCGACAACGTCACCCGAACCAGGATCAACATGCGTCTCCAGGCGCTGCTCGCCCGCTGGAACGGGGACGAGCCGGCCGATCCGGGAGGCGCCGGCGGAGCCGAGGACGAAGACGACCTCAGCTCGGCGAGCGACGAGGAGCTGTACGAGCTCCTCGACGACGAACTCGGCATCTCCTGAACTGCACAGGCCAAAAAAAGGGGGCGGGCGACACCGATGATGAACGAGGACAAGCTCCGGGACTACCTCAAGCGGGCCACCACCGACCTGCGCCAGGCCCGGCGGCGGGTGCGCGAGCTGGAGGCCCGCGACCAGGAGCCGATCGCCATCGTGGGCATGAGCTGCCGGTTCCCCGGCGGCGTCGGTTCCCCCGAGGAACTGTGGCGGCTGCTGGCCGAGGGCGAAGACGCCATCTCGGCGTTTCCCGAGGACCGCGGCTGGGACGTCGACGCGCTCTACGACCCCGACCCCGAGCGGCCCGGCAAGGTCTACACCCGGCAGGGCGGCTTCCTGCACGACGCGGCCGATTTCGACGCCGAGTTCTTCGGCATCTCACCGCGCGAGGCGCTGGCCATGGACCCCCAGCAGCGGCTGCTGCTGGAGACCGCCTGGGAGGCCTTCGAGCACGCGGGCATCGACCTCTCCGGCCTCGAGGGCAGCCGCACCGGCGTCTTCGCCGGCCTGATGTACCACGACTACGGCTTCACGCCCGGCGTCCTCCCCGAGGGGGTCGAGGGGCTGATGAGCACCGGCAACTCCGGCAGCGTCGCCTCCGGGCGCATCGCCTACACCTTCGGATTCGAGGGTCCCGCGGTCACCGTCGACACCGCCTGCTCGTCCTCGCTCGTCGCCCTGCACCTCGCCGTGCAGGCGCTGCGGGGCGGCGAGTGCTCCATGGCGCTCGCCGGCGGCGTGACGGTCATGGCGGGCCCGAGCGCCTTCGTCGAGTTCAGCCGCCAGCGCGGACTCGCCCCCGACGGCCGCTGCAAGTCCTTCGCGGCGGCGGCGGACGGCGCGTCCTGGTCCGAAGGCGCCGGCCTGCTGCTCGTGGAGCGGCTGCGGGACGCCCGCCGGCTCGGTCACAGGGTGCTCGCCGTCGTCCGGAGCAGCGCCGTCAACCAGGACGGCGCGTCCAACGGCCTGACCGCGCCCAACGGCCCCTCGCAGCAGCGCGTGATCCTCGAAGCGCTGGCCGGCGCCCGGCTGTCCGCCGAAGAGGTCGACGCTGTCGAAGCACACGGCACGGGCACGAACCTCGGCGACCCGATCGAGGCGCAGGCACTGCTGGCGACCTACGGACAAGAGCGCGAACGACCGCTCCTGCTCGGCTCGTTGAAGTCCAACATCGGCCATACGCAGGCCGCGGCGGGCGTCGCCGGCGTGATGAAGACGGTGCTGGCGATGCAGCACGGTCTGCTGCCGAAGACGCTCCACGTGGACCGGCCGACCCCGCAGGTCGACTGGTCGGCCGGCTCGGTCGAGCTGCTGACCGAGGCGACCGCGTGGCCGGAGACCGGCCACCCTCGCCGGGCCGGGATCTCGTCGTTCGGGATCAGCGGTACCAACGCGCACATCATCCTCGAGCAGGCGCCCGAACCGGAGGCGGAGGACCCGGCCGACGGCAGGACCGAAGACGAGGGCGTGGCCGAGGAGCGGCTGCGGGCCCGGACCACGGTGGTGCCGTGGGTACTCTCCGCGAAGACCGGGGAGGCGCTGCGGGAACAGGCACGACGACTGCTGTCGTCCGTGGACCTGGCGGCAGCCTCCCCGGCCGACGTGGGGTTCTCGCTGGCGGCCACCCGCTCGGCGCTGGAGCACCGGGCGGCGGTCGTCGGAGCCGACGGGGTAGAGCTGCGCGCGGGGCTGACCGCCCTCGCGGCGGGCGAGCCCGCACCGCAGGTGGTGACGGGGCGCGCCGGGGCCGACCGGGGCAAGGTCGGGTTCCTGTTCTCGGGCCAGGGCTCGCAGCGGCTGGGGATGGGGCGCGAACTGTACGCGGCGTACCCGGTGTTCGCGGCGGCGTACGACGAGGTGTGCGCGCATCTGGACACGCCTGTCGATGTCGACTCGGAGGAGTTGAACCGGACGGGTTCGGCGCAGCCGGCGTTGTTCGCCCTTGAGGTGGCCCTGTTCCGGCTTCTCGAAGAATGGGGCGTCCGCCCGGACTACGTGGCCGGTCATTCGGTGGGTGAGATCGCTGCCGCGCATGTGGCGGGTGTGTTGTCGCTCGCGGACGCGGCGAAGCTGGTGTCGGCGCGGGCCGCGTTGATGCAGGCCCTGCCCGCCGGCGGCGCGATGGTGGCGGTCCAGGCCACCGAGGACGAGGTGCTGCCGCACCTGACCGACGAGGTCGGCATCGCGGCGGTCAACGGCCCGCGGTCGGTCGTGATTTCCGGCGCCGAGGACGCGGTCGGCGAAATCGCCGAAGCCTTCACCCGGCAGGACCGTAAGACCTCCCGCCTGAAGGTCAGTCACGCGTTCCATTCGCCGTTGATGGATCCGATGCTGGAGGAGTTCGCGGAGGTCGTCGGCGGTCTGACGTTCAGTGAGCCGCGGATCCCGGTGGTCTCCAACCTCACGGGCGATCCGGTCGAGTCGTACACGCCCGAGTACTGGGTGCGGCACGTCCGTGAGGCGGTCCGTTTCGCCGACGGTGTGCGGACCCTGCACGAGCTGGGTGTGACCACGTTCGTGGAGATCGGCCCCGGCGGCGTGCTGAGCGCCCTCGCCCAGGGCTGCCTCGACGACGCGGACATCGTCACCGTTCCCGCCCTGCGTACCGACCGCCTCGAACCCCAGGCGCTCACTCTCGCCCTCGGGCAGTTGCACGCGCACGGTGTCTCCCCGGACTGGCAGGCGCTGTTCCCCGGAGCCCGGCGCGTCGACCTGCCCACGTACGCCTTCCAGCGCGAGCGCTACTGGCTCGAAGGCACGGCCGCGCCCGACGTCTCCTCGGCGGGCCTGGACTCCTCCGGCCACGCCCTGCTCTGCGCGGTGGTGGAGACCGCCGGGACGCAGGACGTGCTGTTCACCGGCCGGCTGTCCCCGGCCGACATGCCCTGGACCGCGGAACACACGGTCGGAGGCGTGCCGGTGCTCCCGGTCGCCGCGTTCGTGGAACTCGCCCTGTCCGCGGGCCGACGGGCAGGTTTCCCGCATCTGGAACAGCTGGACGTGGACGCCCCGCTCGTCCTGGCCGAACAGGGCGCCGTCCGCGTCCAGGTGCAGGTCGGCGCGGGCGACGATCCCGACCGGCGCTCCGTGCGCGTCTTCAGCCGGCCCGCTGCCGACGGCACCGGCGAGCCCTGGGTCTGCCACGTCACCGGAGAGCTCACCCGGAACGCTCCGGCGCCGGAGTTCGACACGATGACGTGGCCGCCGACGGGTGCCGAACCCGTCGACGTCGAGGGCCGTCCGGGTCTGCGCGCCGCCTGGCGCGCCGGGGACGAGCTGTACGCCGAGGCCGTACTGACTGTCGCGGAGCGGGACCGGGCGGACCGCTACGGCCTGCACCCCGTACTGCTGGACGCCGCCCTCGGCATGCTGGCGTCGAGCCGCGCCGAAGACTCCGGCAAGGTGCTCATGCCCCACGCCTGGAGCGGCATGTCCGTGCACGCTCCGGGGCCCGGGGCCGTGCGCATACGCATCCGGCCCGCCGCCGACGACGCGGTGGCGATCGAACTGTCCGACGCCGACGGCTCTCCCGTCGCCTCGGTCGCGTCCGTCCGGACACGGCCGATGTCCCCCCAGCAGGTGCTGGCCTCGCGCGTGGCGCACCGGGACTGGATGTTCGAGGTCGACTGGGTCGAGCACACCGCGGCTTCCGCCCCCGCCCCCGAAGCCGCGTGGGCGGTCCTCGGCGACGAGGGTTCCCACTCCGACATCGACGGGCTCCGCAAGGCGGTCGACGACGGCGCGGCCACGCCCGCCCACGTCCTTCTGCCCTGCGCCCCGAGCGAGGGCGATGCCGCCGCCGCGACGCGCGGGCTGCTGGCCGATGTGCTGTCGGCCGTCCAGGAGTGGGTCGCCGACGAGCGGTTCTCCGACGCGCGGCTCGTGGTGATGACGCGCGGAGCCGTCGAGCCGGCCGGCGCAGCTGCGGACCTCGCGCACGTCGCGGTCTCCGGTCTGGTGAAGTCGGCCCAGGCCGAGCACCCGGACCGGCTCCTGCTCGTCGACGCGGACGACTCGGTCACGAACGGGGGCATGGTCACGAACGGCGGCCTCGACCCGGCGCTGGCCGCGGCCCTCGCCGCTCTGGACGAACCGCAGGCCGCGGTGCGCGACGGAAAGCTGTACGTGCCGCGCCTCGCCCGGATCACCCCGCCCGAGGAGCCCACCGGCCACGCGTGGGACCCCGAGGGGACCGTGCTGCTCACCGGCGCGACCGGTGGCCTCGGACGGTCGCTCGCACGGCACCTCGTCGCCGAACGCGGCGTACGGAGGCTGCTGCTGGCCGGCCGACGGGGCCCGGCGGCCGAAGGCATCGGCGAACTCGTCTCCGCCCTCTCCGAGCTGGGCGCGCACGTCGACGTGGCCGCCTGTGACATCGCGGACCGGAACGCCCTCGCCGAACTGCTGGCCTCGGTCCCGGCCGAGCACCCGCTCGTGGCCGTGGTGCACGCGGCGGCGGCCCTGGACGACGGCGTGGTCACCGCCCTGACCCCGGAGCACCTCGACACCGTGCTGCGGCCGAAAGTCGACGGGGCGCTGCACCTGCACGAGCTGACCCGGGACCTGGACCTCTCCGCGTTCGTGCTCTTCTCCTCCCTGGCCGGAGTCCTGGGCAGCGCCGGCGCGGCGGGCTACGCCGCCGCGAACGCCTTCCTGGACGGGCTGGCGCGACAGCGCCGGGCCGCGGGCCTGCCCGGCACCTCGCTGGCGTGGGGCCTGTGGACGGACAACGGCGGCATGGGCGACCGGATCACCGACGCCGACCGCAACCGGATGGGGCGGGCCGGAGTCGTGCCCTTCACTCCGGCGGAGGGGCTGGCCCTGTTCGACGCAGCCCTCACCATGGACCGGCCGGTGATCGTGCCGGTCCGGCTGGACGTTCCAGGACTGCGCGCCATGGCCCGCGCCGGCATGCTGCCCGCCGTCCTCCGCGGCCTCGTCGGCGACACCGGCGCCGCGGCCGGCGAGACCGCGGCCGCGCGGACCCCCGCCCTGGCCCGCCGCCTCGCCGGGATACCGGAGGCCGACCAGGAGAAGGTCCTGCTGGACCTGGTGCGCCAACAGGCGGCAGCCGCCCTCGGCCACGCCACCGCTGCCCGCATCGAGCCCACCACGGCCTTCCGGGACATCGGCTTCGACTCCCTGACCGCCGTGGAGCTGCGCAACCGGCTCAAGACCGCGACCGGGCTCCGGCTCAAGCCCACCCTGGTCTTCGACCACCCCAACCCCGTCGCGATCGCCCGGCTCCTCCACAAGTTCCTGGTGCTCGACCTCACCGCCGAGGCCCCGCCCGTGCTCGGCGAACTGGACCGGCTGGAGGCGCGGCTCGCCGCGCTCGCCCCGCAGGACGCGGTGCGGGACAAGGTCACCGCCCGGCTCAAGGCACTGCTCTGGAAGTGGACCGACACCCACCAGGACGCCGCGGCGAACACCGCCGACGCCGGCCTCGGCACCGACCGCGACCTCGACCTCGACCGGATCGACGCCGCCACCGACGACGAGATGTTCGACCTGATCGACCAAGAGCTCGGGTCCCACTGACTCATCTCACGCACTGCTACCGAGGACGTAAAACATGTCGAACGACGACAAGCTCAGGGACTACCTCAAGCGCGTGATGGTGGACCTGCGCCAGACCCGCAGGCAGCTGGGTGAGCTGGAGGCGAAGGACACCGAGCCCATCGCCATCGTCGGGATGGCCTGCCGCTACCCGGGCGGCGTCGGCTCGCCCGAGGACCTGTGGCACCTGGTCGCCTCGGGCGGCGACGGCGTGTCCGGGTTCCCCGCCGACCGCGGCTGGGACCTGGACACGGTCTACGACCCCGAGCCCGGGCGGACGGGCCGCACGTACGTGCGCGAGGGCGGATTCCTCCACGACGCGGGCGAGTTCGACCCCGCGTTCTTCGGGATCTCCCCCCGCGAGGCCCTGGTCATGGACCCGCAGCAGCGGCTGCTCCTGCAGACGTCCTGGGAGGCCCTCGAACGCGCGGGCATCGACCCCGTCACCGTACGAGGCACCCGGGCCGGCGTGTTCGTCGGCACCAACGGCCAGGACCACGCCTACCTCCAGCGGCAGGGCGACAGCGACACCGAGGCCCACCTCGTCACCGCGAACACCGCCGCCGTGGTGTCCGGCCGCATCTCCTACGCCCTCGGCCTCGAAGGCCCGGCGGTCACCGTCGACACGGCCTGCTCGTCCTCGCTGGTGGCGCTCCATCTGGCCGCCCAGGCGCTGCGCCGCGGCGAGTGCTCGCTCGCCCTGGCCGGCGGCGTGACCGTGATGGCCACGCCGAACACCTTCATCGCGTTCAGCGCCCAGCGCGGCCTGTCGCCCGACGGCCGCTGCCGCGCGTTCTCCTCGACCGCCGACGGCACCGGCATGTCCGAAGGCGTCGGCGTGCTCCTGCTGGAGCGGTTGTCCGACGCCCGCCGGCTCGGCCACGACGTGCTCGCCGTCATCCGCGGCAGCGCCGTCAACCAGGACGGCGCCTCCAACGGCCTCACGGCCCCGAACGGCCCGTCGCAGGAGCGCGTGATCCGGCAGGCGCTGGAGAACGCGAGCCTGACCGCCTCCCAGGTCGACGCGGTCGAGGCGCACGGCACGGCCACCACGCTCGGCGACCCGATCGAGGCGGAGGCGCTGCTCGCCACGTACGGCCAGGAGCACTCGGGCGACCGGCCGCTGTGGCTGGGATCCGTCAAGTCCAACATCGGTCACACGCAGGCCGCCGCGGGTGTCGCCGGTGTGATCAAGATGGTGATGGCCATCCGCAACGGCGTCCTGCCGCAGACGCTGCACGTGGACGAGCCGACCGCCCAGGTCGACTGGTCGGCGGGCGGCGTCAAGCTGCTGACCGAGGCCGTCCGGTGGCCCGAGTCGGACCACCCCCGCCGCGCCGCCGTCTCGTCCTTCGGCGTCAGCGGCACCAACGCGCACACGATCATCGAGCAGGCCCCGGCCCTCGACGAGGAGCCCGCCGCCGAGTCGGCCGGGGCCCCGGCCGGCTCGGCGCTGCCGTGGGTGCTCTCGGCGAAGAGCGACGCGGCACTGCGCGCCCAGGCGGAGCGCCTGCTCTCCTTCCTGGAGGACGGCCGGAGCGGCTCCGGGAGCGCCCCGGCCGACATCGGCTTCTCCCTCGCCACGACGCGCACCGCCTGGGACCGCAGGGCGGCCGTCGTCGGCGAGAGCCTGGAGGAACTCACCGAAGGCGTACGGGCACTGGCGTCCGGCACCCCGTCCGCGGCAGTCGTCCACGACGCGGCCCGCCACGGCGGCAAGACTGGGTTCCTGTTCTCGGGCCAGGGTTCGCAGCGGGTCGGCATGGGCCGCGAACTCTACGACGCGTTCCCGGTGTTCGCCGCCGCGTACGACGAGATCCGTGCTCACCTCGATGTGACGCTCGACGTGGACGCGGAGGAGCTCGACCGGACCGGCTGCACCCAGCCCGCGCTCTTCGCGGTCGAGGTGGCCCTGTTCCGGCTTCTCGAATCGTGGGGCGTCCGGCCGGACTATGTGGCCGGTCATTCGGTGGGTGAGATCGCGGCCGCGCATGTGGCGGGTGTGTTGTCGCTCGCGGACGCGGCGAGGCTGGTGTCGGCGCGGGCCGCGTTGATGCAGGCCCTGCCCGCCGGTGGCGCCATGGTCGCGGTCCAAGCCACCGAGGACGAGGTGCTGCCGCACCTGACCGACGGCGTCGGCATCGCGGCGCTCAACGGGCCGTGGTCCGTGGTGGTCTCCGGTGTCGAGGATGCCGTGCTGGAGATCGCCGAGGTGTTCGCCCGGCAGGGCCGCAAGACCTCCCGGTTGAAGGTCAGTCACGCGTTCCACTCGCCGCTGATGGACCCGATGCTGGAGGAGTTCGCCGAGGTCGTTCGCGGGCTGTCCTACGGTGAGCCCCGGATTCCCGTCGTCTCGAACCTCACCGGTCGTCTGGCCGAGCCGTACACCCCCGAGTACTGGGTCCGGCACGTCCGCGAGGCGGTCCGCTTCGCCGACGGCGTGCGGACCCTGCACGAGTTGGGCGTGACCACGTTCGTGGAGATCGGCCCGGGCGGTGTCCTCAGCGGCATGACGCAGGGTTGTGTGGACGACGCGGTTGCCGTCCCCGTACTCCGAGCAGACCGCCCCGAACAGCAGGCCGTCGTCACCGCGCTCGCCGAACTGCACGTCAGCGGCGCCGAAGTGGACTGGCAGGCTTTCTTCCCGGGCGCCCGGCGCGTCGACCTGCCCACCTACGCCTTCCAGCAGCAGCGCTATTGGCTGGAGGCCCCCGAGGCCGAGACGGCCGCCGTGGACCCGGTCGACGCCGAGTTCTGGGCGAGCGTCGAGCGCGAGGACGCCCAGTCCCTCGCCGCCACGCTGGGGCTGAGCCCCGACGAACTGGACGTGGTGGTACCGAAGTTGTCGGCTTGGCGGCGCCGACGGCGCGAGCGGTCCGTCGTGGACGGCTGGCGCTACCAGTTGGCCTGGCAGCCGCTGAACGGCCTGTCCGCCGGTGACCTCTCCGGCCGCACCTGGCTGTTCGCCGCGCCCGAGGGCGACGAGTGGGCCGGGACAGTCCGAGCGGCCCTCGCCGGACGCGGCGCGCGTCTGATCCCGCTGACGGTCGGCGCCTTCGCCGACCGGGCGTCCCTGGCCGACGAGCTGACCCGGGCCGCAGCCGAAGCCGGATCGCTCGACGGCGTCCTGTCGCTGCTCGCGACCGACGAGACCGCCTCGCCCGAGCACCCCGCGCTTTCCCAGGGCCTCGCGCGGACCGTGACCCTGACCCAGGCGCTGGGCGACGCGGGCGTCGACGCGCCGCTGTGGTGCGCCACCCGCGGCGCGGCCGCCACCGGCCGCTCCGACGACGCACCGCTCAGCGCGGAGCAGAACCAGGTATGGGGCCTCGGTCGCGCCCTGGCCCTGGAGCACGCCCGGCGCTGGGGCGGCCTGATCGATCTGCCCGCGGCCGTCGACGAGCGCGCGGCAGGCCGCATCGCCGCCGTACTGAGCCAGGGAGCCGGTGCTGCGGACAGCCAGGAGGGCGATGGCCGGGAGGCCCATGACCAGGAGGACCAGGTCGCCGTCCGCGCCTCCGGCGTGTTCAGCGCCCGGCTCACCCACGCCCGAAGCGGCGCCGGCCGGCCGTGGTCGCCGCGGGGCACGGTGCTGATCACCGGTGGTACGGGTGCGCTGGGCGGGCACGTGGCCCGCTGGCTCGCCGGTGCCGGTGCCGAACACCTGGTGCTCGCCGGCCGCCGCGGTGCCGACGCGCCCGGCGCGACCGCGCTCAAGGCCGAACTGGAGGAGCTGGGAGCGCGGGTCACCCTCGCCGTGTGCGATGTCGCCGACCGCGACGCGGTGGCGGCGCTGCTCGCCGAGCACACCTTCACCTCCGTCTTCCACGCCGCGGGCGTGGAACAGTTCTCCTCCTTCGACGAGTTGACGCCAGCCGACTTCGCCCGCACGGTGGCGGCGAAGGCCCGCGGGGCCGCGCACCTGGACGAACTGCTCGGCGACCGCGAACTCGACGCCTTCGTCATGTTCTCCTCGATCGCCGGGGTATGGGGCAGCGGACTGCAGACCGCCTACGCGGCCGGCAACGCCTTCCTCGACGGGCTCGCCGCCCAGCGGAGGGCCCGGGGCCTGGCCGCCACCGCGATCGCCTGGGGTCCGTGGGCCGACGGCGGCATGGTCACCGACGCCGACGAGGAGCACCTGCGCCGCCGCGGCGTCGTCACCCTGCCCGCCGCACTCGCCGTGACCGCGGTCCAGCGCGCCCTGGACTGCGACGACACCGCGGTCGTCGTGGCCGACATCGACTGGGAACGGTTCATCGGACCGTTCACCCTCGGCCGCCCGAGCGCCCTGCTGTCCGAGTTGCCCGAGGTGCGCCGCGCCGACACCGCCGCACCGGCCGGTGCCGCCACCGGCGCCCCGCCCCTGGCGGCCCGGCTCGCCGGACTGCCGGAGTCCGTGCGCACTCAGACCCTGATCGACCTGGTCCGCGCGCACGTCGCGGCCGTCCTGGGCCACTCCTCGGCGGTGGAGATCGAGCCCGACCGGGCCTTCAAGGACCTCGGCTTCGACTCCCTGACCGCCGTCGAACTCCGTAACAAGGTGAACACGGCGACCGGCCTCGCGCTGCCGCCCACGCTGGTCTTCGACCACCCCAACGCCACGGCGCTCGCCCGCTTCCTGCAGAGCGAGCTGCTCGGTTCGAAGGCCGTCGGCGAGCAGGAGCGTCACGCGTCCGCCGACGACGAGCCCATCGCCATCGTGGCGATGAGCTGCCACCTGCCCGGCGGCGTCGACTCGCCCGAGGCGCTGTGGGACCTGGTGACGTCCGGCGGCGACGCCATCTCCGCGTTCCCGTCGGACCGCGGCTGGGACGTCGAGGCCCTCTACGACCCCGACCCCGACCGCCCCGGCAAGACGTACGCGCGCGACGGCGGATTCCTTTACGGCGCCACCGACTTCGACGCCGGCTTCTTCGGCATCTCTCCGCGCGAGGCCCTGGCGATGGACCCGCAGCAGCGGCTGCTGCTGGAGACCTCGTGGGAGGCCTTCGAGCGGGCCGGGATCACCCCCGCACAGCTGCGCGGCAGCCGGACCGGCGTCTTCGTCGGCATGGCCTACCAGGGCTACGGAGCCGATGTGCGCCGCACGCCGGAAGGCGTCGAAGGACACCGGCTCGTCGGCGGCGCGTCCAGCGTCGTCTCCGGCCGGGTGGCCTACACCTTTGGACTCGAAGGGCCCGCCGTCACGATCGACACGGCGTGCTCGTCGTCGTTGGTCGCCCTGCACTTGGCCATGCAGTCGCTGCGGAGCGGCGAGTGCACGATGGCGCTGGCCGGCGGCGTCACCGTCATGGCCAGCCCGAGCGTCTTCGTGGAGTTCAGCCGTCAGCGCGGTCTGTCGCCCGACGGTCGTTGCAGGGCGTTCGGTGCGGACGCGGACGGCACCGGTTGGGCGGAGGGTGTGGGTGTGGTGCTCGTGGAGCGCCTCTCCGACGCCGTGCGCAACGGCCACGAGGTCCTGGCGGTGGTACGGGGCAGCGCCGTGAACCAGGACGGCGCGTCCAACGGGCTGACCGCACCGAACGGTCCCGCGCAGCAGCGGGTCATCCGCCAGGCCCTGGCCTCCGCAGGGCTCGCTCCGGGCGATGTGGATGTCGTCGAGGCGCACGGTACGGGCACGACACTGGGCGACCCGATCGAGGCGCAGGCGCTCCTTGCGACCTATGGACAAGAGCGTGAACGGCCGCTCCTGCTCGGCTCGTTGAAGTCCAACATCGGCCACACGCAGGCCGCGGCGGGTGTCGCCGGTGTGATCAAGATGGTCATGGCGATGCGCCACGGTGTCCTGCCGCGGACCCTGCACGCCGATGAGCCGACGCCGCACGTGGACTGGTCGGCCGGTGACGTACAGCTGCTGACCGAGGCCGTGGAGTGGCCCGAGTCGGACCGCCCGCGCCGGGCCGCGATCTCGTCCTTCGGCGTCAGCGGCACCAACGCCCACACCATCATCGAACAGGCCCCCGCCACGCCGGAGTTGCCTCCCACACCCGACTCCGGCGCGCTCGTGCCGTGGGTGCTGTCGGGCAAGGGCGAGCCGGCGCTGCGTGCCCAGGCGGTCCGGCTGGCCGGCCACCTCGACGCGGACGACGACTGGACGGCTTCCGACATCGGTCTCTCCCTGGCCTCCCGAGAGACGTTCGAGGACCGCGCGGTGCTCCTGGCGGAGAGCCCGGACAAGCTCCGGCAAACCCTCACCGCCCTCGCCGCCGGCCGCCCGGCGGCGAACGTGACGCTGGGACGAGCCCGCTCCGAGGGCAAGGTCGGTTTTCTGTTCTCGGGCCAGGGTTCGCAACGCATCGGTATGGGGCGTGAGTTGTATGCGGCGTTCCCTGTTTTCGCCGATGCGTATGACGAGGTGTGTGCGCGTCTGGAGATGCCGGTCGATGTCGATGCCGACACCCTGCATCGGACCGGGTATGCCCAACCGGCGTTGTTCGCCGTCGAGGTGGCCCTGTTCCGGCTTCTCGAGTCGTGGGGTGTGCGGCCGGATTGTGTGGCTGGTCATTCGGTGGGTGAGATCGCGGCCGCGCATGTGGCCGGGGTGCTGTCACTGGACGACGCCGTGAGGCTGGTGTCGGCGCGGGCCGCATTGATGCAGGCATTACCTGCGGGTGGTGCGATGGTCGCGGTGCAGGCCACCGAGGGCGAGATGCTGCCGTACCTGACCGACGGCGTCGGCATCGCGGCGCTCAACGGGCCTCGGTCCGTGGTCATTTCGGGTGCCGAGGATGCCGTGCTGGAGATGACTGAGGTCTTCACCCAACAGGGCCGCAAAACTTCCCGGTTGAAGGTCAGTCACGCGTTCCATTCGCCGTTGATGGATCCGATGCTGGAGGAGTTCGCAGAGGTCGTTCACGGTCTGACATTCAGTGAGCCGCGGATTCCTGTGGTCTCGAACCTCACCGGGCGTCTGGCCGAGCCGTACACGCCCGAGTACTGGGTCCGGCACGTCCGCGAGGCGGTGCGTTTCGCCGACGGCATCGAGACCCTGGGCGAGCTGGGTGTGACCACGTTCGTGGAGATCGGCCCGGGCGGTGTCCTGAGCGCCCTGGCACAGGGCTGCGCGGACGGCATCGTCACCGTGCCCGTACTCCGGGCCGACCGCCCCGAGCGGCAGGCACTGGTCACCGCGCTCGCCGAACTGCACGTCAGCGGCGTCGAAGTGGACTGGCAGGCCCTCTTCCCCGGCGCTCACCGCGTCACGCTGCCCACCTACGCCTTCCAGCGCGAGCGCTTCTGGCTGGACGGGGACGAGGATCCGGCCGCCGTCGGCACCCCGGCCGACGCGGCGGACTCCGGCTTCTGGGACAGCGTGGAGCGCGAGGACGCGGAGTCCATCGCCGCGACCCTGGGCGTCGCCGCGGACGCCTCGCTGAGCGCGCTCCTGCCCCGGCTGTCCGCGTGGCGCCGTCAGCGCCGCGAGCAGTCCGTGGTCGACAGCTGGCGCTACCGCGTCACGTGGAAGCCGCTCGGCGCGCTCCCTCAGCCCGGCGTGTCCGGGACCTGGCTGCTCGTCGTGGCCGGGGAGAGCGAGTGGACCGCCTCGGTCCGCACCGCGCTCGGCGAGCGCGGCCTGGAACTGGTGACGCTCGTCGCCGGGCCCGGCACCGACCGCGGGACGCTGGCCCGCGAGCTGGCCGGCGTCGGCCCGGTGACCGGCGTGCTGTCCCTGCTCGCCGAGGACGAGAGCGCCTCGGCCGGCCGGCCCGGCCTGTCGCACGGCCTCGCCGCGACCCTCTGCCTGGTGCAGGCGCTCGGCGACGCGGGCGTCGACGTCCCGCTGTGGTGCGCCACGCGCGGCGCGGTGGCCACCGGCCGCTCCGACCGCGTGGACCGCCCGCTGCAGTCGCAGGTGTGGGGCTTCGGCCGGGCGGCGGCGCTGGAACACCCGCAGCGCTGGGGCGGACTGCTCGACCTGCCCGATCTGCTGGACGCCCGCACCGCGGCCCGCGTGGCCGCCGTCCTCGGCCAGACGGCCGAGGACCAGGTGGCGGTCCGCGCCTCGGGCGTCTTCGGGCGCCGGTTCGTCCGGGCCGCCCACGCCACCGGCCCCGCCCAGGAGTGGTCGCCGCGCGGCACGGTGCTGATCACCGGTGGTACGGGTGCGCTGGGCGGGCACGTGGCCCGGTGGCTCGCCGGTGCGGGTGCGGAGCACCTGGTGCTCGCCGGCCGTCGCGGCCCCGCGGCACCCGGCGTCGCGGAGCTCGTCGCGGAGCTGGAGGGGCTCGGCGCGGCCGTGACCGTCGTGGCCTGTGACGCGGCCGACCGTGACGCCCTGCGGGCACTGCTCGCCGAACACCCCGTCAACGCCGTCGTCCACGCCGCGGGCGTCGGCGACCACGTCATGATCGAGGACTCCGACCCGGCCGGGTTCGCCGGCACGGTGGCGGCCAAGGCCGCAGGTGCCACGCACCTGGACGAACTGCTGGCCGGTCAGGAGCTCGACGCGTTCGTCATGTTCTCCTCGGGCGCCGGCATCTGGGGCGGCGCCGGCCAGGGCGCCTACGCGGCGGCCAACGCCTACCTGGACGCCCTCGCCGAGTACCGGCGGGCACACGGGCGCACCGCGCTCGCCGTCTCCTGGGGTGGCTGGGCCGAGGGCGGCATGGCCGCCGTCGACGACGGAGAGGAGATGCTGCGCCGCCGTGGCCTGCCGCCCATGCGGCCCGCCCTCGCGGTCTCCGCGCTCCAGCAGGCGCTGGCCGACGGCGAGACCGCCCTCACCGTCGCGGACTTCGAGTGGGACCGGTTCATCGGCCCGTTCACCGTCGTCCGCCCCAGCGCCCTGTTCTCCGATGTGCCCGAGGCGCGCCGCGCCCTGGAGGCACCGGCCTCCGGCGGCGCCGAGGCCGGCAACGCGCTCGCCGCGAAGCTGGCCGGGCTGGCGGCGGGCGAGCAGGACCGCACGCTGGTGGACCTCGTCCGCGCGCACGCGGCCGTCGTGCTCGGCCACGACGGCGCCGCGGCGGTGGAGCCCGGCCGGGCGTTCAACGACCTCGGCTTCGACTCGCTCACCGCCGTCGAACTGCGCAACAAGCTCATGGCCGACACCGGCCTGAAGCTGCCCACCACGCTGGTCTTCGACCACCCCGACGCCACGGCCCTGGCCCGGTTCCTGCGCGCCGAACTGCTCGGTTCGCAGGGTGCCGTGCCGCAGGAGCAGCGCACGGCCGCCGTCGGCGACGAACCCATCGCGATCGTGGCCATGAGCTGCCGCCTTCCCGGTGGCGTCGGCTCGCCCGAGGACCTGTGGCAGCTCGTGACGTCCGGCGGCGACGCGATCTCCGGCTTCCCCGAGGACCGCGGCTGGGACGTCGAGGACCTCTACGACCCCGATCCGGGCACCCCGGGCAAGACGTACGCGCGCGACGGCGGCTTCCTCCACGACGCCGGCGACTTCGACGCCGCGCTGTTCGGGATCTCGCCGCGCGAGGCACTCGCGATGGACCCCCAGCAGCGGCTGTTGCTGGAGGCCTCGTGGGAGGCCTTCGAGCGGGCCGGCATCGACCCGGCCTCCCTGAAGGGAAGCCGCACCGGCGTGTTCGTCGGCATGTCCTACCAGGGCTACGGCGCGGGCCTCTCGCAGGTCCCGGAAGGCGTCGAGGGCCACCTGCTCACCGGCAGCGCCGCGAGCGTCGTCTCCGGGCGCGTGGCCTACTCGTTCGGCCTGGAGGGCCCGGCCGTCACCGTCGACACGGCGTGCTCGTCGTCGCTGGTCGCCCTGCACCTGGCCATCCAGTCGCTGCGGGGCGGCGAGAGCACGATGGCCGTCGCGGGCGGGGTGAACGTCATGGCCGTACCGGCCGCGTTCGTGGAGTTCAGCCGTCAGCGTGGTCTGTCGCCCGATGGTCGTTGCAGGGCGTTCGGTGCTGACGCTGACGGCACCGGTTGGGCGGAGGGTGTGGGTGTGGTGCTCGTGGAGCGCCTCTCCGACGCCGTGCGCAACGGCCACGAGGTCCTGGCGGTGGTACGGGGCAGCGCCGTGAACCAGGACGGCGCGTCCAATGGGCTGACCGCGCCGAACGGTCCTGCGCAGCAGCGGGTGATCCGGCAGGCCCTGGCCTCCGCGGGCCTCACCACCGTCGACGTCGACGCGGTGGAGGCGCACGGTACGGGCACCGCTCTGGGCGACCCGATCGAGGCGCAGGCGCTGCTCGCCACGTACGGCCAGGAGCGCCCGGAGGACCGGCCGCTGTGGCTCGGTTCGCTGAAGTCCAACATCGGTCACGCCCAGGCGGCGTCCGGCGTGGCCGGTGTGATCAAGATGGTCATGGCGATGCGCCACGGTGTCCTGCCGCGGACCCTGCACGCGGACGAGCCGACACCGCACGTGGACTGGTCGGCCGGTGACGTCCGCCTGTTGACCGAGGCCGTGGAGTGGCCGGAGTCGGACCGCCCGCGCCGGGCCGCGATCTCGTCCTTCGGCGTCAGCGGCACCAACGCCCACACCATCATCGAACAGGCACCGCCGGCCGAACCGGCCGCCGTCGCACCGGTCGAGGTCTCCTCGGCGACCGTGCCGTGGGTCCTGTCCGGCAAGTCCGAGGCCGCGCTGCGCGCCCAGGCCGAGCGCCTGCTGCCCCTCACCGCCGACGGCACCGAACCGTCCCTCACCGACGTCGGCTTCTCGCTGGCCACCACCCGGACCGCCCTGGAGCACCGCGCCGCCGTGGTCGGTGCCGACCGCGGCCGGATCGCCGAGGGCCTACGGGCTCTGGCCACGGGGGTGCCCGCTCCCGGCGTCGCCCTCGGCCGCGCCGACGCCGGCCGGGTCGGGTTCCTGTTCTCCGGACAGGGCTCGCAGCGGATCGGCATGGGACGGGAACTGTACGAGGCGTTCCCGGTCTTCGCTGAGGCGTACGACGAGGTGTGCGCCCACCTCGACCGGCACCTCGACCGGCCGCTGCGGGACGTGGCCTTCTGCGAGAACGGCCACGAGGACGGCGAGGAGCTGAACCGCACCGTCTTCACCCAGCCCGCACTGTTCGCGCACGAGGTCGCCGTGCACCGCCTGCTCGAATCGTGGGGCGTGCGGCCGGACTTCCTGGCCGGGCACTCCGTGGGCGAGATCGCGGCCGCGCACGTGGCCGGTGCCCTGTCCCTGGAGGACGCGGCCGCACTCGTGACGGCTCGTGCCGCGCTGATGCAGGCCCTGCCCGCCGACGGGGCGATGATCGCCGTCCAGGCCACCGAGGACGAGGTGCTGCCGCACCTCACCGACGACGTCGGCATCGCGGCGGTCAACGGCCCGCGGTCCGTCGTGGTCTCCGGAGCCGAGGACGCGGTGGCCGCCGTCGCGGACCACTTCGCCCGGGAGGGCCGCAAGACCTCCCGGCTCACCGTGAGCCACGCGTTCCACTCGCCGCTGATGGACCCCGTGCTGGCGGACTTCGCCCGGGTCGTCGGGAGCCTGCGCTTCGAGACACCCCGGACACCGGTCGTCTCGAACCTCACCGGTGAGCTCGTCGACGCGTACACGGCGGACTACTGGGTCCGGCACGTCCGCGAGGCCGTGCGCTTCGCCGACGGCATCCGGACCCTGGCCGAGCTGGGCGTGACCACGTTCGTGGAGACCGGCCCCGGCGCGGTGCTCAGCGCCATGGCCCAGGGCTGTCTGGACGGTGCGGTCACCGTTCCCTCCGCACGGTCCGGCAGCCCCGAGCCCGAGGCGATCACCGGTGCCCTCGCGCAACTCCATGTGCACGGTGTCCCCGTCGACTGGCCGGCGTTCTTCGCCGGCCGCGGCGCCCGGCGCGCCGACCTGCCCACCTACGCCTTCCAGCACCGGCGGTACTGGCTGGAGACCACCGCGCCCACGGCCGCCGCCGTCGCGGGGACCGACGCCGTGGAGGCCGGGTTCTGGGCGACGGTGGAGCGCGAGGACACCCAGTCCCTCGCCGCCACCCTCGACCTGCCCGCCGAGCAACTGGACGCGGTGCTGCCCCGGCTGTCCGCGTGGCGCCGACAGCAGCGCCGGGAGTCCGCCGTGGAAGGCTGGTCCTACCGCACGGGCTGGAAACCGCTCAGCGGCCTCCGGGCGCACGAACTGCCGGGCGACTGGCTGTTCCTGGTCACCGAGGACACCGAGGCCGTCGAGTGGACCGCCGCCGTCGCCGACGGGCTCGCCGCCCGCGGGGCCCGGCTGGTCCGGGTGGCGGTCGACCCGGCCGCCGACCGCGGCGCACTGCTGCGGCAGCTCGGCGACGCGGTCCGGGGGACCACGGTCGACGGTGTGATCTCCCTGCTCGGCACCGACGAGCGTCCCCACACCGGACACCCGGCCCTCTCCGTCGGCACCGCGTTGTCCCTCGCGCTCGTCCAGGCCCTGGGCGACGCGGGCATCGACGCCCCGCTGTGGGCGCTGACGAGGTCCGCCATGTCCACCGGCCGTGCGGACGCGGTGCCGAGCGCCACTCAGAACGCCGTCTGGGGCCTCGGCCGGGTCGCCGCGCTGGAGCACGCGCCGCGCTGGGGTGGTCTGATCGACCTCCCGGACACGGTCGACGACCGGGTCGCCGACCGCCTCGCCGCGGTGCTCGGCCGGTCGGCCGAGGAACGGTCGGCAGGGGACCGGTCGGCCGAGGACCAGATCGCGATCCGCGCCCGCGGCGTGTTCGGCCGACGGCTGTCCCACACCGCCACCCGCAGGAACACCCGGACCGGGCAGCGGTGGTCGCCGCGGGGCACGGTGCTGATCACCGGTGGTACGGGTGCGCTGGGCGGGCACGTGGCTCGCTGGCTCGCCGGTGCCGGTGCCGAACACCTGGTGCTCGCCGGCCGCCGCGGCCTCGACGCGCCGGGCGCGGCCGGTCTCCTCGCGGAGCTGGAGGCGACCGGTGTCCGTGCCACCGTCGCCGCGTGCGACGTCGCCGACCGTGAGGCGCTGGCCGCGTTGCTCGCCGAGCACCCGGTGGACGCCGTCGTCCACACGGCGGGCGTGGACCGCCTGGAGCCGCTGGAGTCCATGACACCGGGCTCCTTCGCCGACGTGCTGTCCGCCAAGGCGGCCGGCGCCCTGCACCTCGACGCGCTCCTCGCCGACCGGGAACTCGACGCCTTCGTCCTCTTCTCGTCCATCGCCGGCGTGTGGGGCAGCGGCCACCAGGCCGCCTACGCGGCGGCCAACGCCCTGCTCGACGGACTCGCCGAACGCCGCCGGGCCCAAGGCCTGCCGGCGACCTCCGTGGCCTGGGGCCCGTGGGCCGACGGCGGCATGGCCGAGGCCGACGGCGCGGACGAACGACTGCGCCGCCGCGGCCTGATCCCGATGCCCGCCGCGCTCGCAGTGGCCGGCCTCCGGCAGGCGCTGGACTCCGGCGAGGCGACCGCCACGGTGGCCGACGTCGACTGGGAGCGGTTCCTGCCCCCGTTCGCCATGGTCCGCCCGAGCGCCCTGCTCGGCGACCTCCCGGAGGCCGCGCGGATCCTCACCGCGGGCAGCACCGCCGGCGGGTCCGGCCCGGCCGCCGCCTCAGCCCTGGCCGACCGCCTCACCGGGATGTCCGGGACCGAGCAGCATGCGCTGCTCGTCGACCTCGTCCGCACCCACGCGGCGGCCGTCCTCGGCCACAGCGGCGTCGGCGAGGTCGAGGCCGACCGGGCCTTCAAGGACCTGGGCTTCGACTCCCTGACCGCCGTCGAACTGCGCAACAAACTCAACGCCGAGACCGGCCTCGCACTGCCGCCCACGCTGGTCTTCGACCACCCCAACGCCCAGGCACTCGCCCGGCAGTTGCGCACCGAGCTCACCGGCCTCACCATCGCGGCCGCACCCGAACCGGTCGCCGCGGCCGCCGAGGACGACGATCCCATCGCGATCGTCGGCATGGCGTGCCGGTATCCGGGCGGGGTGCGTTCTCCGGAGGACCTGTGGCGGCTGGTGGTCTCCGGCGGCGACGCCGTCGGCGATTTCCCGGCGGACCGGGGCTGGGACGTGGAGGGCATCTACGACCCGGACCCGGACGCGTCCGGCAAGACGTACACGCGCCGTGGTGGATTCCTGTACGAGGCGGGGGAGTTCGACCCGGGGTTCTTCGGGATCAGCCCGCGTGAGGCCGTGGCGATGGATCCGCAGCAACGGCTGCTGCTGGAGACCACGTGGGAGACGTTCGAGCGCGCCGGTATCGACGCGGAGTCGGTGCGCGGCAGCCGTACCGGAGTCTTCGTCGGCTCCGGCTACCAGGACTACGCCGCCCAGGCCTTCAACGCGATCGACGATTCCGAGGGCTTCTTCGGCACGGGCAACTCGGCGAGCATCATGTCCGGCCGTATCGCCTACACCCTCGGCCTGGAGGGCCCGGCCGTCACTGTCGACACGGCGTGCTCGTCGTCGCTCGTGGCCCTGCACTGGGCGGTCCAGGCCCTCCGTAACGGCGAGTGCTCCATGGCGCTGGCCGGGGGCGTGATGGTCATGTCCACCCCGCGTGCCTTCGTGGAGTTCAGCCGGCAGCGCGGGCTGGCCCCCGACGGCCGGTGCAAGGCGTTCGGCGCCGGTGCCGACGGAACCGGCTGGGCCGAGGGCATCGGCATGCTGCTGGTGGAGCGGCTGTCCGACGCGGAGCGCAACGGTCACGAGGTTCTGGCCGTCGTGCGGGGGAGCGCCGTGAATCAGGACGGCGCGTCCAACGGCCTGACCGCACCGAACGGTCCCGCGCAGCAGCGGGTGATCCGGCAGGCACTCACCTCCGCGGGCCTCACCACCGTCGACGTCGACGCGGTGGAGGCGCACGGTACGGGCACGAGGCTGGGTGACCCGATCGAGGCGCAGGCGCTGCTCGCCACGTACGGGCAGGGGCGGGACGGCGAACGGCCTTTGTGGCTGGGCTCGTTGAAGTCCAACATCGGTCACGCGCAGGCCGCTGCGGGCGTCGGCGGCATCATCAAGATGGTCATGGCGATGCGCCACGGTGTCCTGCCGCGGACCCTGCACGCGGACGAGCCGACACCGCACGTGGACTGGTCGGCCGGTGACGTCCGCCTGCTGACCGAGGCCGTGGAGTGGCCGGAGACCGATCACCCGCGCCGCGCCGCGATCTCGTCCTTCGGCGTCAGCGGCACCAACGCCCACACCATCATCGAACAGGCACCGCCGGCCCCGGCGGAAGAGGCCACAGTCGTTCCGGCCCCGGCACTCCTGCCATGGGTGCTCTCCGCCAAGACCCGCGATGCTCTGCGCGACCAGGCACAACGGCTGCTGGACTTCGTGGAGGACGGCACGTCACCGGCCGATGTCGGCTTCTCGCTGGCCACCACCCGGAGCACCCTGCGCCACAGGGCGGCCGTCATCGGCGAGAGCTGTGACGACTTCCGCCGCGGACTGGAACGCCTGGCAGCCGGAACGCCGTCGCCCGGAGTCGTCCAGGGCCGACCGGGAGGCAAGGTCGGTTTTCTGTTCTCGGGTCAGGGTTCGCAACGCATCGGTATGGGGCGTGAGTTGTACGGGGCGTTCCCTGTTTTCGCCGATGCGTATGACGAGGTGTGTGCGCGTCTGGAGGTGCCGGTCGATGTCGATGCCGACACCCTGCATCGGACCGGGTATGCCCAACCGGCTTTGTTCGCCGTCGAGGTGGCGCTGTTCCGGTTGCTGGAGTCGTGGGGTGTGCGGCCGGATTGTGTGGCGGGTCATTCGGTGGGTGAGATCGCGGCCGCGCATGTGGCCGGGGTGCTGTCGCTGGACGACGCCGTGAGGCTGGTGTCCGCGCGGGCCGCGTTGATGCAGGCATTACCTGCGGGCGGTGCGATGGTCGCGGTGCAGGCCACCGAGGACGAGGTGCTGCCGTACCTGACCGACGGCGTCGGCATCGCGGCGCTCAACGGGCCGCGGTCCGTGGTCATTTCCGGTGTCGAGGGTGCCGTGCTGGAGATCGCCGAGGTCTTCGTCCGACAGGGCCGTAAAACCTCCCGGTTGAAGGTCAGTCACGCGTTCCACTCGCCGCTGATGGAACCGATGCTGGAGGAGTTCGCGGAGGTCGTCAGTGGTCTGACGTTCAATGAGCCGCTGATTCCCGTCGTTTCGAACCTCACCGGGCGTCTGGCCGAGGCGTACACCCCGGAGTACTGGGTCCGGCACGTCCGCGAGGCGGTGCGTTTCGCCGACGGCATCGAGACCCTGGGCGAGCTGGGTGTGACCACGTTCGTGGAGATCGGCCCGGGCGGTGTCCTGAGCGCCCTGGCACAGGCCTGCGCGGACGGCATCGTCACCGTGCCCGTACTCCGAGCCGACCGCCCCGAGCGGCAGGCACTGGTCACCGCGCTCGCCGAACTGCACGTGCACGGCGTGTCCGTGGACTGGAGCTCGTTCTTCGCCGGTGCGCGGAAGACCGACCTGCCCACCTACGCCTTCCAGCACGAGCGGTACTGGGTCGACGCCCCGGAAACCGCTGCCGCCGCGGTCGCGGTGGACCCGGTGGACGCGGAGTTCTGGGAGACCGTCGAGCGCGAGGACCTGCAGTCCCTCGCCGAGACGCTCGACATCGCGGCGGGGGAGGCGTTCGGCGACGTACTGCCGAGGCTGTCGTCGTGGCGGCGGCAGCGCAAGGAACAGTCCATCGTGGACGGCTGGCGCTACGGCGTCACCTGGAAAGCGATACCCGACCCCTCCCCGGAGAGCCCTGCCCGGAACGGTATATGGCTGGTTCCGGTCAGCGCCGCGCAACTGGGTGACGACTGGGTCGCCGCCTGCCTCCGAGGGCTGACCGCGCGGGGCCTGGCCCCGCTGCCGGTCCCGGTCGAGCCGGCCACCGGTCGTGAGGACCTGACCGCGCAGCTCGCCCGAGCGGCCGGTGACGAGACCGTGGCGGGCGTCCTGTCACTGCTCGCCGTCGACGGCGAGGCCGCCCCGGAGGCCGCGTTGCCCGTCGGCGTCGCGCTGTCCGTCCTGCTCGTCCAGGCCCTGGGCGACACGGGCATCGGCGCCCCGCTGTGGTGCGCGACCCGGAACGCGGTGGGCGTGAGCCCCGCCGACGAGGTGGCGGACCCGTACCAGTCCCAGGTCTGGGGTCTGGGCCGGGTGGCGGCGCTGGAGCACGCGCGGCGCTGGGGCGGTCTCGTCGACCTCCCCGGCACGGTCGACGACCGGGTCGCCGGCCGCCTCGTCGCGGTCCTCGGCCAGTCGGCCGAGGACCAGGTCGCGATCCGCGACCGCGGAGTGTTCGCGCGGCGCCTGTCGCGTCTGCCCGCAGCCCGGAGCGACCGTTCGTGGTCGCCGCGGGGCACGGTGCTGATCACCGGTGGTACGGGTGCGCTGGGCGGGCACGTGGCCCGCTGGCTCGCCGGTGCCGGTGCCGAACACCTGGTGCTCACCGGCCGCCGCGGCCTCGACGCCCCCGGCGCCGCCGGTCTCAAGGCCGAGCTGGAGGAGACGGGCGTGCGCGTGACCGTCGCCGCCTGTGACGTGACCGACCGCGAGGCGCTGGCCGCGCTGCTCGCCGAGCACCCGGTGGACGCCGTCGTCCACACGGCCGGCACCGCCGAGGCGGGCATGCTCGCCGAGACGAACCTGGGCGACTTCGCGGCGACGGTCGCCTCGAAGGCCCTCGGCGCCGTGCACCTCCACGAACTGCTCGGCGATCGGGAACTGGACGCCTTCGTCCTCTTCTCCTCCATCTCCGGCGTGTGGGGAGGCGGCGGGCAGGCCGCGTACTCGGCCGCGAACGCCTTCCTCGACGGCCTGGCGCAGCACCGGCGGGCCAGGGGCCTCGCCGCGACCGCGATCGCCTGGGGTCCGTGGGGCGAGGGCGGCATGGTCGCCGACGCCGGGGACGAGGAGCGGCTGCGGCAGCGCGGTCTGACCGTGCTGCGGCCGGACCGGGCGATCTCCGCGCTGCACGGTGCGCTGAGCGGCGGGGACGGCACGGTCACCGTGGCCGACGTGGACTGGGAGCGGTTCGTCGTCCCGTTCACCGTCAGCAGGCCGAGCCCGCTGCTGAGCGACCTGCCCGAGGTCAGGGACGCCCTCGCGGAGGGGCTTGCCGGGCAGGCCGCGGAGCCGTCCGCGCTCACCGCGAAGCTGTCCACGCTCTCCGAAGGCGAACAGCAACGCCTGCTCGTGGACACGGTGTGCGCGCACGCGGCGGCCGTACTCGGCCACAGCGGCTCCGCAGCGGTGGAACCGGACCTGGCGTTCCGGGACCTCGGTTTCGACTCCCTGACCGCGGTGGAGCTGCGCAACCTGCTCACCGCCGACACCGGCCTGACCCTGCCCGCGACGCTGGTCTTCGACCACCCGACGCCCGAGGCGATCGCCCGCCACCTGCGGAGCGAACTCAGCGGCGGGACGGGCCCGGAGGAGGTGTCGGTCTTCAGCGAGCTCGACCGGCTGGAGTCGGTGATCTCGACGGCCGCCTCGGCCGAGGAGACGGTCCGGTCGGGGGTGCGGAGGCGGCTGCAGGAACTGCTGTCCCTGGTGAACTCCGCCGGAGAGCAGGGCGCGGAATCAGCCGACGCGCAGCGACAGCTCCAGGACGCGACGATCGACGACATCTTCGATCTGATCGATCAAGATCTAGAAAATTCCTAGTTCTTGCCGCCCTACCTTTAACGACAGCCGAGGACGGATGAGGCGGATGAGCAGCAACGAAGACAGGCTTCTCGATTATCTCAAGCGCGTCACCGGAGACCTTCGTCAGGTCCGGGAGCGTCTTCGCGAGGTCGAGGAGAAGGACCAGGAACCCATCGCGATCGTCGGCATGGCGTGCCGGTATCCGGGCGGGGTGCGTTCTCCGGAGGACCTGTGGCGGCTGGTGGTCTCCGGCGGCGACGCCGTCGGTGACTTCCCGGCGGACCGGGGCTGGGACGTGGAGGGCATCTACGACCCGGACCCGGAGGCGGCGGGGAAGACGTACGCGCGCCGTGGTGGATTCCTGTACGAGGCGGGGGAGTTCGACCCGGGGTTCTTCGGGATCAGCCCGCGTGAGGCCGTGGCGATGGATCCGCAGCAGCGGCTGCTGCTGGAGACCACGTGGGAGACGTTCGAGCGGGCGGGCATCGACGCGGAGTCGGTGCGCGGCAGCCGTACCGGAGTCTTCGTCGGCTCCGGCTACCAGGACTACGTCAACCTCCTGGTCGGGGTGGGCGGCGAGTCCGACGGCCATCTGGGGACCGGCAACTCGGCCAGCGTGATGTCCGGCCGCATCGCCTACACCTTCGGTCTGGAGGGCCCGGCGGTCACTGTCGACACGGCGTGCTCGTCGTCGCTGGTGGCGCTGCACTGGGCGGTCCAGGCGCTGCGCGGCGGCGAGTGCTCCATGGCGCTGGCCGGCGGTGTGCAGGTGATGACCACGCCCACCGCGTTCGTGGAGTTCAGCCGGCAGCGCGGGCTGGCCGCCGACGGCCGGTGCAAGGCGTTCGGCGCCGGTGCCGACGGAACCGGCTGGGCCGAGGGCGTCGGCATGCTGCTGGTGGAGCGGCTGTCCGACGCGGAGCGCAACGGTCACGAGGTTCTGGCCGTCGTGCGGGGGAGCGCCGTGAATCAGGACGGTGCGTCCAACGGCCTGACGGCGCCGAACGGTCCGGCGCAGCAGCGGGTGATCCGCCAGGCCCTGGTGTCGGCCGGTCTGTCTCCCGCTCAGATCGACGCGGTGGAGGCGCACGGTACGGGGACGCAGCTGGGTGACCCGATCGAGGCGCAGGCGCTGCTCGCCACGTACGGCCGGGAACGGCCGGAGGGGCAGCCGCTGTGGCTGGGTTCGCTGAAGTCCAACATCGGCCACGCGCAGGCCGCTGCGGGCGTCGGCGGCATCATCAAGATGGTCATGGCGATGCGCCACGGTGTCCTTCCGCGGACCCTGCACGCGGACGAGCCGACACCGCACGTGGACTGGTCGGCCGGTGACGTCCGCCTGCTGACCGAGGCCGTGGAGTGGCCGGAGACCGATCACCCGCGCCGCGCCGCGATCTCGTCCTTCGGCGTCAGCGGCACCAACGCCCACACCATCATCGAACAGGCCCCGCCGGCCCGGGACGAGGAGCCCGCAGGAGCCCCCGCCGACGGCCCCCTGGCATGGGTGCTCTCCGCCAGGAGCGATGCGGCGCTGCGGGACCAGGCGGCCCGGCTGCTGCCCTTCGTACGGGGCGAGGTCCGGCCGTGGGACGTCGGGCTGTCGCTGGCCACGACCCGCGCGGCCATGCGCCACCGGGCCGCGGTCGTGGGGGAGGACCGTGAGGAACTGCTCCTCGGGTTGGCGGACCTGGCCGCCGGGACCCCTTCGTCCCGTGTGCTGCCGGGGCGCCCGGCCGGCGGCAGGACCGGCTTCCTCTTCTCCGGTCAGGGCTCGCAGCGCATCGGCATGGGGCGCGAACTGTACGCGGCGTTCCCCGCCTTCGCCGCGGCCTACGACGAGGTGCGCGCGCACCTGGACGCCCCGGTCGACGTCGATGCCGAGACGCTGCACCGGACCGGGTGCGCCCAGCCCGCCCTCTTCGCGGTCGAGGTGGCCCTGTTCCGGCTCCTCGAATCCCTGGGCGTCCGGCCCGACTTCGTCGTGGGCCACTCCGTGGGCGAGATCGCCGCCGCGCACGTGGCCGGTGCGCTGTCCCTCGACGACGCGGCGAAGCTGGTGTCCGCGCGTGCCGCGCTGATGCAGGCGCTGCCCACGGGCGGCGCGATGGTCGCCGTACAGGCCACCGAAGAGGAAGTCCTGCCCCACCTCACCGACGGAGTGAGCATCGCCGCGGTCAACGGCCCCTCGTCGGTGGTGATTTCCGGTGAGGAGACGGCGGCCCTGGCGATCGCCGCGGGCTTCGCCGGGCAGGGTCGCAAGACGTCCCGGCTGAAGGTCAGTCACGCGTTCCACTCGCCGTTGATGGACCCGATGCTGGAGGAGTTCGCGCGGGTCGTCCGTGACCTGGCCTTCGAACAGCCGCAGTTACCCGTCGTCTCCAACCTCACGGGTCGGCTCGTCGAGGTGTACACCCCCGAGTACTGGGTCCGGCACGTGCGCGAGGCCGTCCGCTTCGCCGACGGCGTCCGCACCCTGCAGGACCTGGGCGTGAAGACCTTCGTCGAGATCGGTCCGGGCGGTGTCCTGAGCGGTATGGCGCAGGGCTGTGCGGACGACATCGTCACCGTTCCCGTACTCCGGGCCGACCGCTCCGAGCGGCAGGCGCTCGTGACGTCCCTGGCCCAACTGCACACGCACGGCGTGTCCGTGGACTGGAACGCGTTCTTCGCCGGTGCGCGCAGGACCGATCTGCCGACCTACGCCTTCCAGCACGAGCGGTACTGGGTCGACGCCCCGGACAAGGCCGCCTCCGTGGTGGACCCGGCGGACGCGGAGTTCTGGGAGAACGTGGAGCGCGGGGACCTGCCGGCGCTCGCCGAGACCCTGGGCATCGGGGCGGGGGACGCGTTCGGCGACGTACTGCCGAAGCTGTCGTCGTGGCGGCGGCAGCGCAAGGAGCGGTCCGCCGTCGACGACCGTCGCTACCGCGAGTCGTGGAAGCGCCTGGGCGAGCCCGCTCCGGCCGGCACCGGCGGAACCTGGCTGTTCGCCGTGCCGGAGGAGGAGAACGAGCAGACCGCCGCGGTCCGCACCGCGCTCACTGCCCGTGGCGCCGTTCTGAGGACGCTGGTCGTCGGCGCGGAGAGCGACCGCGCCGCTCTGACCGGGGAGCTGGCCGGGATCGGGCCGGTCGACGGCGTGCTGTCCCTGTTCGTCACCGGCGATCCCGTGCTGCCCACCCTGCTGCTCGTCCAGGCCCTGGGTGACGCGGGCGTCGACGCCCCGTTGTGGTGCCTCACCTCGGGCGCGGTGGCCGTGAGCGGCTCCGACGCGTTGCGCGACGCCCGGCACGCCCAGGTCTGGGGCCTGGGCCGCACCGTCGCCCTGGAGCTGCCCCGGCGCTGGGGCGGCCTGATCGACCTGCCGGAGTCCGTCGACGACCGGGCCGCCGCACGCCTGGCCGACGTGCTGGGACAGGCGCTGACGGGCCGCTGGGAGGAGGACCAGCTCGCCGTCCGTTCCTCCGGTGTCTTCGCCCGGCGGCTCGCCCACGCACCGGCACGGGCCGCCACCCGCCGCTGGCAGCCCCGCGGCACCGTCCTCGTCACCGGAGGTACGGGCGCGCTGGGCGGCCACGTCGCCCGCTGGCTGGCGCACGGCGGCGCCGAACACCTCGTCCTCGCCGGCCGCCGGGGCGCGAACGCCCCGGGCGCCGCCGCCCTGCGGGACGAGCTGGAAGCCCTCGGCACCCGCGTCACACTCGCCGCCTGCGACGTGGCCGACCGCGACGCCGTGGCCGCCCTGCTCGCCGAGCACTCCTTCACCGCCGTCGTGCACGCCGCCGGAGTCGCCGACGGCGACACCGTGGACGCCGTCACCCCGGCCGCCTTCGCCGCCGCGCTCGCCGCCAAGACCGGCGGCGCGGCACACCTGGACGAGCTGCTGGGCGACCGGGAGCTCGACGCCTTCGTCCTCTTCTCCTCCGTCTCCGGCGTCTGGGGCAGCGGCGGCCAGGCCGCCTACGCCGCCGGCAACGCCTTCCTCGACGCTCTCGCCCGGCAGCGCCGCGACCGCGGCCGCACCGCGACCGCCGTCTCCTGGGGCCCCTGGGCCGACGGCGGCATGGTCGAGGACGGCGACGACGAGGAGCGGCTGCGCCGCCGCGGCCTGCGCGCGATGACCCCCGCATCGGCGATCACCGCCCTGCAGCACGCGCTCGACCGCGACGAGACCCTCCTGACCGTGGCCGACGTGGACTGGGCGCGCTTCATCGTGCCGTTCACCCTCGGCCGGCCCAGCCCGCTGCTCGGCGACCTCCCCGAGGTGCGCGCGACGCTCGCGGAGGACGCCCCCGAGGCGGGCCACGGCTCCGGGGCGCTCACCGAGAGCCTGGCCGGGCTGTCGCACGAAGACCGCGCACGCGCCCTCGTGGACCTCGTACGCACGCATGCCGCCGCCGTCCTCGGCCACCGCACAGTGGCCGCCGTCGAGGCCGACCGGCCCTTCCGGGACCTCGGCTTCGACTCCCTGACCGCGGTGGAACTCCGCAACCGCATCAACGAGGTCACCGGCCTCGCCCTTCCCACGACGCTGGTCTTCGACCACCCCACGGCCGCGGACCTCGCCGCCCGCCTGCTCGCCGAACTCACCGGCGGCCAGGACGCCGAGGACACGGCCGCGGCGGCCGCCGCGGTGCCGGCCGAGCCGATCGCCATCGTCGGGATGGCCTGCCGCTACCCCGGCGGCGTGCGTTCGCCCGAGGACCTGTGGGAGCTGGTCGCCTCCGGCCGCGACGCGATCTCCCGCTTCCCCGGCAACCGCGGCTGGGACATCGAGGCGCTCTACCATCCGGACCCCGACCACCCCGGTACCACGTACACGACCCAGGGCGGATTCCTGCACGACGCGGACGAGTTCGACCCCGCCGTCTTCGGAATCAGCCCCCGTGAGGCCGTCGCCATGGACCCGCAGCAGCGCCTGCTGCTGGAGACCACCTGGGAGGCCTTCGAGCACGCCGGGATCGCCCCCCACACGATGCGCTCCACCGACACGGGTGTCTTCGTCGGCTCCGGCTACCAGGACTACACCGGCCGCCCGCTCAAGGTGCCCGACGGCGTCGAGGGCTACCTTCCCAGCGGCAACGCGGCCAGCGTGATCTCCGGCCGGCTCTCCTACACCTTCGGCCTGCGAGGGCCGTCGGTCACCGTCGACACCGCGTGCTCGTCCTCACTGACCGCTCTCCACCTCGCCGTACAGGCGCTGCGCGGCGGCGAGTGCTCCATGGCACTGGCCGGCGGCGTGATGGTGATGGCCGGACCGTCCGCGTTCACGATGTCGAGCCGGCAGCGCGCGCTGTCCGCCGACGGCCGCTGCAAGGCGTTCTCCTCGTCCGCCGACGGCACCGGCTTCGCCGAGGGCGTGGGCCTGGTCCTGGTGGAGCGGCTGTCCGACGCCGTGCGCAACGGGCACGAGGTCCTGGCCGTCGTTCGGGGCAGCGCGGTCAACCAGGACGGCGCCTCCAACGGCCTGACCGCACCCAGCGGCAGGGCCCAGCAACAGGTCATCCGGCAGGCGCTGGCCAATGCCCGGCTCGCCCCGGACGAGGTGGACGCCGTGGAGGCCCACGGCACCGGAACCCGGCTCGGCGACCCGATCGAGGCGCAGGCGCTGCTCGCCACGTACGGCAAGGAGCGTTCCGAGGGCCGGCCGCTGTGGCTGGGCTCGCTGAAGTCCAACATCGGCCACGCGCAGGCGGCCGCGGGCGTCGGCGGCGTCATCAAGATGGTGATGGCCATCCGCAGCGGCATCCTGCCGCGGACGCTGCACGTCGACGAGCCGACCCCGGACGTCGACTGGGCCGACGGGAACGTGCGCCTGCTCACCGAGCAGACCGCCTGGCCCGACCGGGACAGGCCACGGCGTGCGGCCGTCTCCTCGTTCGGGATGAGCGGCACCAACGTGCACACCGTCATCGAGCAGGCACCGAAGACCGATCCCGCGGCCGAGGGCGAGCCGGCCCCGAGCACCGATCCCGCCACCGAGGGCGAGCAGGCCCCCGCGGCGCGGGACGCGACCGCCGCCCGGCCCCCGGACGTGCACCCGTGGGCGCTGTCCGCGAAGACCGCCCGGTCCCTGCGCGAGCAGGCCCGCCGGCTGCTGCACCACCTCGACCGCTCCGAAGGGCTCTCGCTGCCCGACGTCGGCCGCGCCCTCGTCACCACACGGACGCAACTGGAGCAGCGGGCCGTGGTCGTCGGCCGTGACCGGCACGAGCTGCGGGCCGGACTCGCGGCGCTCGCCGACGGCGAACCCGCGGACACCGTGGTCCAGGGCACCGCCGCGGCCTCCGGAAAGGTCGCCTTCGTCTTCCCCGGCCACGGCTCGCAGTGGACCGGGATGGCCCGCGAACTGCTGGACACCTCCCCGGTCTTCGCCGAGCAGGCCGAGGCCTGCGCCGAGGCGTTCGCCCCCTACCTCGACTGGCCGCTGCTCGACGTCCTGCGCGCCGAGCCCGACGCACCGGACGTGGCCGAGGTGGAGGTCGCCCAGCCCGCGCTGTTCACGGTGATGGTGTCGCTGGCCGCCCTGTGGCGCTCCCACGGTGTGACGCCCGCCGCCGTCGTCGGCCACTCGCAGGGCGAGGTCGCCGCCGCGTACGTCGCGGGCGCGCTGACCCTGGACGACGCGGCCCGGATCGTGGCCCTGCGCAGCCGCTCGCTGACCAGGCTCATCGGCAAGGGCGCCATGCTCGCGGTCGCCATGCCCGCCGACCGGGTGCGCGCGAGGCTGGAGAAGTACGGGGACCGGCTGTCGGTCGCCGCCGTGAACGGGCCCGCCGCCCTGACCGTCTCCGGAGAGCCCGACGCGGTCGACGAACTCCTGGCGGAACTCGAAGCCGAGGGCGTGCGCGTGCGCAAGGTCCGCGGCGCCACCGGCGCCGGGCACTCCGCCCAGGTCGAGAGCCTGCGCCCCGAACTGCTCGACCTGCTGGCCCCGGTCGCGCCGCGCGCGGCGGACATCCCCTTCTACTCCACGGTGACCGGCACCGCGCTGGACACCACCGCCCTCGACGCCGAGTACTGGTACCGCAACGCGCGGCACACGGTGGAGTTCGAGCGGACCGTACGGACGCTGCTCGCCGACGGGCACGGGGTGTTCGTCGAGTGCAGCGCGCACCCGCTGCTGGCCGACGCGGTGCAGGAGATCGCGGAGGAGGCCGGTGCCGCCGCCGTGACCGGTGCCTCGCTGCGCAGGGGCCAGGGCGGCATGGACCGCTTCCTGCGCTCCGTGTCCGAACTGCACGTGAACGGCGCGCACGTGGACCTGACGGTCCCCTTCGCCGGGCGTCCGCCACGGCACGTGGACCTGCCGACGTACGCGTTCCAACGGCAGCGGTACTGGCTGGAGAGCGCCGACCCGGTGCCCGCGGGCACCGATCCGGTCGAGGCCGGGTTCTGGGAGCTGGTGGAGAACACGGACCTGTCCGGGCTCGCCGGGGAACTCGGGGCGGACGACGCCGCCCTCGTCGGCCCGGCGCTGCCGGTGCTGTCCGCATGGCGTCGGCGCAGCCGCGAGAAGTCCACGGTGGACGGCTGGCGCTACCGCGTCGCCTTCCGGCGGCTGACCGACCACCCGGCCCCCGGCCTGGACGGCCTGTGGCTCGCCGTCCTGCCCGCCGGGCTGGCGGACGAGCAGTGGGCGCCCTGTGTCGTCGGCGTGCTCGGCGCCCACGGCGCCAAGGTGCGGGTCGTCGAACTCCCCGTCGACTGCGACCGCGCCCAGGCCGCGCAGCGGCTCGCCGAGGAACTCGGCGGCGAACAGCCCGCCGGTGTCCTGTCGATGCTCGGTCTCGCCCCCGGCCGCCACCCCGTCCACCCGACGTTGTCCGCGAGCCTCGCCGCGACCGTCACCCTGCTGCAGGCACTGGGCGACGTGGACGTCCGGGCACCGCTGTGGTGTGCGACCCGCGGAGCCGTGTCCACCGGAGCCACCGACCCGCTGCGCGACGCCGACCAGGCACAGCTCTGGGGCCTGGGCGTCGTCGCCGCACTCGAACTGCCCCGGCGCTGGGGCGGTCTCGTCGACCTGCCCGAGAAGCTGGACGAGCACGCGCTGCGCCGCCTGGTCGGAGTGCTGGCCCGGCAGGACGAGGACCAGCTCGCCGTACGGGGCGACGGCGTGTACGGCCGGCGCATGGTCCGGGCGCGGCCCGCCGACGCGGAGCCCGCGACACCGTGGCAGCCTCGCGGCACCGTCCTGGTCACCGGTGGAACCGGCGGCGTGGGCCGGCACCTGGCCCGCCACCTGGCCGGCGCGGGCGCGCAGCACCTGGTGCTCACCAGCAGGAGCGGGCCCGACGCCCCCGGTGCGCGGGAGCTGCACGCGGAGCTGACCGCCCTCGGCGCCGACGTGACCATCGCCGCCTGCGACATCGCCGACCGCGACGCCGTCGCGCGGCTGCTCGCCGGTATCGAGTCCCGGCACCCGCTCACCGCGGTGCTGCACGCCGCCGGCACGGCACGGTCGTCCATGCTGGACGCCGCCGGTCTCGACGAGTTCGCCGAGACCGCGGCCGCCAAGGTCGCCGGCGCCGTCCACCTCGACGAGCTGCTCGACGGCCGCGAGCTGGACGCGTTCGTCCTCTTCGCCTCCGGCGCCGGCGTCTGGGGCAGCGGTGGGCAGGCCTCCTACGCCTGCGCCAACGCCTTCCTCGACGCCCTGGCACTGCGCAGGCGGGCCCGCGGCCTGACCGCGACCTCGGTCGCCTGGGGCGGCTGGGCGGGCGGCGGCATGGTCGACGACGCGGTCCAGGAGCGGGGCGAGCGGCGGGGCCTGGGCACCATGACCCCCGAGCTCGCGATCTCCGCCCTGCGCCAGGCCGTCGATCACGACGAGGCGACCCTCGTCGTCGCCCCGATCGACTGGGAGAAGTTCCTGCCCGCCTTCACCGTGGGACGGCCCAGCCCGCTGCTGGCCGACCTGCCCGACGTACAGCGGCTCCTGGAGACCGAGCGGTCCGCCGACGAGGAGACCGGCGCCGGAGCGGAGCTGGCGGCCGAGGTCTCCGGACTCGCCCCGGCCGAGCAGGAGGAACGGCTGCTGGAGCACATCCGCGCCCAGAGCGCCGTGGTGCTCGGTCACGCGTCGGCCGAGGAGGTGCCGCCCACCGCGCACTTCCTGGAGCTCGGCTTCGACTCGCTCACCGCGATCGACCTGCGCCGACGGCTGTCCGCGGCGACCGGTCTGCGCCTGCCCGCCGCACTGGCCTTCGACCATCCCACACCCGCCGGGCTCGCCCGGCACCTGGCGGCACGGCTCCGGGACGCCGGCCGCGGCGCGGCGGAGGAGGAGCGGCCCGTCGACATGCTGGTCCAGCTCTACCGGCACGCGAGCGAGAACGGGACGGCCGCCGAGGCCATGGGGATGCTGATGGAGGCGGCCCGCTTCCGGCCCTCGTTCGCACGGCCCGAGGAACTGGACCGGCGGCCCGCCCCGGTGCGCCTCTCGCAAGGCGACCGTCCCTACGCGCTGATGTGCCTCTCCCCGTACGTCGTACCGGCCGGGGCGCACCAGTACGCGCGGTTCGCCGCCCCCTTCCGCGACCGGCTGGACGTGTGGGCGCTGGTCAACCCCGGCTACGAGAAGGGCGAACCGGTCCCCTCCGATCCGGACGTCGTGCTCCGCCTGCACGCGCAGACCGTACGGGAGTGCGCCGGCGGAAAGCCGGTCGTCCTGCTCGGCTACTCCTCGGGCGGCTGGATCGCCCACGGCGTGGCGGCACACCTGGAGGCCATGGGCGAACAGCCGGCGGCCGTGGTCATGGTCGACAGCTTCAGCCGCGAGGTCCCGTTCGACCACCAGGTGCTGGGCGCGATGGCCCAGGCGCAGTCGCAGCGCCTGGACTTCATGAGGTCCGGCGGCGAACAGCTCACCGCGATGGGCCGCTACATGCGCCTGTTCGACGACTGGGCCGCGCCGCGGATCGCCGCGCCGACCCTGCTCGTACGGGCGAGCGAGTCCACGCAGGCCGGCGCCGGGCGCGCGGCACCGCCCGAGCACGTGGACACGACCGTCGAAGTGACCGGGAACCACTACTCGATGCTGGAGGACCACGCCGGCACCACCGCGGCGGCGGTGGAGTCCTGGCTGGCGGACGTCGTCACCGATGCGTCCGGCCCCTCCGCACCTTGAGGACGCAACGACCGCACGACCGGCCCGCGACCACCGCGAGCGCCCGGACCCGGACAGAGCAGATGTGGGAGTGAGAACATGACGAAGACTCTCTACGAGATGGGCGAGACCCCGCCGCTCGGTGAGGTCCCGCGGCAGATGTACGCCTCGGTGATCCGCCAGAACCGCTTCGGAGAGCCGAAGCAGGCGTTCCGCACCGAGGTCGTCGACACCCCGGCGGTGGGCCGGGGCCAGGTGCTGGTCTACGTGATGGCCGCCGGCATCAACTACAACAACGTGTGGTCCTCGCTGGGCGAGCCGGTCGACGTCATCGGCATGCGGCAGCGCCAGGGCCAGCCCGAGGACTTCCACATCGGAGGCTCGGAGGCTTCCGGCGTGGTGTGGGCCGTCGGCGAAGGCGTCCGCAACGTCAAGGTGGGTGACCACGTGCTGCTCACCAGCGGCCAGTGGGACGAGGCCGCCGCGGACATCCGGCTGGGCACGGACCCGCTGGTCTCGGAGAGCATCAAGGCCTGGGGGTACGAGACCAACTACGGCTCCTTCGCGCAGTTCTGCCGCGTCGACGAGTACCAGTGCCACCCCAAGCCCGCCCATCTGTCGTGGGAGGAGTCGGCGGCCTTCCTGCTCACCGGGCCCACCGCCTACCGGCAGTTGTTCGGCTGGCAGGGCAACACGGTCCGCCCCGGCGACCCCGTCCTGATCTGGGGCGGCGCGGGCGGCCTCGGCTCCATGGCCATCCAGCTCGTCAGGCTGGCCGGCGGCGTTCCGATCGCCGTGGTCTCCAGCGAGGACCGCTCCGCGTACTGCCGCCGCCTCGGCGCGGCGGGCACCATCAACCGCCGCGACTTCGACCACTGGGGCCGGCTGCCCGACGTCGGGGACGCCGAGGCGTCGGCGCGGTTCCTGCGCGGCGCCCGCGGGGTCGGCAAGAAGGTCTGGGAGATCCTCGGCGAGCGCAGGTCCCCGAGGATCGTGCTGGAGCACAGCGGCCAGGACACCCTGCCGACCTCGATGTACCTGTGCGACAACGCCGGCATGGTGGTGATCTGCGGAGGCACCTCCGGCTACAACGGAGACGTCGACCTGCGCCACCTGTGGATGCGCTCTAAGCGCCTCCAGGGCTCGCACTACGCCGACACCCGCCAGTGCCGCGAGGTCATCAACCTCGTCGGCGCCGGCATGCTCGACCCCTGTCTGTCCGTCTGCGACGGCTTCCAGGACATCGGGCGCATGCACCAGATGATGCACGACAACGTGCACCCCTCCGGGAACATGGCCGTCCTCGTGAACGCGCCCCGGCGCGGCGGTACCACGCTCGAACCAGCCGCCGCCTGACCGTCCCGCCGTACGAACCCCCCTTCCACCAGCTTCCACCAGCGCAAGGAGAGTCATGCCCGAGCCCACCGCCGCCGCGCCCCCCGTCCCCAAGACCCGCAGCTGCCCGTTCCTGCCGCCGGACGGCATCGACGGCGTCCGGGCGGCCGCCCCGGTGACCCGGGCCACCTTCACCAGCGGCCACGAGGCATGGCTGGTGACCGGTTACGAGGAGGTGCGCGCCCTGTTACGCGACCCCTCGTTCAGCGTCCGGGTGCCCCACGCACTGCACACCCGGGACGGCGTCGTCACCCAGAAGCCCGGCCGGGGCAGCCTGCTGTGGCAGGACGAACCGGAGCACACCTCGGACCGCAAGCTGCTCGTCAGGGAGTTCACCGTCCGGCGCATGCAGGCGCTCCGGCCGAACATCCAGCGCATCGTCGACGAGCACCTCGACGCCATCGAAGCGGGGGGCGGCCCGGTCGACCTGGTGAAGACCTTCGCCGATCCGGTGCCGTCCATGGTGATCTCCGACCTGTTCGGTGTCCCGGCCGAGCGCCGGGCGGAGTTCCAGGACATCGCCGAGGCGATGATGCGGGTCGACCAGGACGCCGCCGCCACCGAGGCCGCCGGCATGCGCCTGGGCGGGCTGCTCTACCAGCTCGTCCAGGAGCGCCGGGCCAACCCCGGGGACGACCTGATCTCGGCGCTGATCACCACCGAGGACCCCGACGGCGTCGTCGACGACATGTTCCTCATGAACGCGGCCGGCACCCTGCTGATAGCGGCCCACGACACCACCGCCTGCATGATCGGCCTCGGCACGGCGCTGCTCCTGGACCGCCCCGACCAGCTGGCCCTGCTGCGCGAGGACCCGTCGCTGATCGGCAACGCGGTCGAGGAACTGCTGCGCTACCTCACCATCGGCCAGTTCGGCGGCGAGCGCGTCGCCACCCGGGACGTGGACCTCGGCGGTGTGCGCATCGCCGAGGGCGAGCAGGTCGTCGCGCACGTCCTCGCCGCCGACTTCGACCCCGCCTTCGTGGAGGAGCCGGAGCGTTTCGACATCACCCGCCGCCCCGCCCCGCATCTGGCCTTCGGCTTCGGCGCGCACCAGTGCATAGGCCAGCAACTCGCCCGGATCGAGCTGCAGATCGTCTTCGAGACCCTGTTCCGCCGTTTCCCGACCCTGCGCCTGGCCAAGCCCGTCGAGGAGCTCCGTTTCCGCAGCGACATGGTCTTCTACGGCGTGCACGAGCTGCCCGTCACCTGGTGACCTGCGCGCCCACGGTCCGCTCCCGCGGGAGATCGGCGCACGCGGTCCGCGTGCGCCGATCACGCCCTGCGTCGCCGCCTCGCGCCGCGGACGGCCGAGGCCGCCGGACACCGGCGGCCGACCCGCTTCGGGGCACACTGCCGCCGGACGGCGGGATCTCGCATGCCGGTCTTTGCGCCGCCGTGACCTTCCTGTCCCTGGCACGGCCCTCGTGCTCGTCCTGCCACGGCCCTCGCGCCGACGGCCCCGAAGCCGCCTGCTGCACGGCACGGCCCGACGAGGCGGCGGCCGTGTTCCCGAGCGGTCGGGCGCGCGGTCCCGTTCACCGAGGCCGCCGTCACCGGGCGCGGCGACGGCCCGCCCCTCCGTGTCCCGGCACGCGTCCGGCGTCCGGTCGGCCACCGGGCACTCCGACGACCGGCCGGCCGACCACGACCACGCCCGTGTCGGCGACCCGCGACCCACCTCGTCGACGCAGGGGCCGGAGCCTGTCGGCCGGGTGCCGACCGGACCGCGCACGGCCTCGCCGACGGACCGAAACCCGTGTCCGACAACCCTTCACGCACCGATGAACCACCGCACCGCCGATCGTTCGAAAGGCACGACATGACCGAGACCGAGATCCGCCGTACCGGGCCGCAGGCCCCGACCTTCCCGCAGGACCGGACCTGCCCGTACCAGCCGCCGACGGCCTACGCGCAATGGCGTGGCGAGAGCCCGCTGACACGAGTCACATTGTTCGACGGCCGGCCGGCGTGGCTGGTCACCGGGCATGCCGAGGGACGGGCCCTGCTCGTCGATCCCCGGCTGTCCTCCGACTGGGGGCACCCGGAGTTCCCCGTCGTCGTCCGGCGCACCGAGGACCGCGGAGGGCTCGCGTTCCCGCTGATCGGCGTCGACGACCCCCTGCACGCCCGGCAGCGGCGCATGCTGATCCCCAGCTTCGGCGTCAAGCGCATGAACGCCATCCGTCCCAGGCTCCAGAGCCTCGTCGACCGGCTCCTGGACGACATGCTGGCGAAGGGGCCGGTCGCGGACCTGGTGTCGGCCTTCGCGCTGCCCGTGCCCTCCATGGCGATCTGCGAGCTCCTCGGCGTCCCGTACGGCGACCACGGCTTCTTCGAGGAGTGCTCCCGCAATTTCGTGGGCGCCGCGACGCCGGCGGAGGCCGACGCGGCCTTCGGCGAGCTCTACACGTATCTGCACGGCCTGGTCGGGAAGAAGCAGGCCGAGCCCGAGGACGGCCTGCTGGACGAGCTGATCGCACGCCAGTTGGAGGAGGGCGAGCTGGACCACGACGAGGTGGTCATGATCGCGCTGGTCCTGCTGGTGGCCGGCCACGAGACCACCGTCAACGCGATCGCCCTCGGTGCCCTCACCCTGATCCGGCACCCCGAGCAGACCGACATGCTGCTGCGCGACCCCGGTGCGCTCCCGGGAGTGGTCGAGGAACTGCTGCGGTTCACCTCCGTCTCCGACTACCTGGTCCGGATGGCGAAGGAAGACATCGATGTCGGCGGCGAGACCGTCAGGGCCGGGGACGCGGTGCTGGTCTCCATCACGCTGATGAACCGCGACGCGAAGGCGTACGGGAACCCCGACGTCTTCGACGCCCGGCGCGCCGCACGTCACCACGTCGGCTTCGGCCACGGCATCCATCAGTGCCTGGGGCAGAACCTCGCCCGCGCCGAACTCGAGATCGCCCTCGGCACGCTCTTCGCCCGCATCCCGGGCCTGCGGCTGGCCGTCCCCCTGGACCAGGTGCCCATCAAGGCCGGCCACGACGCCCAGGGCCCGATCGAGCTCCCCGTCACCTGGTGAGGGCCAGGGCGGAAGGAACGGAAGAAAGAGAGGCGGGCCGCACCATGCGCATCACCGTCGACCGCGACCGGTGCATCGGCTCCGGTCAGTGCGTCATGACCGCACCCGGCGTCTTCACCCAGGACGACGACGCGCTGGTCGCCCTGGTCCCGGGACAGGAGGACGGGGCGGGGGACCCGCGTGTGCGCGACGTCCCCCTGGCCTGTCCGGTACAGGCGGTCACGATCCACGAGGACTGAGCGGCATCGGCCGTGAGGCTCGGGGTCCGCGACCGTGCGAGTGGTGGCTCTCCGGGAGCCGGGCGGCCGGGGCCACCGCTCGCCGGATCCCGCAGCGGTGCGTCACGGGGACAGGGAACCGGATGAGCCGACCGACGGGGCGGAGCACGGATCCATCACGCTCGTCGGCCGGAGCCCGGCCCGACCCGTCCTGGGCCCCGTCCCGTGAGCGCGCCGTCGGCACCGTGGCCCAGCAGTTCGTGGAGCAGCGGGGTCGCGGGCAGTGCCGGGTGGAGGTACACGCGCTCGCGGCGCTGTTCGACGGCGGCCAGCAGCTTCCGGAAGGTGGTCCTCGCCTCCTCGGTCCGCCCGCCGTGATGTTGCGCCTGGCCCAGCAGGCCCAGATGGAGCGGGTGGCGCAAGTACGTCCTGGACTGGCCCAGTTCGGCCAGTGAGGTGTGCATGAGGGCGAGGCCGTCGTCGTGATGTCCTGTGTGCGCCAGGCCCCACCCCTTGACGACGCCCAGCATCGCCTTCCAGTAGAGCAGCCCGTGTTCGCCCGCGACGCGGACGCCCTCGTCGCTCGAGGCGAGTGCGGTGCGGGTGTCCCCCTCCCAGGCCGCCACCACCCCGTCCACGTACAGCGCGAAGGAGCGGTCGGACGGCCTGCTCTCGTACTTGGTGAGGTCCAACAGTTCACGTCGGCGCGTGCCGGCGGTCTGCCGGTGTCCGAGGAGCCAGTGGGTGAAGGTGTCGTAGGAGCGGCAGGAGACGCGCGGGTCGTGCTGGAAGGTTCGCGCCAGCACGTGATCCTCGTTGGCGAAACGATCCGCTATGCCGACGCCACGCTCCAGTTCGGCGAGTGCCTGCGGGAGCATTCCGCGCACGTGCAGCACGATGCCTTCGCCGTACGCCGCACCGAGCGCCGCCAGGGGCTCCCAGGTCTGCCGCGAGATGTCCCGCAGCAGGCCGGAGAACTGCCGCGAGGCGTCGTAGCGGCCGGTGACCATGTACGCCGTGCACAGCGCCCAGAGCACCGACGGGTCCTCGGGGGCGTGAGCGGCCGTGCTGAGGGCGCGGCCGCGCGTCAGTGCCGTCTCGGCCTCGGGGTGGCCGTAGCCGCGAGTGGTGGCGAGTACCTGGCCGAGCTGGATGTGCAGGTCCTGTTCCAGCCTCCTCGTGGTGGGATCGTCCGGCGGCAGGAAGCCGACCAGGTGCACGGCGCGGCGCAGCCAGATCTCCACCTGCTCGTACGCCATGGACTGCTCGGCGTGTTCCGCGGCGAGCAGCAGCCGGGGCAGCACCTCGGCGGCGGGCAGCGCGCTCTTGGCGTGCCAGCTGTGATGCGCCACCCGCTCGATCTCCTCGTCCCCCACCTGCCCGCGCCTGCGCGCGCACAGCGCGTCGGCGACCCTGGCGTGCAGACGGTGGCGGTCCTCACGGGGGAGCTCGTCGACGAGCGTCTCCTGGACCAGTGCGTGAGCGAAGTGCAGCCGCCCCAGATGGTGCGGGTCCTCCCCGAGCAGGCCGGCCCGGATGGCCGACTCGAGACCCGCGACGACCGGTTCGTCGTGCGTGGCGGTCCGGTGCAACAGGTCGGTGTCCACCTCGGCGCCGATGACGGCACACAGCTGAAGCACCCGCAGGACCGGCTCGGGCAGCGCGGCGAACCGCTGGTGCAGGGCCTCGCGCACCCCGGTGGGTATGTGAGCCAGGAGCGTGTCGACCGCATCCGGGCGACGGAGACCACGCGCATCGTCCACGAGGGAGAGAAGCTGGATCACCGAGTACGGGTTGCCTTCGCTGCGCCGGTGCAGCACCTCGACGACCTTCGGGTCCACACCAGGTCCCGCGTGTGCCTCGACGAGGGCGCCGACGGCCTGCAGGGAAAGCCCGCCGAGCCGCAGCGTCTCGGTCCTCGGGCCGCGCAGCACCTCGGAGACCATCCGGCGCAGCGTCGCGTCCGACTCGGCCTCGAACGCCCGTGCCGTGAGCACGATGCTGATCGGATGACCCTGGCAGCGGGTGCTCAGCAGCCTGAGCAGGTCGAGGGAGGCGGTGTCCGCCCATTGCAGATCTTCGAGGAGCAGTACGAGCGGGCGTTGCCCGGCGAGGGCGAGCAGCACCTCGCAGACCGCATCGTGGGCGAGGAAGCGGGCCTGGCACCAGTCGGAGGCCAACCCCGGGCCTCCGGTCCGGGCCGCCGACCGCTCGGGCATCAGTGGGGCGAGCAGGGCGCCGAACGGTTCCGTCGCCTCGCGAAAGGCGTCCGGCCGGGTCGCGGCCAGCCGTCGCAGGATCTGCGTCCACAGCCAGTAGGCGGGCACGCCCTCGCCGGGGAAGCAGTGGCTCCAGAGCACCTCCAGCCTGGAGCCCTTCTCGTGCGCGTCCATGCTCTCCAGACGTGCCGCGAGTTCGAGCAGTAAGCGGGTCTTCCCGACTCCTGGGGGGCCGAGGACACCGGCCACGTGGCCGTGGCCCACGACCGCGCTCGCGGCGGCGGTCGTCAGGCGGTCGAGCTCCTGGCTGCGGCCGGTGAACGGCGAGGGGGCAGGCGCCCACCCCGACTCGAACTCCGGGGATTCCCCGGCTTCCCGGGCAGCCGCCGGCTCGTGTTCCGGTCCGGGTACGGGCCGCGGCCGGGACGACCCGGACCGCGTGCCGGCGGCATCCGCCCGCGAGCCCGGCGGCACATCGGTCCGCGCCCTCGGGGACGCGTCGGTCCCCGCGATCCCCTCGCGTTCGACGGCCGTGCCGGACCCGTCCGTCCCGTCGGCGCCGCCGGGTGCCACCGCCGGGCCGTGCCCTTGGACCGTGACGGCCGTCCCGCCGTTCCAGGAGTCCCCGACGTCCTGCAAGCCCTCGGGGTCCCGTACTCCGACGTCACCGGTCTCGTTCGTCACCGGCGGGACGTACGGCGCTCCGGTGGACTCGGGCGGTGGGGGAGACAGCTTCTCCGAGGGAGCGCCCGCTCCCGGCTCCTGGCGCAGGATCGCGCTTCTGACCCGGCGTAGCTCGGCCGCGGTGTCCACGCCGAACTCCTCGACCAGATGACTGCGCGTCCGCTCGTACACCTCGAGCGCCTCGGCCTGCCGCCCGAGCCGGGACAGTGCCGTCATGAGGTGGCCGACCAGCCGCTCCCGCGTGGGATGACGGCGCGCCTCCCCGTCCAGATCGGCGGCCACCTCCTCGGCCGCGCCGAGAGCCAGCCGTGCCTCGGCGCGGGACTCGACGGCGGTGAGCCGGATCTGTTCGAGTCGGGTGCACTCGTCGCTGAGCGGCGGATGGCCGTCGAACTCCGCGTACGGCGAGCCGTGCCACAGCCCCAGGGCTTCGGTGAGCCGTGCGTGCGCGGCGCGCGGATCGCGTTGCTCCAGCAGCCGTCGGCCGTCCGTGACCAGACGCTCGAAGCGGCAGGCATCGACTTGTTCGGGATCGAGATCGAGGACGTAGCCCGGTGTCCGATGACGCAGCACCGAAGTTTGGCCGGTTCCCGTCTTTGTGCGCAGGGACCGCCGCAGATGCGAGACGTGGCTCTGGAGGGTGGCGACGGCGTGTCGGGGCGCCTGGTCACCCCACAGTTCCTCGACGAGCAGTTCGGTGGGCACCACGCGGCCGAGGCGGATGAGCAGCAGGGCGAGCAGGGTTCGCCGACGTGGCGGGCCGAGCGGCAGGTCATGCCCGTCGTGTCGCGCCGACATGGGCCCCAGAACGCTCAGGAGGAGCTCAGCCCGGCCGGTCGTCCCGGGTGACACGTTCGCGGGCGGAGGGAAAGGCATGAACGGTCCTCATCGTGCTTGCGGATATGACTGACGGACGGTTCGAGCTGGCTGGTCTCACACCTTCTTCCGTGGATCCTGACATGGCGGACGATGCCCTCCAAGCCGGAGATCCGGCGATTGGCAAGAAAGCGTCAGGCGTCTGGCAAGGATTTCGACAAGGGGCCGGAAAACGACGGCGGACGGCGGCAAGGCGCCGCCAGCGGCTCGACCAGAACCCCGCAAGGACCGTGACGCACGATGTTCGCATCTGGAGTCACCGCTGGTCCCAGGGTCGATGAAGCCCCTGCTGACAGCCTTCAGGGCCGTTCGCCAGCGTCCGAGTTCATTTCGCCCAAGTTTCCGACGGGGGGCATCTCTTGCTGAGTCCAGCACCTGCAACTCCGGGCCTGTGCATGGCGAGCCTCGATAAAACCTTGACCATCCAGCAGGCGAACCAGGAGTTCTTCAGGCAGTTCAACGGATCGTCCGAGGACATATGCGGTCGCAATTTCCGTGACGTCGTGCACCCGAGCGTGCAGCAGCCGTTGACGCGTCAATTATTGAATTTACTCGAAGGGAAACACCAGCGATTCGTCACGCCCGTCATCGCCGTGGGGCCCGGCGCGGAGTCCGCCTTCACCGTTCCCCTCACCGCGGTCGCGGTGCGCGGCGTCCTGCCCGACACGACCGCGATCCTGGTCATGATGCCCACGGCCGGGGACGCCGAGCAGACACCGGTGGTGACCAGGCGCAAGAAGATCCTCTCCGCGATGGACGCGCGCATCCTCGAAGGCATCGCCGCCGGCGTCTCCACCGTCCCCTTGGCGTCGAGCCTCTACCTCAGCCGACAGGGCGTCGAGTACCACGTGACCTGCCTGCTGCGGAAGTTGAAGGTGCCCAACCGCGCCGCGCTGGTCTCCCGTGCCTACTCGCTGGGCGTGCTCAAGGTCGGCATCTGGCCGCCCCAGGTCGTGGACGACTTCGTGAAGTGAGCGGGCACGGGGCCCGCGCCGGGCACCCGCTCGCGCGGGTGCCCGGCGCGGGCCCTCACTCGGGCCGGACGCGGGGTCGCCGGACCCGCCGCTCACCCGGTATCCGGCAGGCACGCGGCGGAGCGGCTCGCGCGCGTGCACGCGCGGTGCGCGAGCACCTCACCGGCGCTTACCACAGGCTCCGGGCCGCCGGGACGGCCCGAACCGGCCGCGTCCTGCCCTCTCCCGCCCGGCGGACGCCTGACGACATGCGTGAGCACGGCCCGCGCCCGGGAGCGGGCCGTGCCGTGACGCCCTCTTCCGGGCGCGGGCAACCGAACCTCCGGGCCCGGCCTCCACGGGGCCGGCCTCCACGGGGCCGGCCCACCCGATCCGGATCTCGTGGCCTCCGTGCGGTCTCCGCACGGTTCGTTGCATCCCAGGCCGCCCAGGCCGGCCTTCCGATTCATCTTTCCTTTTTCCAAAGCTCAGGAGACACAGCGTGATTGCACACCAGCCCCTGTCGCGCCGCCGCATGCTCGGAGTGGCGGCCTTGGGCGCCGCCGCGCTCGCGGGGCAGACCACGATCACCGCCGCCCCCCGGGCGGCCGCTGCCACCGCGACCGGTGGTTCCGGCGGCACGTTCGTCCCCGCCGTCGTGGTCGGCACCGGTTACGGCGCGGCCGTCTCCGCCCTGCGCCTCGGCGAAGCGGGGGTCCCCACCCTGATGCTGGAGATGGGCCGGCTGTGGAACCAGCCCGGTCCGGACGGCAACGTGTTCTCCGGAATGCTCAAGCCCGACAAGCGCTCCAGCTGGTTCAAGACCCGCACCGAGGCGCCGCTCGGCTCCTTCCTGTGGCTCGACCTCGCCAACCGGGACATCGAGCCCTACGCGGGTGTACTGGACCGGGTCAACTTCGACCAGATGTCCGTGTACGTGGGACGCGGCGTCGGCGGCGGCTCGCTCGTCAACGGCGGCATGGCGGTCACGCCCCGGCGCTCGTACTTCGAGGAGGTGCTGCCCCAGGTCGACGCCGACGAGATGTACACCAAGTACTTCCCCCGCGCGAACTCCACCCTCCGGGTCAACAACATCGACAAGGGCTGGTTCGAGCAGACCGACTGGTACTCGTTCGCGCGTGTCTCGCGCGGGCAGGCCTCGAACGCGGGCCTGAGCACCACCTTCGTGCCCAACGTCTACGACTGGGACTACATGCGCCGTGAGGCGGACGGCGCGGTGCCCAAGTCCGCGCTGGCCGCCGAGGTCATCTACGGCAACAACCACGGCAAGGTCTCACTCGACAAGAGCTACCTGGCGGCCGCCCTGGGCACCGGCAAGGTCACCATCGAGACCTTGCACCAGGTCAGGACGATCCGTCAGCAGAACGACGGCACGTACCTGCTGACCGTCGAGCAGCGGGACGCCGACGGCAAGCTGCTCGCGACCAAGGAGATCGCCTGCCGCCACCTCTTCCTCGGGGCCGGCAGCCTCGGCTCGACCGAACTGCTGCTGCGTGCCCGGGAGACCGGCACTCTCCCGAACCTCAGCTCCGAGATCGGCGGGGGCTGGGGCCCCAACGGCAACATCATGACCGCCCGCGCCAACCACATGTGGAACCCCACGGGCACCAAGCAGTCGTCGATCCCCGCCCTCGGCATCGACGACTGGGACAACCCGAACACCCCCGTCTTCGCCGAGATCGCCCCCCTGCCGGCGGGTGTCGAGACCTGGGCCAGCCTCTACCTGGCCATCACCAAGAACCCGGAGCGCGGCACCTTCGTCTACGACGCCGCCAAGGACCGGGCGGACCTGCACTGGACCCGGGACCAGAACGCGCCCGCGGTCGCAGCCGCGAAGTCGCTGTTCGACCGCATCAACAAGGCCAACGCCACCATCTACCGGTACGACCTCTTCGGCAAGCAGATCAAGGCCTTCGCCGACGACTTCTGCTACCACCCGCTCGGCGGCTGCGTCCTCGGCAAGGCCACCGACGACTACGGCCGCGTCGCCGGATACAAGAACCTCTACGTGACCGACGGCTCGCTCATCCCCGGCAGCATCGGCGTCAACCCGTTCGTGACCATCACGGCGCTGGCGGAGCGGAACGTCGAGCGCATCCTCAAGGAGGACGTCGCGGATTCCTGACCAGGGGCGGGCGGAGCCCGACCCCGCCCCTCTCCTTCCGGTGGACGCCCCGCCACGGTGGGCGGCCGAACCCGAACCGAAAAGGAACGATTCCGTGAACTCCCCGCTCACCGAGGACAACCGCCTCTGGATCCGCAGGTTCCACCCGCGCCCCGACAGCCGCGTCCGGCTGGTCTGCCTGCCCCATGCGGGCGGCTCCGCCAGCTTCTACTTCCCCATGTCCCGGTCCATGCCCGACAGCGTCGAGGTGCTGTGCGTGCAGTACCCCGGCCGCCAGGACCGCCGCGGCGAACCGCTCCTGGACTCCGTACCGGCGCTCGCCGACAAGGTCTACGAGGCCCTCTTGCCCTGGACCGACCGGCCCATCGCCCTGTTCGGGCACAGCATGGGCGCCTCCCTCGCCTACGAGATCACCCGACGGCTGGAGCGGGAGCGGGGCGTCGTACCCGCCGCCCTCATCGCCTCCGGCCGCCGCGCCCCGTCCGCGCACCGAGACGAGACCGTCCACCTGCGCGACGACGACGGTCTCGTCGCCGAGATGCGCGGCCTCAGCGGCACCGACCGCCAACTGCTGGGCGACGAGGAGGTCCTGCGCATGATCCTCCCGGCCGTCCGGGCGGACTACCGCGCAGCCGAAACCTACACCTGGGAACCCGGGCCGCCCCTGCGCTGCCCCGTGACCTGCCTCGTCGGCGACGACGACCCGAAGGTCACCGTGGAGGAGGCCGCCGCCTGGTCCGGGCACACCGACGGCCCCTTCACGCTGAAGGTCTTCCCCGGCGGCCACTTCTTCCTGGCCCGGCACCAGACGGAAATCGTCCGCCTCATGGCCACCCAACTGGAGGTGGCCGACCGGGTATGAGGACCGGCCTGTCCGTCACGCCGTGAGACCTTCGCGGACGGCCGGAGCGGGGCAGTGCCGCGGGTGCCTGCGAACGGAAGGCGTGTCCCCGCCCCGGCCGCCGGCTGCCCTGCCCGGGCGGGCAACCGGCAGCGATTGCGCAAACAGGCCCTGGCCAGGGATGATGCCCCGCATAGTTCGCGCGGCAGGGGTGGAACGACTGTGAACCAGGAAGCCCGCAACGGCGGAGCGGAATCGTCGGACATGGTGGACCGAGTCCGCTACCGGGCTTCGTGGCAGCAGTCCCTGCCACTGAGCCTGGTCCTCGGCTCCCTCGTGCTGATGCAGGCGTCGAACCCCTTGCTGCGGGCGCACCAGCCGCCCGGACAGCCCGGCCTGCCGTTCGGGCTCCGGCTCCTGTCCATCGTGCTGATGGTCCTGGTCGTGCTCGAACTGTGGGTGCTGGGCCGCTACGTCGGGGTGACCCTGACGCCCGAGGCGGTCGTCGTCCGCAACCTGCGCCGCCGGACCATCCTGTGGACCGACGTGGCCGAGGTCGCGGTCGAGCCGATCACCGGCGGACGGCGTGTGGTCCTCTACGAGACGGACGGACGCCGCACCCCGCTCCGCATGCCCAGCTCCGGCTTCCTCTCCCGCGACCGCCGGTTCGACGACAAGGTCGCGACGATCCGGAGCTGGTGGCTCGCCAACGGCGGCGTGGCCCGGGCCGAGGACACAGCCGGTGAACCCGAAGCCCGGGAATGTTCCTACGGCCGGCCGCCCGCGCGACCGGTGATGCGACCCGCACCGAGCCGGTCGGTGCCCACGGCCCTGCTCCTCGGCTGGCTTGCGGCCGACGCGGTGATGATGGGGTTCGCCGGGGGTCCCGGCGCTGATCACCCCACGCCCCTCGGCCGCGCGCTCGGCGCACTCCTCGCGATCTCGCTTCTGCTGGTGGCGGGCTTCCTGAGCCGGGGCAGGGGCGTCATGGCCACGGCCGACCACCTGGTGATACGAGGGCTGCGGTCCCGGACCGTCCCCTGGGACGAGATCCAGGAGATCGCCGTCGAGCCCCACCGCGGCGGGCGCCGGACAGTCCTCCTCGAGGCGAGTGGTCTCCGAACGCCCTTGCCGGTGCCGCGTGTCGGACGCGTGCTCTGGGACTCGGAGTTCGAGGCCAAGGTCCGGACGCTGCGTCACTGGCAGCGCGCTCACGTGGAGACGGGCGCGCCCGAAGAGGCGCTCCGGCCGGCGCTTCCTCCCCACCGGGGACCGCGCATGTGGCAGAAGGCAGTGGTGACCCTGGCCTGCGTCGTCCTCGGCTACGAGATCCTCGTGTCGCTTCTGGTCGGATCCCTGGTCCTCACCATCGGTCGGTAGGAGGCGTCAAGTCCTCGGCATCTCGCTCGGTCGCGCCGGATGGACGCGCCCGGAAGGCCGGGATCACGGCCGGGAGCCGGGTCCCTCGAGGTCGACCGACTCACCCGGCGGGATGCGGGTGCAGTCGGTCCCGCGTTCCTCCAGCAGCCATCCGTCGAAGTTCTCCATCCCGATGTCGCTGAGGTTGGCGTCGTGGATGGGGAACGCCCGGGCCGGCCGTACGGCGCGGACGAACTCGATGGCCTCGCGGAGCTTCAGCCATGGACCGGACGCCGGGACCAGCAGTGTGTCGACCGGCTCCTCGGGGACGAACAGGGAGTCCCCGGGGTGGTAGACGCCGTCGACGACGAAGCCGATGTCGGGGCAGCCGGGCAGGCCGTCGATGATCTCGGCGTGCTCGCCGCCGACGGCGCGCACGGTGAACCCGGCCGCGGTGAAGGTGTCTCCCGCTGCGACGGCGGTCGCGCCATGGCCGAGGGCGGCGGCCGGCGCGGCATGGGTGTGGACGGTCAGCCCGGGAACGCTTTCCCGGGCTGCGTCGAGCTTGCCGACGTCGATGTGGTCCTCGTGCTCGTGGGTGATGAGCACGGCGGTTGCGCCGGACAGGGCTTCTCCTTCGGAGAAGGTGCCCGGGTCGATCACGAGCACCCGATCGCCGTCCTCGAGGCGCACGCAGGCATGGCCGTACTTCGTCGGACGCATCCGATCAACCTGTCGTCACGAGTCGATCGACATCAGCGAGATGATCGCGACGACGGTCGGATCCCGGTCCGGCACGGCCTGGACCGGATCCGGCGTCGTCGACGACGCAGCCCTCCGGCACTTGCGACGGCGACGAAGAAAGTGCCGCCCACCGTCATGGGGAGGTGCGGGGCGAAGGGGCTCGGAGGGGAGTGTTCGAGAACGGTTCGGTCGAACGCGATCCCGGTCAGGGCAGCTCCCAGCGTGACCGCCCACAACAGCGGTACCAGCAACCATGTGCTTCGGGTGCTCAGCCAAGAGGTCATCGGATCATGATGCACCCGACGTACGGTCCACCGCGGTCCCTCGGGCGGGGCCGGCCGTCGGCGCGAGGACGGCGCGCGCCGACTGCCGCTCCCGGAACGGCGACGGGTCGCCCCGCCGGACGCGTCCCCGGGGTGACGTGGATTCAGTTCCCCAGCGAGGACAAGGCCGCTGCCACCCGTTCCGTCGCCTCCGGCGGGGTCGAGGCGTGCGGGGAGAAGCGGAGGGAGTCGGCGCGCACCGTCGGGGTGACGCCCTCGGCGTGCAGCGCCTTCGCGACGACGGACGGATCGTGGTCCGGCATGGTGAAGGAGAGGATGCCGGCCCGGCGTGCCGGGTCGGTGGGGGACAGGACGCGGCCGCCGTGTTCCTCGACGGTCCCGGTGAGTTCGGTGATCCGCTCGGCGACGGCGGCCTCGATCGCCGCGACCGTGTGCCGTTCGACGAGGTCCAGCGCGGAGGCGAACGCGGCTGCCGTCACCGGGCTGAGGTTGGTGATCGACCAGCGTTGCGCGTCCGCGGCGGGCGGGTGTTCCGATCCGTCGAAGACACCGACGTCCTCGACGCCCGTCCAGCCGGTGAGGACCGGTTCCAGGGATTCCAGCGCGCGGTCGGACAGAGCGGCGAAGCCGGTCGCCCAGCCCGCGCGCAGCCACTTCTGGCCGCCCGCCACGACCACGTCGGCCGCGTCCCAGTCCATCGCGGCCACACCGAACGCCTGGATGGCGTCCACGATCAGCAGCCGGTCCGGTCCGATCGCCTCGCGCAGTGCCGCCAGGTCGGCGCGGAATCCGGTCCGGAAGTCCACGGCGCTGACGGACACCGCGACGACGTCGTCGGTCAGCGCGGCACGGACCAGGTCGGGGGTGACCCCGCCACCGGGCGCCGGGTCGAGCCAGCGGGGCGTGGCCCGGCCCAGGTCGGCGGTGCGGCGCCACGGGTAGTGGTTGGCCGGGAAGTCGGTGCGCGGGGTGAGGACCACGCCCGTCCGGATGCCGAGGGCGGCGTGGAACAGGCCGGTGGAGGCGTTGGGGAGCAGTACGGTGTGTCGGCTGTCGGTGCCCGCGAGGCGCGCGGCCGTGTCCCGGGCGAGCGTCTCCGCGCGCATCAGGCCGTCCACGGTGGTGTGATCGGCGCGGGCGGACTCCTCCATGGCGCGCGCGGTGGCGGCCACGGCGTCCCGCGACGGCGGGCCGAACCGTGCGAAGTCGAGGTACCCGGCGGGTGTGTCGAAGTGGGCTGCGTACGACGTGAGCACGGGACTCGTCCTTCCGGGACGGTGTGGGGCGGCCGGTGTCGGCCGGGTGTCGGCCGGGTGTCGCGGCAGGCCCGCAGGGCGAGCGGGCGGTACCGCGGGTCGGGCGGGCCGATGCGCCGCTTTCGTCGTCCCGGCGCGTTCCACCCGCCTGCACGGTACGGCGCCGCACTCCGCGCGGACCGGCCGGGGGTGTCGCCGTCCGGGGTGTTGCGAGCCCGCACCGGGTACGGGCTCGCCGGGCGGGGCGGCCCGCACGGGGAACGGGACGGCCGGGCACCCCTGGAGAGGTGCCCGGCCGTCCCGTCTGCCGGAGCCGGAGCCGATCTCGATGGCGAGGCCGAAGCCGACCCGGTCCGTGCCGAAGCCGGGGCTCAGTGTCCGGCGGACTCCTCGGGGCGCGCGTGGCGCGGCAGGAGGAACGCGAGCAGGAACGTCAGCGCCAGCATGCCGTCGACGATCCAGAGCAGCGTCTGCATGACGGAGCCGAAACCGCTCCGGAAGGCCGACGTCGCGGTGGCCTGGAGCGCGGCGGGTATCCGGGCGCCGGCCTCGGGCGAGGTCACGGCGGAGCGGGTCTCCTTCTCCAGGCGGGCGCAGGACGCCGGCGTCGCGGCGGGATCCTTGGCCGTGGCGCGGTCGGAGGTGCAGGTGCGCAGGCCCGCCACGATGCGGTCCTGGGCCTCGGGCGCGACGTGGGCGGCGGTCAGCTGCGACCGCAGGTGGTCCGAGCGGTGGTCGACGGCGGTGGCGATCCCGCCGCCCAGCAGACCGAAGAACGCCGTGCCGAGGATGGCCACGCCGAAGGCGCCGCCGAGCTGCTGGACCGCGGTCATCGTGCCGGACGCCGAACCGGTCTCGTGCTGCTCCACGCTGGCGAGCACGATGTCGAAGAACGGGGCCATCAGCAGGCCCATCCCGATGCCCGTGACGAGCAGCGACGGCAGGAGCTGCCAGGGGCCGACGCCGGATCCCACCTGGTCGAGGGTCAGCCACACGCCGAAGACACCGAGCGCCATGACCACGGTGCCCGCCTGGAGCACGGTCCGGCCGAACTTGGCGACACCCTGGGCGACACCGAAGCCGACGATCATGCCGCCCGACCAGGGCACCATCACCAGGCCCGCCTTGAGCGGCGAGTAGCCGAGGCCGATCTGGGTGTAGAGGTTGAAGACGAGCATGAAGCCCTGCATGGCCGAGAAGAAGACCAGCCCGAGGATCATGCCGCCGCTGAAGCCGCGCTTGCGGAAGAGGCTGGGGACGACCAGCGGGTCCAGGCCGCCCTTGCTGCGGCGCGACTCGTACAGGGCGAAGGCGACGAAGACGACGACGGAGGCGCCCATCATCACGAACGTCCAGGCGGGCCAGTCGTACTCACGGCCCTGGACCAGCGGGAAGATGATGAGCAGGGCGGCCAGGGAGACCAGGACCATGCCGGGGATGTCGAGGCGAGGCTTGCTCTCGGACCGGCCCCTCGGCAGGTAGCGCACGGCACCGAGGATCGCCGCGGCGCCCAGCGGCAGGTTGATGAGGAAGATCATGCGCCAGCCGGTGCCGAAGTAGTCGGCGTCCACCAGCCAGCCCGCCAGGATCGGCCCGCACACCGCGGACAGACCCATGACCGGGCCGAACATGCCGAAGGCCTTCTGCGACTCCTTCGGCGGGAACATCTCCTTGATCATGCCGAGGCCCTGCGGCAGCATGACCGCGCCGAAGAGTCCCTGTACGACCCGCGCGCCGATCAGCATCCCGGGGGACACGGACACCGCGCACAGCAGCGAACCGAGGGTGAAGCCGGCGGCTCCGACCAGGAACATCGTGCGGCGTCCGTGAATGTCCCCGAGCCGTCCCCCGGTGACGAGCCCGACGGCCATCGAGAGGGTGTAGGCGGCGGCGAGCCACTGCAGCGTGGAGGCGCCGCCGCCGAGGTCGGCGCGCATGGAAGGACCGGCGATGTTCGTGACGACGGCGTCGAGGAGGTCCATCACCTCGGCCGCGAGGATCACGAACAGCGCAGCCCAGCGCCACCGGTAGGGCGCTGGTGAGTCGATGGGCGTCTCGGCGGACGCGACACCGGTGGTGGACATCGGAAACTCCTCGTGAAGAGGCCGCGCCGGAGGTACGACCGGAGCGCGGTGAGGCGGATGTGACTGCCCGGCTTGTCGTCACGGAGGGAGGAACAGGAAAGACAGGAGACCGGACGCCGGAGAACGCCGTTCACTTTAACGGAACACTGCTCATCGAGAGAACGGCGTTCATTAAGATATAGCGCAACCTCGCGGCGGAGACAAGATATATCGCGTTGAGGCAAGGTGAACGCCGCTCTCCAGGAGAGAACACTGCTCTCCGGCGCCTAGACTGTGGTTCATGAGCGACGCGGCCGCCGGCACCCCCGAATCACCTCCGCCGTCCCCCTGGGAGCGCGAGCGCCCCGTCCGCGCTCGCGTCGCCCCGGCGCGCGAGCCGCTGTCGCGCGAGCGCATCGTCGAGGCGGCCTTCGTCGTGCTGGACCGGTCCGGTCTGGACAAGCTGTCGATGCGTCAGGTGGCGGCCGAACTGGAGGTCGCGGTCTCCGCCCTCTACGCCTACGTCCGTTCCAAGGACGACCTTCTGGAGCTGATGTACACCCGACTGTTCGCCGGCTTCACGCTGCCCGAACCCGACCCGGAGCGATGGCAGGAACAGGTCCGGGAGTACGCCCGCTCCTGGCGGCGGCTGCTGCTGTCCCGTCGCGACATGGCCAGGATCTCCATGGCGCACGTCCCCTTCACCGCCGAACTGCTGCCGTACGTCGAGGCGTTGCTCGCCATCTTCCGTACCGCCGGACTGCCCGACCGCATCGCGGCGGAGGCCGGGGACCTCATCTCCACCTACATCGACGGGTTCGTCCTGGAGGAGGACATGTGGCAGGACCGGGCCGCCCAGCACGCAGGCGGCGGCTCCCTGGCCCGCCCCGACTGGCGTGAGATGGCCGACGAGATGCAGAACTACTTCGCGTCCCTGCCCGAAGAGGACTTCCCCCATCTGCGGGCCCTGTCCGGGGTGATGGTGACGGACTCCTCCGACGAGAGGTTCGACATCGGTCTGGAGATCATCCTGCGGGGCCTCGCGAGCTATCTCCCGGACGGCAGGGCCTGAACCCGGGGCGGGCCTCAGTGGATCCGCCCCGCCCTTCCCGGCTCAGTTGTTCCAGCTCTCGTCGTACGGGTCGTGCGGCGTCGGGACCGGCTTCGCCGCGCTGACCTGGAGATACGGGATGATGCCGCCGTTGACCGGGTCCTTCGTGCGCTTGGCCGTGTAGCGGCCGGTGACCTCGAGCCAGGTGTCGGGCCGCAGGACGGGCGGAATCCGTCCGGACAGGCCGATCTTGACCGGCTGGGCGTCGGCGGCACAGCAGTTGAGGGCCATGCGGACGAGGTAGGGAGCACCGGCGCGGTCGAGCGCGACGAAGCCGACGACCTTGACCTGGCGGCCGCCGAGGGAACGCCCGTGGTCGTACGCCGCCCTGCTCGCGTAGTCGACCAGGCCGAGGGCGACCGGATCACCGGCGGGCAGCTTGGCGTAGCCGAAGGGTGCCTGCAGTGCCGTACCGGTGCGCATCGCGCTGTAGGAGCCGAGGGCGGGCGGGGCGACCAGGATGAGCGCGAGCAGCGGGAGCACCAGGAGCCACGAGATCCGCGGCTCACGGTGCTCGTGCCCATCCCCATGCCCGCGGCCGTCCGGTGCGTCGTCCGTGTGCCCGTCCGTGTCCGCGGGGTCGTGCGCGAGCCCGGGTGCGCCCGCGGGCGCACCCGGGCTCATGGCCGTGGCCGTGTCCGCGAGTCCGTGCCCGTTCCCGGCGTCGGACGCGGCGTCGGAAACGTCGCCGGACCGGTCGCCGGACGCCTTCCTGTGCTCGCGTATCTCGTACCAGAGCGTGGCGAGGGCCGTGGCGATCAGCACCACGCCGGCCGCGAGCAGCAGGGGTCGCAACCCGGCCTTGACGTAGCGCAGATAGAGGTCCGTGACACTCGCGTGCAGCACCGCCGCGCCGACGAGGAAGAGCACGGCCGCCTGGGCCTGCCGGTTCACAGGAGCACCGCCCCGATCAGTACGGACATGAGGATCGCGAGCGCGAAGGTGGTGGGCGCGAAGCGTGCCGCGAAGCCGCGGCCGAACGTGCCGACCTGCATGGCGAAGAGTTTCAGGTCGATCATCGGGCCGACGACGAGGAACGCCAGGCGGGCGGTGAGCGAGAACTGGGTCAGCGAGGCGACCACGAAGGCGTCGGCCTCGGAGCAGATGGACAGCAGCACGGCCAGGATCGCGAGGGCCAGGACGGACACGACCGGGTTCCCGGCCGCGGCGTGCAGCCAGCTCGCGGGTACGACCGACTTGAGGGTGGCCGCGGCCATCGCGCCGAGCACGAGGAACCCGCCCGCGTGCATCACGTCGTGCCGCACCGACTCCCAGAACGCCGCCGCCCTGCCGAGGCCTTCGTGCGCGGGGCGGGCCGGCGGTCGCAGCCAGTCGGTGCGGCCCAGGCGCTGCCACAGCCAGCCCATCGCGCAGGCCACGAGAAGACTGGCCACGAAGCGGGCGAGGACCATCTCCGGGTCGCGGGGGAAGGCGACGGCGGTGGCGGTCAGCACGATCGGGTTGATGGCCGGGGCGGACAGCAGGAACGCCAGGGCCGCGGCCGGGGTGACGCCGCGGCGCACCAGTGCCCCGGCGACCGGTACGGAGGCGCATTCGCAGCCGGGCAGGATCGCCCCGGCCATTCCCGCGACCGGTACCGCGAGCGCCGGCCGCTTCGGCAGGGCGCGGGCGAAGAACGACGGCGGGACGAACACCGCGATGACCGCGGACAGCAGCACGCCGAGGACGAGGAAGGGCAGGGCCTGGACGACCACCGCGACGAACACCGTCATCCAGCTCTGCATCACCGGTGCGGACAGCGCCCCGCGGATCGGCCCCTGCGACGCGACGACCAGCAGCAGGAGCATGGTCAGGGCGAGCGGGGAGTTGAAGTTCCAGCCCTGCCGGCCCTGGCGGTCGTCCTCGGCCCGCCGGTGGACCGGCGGCGGGGCTTCCTTGGTGATGGTCACGCTTCGAGGTACCTCCGGTCGGGGAAGGGCGCGGCTGCGGATGCCCTTCCGCCTTGGATACGCCGGTTCGGCCACAGCTTCTCACCGGGCGACCAGGGGATTGCCTGCGCCCGGGGGTTTCTTGACCTTCACGGGACCCGGGCGCCTCACGAACGGCTTGCGGGCGGCTCACGTGCGGCTCGGCCGCCGGTCACACGCGGTCGTTGTGACATCTCTTTACGTCAGTGTCATGTACCTGTAGCTTCCCGGGCTGCAAGTGCTTTCAGGAATTTGCCGGTTCTTCTTGCAGGACAACTCCCCTCCCCGCATGCGCATCGGAGCCGCCCCATGAGCCGCAGACGTCAACGCCCACCGCTGAGAGCCCTGGTGGCGCTCCTGGCGGTGACCGGACTGTTCGGACTGACCCCGCCGGACACGCGGTCCGTCCCCATGGACACCACGGCCGCCACCTCCACGACGGCGACCGTCTTCTACTACACGAAGACCAAGAACTGGCCGGCCACCTACCTGCACTACGCCCCGGACGGCGGCTCCTGGACCACCGTGCCGGGCGTGCAGATGGAGGCGGCCTGCACGGACTGGGTGAAGAAGACCGTCGACCTCGGCTCGGCCACCGGACTCCAGGCCACCTTCAACAACGGAAGCGGCACCTGGGACAACAACGGCGGCAACAACTACGCGCTGGGCAGCGGCACCATCACCGTCAAGGACGGGGTGATCGCCCACAGCGACCCGTGCGCCGACACCGGAACGGGCACCGGCAACCAGGCCACCGTCTACTACTCGACCGCCACGTCGGGCTGGACCACGGCCAACATCCACTACGCGCCCACGGGCGGCTCCTGGACGACGGTCCCCGGCGTCGGCATGGAGAGCGCCTGCACCGGCTGGTGGAAGAAGACCCTCGACATCGGAACGGCGACCTCGCTCAAGGCGGCCTTCAACAACGGCAACGGCGTCTGGGACAACAACAACAGCGCCGACTACACGATCCCGTCCGGCACCACGACCGTGAAGGACCGGACCGTCACCGCCGACGCCGCGAACCCCTGCGCGGCCCAGACCCCCGACACCCAGGCGCCCACCACGCCCGCCGGGGTCACCGCGAGCGCCACCAACACCTCGGTGGTGGTGAGCTGGAACCCGTCGACCGACGACACCGCCGTGACGAAGTACCAGCTCACACGCATGGGCGGCACCAAGGGAACCGTCGTCACCGACGTCGGCTCGACGGTGTACTCCGACACCGGACTCGAGGAGAAGACCGAGTACACCTACACGGTGAAGGCCGTCGACGCGGCCGGGAACACCTCGCCCGCCTCCGCCGCGGCCACCGCCACGACCGGGGAGAAGGCCCCCGCGCCGGCCGCGGGGACACCGCTCGGCACCGACCCGCGCAAGGACCCCATCTACTTCGTCCTCACCGCCCGCTTCTACGACGGCGACAGCTCCAACAACCGCGGCGGCAGCCAGGACGTCAAGTCGGGCAACGCCGCCAACAACGACCCCATGTTCCGCGGCGACTTCAAGGGCCTGGTCGACAAGCTCGACTACATCAAGGCGCTCGGCTTCTCGGCCGTGTGGATCACCCCGGTCGTCCTCAACCGCTCGGACTACGACTACCACGGCTATCACGGCTACGACTTCTACAAGGTCGACCCGCGCCTGGAGTCGGCCGGCGCCTCCTACCAGGACCTGATCAACGCGGCCCACGCCAAGGGCATGAAGATCTACCAGGACGTCGTCTACAACCACAGTTCCCGCTGGGGCGCCAAGGGCCTGTTCACCCCGACCGTCTACGGCGTGCGCGACTCCCAGTGGAGCTGGTACTACGACGAGAAGAACGACGGCTTCGAGTACGACGGCCTGACCGTCGAGCCCAAGTCCGGGAAGTCGTACTACAACGGCGACCTGTGGTCGACCGCCGAACCCTCCGGCAACACCTGCCTCAACTGGGGCAAGCCCACCGGCGGCAAGAGCGCCGAGGGCTACACCCTGTACAACTGCCAGTGGCCGAGCCCCACTTCGGGCATGTTCCCCAAGGCGTACTACCACCAGTGCTGGATCGGCAACTGGGAGGGCGAGGACTCGCGTTCGTGCTGGCTGCACGAGGACCTCGCCGACTTCGACACCGAGAACGCCACCGTCCAGAACTACCTGATCGGCGCGTACGACAAGTACATCGACATGGGCGTCGACGGGTTCCGCCTCGACACGGCCGTCCACATCCCGCGCGTCACCTGGAACCGCCGCTTCCTGCCCGCCATCTACGACCGGGTCACCCAGCGGTTCGGCACCGACGCGGCGAAGAACTTCTTCGTCTTCGGCGAGGTCGGCGCCTTCGTCAACGACAAGTGGAACCGCGGCTCGGTGAACCACTCCGCGCAGTTCTACACCTGGAAGGAACGCAAGGACTACAGCGCCGACGACGAGACCGCCTCCATCGAGCAGTACAACTACGAGGAGCAGCTCGGCACCGGCAACCAGCCCACCTCCACCAACGCCTTCCTGAGCGGCAACAGCTACCACACCCCGGACCGCAGCCAGTTCTCCGGGATGAACATCATCGACATGCGCATGCACATGAACTTCGGCGACGCGCAGAACGCCTACAACAACGGCAAGGACTCCGACGACTCCGTCAACGACGCCACGTACAACGTCGTCTACGTCGACAGCCACGACTACGGCCCGAACAAGTCGAGCACCCGCTACAGCGGCGGCACCGACGCCTGGGCCGAGAACATGTCCCTGATGTGGACCTTCCGCGGCATTCCCACGCTCTACTACGGATCGGAGATCGAGTTCCAGGCGGGCAAGCAGATCGACTGCGGGCCGACCTGCCCGCTGGCGACCACCGGACGCGCGTACTACGGCGACCATCTCGCGGGGAGTGTCACGGCCTCCGACTTCGGCAAGGCCGACTCCGCGAGCGGTGAGGTCGCGACCACCCTCGCGCAGCCGCTGGTCAAGCACCTCCAGCGGCTCAACATGATCCGCCGGGCGATCCCGGCCCTGCAGTCGGGCCAGTACTCGACGGACGGGATCAGCGGTTCGATGGCCTTCAAGCGCCGCTACACCAGCGGATCGACCGACAGCTTCGCCCTCGTCACGGTCACCGGCGACGCGACGTTCACCGGCATCCCGAACGGCACCTACACGGACGCCGTCACCGGTGACGTGAAGACCGTCACCGGCGGCACCCTGTCGGTGGCCGCGCCGGGCAAGGGCAATCTGAGGGTGTACGTGCTGAACGGCCCCGGCAAGATCGGAACCGACGGGCCCTACCTGAAGTAGCCCGCGACCGGCGGACGACCACGGAAGCGGCGATCACCGCGGTCGGGGGGGGGGGCGCCCCCCCCCCCCCCCCCCCCCCCCCCCAACCCCCCCCCCCCCCCGCCGCCCCCCCCCGCGCCCCCCCCCCCCCCG
>NZ_JBIRQM010000003.1:164058-294260 GCF_044333225.1 Streptomyces sp. NPDC021080 | reverse complement strand
ATATACCACCACCCCCCCCGGGCACTGTACCGCCCCCCGCGCGCCGCCCCCCTCCCCCCGCCCTGGGTGCTGCGGGGGCGCCCCCGGCCCCCCGGGGCCCGCCCCCCCGACACCGCGATCATCGGCGCCGCACCGGGGCGCGACACCGCGGTCGCCGTCACCGCACCCGGCGCGAGCCGGGATGAATGGCCCGGTGAGCGGTGGGTACGCGACCGTCGACGCGCCCGGGAGCGAGACCGGTCCGGGTGCCCGCCGCCCGCCACGACCCGGGAATCTGCCATGGACAAGCCCTTGAACAACCACCACCCCTCCACACCCGCGGCGACGCCCGCGCAGAAGGCTCTGGACACCCTCGCCGGGAACACCGCCGACACCGAGGCGCTGGACACCCTCGCCGGCAGTGACGTCCTGGTGCCCGTGCCGGACGACGCCTCGGACGAGGACATCGCCGACCCCCACGCCGTGGCGCTGCCCGTCCTGGACGACCCCGAAGGCGGACAGGTGGTTCCGGTGTTCACCTCGGAGCTGGAGCTGGCCGAGCTCCTGCCCTCCGTCTCCCGCTACCGTCTCGTGCCGCTCGCCGCGCTCGCCTCCCAGTGGCCCCCGGGCGATCTGGACCTCGTCATCGACGCCGCCTCACCCCACGGCCTGACCCTCACCTCCGAGGGCGTACGCACGCTGCTGGCGCGGTAGCAGGGTTGCCGGCCGCGCGACGCGGGCCCCGCCCGGGAGTCCGCGCGGCCGATCCGCGGGCCGAGGATGTCCGGATCCGCTCCTCGCCGGGGCGTGGCCCGGTCCGTCCTGGAGGGAAGGAAGATCCCTGGAAGCCGCCGCGGAGGAGTGGGGTTGCCTTGAGAGTCGTCCTGCTGGGTACCGCCGCCGCCGGCGGCTTCCCTCGGTGGAACTGCGCCTGCGCGCAGTGCTCGGCCGCCCGCGACGGAAAACTGCCCGCGCGCACCCAGGAGTGCGTCGCCGTCAGCGGCAACGCGCGCGACTGGTGGCTGCTCAACGCCTCCCCCGACATCCGTACGCAGCTGAACGCCACCCCCGCGCTCGCCCCCGGGCCCGGCGGCACGCCCGTGCGAGGCGCCCTGCTCACGGATGCCGAGCCCCATCACGTGATGGGGCTGACCGGGCTGTACGGCACCCCGGGGCTCAAGGTCTACGCCTCGCCTCCGGTCCTCGCCGCACTCTCCCCCTTGCGCCCCCTGCTCGAACGCGATGCCCCGTGGGCGTGGGCGGACAGCTTCACCGAGGACGGATTCGTCCTGGCCGGAGGACTGGTCGTCAGCGCCCACGCGCTCGGTTCCAGGGTTCCCGGGCACCTGCCGGGGGCCGCCGACGACCGGTGGGTGACGGCGTACCGGATCGAGGACCTGGCCAGCGGGGGTGTGCTCGTCTACGCGCCCTGCCTGGGCGGCTGGACGCCCGCACTGGACGACCTGCTCGCCGGGGCGGCCTGCGTCCTGCTCGACGGCACGCTCCACGCGGCCGGGGAGGAGGACACCGCGGTGCGGGTGACCCGCGGGCGGACGCCCTCGTGGCACCTGCCGGTGTCCGGCGCGGACGGCAGCCTGGCCGCACTGGCCCGGCACCCGGGCCCGCGCGTCGTCTACACCCACTTCGACAGCGCGAACCCGCTGCTCGACCCGGCCACGGACGCGAGTGCGTCGGTGACCGGGGCCGGTGCCGAAATCCCGCCGGACGGAACGGAGTTCGTGCTGTAACGAAGGGCGGTGGGGGAGATCCGCGGGCGGGGCGCGGGTCGGTGCGGGCCGGTCAGCCGTTCAGCATGCGGGCGAGCACGGACCGCTGGAGGGGGAGCACCTCGGCGTGCAGCTCGCGGCCCTTGCGGGTCAGCGCGACCCACACGCCGCGGCGGTCCTCCTGGCAGACCGTCCGTTCCACCAGGCCGTCCTTCTCCAGCCGGCCGATGAGCCGGGACAGCGCGCTCTGGCTCAGATGGACCCGGTCCGCGATGTTCTGCACCCGGCAGTGCTCGCCGGGCTCCGTGACCGCCTCCGAGACGAGGATGTCCAGGACCTCGAAGTCACTGGCTCCCAGGCCGTGCGGATGCAGTACACGGTCGATCTCGCACATCGTGCGCGCGTGCACCGAGAGGATGTCCCGCCACTGGTCCTCCAGCCGGGAACCGGGCGTCGTCGTTGCCATAAGTGAACGGTAACAGAGATCCGGCCACTAGTTGATTGTGCAATTAGTGCGCCTGCATCCAGTCGTCCGTGTTCTGCGGGTCCCGCGTGTCCTGTCAGGCGGCGGGGTCCTCGATGAGCCCGTACAGGTTCCCCTCCGCGTCCTTCACCGACGCGACCAGCCTGCCGTTGCCGACGTCCTGGAGCTCCTGGAGCGTCTCGGCGCCCTCGCCGATCAGCGCCGCCAGCGTCGCCTTGATGTCGTCGACGTGCCAGAAGGGGACCGGGCCGGTCAGCCCCTTGGCGTGACCGTTCGGGTCGAGGCCGACATCCTGGCCCGCGTCCTTGAAACCGACGTAGTACGGCTCGTCCACATAGGGCTCCACCCCGAGCAGCTGGGTGAACAGGGCCTTCGCCTTCGCGAGGTCCTTGACGGGATAGATGATGGTCTTGACTCCGGCGGTCATCTCGACTCCTGTGCGCTGCGGCCGCGTCGGCCGGCTGTCGTGCCGCCGGCGTTCCGGCGGTCCTCTCACGCTAAGCCGGGGGAGGCGGGTACGGCTTCTCGAATCCTGACCGGTGTCCCGCCCCGCTCCGGCTCGCCGGCCCCGGTCCTCAGGTGGACTCGCGGCGCACCAGCTCCGTCGGCAGGATCACCGCCGCCGGATCCTCGCCGCCGATCTGGGCGAGCAGGACCCGGACCATCTCCGAGCTGATGCGGTCCCAGGGCTGGCGGATGGTGGTGAGGGCCGGGGCGGCGGCCGTGGCGGCGGGGGAGTCGTCGAAGCCGCCGACCGCGACGTCCTCCGGGACCCGGCGGCCCGCCTTGCGCAGCGCTGCCAGCACGCCCTGGGCCATCAGGTCCGAGGCGACGAACACGGCGTCCACGTCCGGGGCGCGGTCGAGGAGCCGCTCGGCGCCCGCCTCACCGCTGGCGCGGCTGTAGTCGCCGGACGCGATGAGCCGCTCGTCGGCCTCGACACCCGCCTCGGCGAGCACCTCCCGGTAGCCCGCCAGGCGCTCGACACCGCCGGGGGTGTCCAGCGGTCCGGTGACCGTGCCGATCCGGCGCCGCCCGAGGGAGAGCAGATGCGTGACCATGTCCCGGGCGCCGTCCCGGTCGTCGGCGGCCACGTAACTCACCTTGGAACCGAGGCCGATGGGCTTGCCGCACGCGACGAGCGGCACGCCCGCCTCGCGCAGTTCCTCCGCGACCGGATCGCCGGAGTGGCTGGAGACCAGCAGCACCCCGTCGACATGGCCGGCCGTGATGTACCGCATGATGCGCCGCCGCTCGTCCTGGGTGCCGGCGAGCATCAGCAGCAGGGGGACGTCGTGCGCGGCGAGTGCCTGGGTGCAGCCGCGCAGCAGGACGTTGAAGTTCGGGTCCTCGAAGAACCGCTCCTGCGGCTCGGTCAGCAGGAAGCCGACCGAGTCGGACCGTCCGGTGATCAGTGAACGGGCGTGCCGGTTCACGACGTAGCCCGTCCTGCGGATGGCGGCGTTGACCGCCTCCGCCGCCGAGGGGCTCACATAGTGCCCGCCGTTGAGGACGCGTGAGACGGTGCCCCGCGAGACACCCGCCTCACGCGCGACGTCGTGGATCGTCGGCGGCTTGCGCCGGCCCCCCGTGTTGCTCATGGTCACGACTTTACGGCTCCTGACAGCAGGTCGAGGCTCCAGAAGCGCTGGATGACCAGGAACAGCGCGACCAGCGGGACGATCGCGAGCAGGGCGCCCGTGATGACCAGGGTGTACAGGGCCGGGGTGTTGGAGCCCTGTTCGAGGAGCGTGTACAGCCCGAGGGTGATCGGGAACTTCTCGTCGTCGCTGAGCATGATGTAGGGGAGCAGGAAGTTGTTCCACACGGCGACGAACTGGAAGAGGAACACCGTCACCAGGCCGGGCACCATCATGGGCAGCGCGACCCGGGTGAAGATCCGCCACTCGCCGGCGCCGTCCATCCGCCCGGCCTCGACCACGTCACCGGGGACGGCCGCGGCGGCGTAGATCCGGGCGAGGTAGACGCCGTACGGGGACAGGACGAGCGGCAGGAGCACGGACGCGTACGAATCCGTCAGGTCCGCCTTGGCGAGGAGCAGGTACTGCGGGATCGCGAGGATCACCGGCGGCATCAGCACGCCCGCCATGAGGACGCTGAAGACGGTCTCGCGGCCCCGGAAGCGGTAGATCGCGAGAGCGTAGCCGCTGACCGCCGAGACGCCCGTGGAGAGGAGGGCGCCGAGACCGGCGTAGAGCGCGGAGTTGCCCATCCACTTCCAGTAGATGCCGTCGCGGTAGGCGGCCAGGTCCCGGATGTTCTGGGTGAACCCGGTGCCCGGCAGGAAGGTGAAGGTCGAGAACAGTTCGCGGCCCGACTTGGTGGCCGCGATCGCCACCCAGGCGACGGGCAGCAGGCAGTAGAACGCGCCGAGCAGGAGCGTGAGGGTCGGGACCAGGGCGATCCGGCCGCGCAGGGGCGGTCCCTGGGCGGTGCCGGGGGCCGTGCCCGCGGCCGGGGCGGCCTTGCGGACGGCAAGAGAACTCATCGGGCTTCCTCCTGCTTGGTACGGGAGTTCGCGGCGCGCAGGAAACCGAAGGACAGGACCAGGGTGGCCGCGGCGATGATCACTGCCTCGGCGGCGGCCGCGTAGATGTCACCGGTGTTGAACGCGTCCCGGTAGACCTTCATCAGCGGACTCCAGGTCGTGGAGACGGAGTTGGTGAGGGGCTTGAGGGTGGTCGGCTCGCTGAACACCTGGAGCGTGGCGATGATCGAGAAGAAGAAGGTGAGCACCAGGGAGGGCGCCACCATCGGGATCTTGATCCGCAGCGCGGTCTGCAGCGGGCCGGCGCCGTCCAGCTTCGCCGCCTCGCGCACCTCGGCCGGGATGGCCTGGAGCGAGGTGTAGATGACGATCATGTTGAAGCCGGTGCCGCCCCAGACCGCGATGTTCGACAGGGCGAGGTACAGCGGGCCGCCGTCCAGCAGGTCGGGCTGCGGCAGGCCCAGCCTGTCGAGGACGAAGTAGAAGGGGCTGACGTCCGGGAGGTACAGGAAGCCCCACAGCAAGGCGGCCACGACGCCGGGGATGGCGTACGGCAGGAAGATCGCGAGCCGGGTGAAGGGGGCCAGGCGCACCTTCTCCGCGTCGAGCATGAGCGCGAAGAGGAGCGCGAGGCCGAGCATCACCGGCACCACGATGGCGCCGTAACCGGCCACCCGCAGCGCACCGGCGACCAGTTCGCTGTCGGTCAGCGCGTCGGTGTAGTTGCGGAGGCCGGCCCACACCTCGCTGCGGGCGCCGGCGCCCAGGCCGAGGCCCTTGACCTGGACCTTGTGCAGGCTCAGCCAGATCGCGTAGCCGATGGGGAGCGCGAAGAAGAGGACGAAGAGGACCGTCGCGGGGAGGAGGAAACCGTACGGGGCCCCCTTGACCCCGTACGGCTTCCGGCGTGCGGTGGTCACTGAGCGACCCCGAAGCCCTGCTTCTTCAGGTCGGCGACGGTGGTGTCCTGCATGGTCTTCAGGGCGGCACCGAAGTCCGACTTGTTCTTGGCGGCGGCGCCGAAGGCGTCGTTGAAGGACGTGTAGGCGACGTTCACGTTCGGGCCCCAGGCGGAGGGGGCGGTGGTCTTCGCGATCCCCGAGGCCTTGGTGTAGAAGTCCGGCTGGTTGGAGAAGAAGGCCGGCGGCTGCGCGAACGCGTCACCGCTCTGCGCACTGGTGGACGCCGGGTAGATGCCGCTCTCCTTCGCCATCGCGGCCACCGCCTGCGGGTCCGTGTTCAGCCAGGTCGCGAACTTCGCGGCGGCCGCCTTGTTCGGGGAGTCGGTGGTGACGGCCGTCGAGGAGCCGCCCCAGCTGCCGGTGACGTTCTCGCCCGCCGACCACTGCGGCAGCGGGGCCATCGCCCACTTGTCCTTGGTCTGCGGGGCCGCCGTGCTCAGGGTGCCGGGCGCCCACACCGCGCTGACCCAGGCGATCTCCTTGCCGGTGTTCAGCGCCTTGTTCCAGGCCGGCTGGTACATCGGCTCGTTGTTGATCGCGCCCTCCTTGACGAGACCGCCCCAGAAGTCGGCGACCTTCCGGGTGGCCGCGTCGTCGATGGCCACCGTCCACTTGTCGCCCGAGGCGGTCCACCACTTGGCGCCCGCCTGCTGGGCCAGGCCGGCGAAGAGCCCGGAGTCGTTGGCGGAGAAGGTGGTCAGAGCCTTGTCCGGTGCCTTCTTCTTCAGCGCGCGGGCGGTCTCGGCGAACTGCTCCCACGTGGTGGGGACCGTCAGGCCGTACTTCTTGAACAGGTCCGCGCGGTAGTAGAACATCATCGGGCCGATGTCCTGCGGGATCGCGTAGACCGCGTCCGTCCCCAGCGTCGTCTGCTGCCAGACGGCGTCGGCGAACTTGGACTCGGCCTCCTTGGAGTCGGCGGCTATGTCGGCGAGCGCGTCATTGCTGACCAGCGTCGGGAGCGCCTGGTACTCGGCCTGGACCAGGTCGGGTGCCTTCTTCGCCTTGTGCGCGGTGAGGATCTTGGTGACGAGCGAGTCGCCCGAGGCCTGCTTCTTCACCTCGACGGTGATCTGCTGCTTCTTGCCCGGCCCCTTGTTCCAGAGGTCGACGACCTTGTCCATGCCCGGCGCCCAGGTCCAGAACGTCAGTGTCGCGGGTCCGGACTGGGATGCGCTCTTGTCGTCGTCGGACGAGCCGCAGGCGACGAGCGAGGTGGCGCCGAGGACGACGGCGATGGTGCTGGCCACGAGGCGGTTGTGCTTCGTGATGGGCATGGAACGTTCTCCCCTGACCTGGGCCTCCGCCTGTTGCGGAAGGCCTGCCCTGTTCTTGCGCGGTTCGCTTTCCGGGGGTGCGCCGGCCGGTACCGGGACCGCGGGCGTGCGCCGGGCTCTCGGGCCTTCGCGCGCTCGCCTGCCGACACCTGAGCGCCCCTTCGGCTCACTTGCCGTGCTTCTGTGAGCGTTCACAGTAGAGAAACATCCCGGACACTTGTCAATGGTTGTTGCTGTGCGGTTATGTTGGACTCACGCCGCTGGCGTTGTGTGTGCACGTTCCCAAATGATCGATTACATGGGAGAGATCCATGCCGGAGACCAACCTCAAGGGCCTCACCCGGCTCGCCTTCGGTGGGGACTACAACCCCGAGCAGTGGCCGGAAAGCGTCTGGCCCGAGGACGTCCGGCTGATGCGGGAAGCCGGCGTCACGATGGTGAGCGTCGGGATCTTCTCCTGGGCCCTTCTCGAACCGGCCCGGGGCACCTACGCGTTCGGCTGGCTCGACCGCGTCCTCGACCTGCTGCACGAGAACGGCATCCGCGCGGACCTGGGCACCCCGACCGTCGCACCGCCCGCCTGGTTCTACCGCGAACACCCCGACGCGCTCCCCGTGGCCGCCGACGGCACCCGCTACGCCTTCGGCTCACGCGGCGCCATCTGCCACAGCAACACCCACTACCGCGCCGCCGCCGCCTCCGTCACGACCCGGCTCGCGACCCGGTACGCCGGCCATCCCGCCCTCGCCCTGTGGCACGTCCACAACGAGTACGGCGTCCCGGTCTCCGCCTGCTACTGCGACTCCTGCGCGGCCCACTTCCGCCGCTGGCTGGCCGGTGCCTACGGGACGGTCGACGAGCTCAACGAGGCCTGGGGGACGGCCTTCTGGGGCCAGCGGTACACCGCCTTCGACCAGGTCGACCCGCCGCGCGTGACCCCGACCGTCGGCAATCCGGCGCAGGCGCTGGACTACAAGCGGTTCGCCGACGCCACCATGCGCGAGAACTTCACGGCCGAACGGGACATCCTCCACCGCCTCGCACCCGGCATCCCCGTCACCACCAACTTCATGACGGCACTCAGCCAGTGCGACTCGGTCGACTACTGGGCATGGGGCCGCGAGGTCGACCTCGTCACCAACGACCACTACCTCATGACCGACGGCCGCCGCACCCACGTCAACCTCGCGATGGCCGCCGACCTCACCCGCTCGGTCGCGGGCGGCGCGCCCTGGCTGCTCCTCGAACACTCCACCTCGGGCGTGAACTGGCAGCCCCGCAACCCCGCCAAGGCGCCCGGACAGATGGCCCGCAACTCCCTCGCCCACGTGGCCCGCGGCTCCGAGGGCGCCCTGTTCTTCCAGTGGCGGCAGTCCCGCAGCGGCGCCGAGAAGTTCCACTCCTCGATGCTGCCGCACGCCGGAACCGACTCGCGCGTGTGGCGGGAGGTCGTCGAACTGGGCGCGGCCGTCGACTCGTTGAGCTCCGTCAAGGGCACCCGGACGGTCGCCGACGTGGCCGTGCTGTGGGACTGGCAGTCCTGGTGGGCGCAGAGCCTGCAGTGGCGGCCGAGCGAGGACCACGACGCCCGCGAGCGCGCCGACGCCTTCTACGAGGCCCTCTACGACCGCCACCTCACCGTCGACTTCGCCCACCCGGAAGCCGACTTGTCGGCCTATCCCCTTGTCGTCGTCCCCGCCCTCTATCTCATGACCGAGGCTGCGGCGGACAACCTGAGGGAGTACGTCGAGCGCGGCGGCACCCTCCTCGTCTCCTACTTCTCCGGCATCGTCGACGAGCACGACGCCGTCCACGAGGGACCGCATCCCGGCGCCCTGCGGGACGTACTCGGCCTGACCGTCGAGGAGTTCTCGCCCCTGCTCCAGGGAGAACTCGTCCGGATCACCGGGCCCGACGGCTCCGAACTCACCGGCGACGTGTGGACCGAGTTCGTCGTGCCGCGCGGTGCCGAGACCGTCTGGACGTACGCCGACGGGCTCACCGCAGGGCACCCGGCGGTCACCCGGCACCGGAGCGGCGCGGGCACGGCCTGGTACGTGTCCACGCGCCTGGCGGCCGAGGGGCTGGACGCCCTGATCGGCCGGGTGGCCGACGACGCGCGCATCGCACCGCGCGCCGACGTGCCCCGCGACGTCGAAGTGGTGCGCCGCACGGGCGAGTCGGGCACCTACGTGTTCGCGATCAACCACACCTCGTCCGACGCGAAGGTGCCGCTGGACGCCCACGGCACCGAGCTCCTGACGGGCGAACGCGCCGCCGGCCGGCTCGCGGTCCCGGCGGGTGCGGTGCGGGTCGTACGCCTCGACGCGTGACAGGCCGTGGGCCGTTCGGGGGAGTGCGACCGTGCGGCCCGGCCCGACCGGCCTCCGGCGTACGGGCCTGCCCCGGGGCTCAGGTCGACCGGCCCCGGCGGCCGGGGGCTTACCCGGGCCTCCGCCCGACCGGCCACCGGGGCAAGGGGGTCGACCGGCTCCGGCCCCACGGCCGACCGGGTTGACGTCCCGGCCGACCGCACCACCCGCCGCCGGTCCCGCCGAACCCGACGACGGCACCGGGAGCCGCACGGACCGTGAACCCGGCGGCGCACCCGCTGTGCCGGTCGTCCGAACCCGGGTGGGGCACCGCCCGAGTACCGCCTGACCACCGTCCGGGCGGTGACCCGGCGGCGCACCCGCCGTGCCGGTCGTCCCGACCCGAGCGGTTCCACACGACCACCGCCCGGGCCGCGACCCGGCAGCCGCGCGCACAACGTCGGTCACCCGGGCCCGCGCGAGGCACCGCCCGATCACCCTCCGGGCCCGCGGCCCCGGCGACCGCACCCGTGTCATCCGGGCACCACCCGGCGATCCCCCACCCGGCAGGGCCGCACGGCCCGCCGGTCGCTCCGACGGCCGTCCGAGTCGCAGCACTCGACGGCGATCCGATCCCCCCTCCGCCCGTGCGAGCCATGAAGCCGCGGGCGGAGGGGTCCGCCCCCGGATCCATCCCGGATCCCCCCGGGGGCACCTCTCCCCACCACGTCGAAGGGACGACGGACGATGATGTTCCATCCCAGACGCACACTCAGGGCCCTGCTGCTGCCGCTCGCGGCCGGGCTCGCCCTCACCGCACTCCCCGCGCAGACCGCGCAGGCGGCGAGCACCCTGGCCAACGCCGGATTCGAGACCGACGGAGCCGGGGCGGCCGTGCCCAGCGGCTGGTCGGAGTCCGGCTCCACCGGCGCCTCCTACGTCGAGGCCGGCGGCCACGGCGGGAGCTACCGCCTCAGCCACTACTCCGCCTCGGCCTACAAGGTCGAGACCTACCAGACCCTCACCGGGCTCACCAACGGCAGCTACAAGCTCACCGCGTGGGTGCGCTCGGGCGGCGGACAGAACTCCGCCTACCTCGCGCTGAAGAACTGCGGAGGCACCGAGCAGCGCACCGACCTGCCGGTCTCCACCAGCGGGTGGATCCACCTCGTCGTGCCCGTCTCCGTGACGGGCAACCAGTGCACGATCAGCGTCTACTCCGACGCCAACGCCGGAAACTGGATCAACGTCGACGACCTGACGTTCACCTCCGGCACCACCGGACTGTCCGTCAAGGGCTCCGACATCTCCTCCCTCGCCAAGAGCGAGGCCTACGGCGGCGTTTACAAAACCGGTTCCGGCACCACCGGCGACGCGCTCGCCATCCTGAAGTCCGCCGGGATGAACTACGCGCGCCTCAAGGTCTGGGTGAATCCGGCCGACGGCTACAACAACAAGGCGCGCGTCCTCGCGATGGCCAAGCGCATCAAGGCGCAGGGCATGAAACTCCTGGTCGACTTCCACTACTCCGACACCTGGGCCGACCCCGGCACCCAGACCAAGCCGGCCGCCTGGGCCGGACACTCGTACAGCCAGCTCAAGACGGACGTCTACAACCACACGTACGACGTCCTGAACGCCCTCAAGGCGCAGGGCACCACGGCCGACATGGTGCAGATCGGCAACGAGATCAACGGCGGCATGCTCTGGTCCGAGGGCTCCACGGACAACTTCGCCCAGCTGGCGGGGCTGCTCAACTCCGGCTACGACGCGGCCAAGGCGGTCAGCTCCTCCACCGTCGTGGCGCTGCACCTCGCCAAGGGCGGAGATCTCACCGGCACCCGCTGGTGGTTCGACACCGCCCTCGCCAACGGCGTGAAGTTCGACGCCATCGGCCTGTCCTACTACGGCTACTGGCACGGCTCGCTCTACGACTTCCAGACCACCCTGGACGACGCGGCCTCCCGCTACGGCAAGCCGGTCTTCGTCGCCGAGACGGCCTACCCCTTCCGGCTGGACAGCGACGACGCGCTCGTCAACCAGATCGACACGACCGCCGAACTGGTCTCCGGCTACCCGGCCACGACCACCGGGCAGTCCAACTGGCTGCGCGACGTGATGAACATCGTGGAGGCCGTGCCGAACGGCCGTGGTCTCGGCGTCTTCTACTGGGAGGCCACCTGGACGGCGGTCACCGGCAACGGCTGGGACCCGACCGACGCCTCCTCCGGCAACGGGTGGGAGAACCAGGCCCTGTTCGGCTTCGACGACAAAGCGCTTCCGGCCATGTCCCTGTTCGGTCACCGCTGAGCGCACAAGGGTCCGGCCGCCGGTGCGGCCGGGCCCCTGTGCCCCCCCCGGAACCGTCCGGCTCCGGCCACGGTCGTCCGAAGGCCGTGCGGGCCGCCTCCGGCTGCGGGACAGTGGCGGGAGACCGTCACGACCGAGGGGGACGAGATGCTGAAGGGGCCCGCCGGCGGGCAACGGCTGGACATCCTCACGTGGTTGCGCGACCCCGCGGCGCACTTCCCGCCGCAGCGCCGCGCCGATCTCGTCGAGGACGGTGTCAGCCCCGAGGCCCTCGCCGTCAAACTCGGCGTCAGCCGGGCCGTGGCGCGCACCCACCTCGACCTGCTCACCGGAATCGGTCTGCTGCGCGCCAAGAAGGTGGGGCGGCGAACGTACTACCGCCGCGACGAGTACCGTATCGCCGAGGTGAGCCACTACTTCGAGAAGGGCTGGTAAGCGCGTGGGAGACGGGTCCGGCACGGCGGCGCCCACCGTCCTTTCGCCGCGGCGCACGGTGCCGCTCGGCGGCCGCGGTCCCGAGGACGTGGTGGCCGACTCCCGGGGCGGGGTGCTGGCCGGCCTCGAGGACGGCCGCATCGTACGCGTCGAAGGTCTCGGCGACCCCGACCGCACCGGCGTCCGGGTCGTCGCCGAGACGGGCGGCAGACCGCTCGGCCTCGAACTCCTCCCGGACAACGCTCTGTTGGTGTGCGACGCCGAACGCGGACTGCTGCGGATCGGACTCGAGGACGGAGTGGTCCGCGTCCTCGCCGACCGGGCCGCCGGTGTCCCGCTGCGCTTCTGCAGCAATGTGGTCGCCCTCTCGGACGGCACGGTGTACTTCACCGTCTCCAGCCGGAGTTACCCGCTCAAGCAGTGGATCGGCGATCTCGTCGAACACACCGGATCCGGCTGCCTGCTGCGGCTCGCGCCGGGGGAGAGCGAACCCGAAGTGCTCCTGGAGGGGCTGCAGTTCGCCAACGGTCTCGCCTCCTCGGCCGACGAGTCGTTCCTCGTCCTCGCGGAGACCGGCGCGTTCCGTCTCGTCCGCTACTGGCTCACCGGACCGCACGCGGGCCGGTCCGAGACCTTCGCCGACGACCTCCCCGGCCAGCCCGACAACCTGTGGCGCGCCCCCGGCGGTCCGATCTGGGTCGCCCTGGCGGGCCCCCGCGTCGGCGCCCTGGAACTCCTGCACCGCCGGGGCCCGGCCGTCCGGCGCGCCGCGGCCCGGATCGCCGTACGGGCGCCCTTCCGTCCACCGGGCACCACGGGCGTCCTCGCGGTCGACGACGACGGCACCGTCGTACACCACCTGGAGAGCCGCCGGGCACGGTTCCGGATGGTGACCAGCGCCTGTGAGTCCGACGGCCGGCTGATCCTCGGCAGCATCTGGGAGCGGGGCCTCGCGGTCTGTGATCTTCCGGGCAGCACCGGCTGAGCGGCCGGGGCCTTTCGCACGGGGCCGGGGTGCGCGGTCCGGAGGGCGGACCGGTGTGCGTGGCCCGCGCCCCCGGCGTTACCCTGTTCACCAGCCGCGATCTTGCAGCGCGGCGCGGCGGTGGGGCCCGCCGTACCCGAACCGCGGCGCGGATGCCGCCAACGGTCCCTGCTTGCGATGCCGTGTGCCCGCACCGGCCCGGCGAGTAGGAGCACCCGAGACCATGACAGTCCCGCACCCCGAGCGCGTCGGCGAGTCCGGCACCCCCGTGCGCGCGCCCGCGCGTCCGCCGTCGCCCTGGCACGGCCAGGGCCCGGTCGTCGCCGCGGTGTCGCTGGGCGGCGTCATCGGCGCCACCGCCCGCTACGGAGCCGGGCTGCTGTGGCCCACACCGGAGGGCACCTTCCCCTGGACCACGTTCACGATCAATGTCGTGGGCTGCGCCACGATGGGCGTGCTCATGGTGCTGATCACCGACCTGCCGGCGGTGCACCGCCTCGCGCGCCCCTTCCTCGGCACCGGGGTCCTCGGCGGCTTCACCACCTTCTCGACGTACGCCGTCGACATCCGGGGACTGGTCGGCACGGGCCACCCGGGCACCGGGATCGCCTATCTCGTCGCGACCGTGTGTGCGGCGCTCGCGGCCGTGTGGCTCGGGACGACGGCGGCGCGCCGCGCCCTGGCCCGGAGGCGGCGATGACGAGGCTGACGGGCAGCGCCCTGCGGCTGACCGTTCTCATCGGCGAGAACGACACCTGGCACCACAAGCCGCTCTACGCGGAGATCGTGCACCGCGCCCACGCGGCGGGACTCGCGGGCGCCAGCGTCTTCAAGGGCGTCGAGGGCTTCGGCGCCTCCTCGCTCGTCCACACCTCCCGGCTGCTGTCGCTGAGCGAGGACCTGCCGGTGGCCGTGATCGTCGTGGACACCGAGGAGCGGGTCCGCGCCTTCCTGCCGCAGCTCGACGAACTCGTCACCGAGGGTCTGGTGGTCCTCGACCCCTGCGAGGTCATCCGCTACGCCGGCCGCGGCGGCGCCTTCGGCGAGGCCCCCGGTACGACGGGCGGCGGCCCGTCGGAGGAAGGCGGGGATCCGCGGTGAACTGGCTGCTGGTGATCATCGGTGCCGCGGTCGGCGCACCCCTGCGGTACCTGACCGACCGGGCGGTACAGATGCGGCACGATACGGTCTTCCCCTGGGGCACCCTCGTCGTGAACGTGACAGGGTGCCTGATCCTCGGTCTGCTGACCGGTGCCGTCTCGGCGGGGCAGGTGTCCGGACACCTGCAACTGCTGATCGGAACCGGTCTGTGCGGGGCGCTCACCACGTACTCGACGTTCTCGTACGAGACCCTGCGGCTGACCGGGACAGGTGCGGCGTTCTACGCTGCGGCCAACGTGATCGTGAGCGTGACGGCGGGCCTCGGCGCGGCGTTCGCCGGGGTCTCGTTTGCGCAAGCTTTGTGGACCTAGGTGTCGGGTGTCCGTGTGGATACGTAACACTGTCTCCTGCACTGTCTACAGCACTGTCGACCAACTCCTCAGAACTGGATCTCATGAGCGTCATCAACGTCGGTCAGGCCGTCGTCCTCGGAGTCGTGGAGGGGGTGACCGAATTCCTTCCCGTGTCCTCGACCGGTCATCTCAAGATCACCGAGGGACTGATGAACATCCCCGTCGACGACGACGCCGTCGTCGGCTTCTCCGCGGTCATCCAGGTCGGCGCGATCGCCGCCGTGCTCGTGTACTTCTTCAAGGACATCGTGCGGATCGTCTCCGCCTGGGGACGCGGACTGCGCGACAAGAACGAGCGGCACCACCACGACTACAAGTTCGCCTGGTGGGTCATCTACGCGACGATCCCGATCGTGGCCGTGGGCCTCGCGGCCAAGCCGCTCATCGAGGGTCCGCTGGCCTCCCTGTGGGTGGTCGCGGGCTCGTTGATCGCGGGCAGTGCCGTGATGTGGGCGGCCGACCAGATGGGCCGCCACAAGCGCGGTGAGGACGACGTCTCGTTCAAGGACGCGATGCTGGTCGGCAGCTCCCAGATCCTCGCCCTGCTCTTCCCCGGCTTCTCGCGCTCCGGCGCCACCATGTCGACGGGCCTCATCCTCGACCTGGACCGCGTCGCCGCCACCCGGCTCTCCTTCTTCCTCGGCATCCCGGCCCTGACCGGCGCGGGTCTGTACGAGCTGAAGGACGCCCTGGGCACGGGCGTGGGCGCCGCTCCGCTGATCGTCGGCACCGTCGTGTCGTTCGTGGTCGCGTACGCCTCGATCGCCTGGCTGCTGAAGTTCGTCGCCAAGCACTCCTTCAACGCCTTCGTGATCTACCGCATCGTCATCGGCGTGCTCCTCTTCGGGCTGCTGGGCACGGGCGTCATCGACAGCTGACACCGCTCCGGACGCCGGTACGAACCGGCTCCGGGCACGAACGGTCCGCCCACAGGGGGCGCGAAGCCGGAATCCGGCTCCGCGCCCCCTGTGCCGTTCCCGAGCACCCCCTGCGGCCCCGAGGCCGGGGCCGTCGGGCTGCAGGGCCGCCGGGCCGCGGGACGGAGCGGGCGGCACAATGGCGATCATGCCCGGGAACACGTCGTATCCGTCCTCCCTGACCTTCCAGCCGGTCCTGGAGCGCATCGCCACCGAGATCGCGCAGACACCGGGGCGCGGGCGGCCCGCCGACTACATCCCGGCGCTGGCCGCCTGCGACCCGCGCCGCTTCGGCATGGCCGTCGCGGAGCTCGACGGCACGGTGTACGGCGTGGGGGACTGGCGGCAGCCGTTCTCCACGCAGTCCATCACCAAGGTCTTCACGCTCGCCCTCGACCTGGCCCGCGAGGGCGACGCCCTGTGGGAGCACGTCGGGCGGGAGCCCTCCGGCAACCCGTTCAACTCCCTGGTCCAGCTCGAGTACGAGAACGGCATCCCGCGCAACCCGTTCATCAACGCCGGAGCCCTCGTCGTCACCGACCGGCTGCAGACCCGTACCGGCGACGCGGCCGGCACCCTGCTGGAGTTCCTGCGCGCCGAGAGCGGCAACGCGGACCTCGGCTTCGACCGGGACATCGCCGCCTCCGAGACCGCGAACGGCGACCGCAACGCGGCACTCGCCCACTTCATGGCCTCGTACGGCAACATCGACAACCAGGTGCCGGTCCTGCTCGACCAGTACTTCCTGCAGTGCTCGATCGCCGCCTCCTGCGCCGATCTGGCCCTCGCCACCGGATTCCTGGCCCGGCACGGCATCCGTGCCGACGGCGGCAGGCTGCTCTCCCGCAGCCAGGCCAAGCAGATCAACGCGATCATGCTGACCTGCGGGACCTACGACGCGGCGGGCGACTTCGCCTACCGCGTCGGGCTCCCGGGCAAGAGCGGCGTGGGCGGCGGCATCATCGCCGTGGTGCCGGGCCGATGCACCCTGTGCGTGTGGAGCCCGGGACTCGACGAACGCGGCAACTCGGTGGCGGGCGTGGCGGCCCTGGACCGCTTCACGACCCTGACCGGCCTGTCGGTGTTCTGATCCGGCTGTCGGTGTTCCGGCCAGGCCACCGGTTCCTGCTGTCGGTGTTCCGGCCCGGCCGCCGGTCTCCCGACCCGCCCACCACCACCCGGAGGTCACACGCCGGACCACGCCCGGAGAGCGCCGCGTCGCCTTCCGGCCACCCGGCATCGGCACGCTTGCGGAGTGTTGGCCACGGCTTTCCCCGTCGATCTCCGCCGCTGCCAGGCCCTGGGCCTGGCCGGTACCGCCGTCCTCGCGCTGGGCGGCGAGACCGCGGGAGCCCTGCCCGCGCGCGACCTCCTCGCCCCCGGGTCGGGGCGGGCCGTCCTGGGCCTGGTCGGGGTGTACTTCGGCGTCGTCCTGCTGATAGCCGCCTGGGCGCTCCTGGGCACCCTCGTACGCGGCCCCGAACCGCCGGCTCCGCGTTCCCTGCTGCTCGTGCTGGCCACCTGGGCCGCGCCGCTGCTGCTCGCACCGCCCCTGTTCAGCCGGGACGTCTACAGCTATCTCGCGCAGGGCGCCATGGTCGACGCCCACATCGACGTCTACGCCTACGGCCCCGCACGGCTCGGCGGCCCGCTCGCCGACGAGGTGGCGCCGGTGTGGCAGAGCACGACGACGCCGTACGGACCCGTCTTCCTCGCCGTCGCCCGCGGCCTGTCGTCGCTCACCCGCGGCGAGATACCGGCCGGCCTCTTCGGCATGCGCGTGGTCGCCCTGCTCGGGGTCGCCCTGATGGCGGCGGCGCTGCCCCGCCTCGCCCGGCACAGCGGCGCCGATCCGGCCGCCGCGCTGTGGCTCGGCGCGCTGAACCCCCTGGTCCTGCTGCACCTGGTGGCCGGCGCGCACAACGACGCCATCATGCTCGGGCTGCTCGGCGTCGGTCTGGTGGCCGCGCGCGGCCGATGGCCCGTCGCGGGCGTCGTCCTGGTCACCCTCGCGGCTCTCGTCAAGGCGCCCGCAGCGCTCGGCCTGGTGGCGGTGATCGCGCTGCGCGGGCGCGGGCAGGGGCGCCGGGGCATCGCGCGGGCCACGTTGACCACCACCGTGGTCGCGGTCGGGACGACGGTCGCCGCGACGGCGGTGGCCGGTACGGGCTACGGCTGGATAGCCGCCCTGAAGACCCCCCTCTCGCCGCACAACTGGTCGCCCACCAGCGTGCTGGGGCGTGCGACCGGCGCTCTCCTCCAGAAGCTCGGCAGCGGACTCGCACCGTTCGCGATGCCCGCCTGGCACGCCGCCGGAGTCCTGGCGACCGTGGGTCTGCTGCTCTTCATATGGCTGCGGCTGCGCCCGCACCCGGTCTACGCGCTGGGCCTGAGCCTGGCCGCGGTGGCGGTGTTCGGTCCGGCCGTCCGGCCCTGGTACGCGCTGTGGGGCCTGTTCCTCATCGCGGCGGCGGCGCCCACCGGGTCGGTGCGCGGCCGGGTCGCGGCCGTCAGCGCGGTGCTCGCGCTCGCGGTGCTGCCCAGCGGATCGCCGGCGGACACCGGACAGGTGGTCCTCGCCGTCTCCGGGGGCCTGCTCGCCCTCGTGGTGCTCTGGCAGGCCCACCAGGCGGCGCAGCCGCAGACACCGGTACTGGAGCGGACGGCATGACGGCACTGCCGAGCACCGACCGCCGGCGCCTCCTGTTCGTCCTCGTACTGGCCGTGGCCGTCGGCGCGTTCACGGCCACGGTGCCGCTGCTGCGCGACTGGTTCGACCTGCGCGTGTACTACGGGGCGGTCGACACCTGGGTCCACCACGGGGGCAGCATCTACGACTACCGGGTGCCGGGAACGGCGTACGGCTTCACCTACCCGCCGTTCGCGGCCCTCGGCATGCTGCCGATGGCACTGGTCGGGCTGAGCACGGCGATCGCCCTCGCGCTGCTGCTCAACCTTCTCGCCCTGGCCCTGGTGGCGGGCATGCTGGCCGGGCCCGAACTGCGCCGCCACGGCTGGTTCGGCTGCGCCCTGACGGCCTGTCTGCTGGCGCTGCTCGAACCGGTCCGCGACACCTTCAGTTTCGGCCAGGTCAACCTGGTGCTGCTCGCCCTCGTCCTGAGCGACGCCTGGCTGCTGTCGGGCGGACGGGGCCGGTGGGCGGGCGTCGGTATCGGTCTCGCCGCGGCGATCAAGCTCACCCCGGCGCTGTTCATCGCGCTCCTGCTGCTCGGCCGTCGCCGACGGGCCGCCGGTGTCGCGACGGCCGTCGCCCTGGCGGCCACCGCGCTGGCGGCCTGGGTGGTGCCGGACGCCTCGCGCTTCTACTGGACCGACGCACTGTGGGACACGTCCCGCATCGGACGCCTGGCCTACGTCTCCAACCAGTCGCTGCAGGGGGTGCTGGCACGGCTCGTGGCACCGCAGGAGCCGAGCAGGGCACTGTGGGCGGCCCTCGCCCTGCTGGTCCTGGCCGTCTGGGTACGGCGGACCTCGCGAGCCCTGGCCGGTGAGGACTGGGCCGCCGCTTTCGCCCTGACCGGGCTGGCCGCCTGCCTCGTCAGCCCGATCACCTGGGTGCACCACCTCGTCTGGCTGCTGCCCTCCTTCGCCGTGCTGCTGCGGCGGCGCCGGCTGCGGGTCGCGGCGGCCCTGTACGCGGTGCTGTGCAGCAGCGTGGTGTGGCTGTGGTTCGACGACGCGTCGGGCCTCGGCGGTTTCCTCGGCAGCAACACCTACGTGTGGATCACGCTCGGGCTGCTGCTGTGGCTGCCGGTGGGTCAGCCGCGGCCGGACCGGCCCGCTCTGAGCCACAGGACCAGCGCGACGCCCGCGGCGCCCAGCACGGCGGCCCCGGCGATCCCGGCCGCGCCGGACCAGCCGAGCCCCGCGTCGCCGGAGGGCGCGGCGACCACGGGGCGGGCGCTGATCGCGGGCCGGGCGGTGGCCGTGGGCCGGGCGCCACGGCCGGGGCGCGCGCCGGGCCCGCCGTGCCCGGCCGGGGCGGATGCGGGGGCGGAGGCGGCGGAGGGTCCGGCCGCGGGGGCGGCCTGTGTGTCGGCCAGCGTCCCCACGGGATCGACCCGGCCGTCCGCCGCGAAGCCCCAGTCGAGCAGCGAGCGCGCCTCCTCGTACACGGTCAGTCCGCCGCCCGCCTGAGGGTTCATCACCGTGACGACGAGGGTGCGCGTGCCGTGCTTGGCGGCGGCGACCAGTGTGTTGCCCGCGTTGGTGGTGTAGCCGTTCTTGACACCGATCAGCCCCGGGTACGGCTCCACCCCGTTCGCGCCGCTCAACAGCCGGTTGGTGTTCTGGATCCCGTACGAGGAGCCGGCCTCGCCGGGGAACATCGCCTCGGCCGTGGAGCAGTACCGGGCGAAGTCGGGGTTGCGCAGTCCGGCCCGCCCGAACACCGCCAGGTCGTAGGCGGACGAGACCTGCCCGGGTGTGTCGTACCCGTCGGGCGAGACGACGTGGGTGTCGTCGGCGCCCAGGGAACGGGCCTTGGCCTGCATCTGGGCGGCGGTGCTCGTCCAGCCGCCGTTCATCGAGGCGAGCACGTGCACGGCGTCGTTGCCGGAGTTGAGGAAGACACCGCGCCACAGGTCCGCCACCCGGTAGGTGATGCCCGGGACCACGCCGACCATGCTGCTGCCCGCGCCGATGCCCTCCAGTTCCTGCTCCCTGACGGTGTGCAGGGTGCTGCCCGGCAGCATCGGGAGGACGGTGAGGGCGAACAGGGTCTTGAGGGTGCTCGCGGGCGGCAGCCGGCGGTGGGCGTTGTGCGAGGCGAGGACGTCGCCGGTGCCGGCGTCGGCCACCACCCAGGACAGCGCGGAGACGTCCGGGACGTCGGGTACCCCGGGCCGGGACCGCGCCTGCGCGCCTGGCCGGTGGAGCGACGAAGGCGGCAGCGCGGCGGGCCGCGGCGCCCCGGCGCCCGCGGTGGTGAGTGCGGTGGCCGGGCTCTGCGCCGCGGCGAGCAGACCGGTCGCGCAGACGGCGGAGCAGGCCAGGGCGGCACGCGTGACCGTGGAGCGCGAAGCAGCGGTCCGAAATGAGAATCCGATCGTCATACCGCAAACGTAGGAACGGACGCGCGACACGCCGGGGTGGCCGGGCCGAGCGGCGCCGCCGAGCACCCGGATGCCGCAGGCGCGGGCCAGGACGGCACGGGGCTGGTTCTGGCACGGGGTCAGGTCGGCGCGGGCGGTCGGGTCGGAAGGGGGCTGGATGTGGCGCGGGCGGTCGGGTCGGAAGGGGGCCGGATGTGGCGCGGGCGGTCGGGTCGGAAGGGGGCCGGATGTGGCGCGGGCTGTCGGGTCGGAAAGGGGCTGGATGTGGCGCGGGCGGTCAGGTCGGAAAAGGGTTGGACGTGGTGCGGGCGGTCAGGACGGCAGGGTGGGCTGGATGCGGCGCAGGAAGGTGGCGTTGTCGGGGGTGGCGCGCAGCCGCTCCAGGAGCGTTTCCAGACCGGTCTGCCCGTCCCGTGCCAGCAGGGCCCGGCGCAGTCCTCGTACGGTGGCCAACTCGGCAGCCGGCACCAGGAGTTCCTCCCGGCGGGTGCCGGAGGGGGCGATGTCGACCGCGGGGAAGACGCGCCGGTCGGCCAGGGTCCGGTCCAGCCGGAGCTCCATGTTGCCGGTGCCCTTCAACTCCTCGAAGAAGAAGCCGTCGGCGCGGGAGCCGGTGTCCACCAGGGCGGTGGCGAGGATGGTGAGGGAGCCGCCCTCCTCGGCGAGGCGCGCCGCGCCGAAGAGCCGCTTGGGGCCCTGGAGCGCGGCGGCGTCGACACCGCCGCTGAGGGTGCGCCCGCCCGCGGCGGCCGCGTTGTTGTGGGCCCGGCACAGCCGGGTGAGCGAGTCGAGCAGGATCACGACGTCCTCGCCCGCTTCGACGAGCCGTTTGGCCCGTTCGACGACGAGCTCGGCGAGCGCGATGTGCTGCCTGGGCGCCTGGTCGAAGGTGGAGGCGTAGACCTCGCCGCGGACGGAGCGCCGCATGTCGGTGACTTCCTCGGGGCGTTCGTCGAGCAGCAGCACCATCAGACGGCATTCGGGGTGGTTGCCGGCCACGGCGGCGGCGATCTGCTGGAGCAGTACCGTCTTGCCGGTCTTGGGCGGGGCGACGATCAGACCGCGCTGGCCCTTGCCGACCGGCGACACCAGGTCCATGACGCGTCCGGTCGGTCCGCTCGCCGGGTGCTCCAGCCGGAGCCGGTCCCGCGGGTGCAGCGGGGTGAGGTCCTTGAAGTGCGGGCGGCGGCGGAGCTCTTCGGGCGTACGGCCGTTGATCCGCTCGACCTCGGTGAGGACCCGGGGCCCGTCGCACACCCCTTCCACGGTGTCGCCCTTGCGCAGGCCGTGACGGCGGATCAGCGCGGGGGAGACCTGGAGGTCCTCGGGTGACGGGAGGAGGTTCGCGGAGCGCAGGTGCCCCTTCCCGCTGCCGTCGATGTCGAGGACACCGGTGGCGGTCCGGGTCCGGGGCCGCTGCTGTACAGGAGGGTGTTCGAGTGTGGTGGTCATGGGATGTCCTCTCGGGGACGGGATCGCATGGACATGCGGGAAGGGGGGAGGGCCGCGAAGACAGGGCGCGGGGCGCGCCTCCGTGCGGCGGGAACATCACCTCGGACAGGACGGGAGGGATCCCCGTTCGTCTGCGGGAGGTGGTGCCGAAATGCCGGTCCGCTCGTCGGAACCGACGGCGTGACAGCGGGAGAAAGGAACTCGCACCGGCGCCTGAAGAAGGAGGCGTACACGAGTGCTGTACGGAGAGTACCACCTGTGGGGCGGATTCGTGTGTGATCCGCGTCTCAAGGGGTCGTGGGTCCGGCGCTCGTCACCCGTCACCCGGCATCGGCGCGCCCTGCGTCGGCTCGCGCGACCGGCCGACGGGCGTCCGCGCCGCGGCGCTCCGGATGCGCCGTGCCGCGGGGTTCACCGTCCCCCGGCGTTCCGCCCCGCACGACCGGCCGCCGGATTCGAGCCTCCCGGCGCTCCGGCTCGTACGGCCGGTCGCCGGGGTCGGTGCCTCCAGGGTTTCCGGACCCGTAGGGATCGCCCCGGATTCATCGCTTCCGGGGGGCCTCGATGGCGAGGACGCGATCGCGCAGGACGGGGAGTTCGGAGCGCATCCGGGCGACCTGGGCCATGTCGAAGTCCACCGTCAGCGTCTCCTCCGCGGTGCCGGCCTCGCCCAGGGCGGTTCCCCAGGGGTCGACGACCACGCTGTGCCCGGCCTGCCGCATGTCGCCGTGGGTGCCCGTCGCGCAGCAGGCCAGGAGGAAGACCTGCTCCTCCAGGGCCCGGGTGCGCGTCAGGAGCCGCCAGTGGGTGAGCCGGGCGGCGGGCCACGCGGCGGGTACCGCGATCAGTTCCGCGCCCGCGTCGAGCAGGCCCCGGAAGAGTTCGGGAAAGCGCAGGTCGTAGCAGATGGCGAGGCCGACCACGCCGAAGTCGGTGGGCACGGTGACGATGTCGTCGCCCCCGCCCATCAGGGTCGCCTCGCCGGTGTCGAAGCCGTACCGGTGGATCTTGCGGTAGCGGCCCCGCAGATCGCCGGACCGGTCGAAGAGCAGCGCGGTGTTGTAGAGCGTCCCGTCCGCGTCCCGCTCGACGACGGATCCGGCGTGCAGCCACACCCCGGCCGCACGCGCGGCGGCGGACATGGCCGCCGCGGTGGGGCCCTCGATCCCCTCGGCGTCGCGCCCCCAGCGGTCGTACGCCCATGCGCCGGCCGCCCACAGTTCGGGCAGGACCACCAGATCGTCGCCCGCCCGACCGCGCACCAGCGAAGCCGCCCGGTGGCGGCGCTCGTCCGCGGTGTCCGAGGAGTCCACGGACAGCTGGATCAGCGAGGCACGCATGGCTGTCACCTCCGGGACCGCGTCCGTGCGGTCCAAGGAAACCCGTCCCTACGAGCGTAAGGAGGTACCCGTGCTTCCCGCTTCCCGTGGGGCGGCCTCCTCGCCGGGCGCGACCTCGGCGGAGTCGTCCGGCGCCTTTCGGGCCGGTGCCGCCACGGAGCCGTCCGGCGTCAGCGCAGGCGCCCGAGGACGTCCGGCGACAGCCGTTCGGCCAGCCGTTCCAGGAGGGCCACCGTCTCGGCGATCTCCGCGCCGTCCTCGGTGCCGAGAGCGGCCCCGAGTGCCGCGTCGACCGGGGTGGCCGCGACCTCGGCCCGGCGCCCGGTGATCTCGGGGTTCCGCCGGATCAGGGAGCGGCGGCGGTCGGCGGGGTCGGTGACGGTGAGGACCGAGCCCGCCTCCTTGAGGCGCGCCACGCACGCGGACACGGCACTCTGCGGCATGCCCGTGCGTACGGCGATCTCGCCGACGGTCGTGTCGGGGTTGGCGTACACGTCGAGCATCACGATCAGCATGGACCGGGTGCTCGTGGACCGTCGGCCGATTCCCTCGGCGGGGATGGCCTCCTCGCCGATCTTCATCAGGGTCCGGCCCAGCAGGAAGAGTTCCGCTCCGTTCATGACTCCGGATCGTATCAAGGAAGATGCATCAGAAATAATGCATCTCTCTTGATGCATCAAAAATGATGGAGTACGTTCGGTGGGACGCGGCACCGAGGGGTGGCCGCGACCGACCGTGTGAGGAGCCCGTCATGCCTGCCGCCCGTACCGGCCGACTGTCCGTCCCCGGCGCCGTCCTCCACTACGAAGTGCGCGGTGACGGACCCCTGTTGCTCGTGTCGCAGAGCGGCGAGGGCGACGCGAACCGTAGCGACGCGATGGTCGGCCACCTCGTCGACGCGTACACCGTGGTGACGTACGACCGGCGCGGCCTGTCCCGCAGCGTTCTCGACGACCCGGCCCGCGGCGCCACGCTCGACGAGCACGTGGACGACGTCGACCGCCTGCTGGCCCACCTCGCCGACGGGCCCGCACGGATGCTCGGCTGCAGCATGGGCGCGGTCATCGGGCTCCGGCTCGCCCGGCGACGGCCCGAGCGGCTGAGCGTCCTGGTCGCCCACGAACCCGCCATCCCGGGCATGCTGCCCGAGGCCGAGAAGCTGCGCGCGCGGCGGGAGCTGGACGAGATGCGTGAGGTCTTCCGCCGGGAGGGATGGATCGCGGGAGTGCGCCGGATCGGCGAGATCCTCGGGATCGACCCGGCCCGCCAGGAGGTCGAACCCGGTGCCGAAATGGCCCCGTTGGACGCGTCCCGCGAGGCGAACTTCACCTTCTTCATCGAGCACGACGCCGTGACCATGAGCCGGGCCGAACTCGGCCCGGACGAGATCGCCGCGCTCGGCCGGGGACCGGTCCGCGTCGTCCCGGCGGCCGGACTCACCACGCCGCGCCAGGTGTTCGACTACCGCTGCGCCGAGGAACTGGCCGCGGGACTCGGTGTCGCACCGGTGCACTTCCCCGGTGGCCACAACGGCAACCTGACCCACCCGAAAGGCTTCGCCGAGGTGCTGCGCACGGTGCTCTGAGCGGGCACAATCGATCTTCGTGCGGCGCCCGTCGGTGTCGTACGACCGTCAACTCGGCCCAGCAGCAAGGAGAACACGGTGGACACCTCGCCCGTCACGCCGCACCGCATGGACCCCGCGGGCCGCTGCCCGCACGCCGACAACGAGCGGCTGCTCGCGCGGGGCGCCGTCGCGACGGTGGTGCTGCCCGGTGAGGTGCAGGGCGCGGTGGTCCTCGGGCACGAGGCGCTGAAGGAATTCCTCGCCCACCCCGATGTCGCCAAGGGGGCCCGGCACTTCACGGACCTGCGCGAGGGACGCATAACCGCCGGCTGGCCGCTCATGACCTTCGCCACCGTGCAGGGGATGACGACCGCCGACGGCGACGACCACCGGCGGCTGCGGTCCCTCGTCAGCAAGGCGTTCACCGTGCGACGGGTCGAGGAACTGCGTCCCCGTATCGAGGAGTTGACCTCGCACCTGCTCGACGGACTGCACGCGGCGGCGGAGGACGGCGGGGGAGTGGCCGACCTGCGCGAGCACTTCGCCCTCCCGCTGCCGATGGGCGTCATCGGTGAACTCCTCGGCGTGGACGCCGAGTACCGCGACCGGCTCCACCATCTGACGAACCAGGTCGTCGCCACCGACATCGGCCCCGAGCAGGCCGTGGCCGCCAACCGTGAACTGGTGGCCGTGCTGAGCGCCGTCGCGGCCGCGCGCGCGGAGAACCCCGGCGACGACCTCACCAGCGCGCTGATCGCCGCCCGCGACGAGGACGGCGACCGGCTCAGCCAGCAGGAACTCATCGGCACGCTGGTGCTCATGATCATCGCGGGGCACGAGACCACGCTCAACCTGATCACCAACGCCGTGCGGGCGCTGTGCGGGCACCGGGACCAGCTGGAGTCCGTCCTGAAGGGCGAGGCGAGCTGGGGGGACGTCGTGGAGGAGACCCTGCGCTGGGACGCTCCGGTCAGCTACTTCCCGTTCCGCTACCCGGTGCGCGACCTGACCGTCGACGGGACCGTCATTCCCCGGGGCACGCCCGTCCTCGCCGGCTACTCGGCCGCGGGCCGCGACCGGGCCGCGCACGGGCCGGACGCCGACCGCTTCGACGTCACCCGCCCCGGGCGGCCCGGCGCCGCCCGCCACCTCTCCCTCGGGCACGGTGCCCACTACTGCCTCGGCGCCCCGCTCGCCCGGATCGAGGCCACCGTCGCCCTGGAGCGGCTGTTCACCCGCTTCCCCGACCTCGATCTCGCCGTGTCCGAGGCGGAGCTCACCCAGCAGGCCAGCTTCGTCGGCAACAGCGTCCAGGTCCTGCCCGTGCGGCCCGGCGCCTCCCGCGTCTGACGGGACGCGCGGACCGCGTCCGACGGCGCTCGAGAAAAACTTTCGCCGCCTGTCGATTCGCCGGGGCGCCGTGCGTCGGTGGGGTGTAGGAAGCTCATGAGCATCAGGAGGAACCATGAAGTACATGCTGCTGGTCTGCGGCGACGACACCGCTGACGCCTCCGGGATGGCACCCGTCGAACCCTGGGTCGAGGAGCTGGGCGCCGAGCGCGGCGTCCGGCTGCACGGCCACCGTCTCCGGCTGCCCGCCGAAGCGGTCACCGTCCGGGTGCGCGACGGTGAAGTGCTGCGCACCGACGGGCCGTTCGCCGAGACGAAGGAGTACGTCGCCGGCTTCGACATCCTCGACTGCGCCTCCATGGACGAGGCGGTCGAGGCCGCCGCGAAACACCCCGTCGCGACGATCGGCGCCATGGAGGTCCGCGCCTTCTGGGACGACGAGGACGCCGAGGGGGAGATCCGCCGCCTCGACGCCGAGCTCACCGAGGCCCTCCGCGAACGCGACCTCGACCGGGCGATGGCCTGCTACGCCCCCGACGTCGAGGTCTTCCACCCCGTGAGCGGCATGGAACAGAGCGGCGCCGACGCCCTGCGCAAGGCGCAGGAGCAGTGGTTCTCGGCGCTCGCCGGTCCCGCCGACCGCGAGGTGCTCGACTTCCGGCTGCGGATCGACGAGAGCGTCGCCTTCGGCCACGCCCTGGTGCGTCTGCGCGCCCCGCTCGCCGACGGCACCACCCTGGACACCACCGCACGCGTCACCACGGGCTACCGCGCGGCCGGCGACCGCTGGCAGATCGTCCACCAGCACACGTCCGTCCCGTCGGACACGGGCCTCCCGCCGGCCGGAGAGGCACGGTCATGAAGTACGCCCTGTTCATCTGCGCTCCGGTCGGCGGCGAGGAAATCGGCCCGGACGAGATCGCCGACGACCCCCGGTTCACCGCGTACATCCAGGAGGTGCGCGAGCGCGGCATCGTGAAGGGCGGCGCCCGGCTCCGGCCGGCGAGCGACGCCACCACCGTCCGCGTACAGGGTGACGAAGTCCTGCTCACCGACGGACCGTTCGCCGAGACGAAGGAGTACGTCGCGGGCATCGACATCATCGAGGTCGCCGACCTCGACGAGGCCATCGCGCTCGCGTCCCGGCATCCGGCGGCGCTGGGCGGCGGTTCGGTGGAGGTGCGGCCGGTCTGGGAATGAACGACAGCGTCGAGGAGGCGGTCGGGGCCGCGTTCCGTGAGGAGTGGGGGCAGGTCGTCGCCACCCTGATCCGGATGACCGGCGACTGGGACCTCGCCGAGGAGTGCGCGCAGGACGCCTTCGCCCAGGCGCTCGACCGGTGGCGGCGCGACGGGGTACCGCGCCGCCCCGGCGCCTGGCTGACCACGACCGCGCGCAACCGGGCCCTGGACGTACTGCGCCGGGAGGCGGTCGGTGCGCGCAAACTGCGGGAGGTGGCGGTGTCGGCACGCGACGACGGTCTGTACGAACCGCACAACTCGTACAACCCGTACGAACCGGATCCGGACGACGACAGCGGAGTGGGTGACGACCGGCTGCGGCTGATCTTCACCTGCTGCCACCCGGCGCTGGCCATCGAGGCCCGGGTGGCGCTCACCCTGCGCACCCTGGCCGGGCTGACCACGCCCGAGATCGCGCGCGCCTTCCTCGTCCCCGAGGCGACGATGGCGCAGCGGCTGGTGCGCGCCAAGCGGAAGATCCGCAACGCGGGCATCCCCTACCGCGTACCGCCCGCGCACCTCCTGCCCGAACGCACCACCGGTGTCCTCGGCGTCCTCTACCTGCTCTTCAACGAGGGGTACGCCGCCACGGCCGGCGCCGGTCTCACCCGCGCGAACCTCTCCGCGGAGGCGATCCGCCTGGCCCGGGTCCTGGCCCGCCTGATGCCCGACGAGCCCGAAGTCCTCGGCCTGCTCGCGCTGTTGCTGCTCCACGACGCCCGGAGCGGCACCCGTGTCGACGCCTCCGGCGATCTGGTCACCCTGGAGGACCAGGACCGCACGGCCTGGGACACGTCCGAGGCGGCCGAGGGGGCGGCGCTGCTGGAGACCGCCCTGCGCCGCGGGCGCCCGGGCCCGTACCAGATCCAGGCCGCGATCGCCGCCTGCCACACCACCGCGGCCACGGCCGATCAGACCGACTGGGCCGACATCGCCGCCCTGTACGGCGAGCTCCGGCGCTTCGTGCCCTCCGCCGTGGTCCGGCTCAACCGGGCAGTCGCCGTGGGCATGGCGGACGGCCCCGACGCCGGGCTCGCCCTGGTCGCCGAACTGGAGGAGGAGGGCGAGCTGGACGCGTACCACCTGCTGCCCGCCACCCGCGCGGACCTGCTGCGCCGTGCCGGACGCACGACGGAGGCCGCCGAGGCCTACGGCAGGGCTCTCGAACTGGTCGAGAACGCGGCCGAGCGGAGATTCCTGGAGAAGCGGCTCGCGGAGTGTCGATCGGCATAGGGAGCCTTCGTCGGTGGGGTGACACCACCTCCCGGCCGATGGTCCGCCGGGAGCGACGACACCGCCCTTTCGACGCTTCAGGAGGCTCCCTTCCATGACCGCCCCGGCTCCCACGACCTCGTCGGCCCAGATGTCCCCGGCAGGTGCTGCCGCCGCCCGCGTCGCTTCCGGCGCGGCCGCGCCGGCGCCGGAGTCCGCCTCGGCGCCGCGTGCCAGGAGAGCCCTCCGCCTGCTGCTCGCCCACCGTGCACGGCCGAAGGGGGCCACCGCGCCGGTGACCCCGCCCGCCGAAGTTGTCCCGGACGTCTGGCTCGCCGGGCTGCGCCTGGGGAGCTGACCGGCCCCGCGTGCCGGTGAGTTCGAGGACGCCGTGACCGAATCCCCGGGCGTTCACCGTGCCGGCGTCGATCCCGACGCCGTCCGATTCCAGGGAGCGGACGACGGCGGTCCGAAACCGCGGGATAGGTCCGAACGACAGTCAGGGCCTGGAGCCGCTCGTGCGGGGCATCCCGCCGACCCCCGCGCGAGGCCGGACGGCGTCAGCGCGGACAAGGCCTGCTCCGACCGCCGCACCCGCCACTACCTGCGCAGGCGCGGCGGCGGGAGGTGCTGAGGTTTCCCTCGGTGGCGGGCCTGTTCCGACAGGTCAGTTGCTGACCTCTTCCGACGACTTCGTTGAAACCTTGTTCCTGTCGCACGTCTCATTGTCTCCAGGTGGACAGAAGGTCCTCCTTAAAGGATTACTTTTCGAGGGGATGACTCCCGTGCAGGTCACCGCTATGTTCAAGAAGTTCCTTGCCGCGGCGGCGGCGGTCGCTGTTGTCGGTGGTGTCCCGGTGCTGACGGCCACGTCGGCCAGTGCGGACCCGAGTTGCATCACCAGCGCGAACGCCACGGTCAACACCGCCAGGCAGAAGGTGACGGTCAAGGTCACCAGCAACCCCTGTGGCCGCCAGGTTCGCGCCTGGGCCGAATGCGTGAATGAGAGCGGTGGCACTTTCCAGAAGACCAGCGGATATGTATCCGGTACGGGAAGCGTCACCGCCGACTGCGGATTCGCCTACGTCAACCGGAAGGGGCATGAGGTGAATGTCCCCGGCCAGGGTTGGAATCGATACGTTTACTGAATCCAGTATGAAAGTGCCTCTGCCTGCCGGCGGAGGCACTTTTGCGTTTCATCTACTCGTGATCGATTCGGGAGTGTCCGACGAGTCCGGTCGCGGCCGGTTGAACGGCAGCTCTGGAGAGCGCCGTGGCGGCGCGGCGCAGTGAGCCCACGCAGTGCGGGAGCGTGCTGCGGAGAGCCTCTGCCGGCGCCGTCACACTCAGCGACCCAACGGGCACGCCGAATCTGAGAATCGGGGCGGCGAGCATCCGGGTCCCCGCCACGGGGCCCGCTGACGCGACCCAACCGCGGGTCCGGATCCCCTGACGCTCTTCTCGGTCCATGTGGGGAAGGGCCAGATGGGCCAGGATCGCGTGTCCTGCGGCGTCGGCGTCCAGAGGGTGAGTGCTGCCCAGCTCCCCGTCGAGCAGGGGCGGATCCGCGGCTTCCGACTGCCGGGCGACACACATCTGCATCGGCACGTCGGTCAGGACCGCCACGTGAAGGCGTGCCGTGTGTCCGGACTCCCGGCTGAGCGCGGCGAGGAACCGCCGATTTACGCCCGAGACGGGCAGGGCTTGGTACGCCAGGACAGTCCGGTCCTCCGGCTCTTCGGCGAGCGCGTAGTGCCCGTGGCTGGGCTGCCGGATGAATCCGTACCGCAAGCCCGACAGGATGTGGCGCTGGACGGTGGAACGGCTGAGTGCGGTCCGGCCGACGATGGCGCGCAGCGCATGCGGGCCGTCGCCCAGCTCGCGTATCGCCCCGAGTACCTGGAAGGTCCGGTCCGAGACGCGCTCGCCTTCCTTGCCCGCGTGACGTGGAACAGGCACGGCTACCTCCCCTGGGTCGTGCGTGAAGTGACGTCCGGGGAAGCTACGTGATCATTCTGTTCGACCTTGGCATCACTTCGACAGAGACCTGACACCGAAGCCGCAGGGCTGCTCCGTAGCGTCTGTCGTCCCAGGTCAGGAGATCAGGGACAACACACTTGATTCAGGAGTCAGTTGTGCACGCGACGACGACCACACGCAGTGGACATCAGCTGTCGGAGACCGACGCCCGGAAAATGTGGACACTCGCCTTGAGCGCGGCGGCTCGCAAGGCGGAGAACGTTTCCGACTTGAGCGACCTGCTGCTCAACATGCCGTCAGAGCTGCGATCCGAGCTGATCGACTTCTCTGCCGGCGCCTCCAGGCAGGGTTTCTTCCTCATCCGGGGCCTGCCGGTGGGAGAGCTCCCCGCCACCCCGCTGGAGCACCGTGCCGGCGAGCTTGCCGAGCACGGCTCGGCCGGGCTGCTCACTCTGGTGGCGGACTTACTGGGCACCCTGGTTGGTTACGAGGACGAAAAGGACGGGACCCTGATACACGAGGTCCATCCTGTTCCCGGGGAAGAACATCGCATCGAGAACAGCGGATCCGTAGCCTTCGACTTCCACACCGAGAACGTTCACCACCCGCTGCGTCCCGACTTCTTGGGTCTGCTTTGCCTCCGTCAGGACCACGAAGGGATTGCGGCCACCCGCGTCGCGTCGGTCCGTGAGGCGTACGCCCTGCTGACTGACGGGCAGCGAGACGTTCTGCGCACCCCCGTGTTCAAGAGTGCCTACCCGACGTCGTTCTCCCGCAACATCGCCGGGCCTCGCCCGTCGTCGGGCCTTCACCCCGTGCTGTTCGGCCAGGAACCGGACCTGTTCATGCGCTTCAACTCCCACACCACGACCAGCGACGACACCGTGGCTTCCAGCGCTCTGCGGGCCCTGTCGGAAGCGTTGGAAGAGGTATGCCACGAGGTCGTGCTCGCACCCGGGGACCTGGTCGTCGTGGACAACCACATTGCGGCTCATGGCCGGTCCGCGTTCACCCCGCGCTTTGACGGCACCGACCGGTGGCTGCGCCGGTGCTACTCCCTGCGGTCCACTCCGCGCTGGGCCGAGCGCATGATGCCCAGCCCCCGGGTCTTGCCCGCGCTCATGAAGATCACGGGAGTGCTGTGAGCCTCGTCCTCATCGACGCAACGTCTTCGATCGGCTGGTCACGCACCACAGGAAGGGCTTGATGGACGCCGTAGGAATAACCGGGCTGCTCGTCGCCGCGACAACTGCCGGTTGGGTGGACGCCGTGGTCGGGGGCGGAGGGCTCGTGCTCATCCCGGCACTGCTGATGGCCTTTCCGACGCTTCCACCCTCCACAGCGCTCGGCACGAACAAGCTCACGGCCATCACCGGCACCACCGTGGCGGCCGTCACCTTCGCCCGCCGAACGAAACTGGACCGATCGGTCGCGCTACCGGCCGCCGCCCTGGCCGTGCCTTCAGCCGGGTTCGGGGCACTTTCGGCCTCGAGCCTGCCGGCCGACTGGTTCCGTCCGGTGATCATGGCGCTGCTGATCTCCGTGGCCGTGTTCGTCACCCTTCGCCCGAACTTCGGCTCGGTCATCGAGGACGCGGACGCCGTCAGCAGGCGCCGCCGGCTCATGGTGGTGGCGTTCGCCGGTTGCGGGATCGGCTTCTACGACGGGGTCTTCGGTCCCGGCACCGGCACATTTCTGATCATGACCTTCACCAGTCTGCTGTCGCTCGAGTTCCTCCAGAGCTCGGCGCTCGCCAAGGTCGTCAACGTCGGAACGAACCTGGGCGCACTCACTGTCTTCGCGGCCCAGGGACAGGTGCTCTGGCTCCTGGGCGCGGGGATGGCCCTTTGCAACATCGCCGGAGCCACACTGGGCGCGCGGACCGCCTTGAAACGCGGATCCGGTTTCGTCCGTATCGTCCTGCTGGTCGTCGTGACCGGCATGGTCGTGAAGCTCGCGTTCGACCAGTTCCGGTGAAGCCGTGATCGAGTTCCCGAGAATCCACGACCCGCTGGGAAGAGGGCTGCCCAACAGCGCCGAGATCTCCGCTGCGTACGACCCTGACCGCCTGCGCGCCGAGATCGGCGGACTCTCGGCGCGGGGTGCCGCGCCGCTGGCTGCTTTCCAGGGCCGCCGCGTCCTTGCCCTCCACAGCCTCGGAGGGGACCCGAACCGCACCGACACCGGAGGACCGAGCCTTCAGGACTACGCGGCGACACCTTGGCTGCGGCGCCTGCCGGCCTTGTGGAAGGTCCTCCGATCATTGCCGGCACCACTGCGATCCGTACGCCTCATAGCCCTCTCGCCCGGTGCCCGGTTCACAGGCCTGCAGTCCGTGAAGTGCGGTCCGCCGTGGGGGCTGTGCCGATTGCACCTGCCCATCGTCAGCAACCACGGCGCGCGGGCCGTCTTCGTCGAGGACAGTCACCGTTGGACCCCCGGCACCATGTCGTTCGCCGCTTCCTGGCGCCAGCACGTTCTTGTCAATGACGAGGACGAGGAGCTGGTCCACCTCGTCATCGACCTCTACCACACCGAGGAACTGGCCAAGCTGTTCCCCCAACGCCTCCAGGACAGGCTGACAGCCCCCGCGTCCCTGGAACTACGCCCGAGGGTCGCGCTCATCCCGGACGAGGAACGGCGCTACGCGTGCCGCTTCCCGCTCCCCGAATCCTTTGCGAACTGGGAACAGCCGGGGCACTTCCTTCCGCGCAATGCCCTGCGCGCCGTCGTCACTGCGGAGATCGCGATGAGCAGCGGCACACCCCGGCTCCTCCTGGCCGGACGGCCCTTCTGCGCTCTGGAGCACCTGGGCCAAGGCGAGTTCCGGATGCGAGGCTGGAGCGACGAACGTACCCTGCAGGTCCAGGCCGACCCCCGCCAGGGGACGACCGTGGTGATCTGCGCCCGGGATGGTTCCAACACCTATTCCACCTGCCTGCCGGCAAGGTCGGTCGCCTGACCGACGTCAGTCGACTGCCCAGCCAGCCCCGCAAGGGCCGCGGTGAAGCGCTCCCTCCGAGAAGTGGCACCCATCTGACGGCACAACCCCTCACCCTCGGTCAGCAGTACGAAGGCCTTGGTCCGATGGCCCTCTGCCACGTGCGCGGCCGCGAGGCTCAGCAGCACCTCGACCTGCAGCAAGGGGTCCTGGATGCTGTGCGCGAGATCCAGGGCCTGACCCAAACGCTCCTGCGCCCGCGCGATCCTACGTCGTCGTACGTCGACCGTGCCCTGCCCCAGCAGAGCTGCGCAACGGCCGCTGAGATCGCCGAGCCGACTGGTCGCCCGAAGACTGGTCTCGTACGCCGCTGCCGCCTGATCGAGTTCACCGCGGGCCAGCCGGAGATCTGCCTGAGCGAGGTGAACCTGCGCCGCACTGCGCCCTTCGAACGACTCGGCCATCCGCACCGCGACGCGCAGAGAACCCTCCGCCTCCTCATCCCTGCCCAGCTCCAAGAGGGTCTGCGACATCCACCGGTGCACCTGTATCTGCGCCTCCAGGTCTCCTGCCTCCCGAAGGATCGGCAGACATTCCCGCCAACGCTCCAGGGCAATCGTGGTCCGCCCCTGGATGCGGTCCGCGCACGCGACCTTGCGTAGGGCGAGTGCGTACCCATGCCGGTCACCGACCTCCAGGAACAGCTCCCGGGAGCGCTCCAACAGCGGGAGTGCCCGCTCGTAGAGCCGCCGCGTGAGGTTGAGATCGCCCAGCCCCAGCAGCAGGGCGGCCTCTCCCCGCTTGTTGCCCTGCCGCTGCACGGTGGCGAGAGCGACCTCGTGGGTGTGCTGCCAGTCGTCGAAGTGGAAACGTATGCTGAAAAGGCACCTCGACGTGGCAGCCAGGTCCCAGGCGATCTCGTCCTCGTCGTGCTCCGCGGCTTGGGCGCACAAGGCGGTGATGGTCGACCGGTCCGCCTCGTACCAGTCGAGCGGGTCACCTGCCGCCAGCTGGATCACGTCCTCGGATACGGAGGGCCGCGGGCCAAGACCGTGAACCACGGTGAAGTCCCCGCCGCACACCTCACGGTGCGCCAGATCCGCCAGGGCCAGGGTGGTCGCGGCCACACGCTGCCGGGCCGCCGCCCGCTCAACGCCGGGCTCTGTCTCGGAAAGGCACTCCGAGGCGAACAGTCGTACGAGATCATGCATCCGGTAGCGAGCTTGCGGGCTCCCCATGGGCGTGACGACGTCCACCAGACGAGCGTCCAGCAGCTCCTCCAGAAAGTCCTCCGCCTCCAGGACGGGCAGGCTCAGCAGGGGTGCGCAGACCCACTCGGCGAAGTCCGGCGCTGCCAGGAGTGCCAATCTGCGAAAGAGCCGGCGCGCCTGCGGACTGAGTCCTTGATGTGAGAGCTCGAGGCTGCTTCGTACCTCCAGTCCTTCGTGCGCGAGTTCGTCGAGCCGACGTCGCTCGTCCACCAGTCGGGAGGCGGCCCTGCGCAAAGACCAATGCGGCTTGGAGGCCAGCTTCGCCCCGACGATCCGCACGGCCAGCGGCAGGCGGCCGCAGTACTCGACGAGCTTGCGAGCCACGTCGGGCTCCGCCTCGACACGGTCCTCCCCGACCAATTGGCAGAGCAACATGTGGGCCTGATCCCGGCCCAGGACATCCAGCTCGAGTACATGCGCGTTCGGCACGGTCGTGAGCCGGGTCCTGCTGGTGACAAGTACGCCGCACGTGTCCGTTCCTGGGAGCAGCGGTCTGATCTGTCGGACGTCGCCGGCGTTGTCCAGGACCAGCAGCATCCGCCGGCCCGCGACCAGGCTGCGGAAGAGCGCCGCGCGTTCGTCCAGGGAATCGGGTATCGCCGCGCCCGACAGCCCGAGCTCCCGCAGAAAGCGGGCCAGGGCCTCCTCCGCCGACACCGGATCACTGTCCATGCCGCGGAGGTTGACGTACAGCTGCCCGTCGTTGAACGTCTGACGCAGCTGATGTGCCGTGTGGACAGCAAGAACGGTCTTCCCCGTGCCTCCCGGACCCACGATCACCGCGACCGGAACGGTTCCGCTTCCGGGCGCGATCGCCGATTGCAGGGTGTCGATCTCTTCCCTGCGGCCCACGAACTCGGCCAGATCGCCGGGAAGCTGGCAGGGCGGACCGTACGGATCGGTGAAAGAACCGGCATGCGATATGGAGGTCCGCTCGCGCGAGGTCCTCTTCGTGGCAGGAGCGTTTGCAGTTCCCTGCAGCATGCTCTTGTGTATCCGCTGCAAGTCTTCGCCCGGCGAAACGCCCAGCTCCTCACGCAGCAGTTCTGCTGTGGCCCGGTACATCTGGAGCGCGTCGGCCTGTCGGCCGGACCGGAAGAGCGCCAGCATGAGTTGCGCGCGCGGCCGCTCGAGAAGCGGATACTGCTCGACGAATACCGACAGCTCCGTGACCACGTCCTCGTTGAGCCCCAGACCGAGCTGGACGTCGGAGCAGTGCTCGCGCAGGGCGATGTACTCCTCCTCCAGCCGACGGATCTCAGGCTGCCAGGTACGGCAGTCCATCCCGGAGAGAACCCCACCGCGCCACAGCCCCAGCGCCGACTTCAGCTGGGACAGAGCCCGCCTGGGATCGTCCGCTTGGCTGGACGCGCGCGCCTCTTCCTGCAGGTCACGGAAGACCATCGCGTCGATGCGCACCCCGGCCCCCACCATCAGCTGGTAACCCGGCCGCCGAGTGACAAGGAGTTCCGGTGACACTCCACCCTGCCTGAACATACGGCGCAGCATGGAGATGCAGGCGGCTACCTGATTGGCTGGATCCGCTGGGAGATTGTCCTCCCAAATGCTTTCCGCCAAGTGCCGGGTGGAAACCGTCTTTCCGGGACTCAGCAGGAGCGTCCCCAGGGCCGTCCTGAGCCGTGGCGCAGATATGTCCAACAGCTGCCCGTCGACTCGGATTTCAAGTGGCCCGAGAAGGCCTAACTCCAACAGGCCGCCCCCCGACGGCACCGTAGACAGCACATCGCCCCCAGCGAATTGTATGCAGGTGTAATGATCGATCAAACGAATATCACGCCGCCAGTGGGCCCGCCACACTTTGTGATCTTGGCATCACCTCTATGACCTGGGGAATTGACCGTATCTGGCCATGCGTCCGGGGCCGGAGGTCGAAGACTCCCCGCCTCTCGGGACTGTCGAGAGGAAGAGTCCTTGCCGCACTCGTCTTCACTTCATCAGCGTGAACCGGGCCACAGGCCGCGGCAGGGTCCTTCGCCATCCACTGCGCTTCATGCGGCTGCGCCTGGATGTGATCGCGGAGGACGCGCCGCGGTTCGGGGCGGGCCCTGCGGCGGCCGCCGGCTGAGTGGCAGGAGCGGGCCCCTGACCCCTCCGCGTCCATGTCCGTGTCTGTGTCAGGGGGGGCGGTGCGACTGGCCGGATCTGGTACATGATCGCTTCTTCGGCGAATTCGCTCCGTCGGCGAAGTGGGGCGCTTTCGCCAAGGCCGTGCCGGCGGTGACAAGAACGGCCGTACGGCCCGCAACGGCGTGTTGACCGCCGAGACGATCGGGGCCCCGCAGTCGTCGCTGCGGGGCCCCGCCGAGAGCGGCGGTCGTTCAGGATCCGGCCCGCGCGTCGGGGAGTTCGAAGACGCCATAACCGAATCCCCGGGCGCTCACCGTGCCCGCCTCGATCCCGACGCCGTCCGACTCCAGGGAGCGGACGCCGGTGGTCCACTCGACGGCGCAACTCGCGTGTTCCCGGCGCGGGTTGACCACGACGAGATACCGGCCGCCCCGTACGTACACGAACGGGTACCCGGCGTGCACCACCTCCACCGAGCCGCCCGGCCCCAGTTCCGGCGTGGCCGTACGCAACGCGATCAGACGGCGTACGAGATGCAGGAGCGAGGTGTCGTCGGCCCGTTGGGCGGCGACCGTCGGGCGGTCCGGAGAAGGGTCGAGGGGGAGATACAGACGGTCGGAAGGAGCCGTGGAGAAACCGGCGTTGGGGCTCTGGTCCCACTGCATCGGCGTACGGGAACCCGCGCGGTTGTAGCGCGGACCCAGCACACTGCCCTCCTTCTCGGGCAGCCCCGGAACGTAGCGCATACCGATCTCGTCGCCGTAGTAGATCGCCGGAAGGGTCGGCCAGGTGAGCTGGAAGGCGAAGGCGGCGGGCAGCTGACCGGCCGTGCGGGGGCCGCAGTTGAGACGGGAGAAGTCGTGGTTGGCGGTCGGGAGCGCGATGAAGCCGCTCTCGCCGAGCGCGGCGGTCGCACCGCGCCAGGCGTCCACGAACGGGCGCGGCGAGCCGCGGCCCTCGGCGTCGAAGAAGCAGTCGAGCTGCTCCCAGGCCTCGTTGACCGTGCCCTCGCCGTTGCTCCACAGCGAGCGCAGGGCGTGCCCGTCGGTGGGGCCGCCGAACTGGAGGAAGAAGTCCGCGTGGAACCCCGCGGGGACCGACACCTCGGGCTCGCCCCACTCCGAGAGCAGCACGGCCTCCGGATGGGCGTCGTCCAGCCAGTTCCTCAACTCGGTCCAGATCGCGGCTGTTTCCCTCTTGCCGGGGTCGTCCTTCACGAGCGAGGCGGCCATGTCCACACGGAAGCCGGCCAGGCCGAGGCCCAGCCAGTGGTCCATCACGGTGCGCAGCGCGGCCCGGTTGGCGCGCGGACCCGGCGCGTCGACCGGCAGGCGCCAGGGTTCGGCCGAACGGGCGCGCCCGTAGCCGAAGTTGAGGGCGGGCTGGAAGGCGAAGAAGTTCGGCAGGTACGCCCCCGGACGGGTCCCGGGGGAGGGGACGAATCCGTCCGGGCGGTGGCCCTCGGGCGCCCAGATGTACCGGTCGTCGGCCGGATCGTCCATCGCGGCCCGGAACCAGGGATGCCGGTCGGAGGTGTGGCCCGCCACGAGGTCGAGGAGGACGCGGATGCCGCGGCGGCCCGCCGCGTCGACGAGGCGGGCGAGGTCGTCGGAGGTGCCGTAGCGGGGCGCGACGTTCAGGTAGTCGGCGACGTCGTATCCGGCGTCGCCGAACGGGGACACGAAACACGGGTTGAGCCAGACGGTGTTGACGCCCAGCCACGCGAGGTGGTCGAGGCGCTCGGTGATTCCGGCGAAGTCGCCGATGCCGTCGCCGTTCGAGTCGGCGAACGACTGCGGGTAGATCTGGTAGAAGACGGCGTCGGCCAGCCAGGCGGGGGCGGGGCGGAACGAGGTCATGCCTCGGACGATAGATCAGCGCACCGGGCGTCCGCTGCCCCACGGGCCGCCGTTCGGCCGTCGTCCGGCCCTCCGGCGCCGTCGGCATCCTCCACCCTGACCGGCCGGACAGGTCCTAAGCTCGGCGAGATGTTCACCCCGCAAGGTCCCACCCTCCGCGAGCTGGCCGTGCAGGCTCTCTCGTCGATCGAGCACGGCTACGACCTGCTCGCGCCCAAGTTCGACCACACGCCGTTCCGGACGCCGGACGCGATCCTCGAAGCCGCGGGGAGCGCCCTCGAGCCGATGGGGCCGTTCGCCGCGGGACTCGACCTCTGCTGCGGCACCGGCGCGGGCATGGAGGTCCTGCGGAAGCTGTGCCGGGACAGCGTCACCGGGGTCGACATCAGCGCGGGCATGCTGGCGGTCGGACGCTCGCGGCTCGGGGCCGGCGATCCGCCGGCTCCGGTGGGGGAGGACCGGTCGCCGGTGAGCGAGGATCGGTCTCCGGCGGGTGAGGGCGGGGCCCCGTCGGTCGCCTTCGTGCGCGCGGACGCCCGCGACCTCCCCTTCAGGCCCGTGTTCGACCTCGTCGTGAGCTTCGGCGCCTTCGGGCACTTTCTGCCGCGTGAGCTGCCCGGTCTGTTCTCCGGCGTCCACGCCGTCCTGCGCCCGGGCGGGCGCTTCGCCTTCCCGATCACGGCTCCGCCGGGCCCCGGCTCGCTCTGGTACTGGGCCCTGCTGGGGTTCGACATGGTGATGCGGGTGCGCAACGCCGTCCGGCGTCCGACCTTCGTCATGTACTACCGCACGTTCCGGCTCGGCGACGTCGAGCGGGAGCTGGCGCGGGCCGGATTCCGGACGGAGCTCTACGCGTTGGACGAGTTCGGCCGCCGACGGGACGGCAGCCCGCGGGCCCGCATGGTCGTGGCCACACGTGAGGACACCCCGGGAGCGCCCGTCGGCGGCGCGTGACGCTGGTCCCGGCCCCCGGTGCTCACTTGGCGGCCGGCAAGGTGAACTCGTAGACCAGGGCGTCCTGTCGGGCGTCCACGGTCAGGTCGGTGATTTCCAGCGGGCGGTCGTACTGGTCGTGCACGCGCCGGGTGACCCGTACCGACTGCGGCAGCCTGGTGATCGCGTCCCGGTGGTGCAGGGTCAGACCCGCCTTGCGCATCCAGTCGTAGGCCCGTGACAGCTGCGCCGAGGAATGGCCGTTCGCGCGGTCGCGGTAGCGGGCGAGCTCCTCCACCTCGGTCACGGCGATGGCGGAGAACGATGTCACGGCCGAGCGCAGGCCGCTGCCGTCGGCCGCGGCGGACTCGTAGCGGTGGACCAGCGTCGCCCGCCGCGGGGCGAGTCCGAGGGCCTCGGCGTGTTCCGGCGGGGGAGTCTCCCAGGTCACGGTGGTCCGTCGGCAGCCGTCGGGCTCGCCCGTGTGCGCGCCGACGGGGAAGTCCAGGGACGGGACGTGCTCGGCGCCGGTGCCGGACAGCGTGGCGTGGCTGCCGCGACGGTCGGTGGAGACCTGGCCCTCGCGTCGCAGCATCTGCAGCGCCTGCCGTACGGTCTCCCGGCTGACGCCGAAACGCATGGCCAACTCGCGTTCGCCCGGCAGGCGTTCGCCGGGTGGGATGATCCCGTCGCGCAGCTCGCCGAGCAGTTGTGCGGCGATCCGCGCGTAGAGCGGTTCGTGGTCGGACGGATGGGTGGTGCGGGCCATGACCGCGCCTCCTGCGTGGTGACAAAACGTAGCCGTGTGAGCTCGGTGCGCCACCACATCTAGCATTGGTCTAAACCACCAGGAAAGGGGGGTCCGGTGACTTCGGCCGATTTCGGTCCGCGCCCCCGGCCGGAGCGGGCCGTGCTCGGAGCGCCCCGCCCGAGCGGCGCCGGGCCCCGGCTCCCTTGGGCCGACTGCGATGTGCGGCCCGGGCGCCTCGCCGCCCACGTCGGCGGGACGCCCTCCGAGGGTCCACGAGACCACGGGAACCGCCGGACCCGCCGTGTCCGAAAGTGCCCGGCCGGGCGAATGGCGCGTCACCCCGGACCGAACATCCCTCGCCAGGTCCAACGGCCGGGCGACAACGGTTCGTTCCCGATCCTGCTGTGACAATTCGCCCACCCCGCGCCCCTGTCGGTCCGTCCTGCGGCCGCCTCATACTCCAGGCTCCGGCCGGACGACGGGACGGCCGGACACCGGGACGAGGGAGGCGGGCCACAGTGAACGCGGCGGACGCGGGGACATGGAAACTGGGCGACCGGGAGGTCAACCGGATCGGTTACGGGGCGATGCGACTGACCGGCAACGGCATGGCCGGGAACTCGGACGGCCCCCCGATCGACCGCGACCTCGCGGTCCGCCTGCTGCGCCGGGCGGTCGACCAGGGCGTCGACCACATCGACACCGCCTCCTTCTACTTCTCCCCGCTGCGTTCGGCCAACGAGCTGATCAATCGCGCGCTGTCCTCCCGCAGGGACGACGTGGTCGTCGCCACCAAGGTCGGACCGGGCCGTGATCCGTCCGGTGCGTGGCAAGGCATGGCCCGTCCCGACCAGCTGCGCGGTCAGGTGGAGGAGAACCTGCGGCAGCTGGGCCGGGACCGTCTCGACGTGGTGAACCTGCGCTGGACCGGCTCCGAGGCGCACTCCGTCGCGGAGCATTTCGGGGCGCTCACCGAGCTGCGCGACGCGGGTCTGATCCGCCATCTGGGACTCTCCAACGCGCGCCCCGAGCACGTCGCCGAGGCCCGGTCCCTGGCTCCGGTCGTCTGCGTGCAGAACTCCTACGGACTCGACCGGCACCGGGCCGACGGCAGCGGCCTGGTGGACCTCTGCGGCGAGCTCGGCATCGCCTTCGTCCCCTTCTTCGCGGTCTCCGGACTGCGCCGTGAGGCGGCCGCCGAGCCGGAGGCGGACGACCGGGTCCGTACGGTCGCCCGCGCCCACGGTGCGACGCCGGCCCAGGTGCGGCTCGCCTGGACCCTCCACCGCGGGCCGCACGTCCTGGCCATCCCCGGCACGGCCGACCCGGCCCACCTGGACGAGAACATCGCGGCGGGCGCGTTGCGGCTCACCCCGGAGGAACAGGAACTGCTCGGAGCACCGGCCGGTGGCGGGGCGGCGGCCGTGGACGGGGCGCCGGCGTGAAGGGCGCCTCGACACTCCTGCGACGGGAGGGCGTTGTCAGTGGCCGGCCGTACGCTCGCCGCGTCAGGGTTCGGTGGACGGAGGCGACGTGAGTTTTGACCTTGCGGTGTGGTTCGAGTCCGGGCGGGTTCCGGTCGCCGATGCCACGCGCACGTACGAGCGGCTGTGCGACGGCGACGTGGCCGGGGCCGGAGTCGTCGTGAGCGAGGCCGTGGCCGTGTTCCACCGGGAGCTGACCGACCGGTTCCCCGAGCTTTCGGCCACCGCGGACCTCGGCCCGGGGGCGGAGGCGTCGCCGTGGACGGCGGGCCTCGACGTCTCCGCCGCACATGTGATCATGCCCATGTCCTGGAGCCGGGCCGACGGGACCGCGCCCGAGGTGGTGGCCCTCGCCGGCCGGCACGGACTCGTCTGCTTCGACCCGCAGGCCCAGGTGCTGCACCGTCCGCCCGCGCAGCGCGGCACGGACGCACCGAGCCTTCGGCCGTGCGTCGGGCTGAAGGTGGAGGACCCGGACCCCGACGTGATCGACCGTGCCGTGCGCCGGCTGTCCGCGGAGAACTGGTTCCTGGTCCTGGAGCGGCGCAGCGGCCATTTCCTGCAGGTCGGCCACGGCCCCAACGCGGGCCTCGCCGCGGACGGGTTCGCCGTCGAACACCGGGAAGGCTCAATGGAACACCACTACCGCTGCGTGCTGAGCGAGCGGGACGAGGTGGCCGCGCTCTTCGCCGACTACGCGGCAGGAGCGAGCACCTGGAGCGTGGACACGCGGTGGGACAGCCTCTTCTGACATGACCGCCCGGCGGACGGCGCCGGACCCGACCGGTCCGGCGCCGTTTCTCCGGGAGGCTTCCGGGCCCGGCCCCCGCGCTTGTCGACGACGGTCTGAGCGCCGCGTTAGGCCGTCCGCCACGGGAGAGCGGGTACGGACCCCGGGGTGCTGTGCCAGTAGTCCCGTGTCTCCACCGCGAGTCCCGCGGCGTCGAAACGGACGAGGACGCAGCCCGCGAGCGTCGTGGGCCGGCCGTCCTCCCGCGCGAGGACGCGGAACTCGGCGACCGCCCGGCCTTCCTGGCCGACCAGGGGTTCGGAGAAGCGGACGTCGGTCGTGGTCTCGGACTCGAAGGACCAGCGGAGGTACGCGGCGAGCTCGTCCCGGCCGCGGTGGGGCTCCCGGAACGGCATGGACCGGTGGACGCAGTCCTCCGCGTACAGCTCCAGGATCGCCTCGACGTCGTGGGCCGACCAGGCGCGTTCCCAGACCTGGACGAAGTGCCGTGCCGCGGTGGTCGTGTCCATCGCCGGCCTCAGACCCGCGCGGGCAGCCAGCGAAGCTGCGCCGCCTGCTGGTAAGGGCCGCCGCCCTCATGGTCGTTGAAGTCGTACACCTCGATCTCCTTGTCCGTGTTCCCCCAGGCGTTGAAGGCTGCGAAGACCGTCGACGGCGGGCAGGTCTGGTCCTCCAGGGCGGCGGAGAACAGGGCGGGTGCCCGGCCGCGCGCGGCGAAGTGGACGCCGTCGAAGTAGGAGAGGGTGCGCTGCACCTGTTCCGTGCGGCCGCGGTGGGTCTTGAGGTAATTGCCGATCTCCCGGTAGGGGGCGCGGTCCGTGAGGGTCGTGGCGCGGGGGAAGTCGCACAGGAACGGTACGTCGGGGGCGACCGCCGCCAGATCGGGCACCAGACCGCCGACCGCGATGGCGATGCCGCCGCCCTGGCTCCCGCCGAGCACCGCGACGCGCGCCGCGTCGACCAGCGGATGCGAGCGGGCCGCCTCCACGGCGCGTACCCCGTCCGTGAACAGCCGCCGGTAGTAGTAGGTTTCCGGGTCCTCGATCCCCCGCGTCATGAACCCCGGGAAGGCGGGCGCGCTGCCCACCGGGTCCGGGGTCTCGCCGCCGCCCCACACGCTCGCCTGGCCGCGGGTGTCCATCACGAAGTGCGCGAAGCCGGCCGACGCCCACAGCAGATGCGTGTGCGGGAGCCCGCGTCCGCCGCCGTACCCGATGAACTCGACGACCGTGGGCAGCGGGGAGTTCGCCCACGCCGGAACGGTCAGCCAGCCCTTGATCGGGTGCCCGCCGAACCCGGCGAACGTGACGTCGTGGACCGTGACGGTCTTCAGCGGGATCCCGACCGGATCGAAACGGGCGGCGAGGTCGTGTTCGCGGGCCTCCTTGAGCGTCCTGGCCCAGAAGGAGTCGAAGTCCTCGGGCTCGGTGGACGCGCTGCGATAGGCGCGGAGTTCGTCGAGCGGGAGGTCGAACAGGGCCATCGGGGACCACCTTTCGGCAAACGACCACGGATGATCACACCGTACGTCCGCTTTCGCGGGCCCGTCTCGGCCGCGCCGGGAACAGGGCGGTTCCCGGCGGTCCGGGAGCGCGCCGCTTCTCAGGCCGTTCGCCGGGTCCGGTCCGGTTCCGTCCGCGCCCGGTCGTGCCCCACCGGGCCGGTCGGCGGCGTACCAGAGCCCACTTACGCAGAGATACGAGACCGGGACGGCGAATACGGCGCCCGCGCCGGTGAAAACACCCATGGCCAGAGCCTGTCCGGAAGAACTCGCCGCCGGACGCGCGATCGTGCCCCGGGCATCGGTCCACACATCGACGCGCGCACCACGCCGCAGACCCGCGGGCACACCCGCCGGAACGGTCCACACCGTTCCGTCGGACCCCGTCCGGTGAACAGGTGCGGGAGAGTGAGCGCGTCCCACCGCCCGGCGCCGAGGGCCTCGCCCTCCGCGCGTCCTCCACGGCTGGTGGCCCGTCCTTCGCGATAAGTGGATCAAGCGGCGAGTGCGGGAGTCGGCGGAGCCGTATGCTGCACTCGCATGAAGGATCTCGGTAGCCAGATCGCATACTGGGACGGCGTCGGCGCGACGAAGACATTCACCCATCCGGTGAATCCCAGCTGGCTGGCAGGGGTGGGTGCAAGCGCTCGGATCCTGGACTACGGCTGTGGATACGGCCGTGTCATGGCGGAGTTGAGCGATCACGGCTTCTCCGATGTGTCCGGCGTGGACCTGTCTCCGACGCTGATCGAGCGGGGCCGTCGGCTGAGTCCTGACCTGCGCTTCGCCGTCCTGGAATCCCCTCCGGACCTGATGTGTGCGTCAGCGGGTTTCGACGTCGTCCTGCTGTTCGCCGTGCTGACCTGTGTCCCTGAGGAAGATGCCCAGCGGGCTCTGATCGCCGAGCTCAGCCGTGTTCTGGTGCCCGGCGGGCTGCTTTACGTCAGCGACCTGGTCCTGCAGGACGACGAACGCAACCACAGTCGTTACGCCGCCCATGCGCAGCAGTTCGGCACACCTCATGGGGTTTTCGCCACGGACGACGGTGCGGTGTGCCGGCACCACGACATCACAGAGCTGCGTGCCCTGCTGTCGGACTTCGACATGGTGGACGAGCAGCGGATCGATGTCGCCACGATGAACGGCCACCGGTCCCAGGCGGTGCAGTTGCTGGTCCGTAAGGGGTAACCGGCACGGCCACTCGTCGATGGCGGCGATGGTGACGGTCGCCTCGTGGCGGACGGCGAGCGTGTCGTGGACGAAGTGTTCGTCTTCGCCCGGATCGAGCAGGGTGCCGCCGCGCGGATCCGCGCGTACGCGTTCCTCCTGCCGAGGTGGACGTCGAGAGTCGCGGCAGGCCTGCTGACCTGCCGCGAAACCGGCCCGCTGATCACCGGAACCGCCTGATCGTGCGCGGAACCGGCACGGGCGACAACTTCAGGGCTGGACGCAGTCTTGAACGATCTTGCGAGCCAGCAGGCCTTTCGGTTCGCGGAGTTCGTCCTCGATGGCGTCGGCCCGGGCCGTGTCGAGCATGACGGTGGCCGGGTGCTTCGTCCCCGTGGACAGCCGAGCCACACGCAGCCCGATGGCCGGGAGACCGAAATCCCTGTCCTGTCGCCTCGACGGGTCGGAATCCGCAGGGGCCCTGTTGCCCGAGTCGGCTCGATCGCGCGTGCTCCCCCCGCTGTCGCGCCAGGAGGACGCGTATGCGCCGACCTTCGCCCAAAAGTCCTGGTCGACGCTCTGGGTGCTGCCGGCCCAGCCGAATGTTCGCGCCGCAACGCCCAGTCGGTGCACCTCGATGTCGATGGCGTCGGCCAGTTGCCGGTCGTGCAACGCCGAGACAGCCGCTTGGGTGGAAGCGATGCGAGCAGCCGCAGCGTCCGCCCGGAACTCCGCGCGCCGGGCGCTGGACCGTGTGAGCCGAACCAGCAGCCGAACGGCGCCCTTCATCAGCAGGCCCGGGATCCACAGCACCCAATTCACGGTCTGGCCATGGACTTTGAAGCGCACGGCTGCTACGGCCATCTCATCGGCATACCGGGAGAGCGGGGACGCGTCGAAGGCCGCCTCGGACGCGCTCGTCCGGTGTTCCATCTGCTCCGCCCCGCCGGCCAGGGAAGCGAGTGCGGTACCGACCAGCGCCCCCCGTCGGACATCGCGCGACGCGAAGTGGCCCAATTCATGGGCGAGAGCGGCGACTCGCTGCTGCGGTGCGAAGGCCAGCCACAGGGGATAGCCGAGCACCAGCCGTCGTCTGCGCCGTATGCCGTAGGTGCCGGCTCGTACGGAGAAATCCGTGCCGACCTGTACGGCATCGAGGCGCCGCACGCCCACCGCGTCCGCCACCTCGTCCAACAGCGCGTACAGAGCGGGCGCTTCTTCCCGCAGCAGCGTGGGCAGATTCGGGTCGAGCCTGTCGAAACGGGGGCGCAGTACGGCGGCGCACAGGACCAGCAGCACCCCGATCAGCGGCTGCACAACCGTCTCGAGGCGGAGAACGATCAGCAGCAGACCGCCGATCAGCAGACTCGCCGTCAGGGTGTGCAGCAGACAGGCGACGCCACAGGCGGCAGCCGTCGCCACATGCTCCCGGAACGGTATGTCGGGCTCGGCCTCAGCGGCCACCCCTCGACCATGCATGACCCTCCCCCGACCCCGTCCCCGATTCGGCCCCGATCCCGACCGACACCGAAAGCGGCATCCTCCTCCTCTCGCGGAACAGGGACAAGACGGCCCGGCGCCGACGGCGTCGACGTTCCGCCCGCGGGACGACTCGCGGCGGTCGCGGACCGATCCGAACCCGATCCGAGCGACACCCCCTAGCCGAACCGCTCGATCCGGATCCGGCCCACCGGCTGCCCGGCCGCCACCAGCAGGCGTGAAGCGTGCTCGGCGAAGCCGTTGGAACCGCAGATGTAGGCCTCCCACCCACCGGGCGGCTGATCGGCCACGAGGGGCGCCACCTGTGCGGCGGTCATACGTCCGACCGGCACACCGTCCGGGGCCGCGCGGGTGAACACGGCCGTGGTCTCGTCGCCGTACTCCGCCGCGTAGATGAGTTCCTCGGGGCTGCGCGCGGAGACCAGAAGGCGTACCGGCACGTCGAGCGACCGGGCGCGGTGGTGCCGCAGCATCGACATCAGCGGTACGACACCGGAGCCGGCGCCGACGAGCAGCGCCGGCCGGTCCCCGGGCCAGGCGAAGAAGCCGCTGTTGGGGCCGCGGACCTCGACGGAGTCGCCGGGCCGGGCCACGGTGTGGAACCAGCCGGAGACCTCGCCGCCGTCGACATGGTCCAGGGTCAGTTCGATGTGACCGGTGTCGTCGGGCGAGGACGCGATGGAGTAGTGGCGCTGCGCCGCGTATCCGTCGTCGGCGGTGAGCCGCAGCATCAGATGCTGGCCGGGAAGGTGTCCTTCCCACGCGGGCACCGCGAACCGGAACGTCGCCGCGTGCGGGGTCTCGCGGCGAATCTCGGTGAGCGTCGCGGTCTGCCAGGTGGTGGCCGTCCGCGTGTCCACCGCGATGCGTCCGGGCACGGCGAACCGGGTGGGCGGTACGAAGGTCGTGGTCTCAGTCACCGGAGTAACGCTGCTCTTCCCAGGGGTTGCCGCGGGCGTGGTAGCCGTTCTGTTCCCAGAATCCCGGCTCGTCATGGTCGAGGATCCGGATGCCCGCGATCCACTTGACGCTCTTCCAGAAGTACAGATGGGGCACGATCAGCCGCGCCGGGCCACCGTGCTCGGCCGACAGCGGGCGTCCGTCGCACTCCCACACGATCCAGGCCCGGCCGCCGGCGAGGTCGGCCAGCGGGAGGTTCGCGGTGTACCCGGTGTGCGCGTACGCGACCGCGTGGGTGGCGGCCGGGTCCGGCCGTACGGCTTCCAGGAACGTGTCCAGGGACACGCCCCCGAACTGCACCCCGAACTTCGACCAGCTCGTCACGCAGTGGATGTCGCCCTCGTACGAGGAGCCGGGCAGCGCGTGCGCCTGCTCCCAGTCCCAGGTCCGCGGCTCGGTCACCAGGCCGTCGATCCGCAGGTTCCAGTCGGCGGGCGCCAGGTCCGGGGTCACCTCGGCGGACAGGACGGGCCAGTCGTCGCCGGCGTCGTACTGGCCGGGTGGCAGTCCGGGGTTGTGGACGCGCGGGCGCCCGGTGAAGCCTCGCGTGACGTTCATACGGGTGGTGCCTCCAGGACCGCCGGGGGCGACGGCCCGCGGATCGAGCGCGGTCGCCGGGGACGGCGGCCCGCGGATCGGGGTGACCGGTGCGAGCGCGGGTCGGTGTCCCGGGTGCGCACCGCTCATTGACCATTCAACGGTACGCGCACATGGATCGTGCTCCGAGCCGGTGAGGGGCGCTGATCATTGCGTACGCATGAACTCTCCCGTCGTCCGGGAATAGCCGCGCCCCGATCTTCCTTGCCCTTGGAGTCGACCCGTTGGCCCGTACACGCACAATCGGTGAGCGGTGTGACGGCGACCGGTGACCGCAGCGAAGGAGAGTGAGGGAACAGATGACCGAGGCGTACGTCTCCACAGAGTTCGGGAGCCCGGAGACGCGGGAGGCTCCTGCCGTCCGTCACCCTCTCGACAACCCGGCCCTCGGTTCCCTCACCGGGCCCCACGCGCACTTCGCCGAGCGGCGCGGTCGCGTGCTGCGCTACCCCCGTGACGTGTCCCCGTGGCTGGCGCTGCCCGACGATCCGGGCGCCGCCGACTGGGCGGATCTGGCGGACCTGGTCGGCCCCGGGGGCGAGGCTCCGCTGGCCGGTTTCGACGGGCGGACCCCGGACGGCTGGGAGGTGATCTTCAGCCTCGACGGCGTCCAGCTCGTGGACGACGGACTGCGCGCGGCGCCCGACGCCGAGGCCGTGCGGCTCGGCCCGGCCGACGTGCCGGACATGCTGGACCTGGTGGAACGGACCCAGCCGGGCCCCTTCGAGGCGCGCACCGTCGAACTCGGAACGTACCTCGGGATCCGCCGGAACGGCGCCCTGGTCGCCATGGCCGGCGAGCGGCTTCACCCGCCGGGCTGGACCGAGATCAGCGCGGTCTGCACGGACCCCGGCCACCGGGGCGAGGGGCTGGCCACGCGTCTGATCCTGGCCGTCGCCCACGGCATCCGCGAACGCGGCGAGACCCCGTTCCTGCACACCGCGGCGAGCAACACCGGCGCCATCCGCCTCTACGAGTCACTGGGATTCCGGCTGCGCCGTCCGGTCCGCTTCATGGCCGCACGGGTGCCGCAGCGGCCCGGCCACGTCCGGACCGCGGACACGGGATGACGGCGTGCGGCCCGCGGGGCCGGCGGACCACGGTGAAGCCGGGTCAGCCGCCCGGCGGCCTCGCCTCCGGCTTCTCCTGCTTCTCCGTGTCGTACGCGGTGGCCGTGGCGTTGTAGCGCATCAGATACGAGGCGAACCGGGCCAGGTCCTCGTCGGGCCAGCCCGCGAGCCGCTCGCGGAACGCCGCCCGGCGGCTGCGGGTCACCAGGGCGAGGACCGCCGTGCCCGTGGGCGTCAGATGCAGCACATGGACACGGTGGTCCTCGGGGTCCAGGCGCCGCTCGATCAGCCCGGCCCGCTCCAGCGCCGCCACCTGACGGCTCACCGTGGACTTGTCCAGCGCGTAGTGCGCGGCGAGGTCCGTGGCCCGGCAGCCGCCGACCTCCCGCAGGTGGCCCAGGAGGGTGTACGAGACCAGGGACAGCTCGGGATGCATGCGTTCCGCCGAGGCCCGGGCCCGGCGGGCGAACACCGTCATCTCCCGCTGGATGATCTCCACGGCCGACTCGGGCGGCACCCCGTCGGCCGGCGCCCCGGCGTCGGCGACGTGGTGAACGGACTCCTCGGACGGCATGGCAGGACCTCCTCGAGCTGTCCTGGTTGCATACTACAACTTGAGGTGGGAGGGGGAGGAGTGACGCAGGTCGGCCCCCGGTGCACCCGGAGGCGGGCGGACGGCACGCGACGTCCGGTTGTCCGTGTCCGTCGGCTGATCGTTCCTGTAGGGTGGCCGTCCCGGCCGCGGACCGTCGCGGCCGACGAGTCGCCCAGGAGGTGAGACCCATTACCGCTGTGTCAGGTCGGGTGCTCTCCTCTCCAGGCAACGTGGTCGCCGTCTGACGGTGGCCGTGGGAGCGCCCTTCGGTTCGTCGAAAGGCCTCGGCTTCATGCCTCCTCTCTCTCCTGATGTTCCCGGCGTCTCCCCTGACGTTCCCGGCGCCGCCGACCCCATGGTCGCCGCGCTCCGCTCCGCCGGCTGTGTCTTCGCCGAGGACGAGGCGGAGCTGATCCGCTCCGCCGCCCGCACCCCGGACGAGGCCGCCGCGATGGTGGACCGGCGCGTCGCGGGACTGCCCCTCGAACACGTCCTCGGCTGGGCGGAGTTCCACGGTCTGCGCGTCAGTCTCGATCCCGGCGTCTTCGTGCCGCGCCGCCGTACCGAGTTCCTCGTCGAGCAGGCCGTCGCGCTCGCGCGGGGCGCGTCCGTCGTGGTGGACCTGTGCTGCGGCTCGGGCGCGGTCGGCGCCGCGCTGGCCGCGTCCCTCGGCGGTCCCGAGCTGCACGCCGCCGACATCGACCCGGCGGCGGTGCGCTGTGCCCGCCGTAATGTCGCGCCGTTCGCGGGCCGGGTCCACGAAGGGGACCTCTTCGCGGCGCTGCCCGCAACCCTGCGCGGCCGTGTCGACGTCCTGGCCGCCAACGTGCCGTACGTCCCGACCGACGAGGTCGGCCTGCTGCCGTCGGAGGCCCGGGACCACGAACCCCTGGTCGCCCTCGACGGGGGCGCGGACGGGCTCGACCTCGCGCGCCGGGTCGCCGCCGAGGCGCCGCGCTGGCTGGCGCGCGGCGGCTGCCTGCTGATCGAGACGAGCGAGCGCCAGGCGCCCACGGCCGTCGAGGCCTTCGCCCGCGCCGGGCTGATCGCGCGCCTGGCCGTCTCGGAGGAGCGGTACGCCAACGTGGTGATCGGCGTGAAGCCCTGATCCGTCGGGCCGGCGCGGGCGACATGCCGCGTTCGGCCCCTGGTCGGCCGGTCGTCCCGTCCCGCGCGCCACACTCTGGCTGACCGCAGCTGCCAGAGGAGGGTCCGGACATGAGCAGAGCCCCCGAGAGGTTCGACGCCTGGGACATCAAGGAATCGGGGCCCGCGGACGCCAAGGTCCGGGTGCTGCTGCTGCCCGGCGGGATGTGCAGCACCGCGTTCTACGACGACCTGACGGCCGCACCGCCGCTCGCCTCGGCGCCGGTGCGGCTGGTGGCCGCGACCCTTCCGGGGCACGCGGGCACCACGCCGCCGCACGATCTGTCCATGGAGAACTACGCGGCGCTGGCGGGTGCCCTGGCCGCGGAGCGCGACTGCGGTGTCGTGGTCGGCCACAGCATCGGTGCCAACGTCGCCCTGGAGATGGCGGCCGGCGGGCACTTCGCCGGGCCCGTGGTCCTGCTCTCCCCGGCGTTCTCGGCATCCGACGAGGACAAGGCGCTCGCGATCGCCAACAGCCTCGGGCGGGTGCCGGGGGTCGGGATGCTGGCCTGGGCGGGCCTGGTCAAGCTGGCGCCCCGGGCCATGGCGAACCGGCTGCCGCCGGCCCGGCGCGAGGCGCTGACCGCCGAGTTCGAGAAGAACGATCCGGCGTTCTGCCGCCAGGTGATCCGGCACTATTTCGACTACCTGGACCGGTACCCGGACCTGGTCGCCCGGCTCCGCGACTCGGGTGTGCCCGCCTGGGTCGTGCGCGGCGACCACGACGACATCGGCCTGTCCGAGGAGGAGCGCACCGGACTGGAGGCGGCCCCCGGCGTGACGATGGTGTCCGTCCCCGACGCCGGCCACCTGGTGATGGTCGAACAGCCCGACGCGGTCGCCGAACTGGTGGTGGGGGTGGCTCTCGGCTGACCGTGCCGCAGGGTCCGCACCACGTGTGCTGCGGTCCGTGCCCGGCCCTCCCCGGGCGGTCGGCCGAGTGATCCTCCTCATTGTGCAACTAGTTGCATAACCCGCGGCCCGTCGTCTACAACAGACGTACGACACCGCGCACGGAGGGCCCGATGAGCCGTTACCCGCATCTGCTGAACCCGCTCGACCTGGGCTTCACCACGCTGCCCAACCGCGTGCTCATGGGCTCCATGCACGTGGGCCTGGAGGAGGCCGAGCGCGGCTTCGAGCGCATGGCGGAGTTCTACGCCGCCCGCGCGCGAGGCGGCGTCGGTCTGATCGTCACCGGCGGCATCGCGCCCAACGACGCCGGACGCCCGTACGAGGGCGGCGCCAAGCTGACCACCGAGGCCGAGGCCGAGCAGCACGCCGAGATCACCGCCGCGGTGCACCGCGAGGGCGGGAAGATCGCGATGCAGATCCTGCACTTCGGCCGGTACGCCTACCACCAGGACCTGGTCGCCCCCAGCGCGCTGCAGGCCCCCATCAGCCCCTTCGTGCCGAACGAGCTCAGCGACGCCGAGATCGAGCGGACCATCGACGACTACGCGCGCGCCGCCCGGCTCGCCCGGCAGGCAGGCTACGACGGCGTCGAGATCATGGGCTCCGAGGGCTACCTCATCAACGAGTTCATCGCCCTGCAGACCAACCGGCGCGAGGACCGCTGGGGCGGCTCGTACGAGAACCGGACGCGCTTCCCCGTCGAGATCGTCCGCCGCGTGCGCGAGGCCGTCGGCGACGACTTCATCATCATCTACCGCCTGTCGATGCTCGACCTGGTGCCCGGCGGCTCCTCGCTCGACGAGGTCATCACGCTCGCACGGGCCGTCGAGGCCGCCGGCGCGACGATCATCAACACCGGTATCGGCTGGCACGAGGCCCGTATCCCCACCATCGCGACCTCGGTGCCGCGCGGCGCGTACGCCTGGGTGACCAAGAAGGTCATGGGCTCCGTCTCCATCCCGCTGGTGACCACCAACCGCATCAACACCCCCGAGATCGCCGAGCAGTTGCTCGCCGACGGCCACGCCGACATGGTCTCCCTCGCCCGGCCGATGCTCGCCGACCCCGACTTCGTCGCCAAGGCCGAGGCCGGACGCCCGGAAGCCATCAACACCTGCATCGGGTGCAACCAGGCCTGCCTCGACCACACCTTCAGCGGCAAGATCACCTCCTGCCTGGTCAACCCGCGCGCCTGCCACGAGACGGAGCTGGTCCTCGCGCCGACCCGGCTGCGCAAGACCGTCGCCGTCGTCGGCGCCGGGCCCGCCGGACTCGCCTGCGCCGTCAGCGCCGCCGAACGCGGCCACGAGGTCACCCTGTTCGACGCCGCGGACGACATCGGCGGTCAACTGAACGTGGCCCGCCGGGTTCCCGGCAAGCAGGAGTTCGACGAGACGATCCGCTACTTCCGCACCCAGCTCGAACTGCACGGCGTGGACGTCCGGTTGAACACCCCGGCCACCGTGGAGAACCTGGAGACGTACGACGAGGTCGTCGTCGCCACCGGCGTCACCCCGCGCACCCCGGAGATCGAGGGCGTCGACCACCCGAGCGTCGTCGGCTACCTCGACGTGCTGCGCGACGGAGCCCCCGTCGGCGACCGCGTCGCCATCCTCGGCGCCGGCGGCATCGGCTTCGACGTCGCCGAGTTCCTCACCGACAGCGGCGACAAGGCGAGCGAGGACCCGGCGACGTACTTCCGCGGCTGGGGCGTCGACATGGACTACCGGACCCCCGGAGGACTCGCCGCCCCCGAACGGCCCGCCCCGCCGCGCACGGTGCACCTCCTGCAGCGCAAGGCGTCCAAGGTCGGCGCGGGACTCGGCAAGACCACCGGCTGGATCCACCGCACCGAGCTCAAGCACCGGGGCGTCACCATGGTCCCGGGCGTTCGGTACGACCGGATCGACGACGCCGGACTGCACGTCACCGTCGACGGGCACAGCCAGGTCCTGGAGGTCGACACGATCGTGCTGTGCACCGGACAGGATCCCCGCCGCGACCTGTACGAGGCGCTGCGCGCCACGGGCCGCGGTGTCCACCTCATCGGCGGCGCCGACGTGGCCGCCGAACTGGACGCCAAGCGGGCCATCAAGCAGGGCACGGAACTGGCGGCGGCCCTCTAGGACGCCGAAGAAGACGAACGGCGGCCCTCCCGCGGAAGACGGACCGGGGGAGGGCCGCCGTGGTGTCCGGCGCCGGACGGCCGGTCATCCGGCAGCGCCCCCGGCCCTCCCTAGGATGACCTCATGTCTCTCCCGCACGCGATCCTCACCGCCCTGCTCGAGAAGCCCTCGTCCGGCCTCGAACTGACCCGGCGGTTCGACAAGTCGATCGGCTACTTCTGGTCGGCGACGCACCAGCAGATCTATCGCGAGCTGGGAAAACTGGAGGCCGAGGGGTACATCCGGGCGCTGCCCCAGGAGCAGCACGCCCGCGGCCAGAAGAAGAGCTACGAAGTCCTGCCCGCCGGCCGCGCCGAACTCGCCCGCTGGACCGCCGCCTCGCAGGACCCGAAGCCGCTGCGCGACACGATGCTGCTGCGCCTGCGCGCCGCGGCCGTCGTCGGGACCGAAGGCGTCGAGGCCGATCTGCGTCGCCATCTCGCCCTGCACCGGCGTCAGTTGGCGGAGTACGAGGAGATCCAGGACCGGGACTTCCCGCCGGAGAAGAGCACCCCGGAGGACCGGCTGCGCCACCTCGTGCTGCGGGCCGGCATCGACCTGGAGACCTTCTGGACCCAGTGGCTGACCCACGCCCTGGCCGAGTTCGAGAGCATGGAGGCGGGCGACTGAGCGCCGCCCGGGAGCCGGGCCGCGGCCGCACCCGTGCCCGGCCCGGGAACACGTCCGTCCCGTACGGAATCCGGCGCGGACGGCCGGAACCGGCACCAGGCGGCTGTCCGTGGCCGAACCGGCACCAGGCGGCCGTCCGTGGCCGGGGCCGGCGGAACGGCCGTCCGTCGCGACGGACCCCGGGTCAGAGCCGGTGGGGCTTGGACCGGCGGCGCAGGAACCAGACCGTCGCCCCCAGGCCGGTCACGACCAGGACTCCGCCGCCCACGACCGTGGCCGTGCCGTAGTCCTTCACGGCTCCGCCCAGCCCGCCCATGACGCCCAGCGACGGCGACGGGGAGACCGTCGTCGAGATCGTGGGGGTCGCGGGGGCCACGCTGGCGGCGACGACGATCGCCTGGGTACCCGCCGTCGTACCGTCCTGGCAGACGACGATGACCGTGAACGTCCCGGGGCTCACGCCCGTCCAGGCCGCCGACTGGTTGCCGCTCGTCCCGGTGAGCGACATCTGGCGGCCCTGGGCGAAGTTCGTCTGCCCGCTGGAGAGCAGCGAGGCGTTGCCGAAGCTGCTCCCGTTGCTCGGGCAGGCGCTGGTGGTGACCGAGACCGAGGTGCCACTGGTACTCACGGAGATCCCGGAACCCCAGGCGACGGCCGCCGGGGCGGCCAGGGTGAGCGGAAGCGCAGCGGTGGCGGCCACGGTCAGGCCGGAGCGGAGAAGTCTCTGAGTGGTACGCATAGGAACTGCCCTCCAGCGGCACGGTTGGCGGTACATCCCATGCACCACCGAGGATTGGAAAGGCCCGTACTGCCTCGGTGCGAGCCAATGCGCCCGGGCCGGGGCCCGCATGCGGACGGGGACCGGCCAGGTGACGAATTCCATCGTCCGGCGCACTGCCGACGTACTGTCGATGCGCTGTCGATGCGCTGTCGATGCGCTGTCGATGCGCTGTCGACGCGACCGGCGGCCCGCGTCCTCCGTGCGATCCGCGCCGCCGCCTCCGTCACCGGGCGCGGGGGCGCCTCACTTCCCGCCCGTCACTTCCCGCCCGTCGTGACGGAGCGTTCCGCGGAGAGCGCGCCCCAGGTGCCGTCCGGCAGCTTCGCCCGGATCCGTACCCGGTGCGTCACGTCCGCCTCGCGGCCGATGTAGAAGCTGTAGGTGCAGGTGCCGCTGGGCGGGCTGCCGCCCCAGACGAGTGAGGTCACACCGCGCCCGTCGAGCTGGATCCGGTACTCCGTGACCACCCCGTCGACCTCGGGTGCGGTCCACGCCAGGTCGATGTAGTACGCCCCGTCGCGCCGGTGGGCCGTCGCCCGGAAACCGGCCGGTGCCGTGCTCCGGTCGTCCGCCGGCCCCGGCGCGGTGGTGATGCGGACCGAGCCGCTCGGCGCGGAGACGTTGTCCGCGGCATCGCGGGCCCGCAGGGTGAACACGTACGCGGTGTTCGGCCGCAGCCCGGTGACGACGGCGGCCGTCTGTGCGCCGCCCACACTGTGGATCTTCGACGTGCCCTGGTAGATGTCGTACGACACCACGCCCCGAGCGTCGGACGCCTTCGTCCAGGACAGTTGCACGGCCCGGCCCCCGAGGGCCCTCCCGCGCGGGCTCCCGGGGCGGGTGGGCGCGGTGCGGTCGGCCGCGACCGCCGCCGGGGTGGTGGCCCGCACCGGTCGGCTGAGCGGCCCCGGGACCCCGTCGGCGTTCCGGGCCCGGACCCTGAAGACGTACGAGGTGGACGGTTCGAGCCGGGTGATGTCCACCATGTGCTCCGAACCCGATACCTCCTTGACCTTGGTGGTGCCGCGATACACCTCGTAGCGGGTGATCCTCGGGTTCTCGGTGGCCAGGTTCCACATGACGTGCACGCTGGTCGAGCTGCCCGCGGCGGCGGTCACGCCCGTCGCCGCGGCAGGCGTCCGTTCGTCCCGGCCGGACTCCGGGGCACCCCATCCGCAGGAGACGAGCGCGAACAGCGCGCCGCACACCAGCGCGCGCGGGACGGCGGGGGGAATGCGTCGTCGCACGGGTCAGCCCTCCCTCGACGGGATTGGTCTGTACCTATAAGACATGGGTGACGCGGCCACATCAAGAGGGTGGGCGTCGTCGACCGGGCCGACGCGGGGGTATGCGTGCCGATTCTCGGCGCGGTGTGAACTCTCCCCATCGTCAGGGGAGTTCCTGCCCGCGGCGCGGAACGCCGTCGTCGCCGATCCCGCGCCGACGCGTGCGGCCGAGCGGCCCGAGCCGGGTCCGGCTCGAGTCCTCGGCCGTGCGACTCCCGCGGGCGCGGCCGTGCACCGTCCGGCCCCCTCCCGGTGGCCGCGCCGTCAAAGGCCCACCAGATTTGGCCAAATGAGCGTCCATGTCCCCCAGGAGAGGGTCTCCCATCGTGCGTGTCCAGTCGCTGACGCTGGCCGGGGCCGCGGCGGCCGCCCTGCTCGCCTCGGCCCCGGTGCTGCTGTCCACGACCTCCACCACGGGCCGCCCCGGAAGTTCCGCCGCACCCGTGCGGGAAGGCTCCGTCCGGGCCGCGGACCTGCTGGCGAAACTCGGTGGCTGTACCGCCGTCTCGCACGGGCGTTACCGCAGTGACGACGGCACCCGTGCGGACATCCCGGTCTGCGGCGCCCCGGACGCGGTCTTCTGGACGGCCGACATGGACATCGACTGCGACGGCAGAGCGGGACCCTCGTGCAACAGCCGTACCGACCCGCTCTTCTCCGAGTCCACCGCCTTCCAGCAGCCCGACGGCCGGTACCTGAGCGCCGAGACCCTGCCCTACATCGTCGTACCGGCGCCGAGCGTCATCTGGGACTACCGGGACCACGGCATCGGGCCCGGCTCGGTGGCGGCCGTGATCTACCGGGACCGGGTCCAGTACGCCGTCGTCGGTGACATCGGCCCGCAGGGCATCATCGGCGAGGCCTCGTACGCGACGGCCGTGGGGCTCGGGGTGCGCCCCGATCCACGCGGCGGCGGCACGCCTTCCGGGGTCACCTACCTCGTGTTCAAGAACGCCCGGGTGTCACCCATCCAGGACCACGCCGCGGCGGTGGCGGCGGGGGAGAGGCTGGCCCGGAAACTCCTGGGTGACGGCTGACAGTTGACGTTCGACGGCTGGCACCTGACACCTGACATCAGACCCTGGCAGCCGACATCTGACCCTGGCAGCCGACTGGTGGCATGTCCGGTGACGGCCGACGGCCTTCTGCGACGGTCGGCGGCTTTCGGTCGTACCGGCGTCACACGGCGGCCCAGCCGTTGTCGACGGGCAGGATCACGCCGTTGACGTTGCTCGCCGCGTCCGAGGCGAGGAACACGATCGCCGCGGCCTGTTCCTCGGCCTCGGCGAGCCGGCCGACGTTGCCCATGTAGGCGCCGAGGGCGGCCGGGCCGTGGGCGCCCGCCTCGATGTCCACGGTGATGCCGGTGCTGGTGCCGCCCGGGGCGATGGCGTTGGCGCGGATGCCCTTGTCCCGGTACATCACGGCGAGGGACTTCGTGAGTCCCACGACTCCGTGCTTCGAGGCGGTGTACGCGGCCCCGGCGGCGCTGCCCCGCAGACCCGCCTCCGAGGCGGTGTTCACGATGGCCCCCTTGCCCGCGGCGAGCATGTGCGGCAGCACCGCCCGGGTGAGCATGAACGGGGCCGTGAGGTTGACCCGGATGACCCGCTCCCACTCCGCGTCGCCGACCTCGGCCACCGCCGACATGCGGTCCATGATCCCGGCGTTGTTCACCAGCACGTCCACGCCGCCGAACCGCTCGACGGCGGTCGCGGTCACGCGGTCGACGACCTCCTGCTCACTGAGGTCGCCCGTCACGGCCACGGCGCTGCCGCCGGCCGCCTCTATCTCGCCGACGACCGCCACGGCGCCCTCGGCGTTGAGATCGGCCACGACCACCCGTGCGCCCCGGGCCGCGAAGGCGAGGGCGGTGGCACGGCCGATGCCCGATCCGGCGCCGGTGACGATGACACTGCGGCCGTCCGGTTCCGTGCTGCTCATGACGTTCTCCCAGAAGCGTGTACGAGCGTCGGCGAAGTGCCGCGCGCCGCCACAGTACGACTTATTGTCGCTGAATGACAGAAAGTCTTCGAGGGAATCCGGAGATCGCTAGAATCGCCGCAGCCGCGATCCCGGGCGGCATTCGAGGGACGGAACCGAGAACCGAGGAGTCATCAGTGCCGGACGGCGCGATCGGCGAACACCCCGGCCAGGGACGCGGCCGTACCGGGCGGCCGCCGCTCACCGACGAACGCAAGGCCGAGATCCGGCAGGAGATCGCCCGCGCCGCGGTGGAACTGTTCGTGGACCAGGGCGTGGCCGCCACCACCGGGGACCAGATCGCCCAGGCCGTCGGCCTGTCCACGCGGACCCTGTGGCGCTACTTCCCGGGCAAGGAAGCCTGCGTGAGCCCGCTGTTCGCGGCCGGGATCGACGCGATCGCCACGGCGCTGCGGGCCTGGCCCGCGGGTGTTCCGCTGGAGGACGCCCTGGAACAGGCGTCCACGAACGGCGAGGTGCTGATGGCGCGGCCGGAGCCGCCGAGGGTCCGTACGCTGCTGAGACTCACCCGGACCGAGCCGGGACTGCGTGCCGTCTGGCTCCAGGCCCATGACGAGGCCGAGCCGGTGTTCGCCCGCGCGCTCGCCGATCGCGCCGGGCTCGGCGCCGTCGATCTGCGCTCGGAGATCCAGGCCGCCATGCTCAACGCGGCGCTGCGCGCGGCGGTCGAGCACTACGCATGGCGCACCGACGAAGCGGAGCCCGATCCCGCGACGGCCCGGTCGGAACTGGCCGGGACCATCCGCTCGGCCCTGACCTTCGCGGCGACCGGAATCACCTGACCCCGGTTCTCACCCGCCCCGGTCCCTCCTCACGCCTTCCGGTAGGTGTACGCCTCCGCTGCCGCCGCCTCCACCGCCGCGAGGTCGGCGCCCGCCGAGGCCGTGACGACCGCCGCCACCGCGCCCTCGACGAAGGGAGCGTCCACCAGCCGTGTGCCGTCCGGGAGTTCGCCTCCCTCGGCGAGCAGCGCCTTGACGGTGAGCACGGCACTGCCCAGGTCGGCGAGGACGGCGACCCCGGCGCCGCGGTCCACGGCGGCCGCGGCGGCGGCGATCACGTCCGCGCTGGTGCCGAGGCCCCCGTCCAGGGTGCCGCCCGCCGGCGCGACGGGAGCGAGCGTGCCACCACCGGCCAGGCCCCTGGCCAGTTGGGCGACGGACGCGGCGACGGCGGCACTGTGCGAGACCAGCACGATGCCCACGAGTCCTTCCTCGGTGTCACTCACCGGCCGCCTCCACGAGTGCCGCGATCAGCAGGGCCGAGGACGTGGCGCCCGGATCCTGGTGCCCGATGCTGCGCTCGCCCAGATAGCTCGCCCGGCCCTTGCGGGCCTGCAGCGGCGTCGTCGCCACCGCGCCCTCCTCGGCTGCGGACTTCGCCGCGGCGAACGACTCGGCGAGCGCGTCGACCGCGGGGACCAGAGCGTCGATCATGGTCTTGTCGCCGGGCGCGGCCCCGCCCAGCGCCATGACCGCGTCCACGCCCGTGCGCAGCGCGTCCGTGAACTGTTCGTCGGTGACCTCGGCGGCGTCCCCGAGCGCCTTGCCGGTCCGGCGCAGCAGGGTGCCGTACAGCGGCCCGGACGCGCCGCCGACCGTCGATATCAACTGCCGTCCGGCGAGGGTGAGTACGGCGCCAGGAGTGTCCGGAGCGTCCTTCTCCAGCGCGACGGCCACGGCGGCGAATCCGCGCTGCAGATTGCTGCCGTGGTCGGCGTCGCCGATGGGCGAGTCCAGGTCGGTGAGCCGCTCCGCCTCACGGTCCACCGAAGCGGCGGTTACGGTCATCCAGCGGCGGAAGAAATCGGCGTCGAGCACGGAATCTCCTTGCATGGTACGAATGTCGACCTGTTGACCTGATGGTCGGTCAAGGACCGCTGGGCCGGATCCGGTGGACGTTCCCGGCCCGCCGACCCGGGTTCACACGCCCCAGCGCAGCCCCGGAGTCTTCACCGGCGCGTCCCACAGACGCAGCAGTTCCTCGTCCACCTGGCACACGGTCACCGAGGCGCCCGCCATGTCGAGGGAGGTGACGTAGTTGCCGACCAGGGTGCGCGCCACGGGGACGCCCCGCTCGGCCAGTACCCGCTGCACCTCCGCGTTGAAGCCGTACAGCTCCAGCAACGGGGTGGCGCCCATGCCGTTGACGAGGAGCAGCACGGGATTGCGCGGCGCGAGGTCGTCCAGGATGGCGTGCACCGAGAAGTCGGCGATCTCGCGCGAGGTCATCATCGCGCGCCGCTCCCGGCCCGGCTCGCCGTGGATGCCGACCCCGAGCTCGAGCTCCCCGGCCGGCAGATCGAACGTCGGGCTGCCCTTGGCCGGAGTCGTGCACGCGCTGAGTGCGACACCGAAACTGCGGGAGCTCTCGTTGACCTGCCGGGCCAGCGCCTCGACCGCCTCCAGGGGCGCGCCCTCCTCGGCGGCGGCGCCCGCGATCTTCTCCACGAACAGCGTCGCGCCCGTGCCGCGTCGCCCGGCGGTGTACAAGCTGTCGGTGACGGCCACGTCGTCGTTGACGAGGACCTTGGCGATGCGGATGCCCTCGTCCTCGGCCAGCTCGGCCGCCATGTCGAAGTTGAGGACGTCGCCGGTGTAGTTCTTGACGATGAACAGCACGCCCGCGCCGCTGTCCACGGCGGCCGCGGCCCGCACCATCTGATCCGGAACGGGGGACGTGAAAACCTCGCCGGGGCAAGCCGCCGACAGCATCCCGGGGCCCACGAATCCGCCGTGCAGCGGCTCGTGCCCGGACCCGCCGCCGGAGACCAGGGCGACCCTTCCCTCGACCGGGGCGTCCCTGCGTACGATCACGCGGTTGTCGACGTCCACCGTCAGCTCCGGATGGGCCGCCGCCATGCCCCGCAGCGCGTCCGCCACCACCGTCTCCGCCACGTTGATGAGCATCCTCATGGGTACCTCCCGGTGAGATTAGCAGAAGGGTTCCTGGCCTGCGTTTTCCCTGGTCAAGCCTGGTGCGGACGGTTCTTGATCTTGACGCTTCATGGCGCTCGTTGTCGGGTTCTGGCGGTACTGATGCTGACCCGATGCTGACTTTAGTGACGGCCTGTCAGGTGTGTGGAGTGGTGAGAGGTGAGTCGGTGGGAGGGCTGTCACTCCCAGTATTGACCTTGCGGTAGCGAAGGTCACGCGTGCGGACGCTCGGGGATGTGCGCGCATGCTGGAACCGCTCTCTGCGTCTACGTCTGGGGCGGGGGACGGGGCTGGACCGGTTCCGGGCGGCGATCGGCTCCTCGCACGTGCAGGCTGGCCGGCGGGGCCCCAAAGCGGTCCCAGCCCGGTCTGCCGAGCACGTCCGAGCAGCAAGCGCCACCTCATCGTCGACGGGCGGGGCATACCGCTCGCGGTGTCGCTGACCGGCGGAAACGGCGGGCGGCGTGACCCGGCTTCTGTCTCTGCTGGGCAAGATCCCGGCGATCGCGGGCCGGGTGGGCAGACCGTGCCGACGCCCCGACGCGTTGTCGGCCGACCGCGGCTGCGACCACGACAAGTACCGCCGTGGGATCCGACCCGTGAGCGTTTTCCAGCCTCACGCTGACGCGTGGTGAAGGACGAGGGCAGTCTTCACGATGTCGGTGATTCGGTTGGTGCTGGGGAGGGCGCCGTGATCCCCGACAGGGTGAAGGCCGTGGACGGAGCACTCCCACATTGGGGTGGGGAGGACGACAAGGACCTGCCGCGTTTCAACCCCGAGCACGGAGCACCCTGTTTGTAAGCACTTTTTTGAGCTCCACTGCACGGACCGGAAGTGGCTCCACGGCGTAAGAAGTTGATCTGGCTCCACTGCGGGCGGAGCCGCGAAAGACTCACCGGAAACGGCCTGGCTCTTGCCGCCTTCAACTCGAACACGGGTTCACTGGGGTCGGGTGATCATTGATACGGTCCCGTCATGGCTGGAGTACGGGGATCACCGAACGGCCCGGTTACCGCGGCCGATGTCGAACATGCCGTCCGTTTGGCGCTCGCCGCTCTGCGCGGGGCGACCGCGCCGGACTGGAGTGCCAAGGCCGGTTCCTTGGAGTGGGACTGTTGGGAGACGGTGGAGCACCTGGCCGACGACCTGTTCTCCTACGCCGTCCAACTGAGCCCGGCGAGCCCGCCGCTGGACACCCACGTGCCGTTCGCGTGGAGCCGCAAGAGGCCGGGCGGCCCCGCGAATGCTGTCTTCGCGGACCGCGAGGCCGGCCCAGCAGGTCTGCTGCAAGTACTTGATGCCAGCGGCGCCTTGCTGACCGCAATTGTCCGCACGACGCCCCCCACGGTCCGGGCACATCACGTCTTCGGCCCCGCCGACCCCGAAGGCTTCGCCGCGATGGGCATCGTCGAGACCCTGGTGCACACCCACGACGTCGCCGAGGGTCTGGGCCTGGACTGGACCCCGCCCGCAGACCTGTGCGGCCGGGTGCTGGACCGGCTCTTCCCCGATGCCCCGACCGATACCGGCCGGTGGCCAACCCTCCTCTGGGCCACCGGCCGCGCGGAACTTCCCGGCCGGCCGCGCCTTACCGAGTGGCGCTGGTACGGCACTCCCCGCGCTGACAGCAGGCCATAGAAGACCGTCAGCCCAGCCGGGTGCCCAGCGAGATCCACCCGCATCCGCCAACGGCACCCAGCGCCGCACCGAAGGCCGGCGACGTTCGCGAGTACGCCGACAGGAAGGTCCGCGGCGTGCCCTCCTTGGAGCGAATGCGCTGCTCCGTCGCCCGGCGACGGCAGGGTGTGCGTCGATCACGGTCGTGCCGGGAGGCCGGGTGAGTTTGTCGCGCGCTGAGCTGTTCGCGGCGATCCGGAGGGGCAAGCGTCTCGATCCGGAGATGTCGCAGCGAACTCCGGCGGAGAAGTACGGGGTGCACCGACGGACGGTGTGCCAGGCTCTGACCTCCACGGTTCCGCCGCATGGGCGGTCCGCGACCTGAGTAGAGCCGGGTCAGCAGCGTCCACACACCTGTCGGGGGCGCGCTGACGGAGGTCTGACCGAGACTCCAAAATACCCCGCCGACCACACCATCAGGCGAACTCAGAACAACTCAAAAAGTCATGAACCGCCCTCTTGGAACCCTTGGGGGATTGGTCAGAGGTGCCTTGGCGCAACTTCGCGGCCGCCTGTCCGCCGAGGAGCAACTCCTTCTTCCCTGTGGGGACACGCCCGCGACGGTCGGCCTCGGTGCACACGACCTGCCACATTCAGCTCATGGCATAGGTGTTGAGGCGGGCACGCGTGAGCGCCACGTACAGGGCGCGATGGTCCTCCCGTGCCGGGTCGAGGCCGTGCGCCAGGGCCGAGGCGTCTGCCGGGCTCAGCTTGACCGCTACCGTGTTCCACTCTCGCCCTTTGGACTGGTGACAGGTAAGGCCAGGTCTCAACTGGTGGTATGCGAGACGGAGTTGTAGGCGCTCCAGTGCGCGGAGCGGTTTGCGCGCGAGTTGTGTCGTAGCGATCTCCGGAATGAGGTCCGCGAGACTGGGAGCCAGTCTCTGCCACACCAAGGCCGGTTGGTGACCGTTCTTGAGGTCAGCCACCGTGGCCTGCAGGCAGGGGCGGATCGTTGTTGCTAGCACCTCTTTGTCCAGCCCGAGCGTGACCAGAGCATCGTGCAGAAATACTGCCTGTGTGCCCAGCGCATTCTGCGCGATCTCATTGAGGAGCAGGGTGCAGATCGCCTCTTGAACCTGACCGACACCAGGCTTGATGGCGAGGGGCAGGACGCACGGATCGCACTCCCACAGTGCCTTCCACTTGAGTGCGAGGACCATGTCGGCATCGCGGGCAGAACCGGCTGGCAGCGTGACGGGCACGCGTCGTCGCAGGCGCCGCGTAAGCCATGCCTGTCTGTCGGTTCCCCACCGAAAGGAGTCGTCCAGGTAGTGCGTGGAGAAGCCGTTCTCCCTTATGTATGCCGCCATAGCAGCGGGACGGGCGCCTCTGAACTGGTAGAGGGCCTGCCACGGATCGCCGACCAAGGTGAGAGAGCTGGATGCTGACGCAGCGAGTGAGAAGATGTCCCGGTCCAGATCGTTGGCGTCGAACACCTCATCAACCGTCAACGAGCGCACCGAGGTCTCGAAGTACGAGATCAGTGCTCGGCGTGCGGGACCAGCTGTGAGGGCCTCTTGAAGGACCTCCCGTACGTTGTCATGGGTACATGCGCCAGCGGAGACCGCTTCCTTGAAGTGCATGGCTGATGGGTGGCTCGCGGTCTGGGGCTCGTTGACGGTTCTTATGACGACGTGGCCGCCGTCGACCCGCAGAACGGGCTTTATGCGGCTGGGTTTTGTCGGGAGGGCTGTCCGCCATGAGTCCAACACGTCAATTTCCGTGTGTCCTCCTGGCCAGTGCAGAACGCCTTCATTGAGCAGGTGGAAGAGCAGGTCGCGCAGAAGGGTGTCCAGGGTCACGATACGGTGCGGCCAGCGCAGTGATGCCGACCCCCATTGCCGGGCGACACGCGTTCGCAGTTCCTCGGTGGCTGACCTGGTGAAGCTGACCGCTACGACCGCGCGTGCGTCGGTGGGGGCGGCAAATCGGTGCAGGCCGAATCGCAGGGCCGACACGGTGGTCTTTCCGGAGCCGGGTGCCGCTTCGACGTAGACGCGGCTGTGCGGGCTGCCACTTGCGGTGAGCTGCTGTCGTGTCAGTGCGTGAAGCCCTGTGCTGGATCTAGGCATTGTGCTGTCCCTGTGGCCAGGGACCAGGTATCTGCACGTGTGTGGGCCAGCCTCCTGGCTGACGACTTGTTGTCTGGTTCTGCCGGATTGGACGTGAGCGCAGAAGATCGTCCCAGTTCTGGGTTTCCTGCGCTTCGCCTGCCGCGGCCTCGAACTCGTGCTCTGCGTCGATGGGCTCGACTTCTGGCCAGTATGCCGGGTCGTCGAGATCGTCATCCGATTCGATGTTGTCTGGCAGCTTGTCCCAGATGTTGTCGGGAGTAAGCCACCCCGGCGGCTCCATGGCGGCATCCTCGGACGTCAGATCGCCGGTGGTGTCTGGAGTGGCGGCCGGATACAGGAAGTCGAAGAGGTCCTCGAGGTGCTCGGGGACCGTCACGAGGGAAAGGCCGTCGGCCGCCTCGCGGTCGGTGTCGTTGGCTTCCCGGAGCACTGCGGCGAGAGCGAGGGCGAACTCGGCCTTACGCCGTGCACCCCGGCCTTCCTTGGCTGCTTCCTCGCCGTTCTTTCCTGCTCTTCGGCTGGCGAAGTAGGACCGGACGCTGTCGACGGTGACTTCAGCCAATGGATGGTTTGGGTCGACCGCTTGTTGGGCTTCCGCGACAAGGCTCTCGTTGCCCGGAGTGATCGCCGGCTCGAGGGTGGGATGACTGATGAAAACCTGGACTACGGACCTATCGTGCTCTGCAGCCCACTTGGGCACGTCGCGAGCGCTGTCGAAGGGAAGGTCGCTGTCGCTGTCACGGAGGATGGCCAGCTTTGTGCACAGCTCCTTGCCCGGTGTCGCCAGCAGATGGGCGGCCCACTGGCCGACTTTGGTGCCCATCGGGACGATGCTCAGGGCATCGATGAAGGCTTGCTTCGCTTCATCGTCGCCTGCCCAGGCCCAGCCGAACTCGCGCACCACCGCGCCCTCGGTAACTCCTTCAACTAGGAGCAGGCGTTCGGCGAAGAGAGCTGACGAACGACTCGCGTCGAGGTGCAATCTGGCCATGCGGAGCGTGGCATCGCGATGCTGGGACGGGACCACGTCCTTGACGCAGCGGCTCACACTTCCATGGTCGGTGCGACGCACGACGACGAGCTCCGTAGGGTCGCACGCTGTGATGATGTCAGTCGCGTGACTGGTGAGGATCACCTGTAGCTCGGGGCGCGCTTTGACGGTTCTGCGCAGGTAACGGACCAACGAGTGCTGCAGCTGAGGGTGGAGATGGGCTTCAGGCTCCTCGATGATGACCGTTGCGTGAAACGGGGCCGTGGAGAAGAAGGAGTCTTCCTCGGAGGCCGCCTCAGCATGCGCTTGAGCTAAGTTCTCGAACGCTTGCCGCGCCTGCTCCTCCTCGGACGGGGATTCGTGGTCGCTGCTTTCCGGTGGGTCCGCGGAGGCGAGGGGGACTTCTGTTGAATCAGGTATGGCAGCCAACGTCACGGCAATATGAAGCAGGTTGACGTACCCAAGGCCAGAAACTTCCAGAGGACGGGCTGCGGAACGCCCTTCGATCACGGCGAGCATGATTTCCAGGACGCGGGCGAGATAGGTGTCGTCGATGACCTGGCCGCGCACGTAGGGCCATTGTGGGCTCACGCCAGCCGACAGTCTGCCCAGCTGATCGCCGATGCGGGCCTCAACGGCGTCGATCAGGCTGTCCTTGGCTAGATCCTCCAATAGTCGGGAGGCACGGGCCCGTAGAGCCACTAGGTTGCGGCTGCCATGGAGTTCCTGCTGCCGTGCGCGTAGCAACTCCACCAAGATGCGCACCTCGCGGCGTGCCAGTTCGTCCAGTGGATGACGCCAGGCGGGAAGATAGATGAGCTTGAACTGGTCGACCCTCCGGGCGAGGCCGTGGCTGCTTGTCAGGCGCGAGGTGACTGTCCCCAGTTGTCGGTGCAGGGAGACACTCCAGGATTCAGCTTCTCCACCGGGCCGCCTGTGCCCTGTGGTGTGTATCTCGTGGCCGAGGCGCCCCTCGGCTTGGAGGTCGTCGGCCAGGTTGTACGTGATGTCGATGCTGCGCTCGACGCCGGCATCAGGGGATGCCAGCGCGGCTGAAGTCGGCCTCGGGAGCACCGGAAACCGGTTCCCTGGGTGCGCGAGGTAGAGCGCGTCTGTGAGTGTGGTCTTGCCCGCGCCGTTCGGCCCGATCATCACACTGAACCTGCCCGGAAGGTCGCAGCTCATTGGTATTTCTGCGCTCGCACGCAGACCGCTCACCTTGACGCGACTCAGATACATGGCAGGCCCCCTGATCGACTCCGTCACTCTGTCGACATCATCGCTCAGCGGTGCGCAGATTCCCCTCCGGAACGCTGTGTCCCCCAGGGTGACTTGCCCGAACGGGACCATTGCCACCGCCGCGATCCGCAGGCAGCACAGGACGGCGCCAAGCATCGAGGCGGGTGGCCGGCCTACGCGGGCCGCTCCTTGCCGGCGGGCAGGGCCGGAAACCGTCGGCTGACCGAGCGGCGGGTTGTACGTGAAGCATCGGAGCTGCGCCGCTTTGCCGCTGGCCACCTTCGCCGGGTTTGTGCGCGGGCGCGGACCCGGCCGAGACCGCCCGGCGGCCAGGGAACAGTGTGGAGGTTCCCTGCCCCAGTACGCGAAGTGTCTCTATGACCGGCGCGGCGCAGCGTTCAGTACTGCTCGGTCTCGACGAAGCCGGTTTCCGTGTCGTCGCTCGCGCCGATGGGCGTCGGCGGCGGGCGGGTCGAATCCGGGCGGGCTGTTTTTGAGGCTCAGGCCAAAGCTGGCCAGCTTCGCCTGAGATTGTTAGAAGACAACTGCCGCTGGAGGCAATGCCCTCATCGCGGCATGACGAAAACAGTCCGAAGCCGAGGAAGAGACTCAGACCACCAGCTGGCCGGTAGAGCGGCTACGAACTGATCACTGTCAAGGTCCCAAGAGGGCGCCTCCTTCGGGAACTTTGTCTGTCTCGACACAGACCGGCGCCGACATACTGCCACCATCTGATGCACGTCCACCCCAACCCGATGCCCCCGGGAACCACATGGTTCCCGGGGGCATCGGCATATCCGGCGAAGACTTCACCGCGCACGACGCCTGCGGCAGGCGCAGCGCCCGGTTGGAAGGATCAGACATGCATGACGGCCACCGACGCGAGGGCTCCAGCCGCCCAGGCGAGCAGCACAGCCTGACCCCTGGTGAGGCCGTTGTCGTCGGCCCACCGCTTCGCGAGAGCTCGCACGATCACACCGGTCACCGCCGCAACCTGATTCCTGGACATGATCAAGTCCTTTCGAGAGAAGGGAAAGACGCCCGTGTTGGCGTCGTGGACTCACAGAAGCAGGGCAAAGCCGCAGGCGACAACGGGCAAAGGAACGCTTGCAAGTTAGAGCGGCCCGGGACGGGAGTACTCGGCTGGTTCTGCTGCCCGCTGCGCCTCTACGCTGTCCCGCATGGCAGTTGAACCCCGTGTCCTGCAGCGCGACGACCTCCTTCGCGCCGCGATGTCTGCCGGCTTCGGCGCGATGACCGAGAGGCGGCTGGAGGACTTCCGTCAAGACGGCCTCATGCCGCGCCCCGTGCGCGTCGGCAACGATGGGCGCCAGCCCGTTTGGATCTACCCGCTTGGCAGCGACCAGCAGCTCGTCCGACTCCTGCGTTGGCGTGAGCACACGCAGAACGTGGACGTGCTGCGCGTCGTGCTCTGGATCGAGGGCTTCCCCCTCGCCCTGGACGCAGTCCGTGCATCGGCGACCGCCGTGCTGACCAGGCTGTTGCACGAGGTGGAACAGGACCTTCAGGCCGAGGCATCTCGCCAAGGCCTCGACCCGGTTGCCGAACAGGACGCGGTGGTGAGTGCCGTCGCTATGACCATGGCTGCTAAGCGCGGCAAGAACGCCCTGCCCCGCCCGATCCGCGTCCCGGCCGGCGAACGGGCAACAGCGGTCGCGCATCTGCTGCAGATCTTCGCTCTCGGCAAGCAGCCGAACGTGACAGAGGAGGAAGCGGAGACGATCGAGAAGGTCCTCGGCGTTTCCCCGGGCAGACGACAGCGCGTGGAAGACGTCGATCCCTGGCTGACCGGTCCGGCGAGCGCCCTCGTTGGCGCCGCTGACTTCGTCTCCCTGCCGAGAATGGCTGGAGCGCTTGCCGACGCCACCGATTCCGAATGGGAGGAAGCCCGCTCCCCAGCCGCAGCCCTCTTCCTCCAACTCCCCGTTGTCACCCGCGCTATCGCCGCCATGACCGGGAAGGAGAACTTCGCAGGTATGGGCGGGCACATCGCTCTTGACAGCGAGCCCATCATGGCCGTCTTTCTGGTTGCCTTCGCCCTGGGAGCACGCCGGGCCGACTGGTCCGGCAACGTAGAGGGCTTGAGTGACTCGCTGGCGCCATGGCCCGCCTTGGTCGGCGAGATGAAGCAGGTGCTGGACATGCCGCAGCACGAACTCGACCACAATCTCGCCGGCCACGGGCCCGAGATGCGGGACCGCACCCAAAGGATCATCAAGGCCCTCCTGGAGGGCGAATTGGATCCTGGTCCCAGACCTACGTGCTGACGCATGAATCGCGACGCAAGGCAGATCTTAGGCTTCTCCTATGAGTACGGTGCGCGCCCGGGTGTGGCGCTTCACGATCGAGAAGGGGCAGGCCAGCGCGGAGGCTGTCCAGGCTGTCGAGATCGGGCAGGGCTCGCTGCCGGTCTCTTTGGCCGCCATGGTCAACATCAACGCCCTCGCCTGCGACCTGCGTAGGACGGTCGACCAGCGTGTGCGCGATCACGAGATCAGCCTTCTCCTCAGCTACATCATCGGCGGCCAGGGCAAAGGACCGTTCGGAGTCGAGTGCCCCGCCCTCGACTCCAGCGCCGGTCACATCCAGCGCTTTGTCAGCGAGTGCACCGGGCTCGGCGTGATGACCGCCGCCAGCGAGGCCTTGTTCGACTGGAAGCCCGGCGCCAGCGGACTGAGCAGCTTCGACGTGCTGCCGGGCAAACTCTCCGGGGTCTACTCGAAGACGGGTGTGCGGCCAGATCTGCTGTACGACCTGGCAGCGGGGCCGGTCGCTGGAGAGGCACGGGGACGGCGACGGCGCGCCAAGCAGATGTTCCCAGCGGGCAAGGGCACCCCAGAGCAGAGGAAGCGATTGGAGAAGCTCGCGCAGTGGTCCGTTGACCATGGCGATCACGCCTACTTCATGAGCTGGGTCTGGCTTGGTGCGGGCGGCGTCTACGTCGACATCTTCCTGCCCGACGGCTCCGCCGCACTGACGGGCCTCAAGACCGGATGGATCGACGCCCCAGGAGACGCAAAGCCCTGGCAATTCCGTGTTCCCCGGCCCGATTCTCGCCGTGTTGTGGACCTGGCCCCGGAAGGGAACCTCATGGGCGACCTTCCGAGGCCGGAGTTCAGGGGTGAGGGGGCTGCCAGCCGGGCGGCGATCAGCCGGGTGGGACTGGTGGCCGAGGAGGCGATGGACCGGGCCTTCAGCCGCGAGGAGCACCAGCTCGGCACGCTCGCCGACGTACCGGTCCGAGGACGGTGGATCCGCGGCGACGCCCTCGGCGAGGCGCGTCACGAGGTACTGCTCGGAGTTTTGGGCGAGCGGGTAGAGGTGAACCGCCGTGCTCAACGCGAGCGGCTGGCCACCCTGACGGGCGATCGGCTCGATACGTTCCTCGACGGCCGCCTGCTCACAGTCGTGCGCTCGGTCGACGGCCCCCGACCGAGCTGGGACCGGATCAGCGGAGAGTTGGTGGAGCAGTCCTGAAGCCCGTATCGCGCACGTCGGCCGGCAGGCTAGCCACCGGAGTTTGGTCTTGGCAGCTGGCGTGCTGCCCGTGGTGCGTCGCCACGCTGCAGCGGTGATGTACCAGCCCTACTGGCTGGAGATCCCTCCCAGCTGCGTCTGCGCATCTCCTGCTCGTGGCCTGTAAGGCAGCGCAGCTGCAGTTCGTCACCGAGGCTGATCACCCCCCAGTCGTGACAGGCGTCGCATGCCTCGCACGCCCGTACGGCTCCGTCGATCGCGAGGGGGTGGGCGTGCGGCATTATCAGCGTTTGACCTTCTGTCGTATCCGCGACGGGACATCGAGCGCAGGCTCGACATGAGGGTGATGGCGACTTTTGAATCTTGAATCTCCCCACCCCGTGCTCGGGGGTGGGACAGACCTGCGCGCCTTGATTCCCCACCCGCAGGCCGCTGACCTGCGGACGGGCACCACAAGGGAGGGGCCGCCCGATAGCCAGCCAGGTCCAGGGACGGGGCGGACTGTCCAGGGTGGGCGAAGCCCAGCGCGTAGCGCCGCCGAAGGCGCCCTTGACCGGCCGGCACGGCCCGCACACTCCACGAGCGGGCGGCCCCGGCCCTCATTGCCCACAGCAACCGAGTGGGGATCGAAGAGCATCTGTGGGGGAAATTGCGAATCCCCATCAAGAGCCGGACCCAAACGAAACCGCCTAGGTCGTACTCGCTGTGCGGGCCCCAGCCGATGTGCCGGGGTAGGGGCAAGCGTCCGGAGTCAGGTCCCGGTGAAACTCGTTGAGTGACTTCGGGACGGAGTGCTCGTCGTGCGCCTACTCGTGGATGCCCGGCTCTCGCACTGACATCGGTTCGGTTCGAAGGCCAGTCCGGGCGCGACCACCTACTCTGGTTCATCCTGCGATCACGCGGATCGCGGCTGGCGTGGCCGTGTTGACGGAGATGCCAAATCCAGCGGCGAACTGGCCGAGGGGGTTGTGCCAGCGCAGGTACGCCAGGCCGGCCAGAGTGTGCTGGTGTGGTGGGAGCTTGCAACGACGATCACGTGTGCACGCCGACCTGGCTGGATTGAGCACCACGGCCTCGACGTCGACCACGCCCTTGGGTATGACCGTGATCGCCATCTACCCCCGCCCTTCCCATCAGCTCGGCTACCCTACGTTCTATGAGTGGGACTGGGGGTGACGAGATCAGCCTGGAGTGCCAGCTTCCCCTGTACAAGTACGTCACCGTCAACTACGAATCTGAGTTCTACCTCAACTAGGCGAAGTCGCAGCTGGAACCTCAACCCTAGAGTCAGGACACAACCAGGAACGGTTCAGTGGTGGACGAGCAGTTTGGACTGGAGACAGTGGCGGCCGAGCAGGCCGTCGTTTCTGTGTTTGAGCAGATTGTCGCCGTCCTTGCACGCCAGGCGAACGCGGCGATCGATGACGCGGCTCTGTTCCGACTGGCGGACACGCTGTTTGCTGCGTTTGCCCGCGCGGGTGAGGACGGGCTGACAGCTGAGCAGATCAGGGCGGCGTGCTCCGCCTTCCCGGACGAGGTGGTCGACAATCGGCTGGGCGTCCTGCGGAGGCTTGGAGCGATTCAGCCCGCGTTTGATAAGCCCTACCAGCGTGAGTACCGGGCCTCGTTCACTAGCTACGTGTCGATGCTGTTCGTCCAGCGGATGCTGGCCCGTGGGGGGCAGTCGGAATTGCATCAGCTTCTGACGATGGAGAAGATCAGGCTGGAGGGCGGGCAGGGTACACCCGAGGAAGCCCTTGAGGTTGTCGTCGGAATAACCACGGCGCTCCGGCTCCTCGTCGCCGAGCTTGTGGCGCTGACCGTCGGCGGCACCGTGGAGGCGCTGCGGGAGCGCGCGCCGCTGCTGTGGAACGCGAAGTCGCTCATCGACCAAGCATCTGCGGTGCATGAGATCTTGCTGGAGTTCTGGCCGGGGCTCAGCCGCATGTGCGGGGAGCTGCGATCGGCGATCGCAGCCTACGAAGATGCTTCGACGAACGCGTCGGCACGCCTGATGACCGCAGCGGGGACCACGAGGGCGCTGAACCTGCTACCGCCCGAGATGTGGAAGCGCTTTGCGCGGCGGGCAACCGTGGATGAGCTCGCGGCGGTCCTGGCTGATCAAGTCTTCGACGCGCCTTCCCCGTGGCACGATGTCGCCGACCTGGCGGAGGCCGTTGCTGGTAGGTCGCAGCCGAACGGCAGCCGTTCGACGCCGCCGCGTTCCCGCGTTCCCGATGGCGATGAGCAGCCCTCCCAGGAACGGTCAGACGCGGAGGCCGAGCGACTGGCGGGAGTCGCCGAAGAGGTGCTCAGTGGCCGGGACTCTGTTGCGGTCGAGCAATTGCTGTCGGGCATGGACTGGGTGACGGCGCGCCGCGTGCTGGCCGACCTAGTTGCCGCGAGCAACAACGACCGGCTCGGCTACCGGCTGACATGGTCTGGCCCTGTCCAGGTACGGGCGGGCAGCGTGCCGTCCTGGCTTACTCCTGGCGTGTTCGAGCGAGAGCGGAGGCCCATGTGACTAGTGCGGAGGCGGCGCTCTGGTGGGCGAGGGCGCGAGCCGAAGGCCCGCTGCGCATGCCGTCAGCGACCAGAACCCCGGCAGGCATGCTGCGATTAGTGGAGCGAGGTGGTGAGCGCTGCTGGCTGCTGCCCCGCCCGCCCGACGACGTGACGCCTGCCGTGCTGCGCGAGCTGCGGATGCAGGTGCTCCCAGTGGAGTTCCCAAACGAGACAAGCCGGGTCCTAGCCGCGGCGCTGCGCTGCTGCTGGGCCGACGTCCAGACAAGCCCATGGCCGGGACAGCCGTCGACGACCCGCGAGGTGCTGGATGTAGTGGACCAGCTCATTCCCGGACGTGGGGAAGAGGTGCTGCACCGCCTCGGAACGGGGGCGCTCCGACGTCTGCATGCTAGCCGGTGGCTGGACGTCGATGATGAGGCGCAGAGGGTCTGCCTTGGCCCCCGGGTGGCTACATGGCCGGAGCAGGACCTTCCGGCGCTGCGGGAGTTGCGCCGGGAGCTGCCGCTGCCGCGGTCTGATCGGGAGTCGGACCGATGAGCGGCTTGTTCGATGATCTGCTCCAGCCGTTCGGCGATAAGCAGCGCGACGCGCTGGTCTCGGCCTGGGCCGCGCTTGAGTACGGCAGCGAGCCCGCCAGTGAGGCCGCGCTGCCCGCACTTCGGGACGCGGCGCTGCGCCACCTGCTTGACCAGATGCTGCACAGGACCGGCCGCACGCTCGTCCACGCGGGCGCCTACCTGTGGACATCGGGGTACCGGGACGACATCGCCGCGGAACTCGTGGCGAAGGGCTGGGGGATATTGCCGCCGCTGGAGCGGGCCGCGCTGATATTGGTGCTGATCCACTCGGTCGCCATCCCTCGGGCAGAGGGGCGTCTGGTCGGGGATGACTGGCAGTCACCCCATCCGACCACACCGACCCGCCTGCGGAAGCTATCGCAGGTTCACGGGCAGCGGCGCTTGTCCGATGCCCTGCAGTGGCTGCGCGCGGCCGGGTTGGTCCGTGCGGTGCGCGGCTCCGATCCCCAGACGGCTGGCGCCTCCTACGTCCCTGGGTCGGCGTTACGTCGGCTCACTCCCGCCGCGCGGCAGCGTCTGCAGGAGAACCTAATCCTGGCCGTAGGCCCGGATACCGCGCTCGCAACGGCGATCATGGTCCGCCGGAGCTTGGGCCGCCCCCAGAAGTGACAATCTCCCCGAGGAGTGGTTCATGAGCGGCAGCACGCCACCAGAAGAGGACATCGTCGGTGACCGTGTCCTGGTCGGCCTTCAGAGCGTGCGCGTCTCAAGACTGTCCACGCATCCCGTTCCGATTGCCGCGGGCACCCTCATCGCCGTGGCCGGGCAGGGGCCGAAGGACTCCAACGGGGCGGGGAAGTCGTCGCTGCTGGCCCAGATCAGCTTGCTGCATGCCGATGAGCAGTGGCGATTCGGCTCTGGCGCGCCCGCTGCGGTCGACCTGTTGTTCAACTCGGAGGACGCCGGCGGTGAAGACCGTTGGGGTAATGCCGACCATGGGTACGTCATCGGTGTGTTCGCTCCTGCCGCCGGGACCCTTGATCAGCTTCAGGCCAGCGCCCTGACCGTGTGGATCCGGATCGACCGCAGCAGCCAGAAAGGGCCCCGACTGAAGTTACGCTGGCAAGGCGGGCTGCATCTACCCGTTGGGGACAGCGAGGCCGACCGGGAGCAGGCTGCTGACTCGGTTTGGCAGACCCTGCCCCTGCGGGCTAGGCGGCAGGATGTGGCGGCCCGTGATCTCCCGCGCACCCTCTACGGGGAGCACGTGCGGTGTGTGTCGTTCCTGTCGACGTCAGTGCGGGCCAGCGCCGCACCGAACCTGCTCGCCCAACCGCTGAACGAGATCTCCAAGCGGCGGATCTTCGAGGCGATCGCTGCACTCACCGGGATCGATCGCGAGCTAGAGAAGGAACGCCAGGCACGCCGCCACGAGCACGACCTCCTCCAGAAGGCCAACGACGCCGAGTCTGACCTTGCCACCTGGGAGGAAAGTGCCCAGGTCATCGAGGGCGGTATCGACGCCCGGGACCAGGCGCGTGGGCGAGTCGCGGAAGCTGCCGACCGCTGGCGGTCGCGCACGGCACGGCTGCTGTGCGATGCCCTCCAGCGCAACGTCGAAATCCAGGCCGAGGTTGCTGGGATTGATACCGAGATTGAGAAGACCAGTCGCACGGCACAAGAGCTGGTTGGCCAGGTGGCGGAGCTGGCCGATGACAAGGCATTCACACGACGGCAGCAGGCCGCGATGAGCACGTTCGACAGGCTCGACGGCGATGACCGTGAGCTGGGCAACCAGATTGCAACGTTGGAACACCAGATCGAGGAGACGGACCGTCGGCTGCGCGCAGCCAGGGAATCAGCCCGTGATGCTGACGGCCGTGACGAGCCAACCGCCAACCGGGAACGCGCCGATGCGGACACTAAACTGGAAGAGGCGGTCAAGGCAGTTGGAGTGGCGGAGAAGGCGCTCTCCGACGCCGAAACAAGCCTGCGGGACGCGGAAAGCGGCAGGGACCTGGCCCGGCAGCAGATCGACGTCCTCGCAGCCGAGGGGATTGGCGGCATCTGCCTGCTCGACGCAGTTGTCCTCAACGCCCAGCAGAGGCCGAAGTGGGAGCCAGTCCTCTGGCCGTATCGTGAGGCGGCTGTCGTGGACTCCGGCGATCTCGACAGGGCCAGCGTACTTTTGGCGGGCGTACCCGGCTCGACCTTGATCGCCGCCAATCTCACTACAAGTGCGGGACACGTTGGCCTCCCGAGCAACGCCGACCCGCAATACGACTTGAGCGGCTTCCTCGCGGCCCTTGACGCGCGAGTCACTACCCGCGCCGACCCTGACCGGGTCCACGACGACGCGGGTGTTGTGATCATCGGCGGGTTCCCTAGGCCCGTGACCGGCCGTGCCGCCCGCATCGCCGCCGCACGGGAGCGCGTTCGCCAAGAATCCGAAAGCCATCAGCAGGCCGAAGAGCGATGGAAAGCTGCCGGTCAGCAAGTCACCGCCGCTGAGCGTCGGCAGAGGGGCGCAGGAGCCGCAGTTGAGGCAAGCCAACTGGATGTTCAGATTGGCAGCCTGAGGAAGAGGGATCAGGCCATCCGGGACGAGCGAGCGAAACTCGCCCCGGCGCTCGCTGCTGCAGTCTTCGAGCGGGACGAGGTGCTCCGACTGGAGGGTGTCCGTCAGAAGCAGATCGAGTCTCTGCAACATCAGAAGACCACCCTCGACGACACAAATAAGGCACGGCGAGAGAAGCGGGAGAACCTTAAGAAGGAACAATCGCAGCTCGGCCTTTCGGAACTGACCGCTCAATGGGATGGCACCCTCGACTCTGCCAGCGAGCACCTGCTCGCTCTGCCGGACAACCAGCAGTCCTGGACGGCTGGCGACTGGTGGGAGGAAGCCAGGGACCTGATCCGTACCGCGATATCCGAATGCTTCCCTCTCACCGCTTCCAACAGCATGCCGACGGAGATTACTGGGCTGTTGGAAGAGTTCAACCAGCGCGGAGCCGGCAGCAGCCAGCGGGCCCAGGCCGCCTTCGCTCCGCTGCGCCACGCACTTCACGTCTACTTGCGCCACCTGGAAGGCACCGACCAGTACGAGCGCCAGCAAATCGCCATTCAGCGCAGGGAACGCCACGAGAGCCTTGGCGCCGCGCGGATCGGCCACAGGGAGGCGGTTCAGGCCAGCCGGGCCTACCGAGGGGCGCTCAGCTCCGCTATCAAGAAGAAGCTAGCCGACGTCGCGACCCAGTTCGACCGGCTTGACAGGGCCTACGGTGGGTACGGGGCCTCGCTGCAGTACGACGAACCTCCGCCGCCGGGCGATCCCACCGAGGACTGGGGCTGGAATGTTGCACCGACGTGGCGGCGCGCCGAGGGACGGCGGCACATCCCCTACGACCGGCGGGCCAACACTGCACAGATCGATGATCGGGCGATCAAACTCGTGTGCGCTGCCGCAGCCGCAAGCGGCACTGGCCGTCCGCTAGTCCTCGTTCTGGACGAGCTCGGCCGCAACCTCGGTAAGCAGCACCGCCGCGAGGCAGTCGCCCTGCTCGGGCAGATTGGCAGGGAGAGCGGCATCACCGTTATCGGGGCACTGCAAGACGATATGGAGTCCTATGCCATCGACGCCTGCGGCGAGTACGTCAAGCTGCGCCGCAGCTCAGACTCTAGCCCGTACAACGAGCAGCCCGTCGTCGTCGGCTATGACGAGCACGCCCCGCGTGTCGAACTGCTCCGTACCTGGCTGACCGGCAACGAGTACCGTGAGCCGGCATGACCGCCCGCTCCCGCCCGCGCGGCTTTGCGATGCGTCACCTCAGCGTCTATCCCGGCCTCACCACGTACGCCGTCCCCCTGCCCGACGGCAACTACAGCACCGACCGCAACGGCAATCCGAAGATCACGCGCGTCACTCTGGAACCGGAAGGCTTCCCGGCACCGCACCGCCCGCCTGGCCTGACTGACAGCCAGTGGGTCTTCGCCACCAACGGCCCCCGCCGATGGCAATCCGCCGTGACCACGTTCGGCGTCCGTGCCGAGGCCATAGCCGCAGAGCTCGCGCGCAACGGGTGCATCGTCCTCGAATGCGACTTCCGCGACGCCCGCGTGGTCCTGCCACCCCGCGGTTGGGTGCCTCATCCTGACCTGCATGCGGCCCGGCAAGAGCACACCAGCCAGCGCGCCGCCCGGAGGGCCGCTCAGGGCGACGAGGCACACCGTCTTGCTGTCGAGCTTGCTTCCTTTCCGGCTGCCGGCCCACTGGTGGCCATCCTCAGAGCGCAACGGGACGGGGCCTATCGTGACCACGTCATCGAGGCCGCCCGCGCCCTTCTCCCCGACGAGACCATGACCGGCACGGGCGAGGCCGCGCCGTGGGCCGCTGTGCGGTGGCTCAAGCGCGGAACGAAGGCGGACTACGACAGGGATCAGGAGCCGCTCGCTGAGGGCGGCCAGGGAGCGGTCTACGGCGGCGTGCACAGGCACACCCGTATCCCCGTCGCTATGAAACAGCTCCGCTACGGCGATGAGGACTCTATGCACCGCATGGGCCGCGAGATCTCCATCGGGCGCCTCTACGGAGAGCACCCGAACGTCATGCCAGTGCTTGACTCTGACCCGGACGGGCGGTGGTTCGTCATGCCGCTTGCGAACGGCAGCGCCGCCAGCCACGCAGAACGTTTACAGAGGGATGCCGGAGCCCTCCGGGACCTCGTCACGGCGGTCTGTGAAGGACTGCGCCGTCCACACGCCGACGACCGGATCCACCGCGACATCAAGCCAGCAAACGTTCTGCTCCTCAACGGCAAGTGGGTCGTGGCAGATTGGGGGCTTGGCCGTCACCCCCGAGGGGAGACTAGCGTTCCGCGCCGAACTCGGACCGGCACCGGTTTCGGGTCCGAGGGATTTGCCGCGCCGGAGCTGTCGTCCGGAAACCCCCATAACGTGGCGGCTGCTGCCGACATCTACAGCATCGGACGGCTCATCGCAGCCATCCTGACCGGGGAGCGTCCAGAGCAGAATCTCCCGCTGCTGCCCGCACACGGACCATGGCGAGCAGTAGTAGAGGAGACGACCCGCCACAAGCCGACCGACCGACCGCAGGACGTGGACGAGTTCCTTAGCCTGCTCAAGGACATCCCGTGAGCGTTTCCACGCCGTCCCAGCGTTGCCAGGCATTGAGCCTGGTTCGCCCCAGCTAAAAGGATCATGTTGTCGATGACGCGCATCGCGCTAGAGCCGTACTACCTGCACCAGGACCAGGTTCAGTCACTCCTTGGCGAGCAGCGGACGGAGTCCGCGCGGGCGCGGGCTGCCCGCAGGAGCGAGCCCGAGGCAGCGTTGCCCTACGTGCTCGCCACGGAACTCGCCGAAGCGCTCTCCTCGCTGGGAGTTGGCGAGCTGGCGAGGCGCGTCCTGGAGCAGGACCTGCGCACAGGGCAGGTCGTAGGCGCTGAGCTGGATTTTGCATTCCAGCGGGACCGGGACCACGACGCCCCAGGCTTCAAGCCGGTCAGCTTTACGGCCGTGCTCGACGCGGGCGAGCCGGTGCGAGTCACCGGCACATTCAACTCGGCAAGAACCGCCAGCTCGTCCGCGACCGGCAGCCTCGCCGGGAACAGGCGGGCCTACCTGATTGGAACGGTCACCAATCTCAGCGCAGCGCAAATTGAGCTCAGGCCGATCTTCATCGGAATCAGGTCGTTCGTCGGTGACGACCCCGCCGCCGGGGGGTCGGCGCCGGGAGCGCGGGTGTACCCCAGCGATATCAGCCAGTTCAGCGGGATCGACTTCGCATCCCCCATCACCGAGGCCGAGGGTGAGGCGGTCCTGCGCGTGCCGGAGGATGTGGTGAAACGCGCCTTCGCCCAGCTGATTGGCGAGTCGTACGTTCCGAAAGACTGGGGTGGCGAGCGCTCCGATCTGTACACATCACGAGTGTTCGTCCGTGGGCGCCAGGTTTCGGCCGCCTGGCTGTTCAAGGGACCCGGCTACCCTCGCGCCATGGACGTCAAGGCCCTGGGCAAGAACGGCGACCAAATCGACCGGCTGTTCACCGAGCCTGCGGAGCTACTCGTTCTGCAGCACTGTCATCAGATCAAGCCGAGCGTGGTTGGCATGATGGACGCCTACGCCCACGACGCCCGGCGCTCTCGTTCTTACATGATCATCGACGGAGCTGACACCGGACGCATTCTGAGGTCGCTGGGCCTGCTCCCGGAAATCCCAGCAAGTCTGCCTCTGCAGCACCAACGATCGGGAGTCCCAAGGCAAACTGAGCTTTTTCACCGCGACCACTGATCGAGTGAGGGGCTCGATACTTGCAACGCACAAAGCTCCCGTGTCGTTGGTGGAGATCTCGAAGTCTCAACCAACAAGCTCCTGCTTGGTGGCGGCGGTGACGGTCTTCTCCTCGATGGGACTTCCGATGGCCGTGTCCCACCCGTCGCCTTCAGCGAGCTGGTGCAGCAGGGTCTGGAGCACGGGGGCGGGGGTGGTGCCGGTCGCGGTGAGATGCCACATGCGGTCGGAGACGGGCGTCTCATAGGCGGCCACGGTCCAGGCGGTCTCGCCGGGGTGGGCTCCGTGGACGCGCTCGATGCGCAGGGTCTGGATTCGTGGATCGCGTGGGTGGTGTCCAGGTGCGCCACTTCTCCCAGTCGCCGTGTGAGGCGAGGAACTGGTCGAGGAGGGCATTGTGGTCGCTGGCATCGGCGGCGTAGGCGGGCACGATCTCCGGTTCCGCGACGGGTGGTTCGGCTTCTGAGGCGGGTGTGTCGAGCGAGGTGCGGGCTTGGGTGGCGGCGCGCTCGGTGTCGGTCATGGGCGCGGGGTCGGGACGCATGGTGTCGTAGTGGAGGCATTCGAAGGCTATGAGGGCCTGGGCGGGTGAGTCGAAAGTGTCGGCGATCTGCCGCAGGTGGTTCTCGCCGTGGAGGTAGACCCTCTTGCCGCTGTCGCGGTACGTGGCGACGGCAACGGTGGTGCCGCTGTCGTCGGCGTGGGCGTGGACGGTGAGTCGGCCATGGCGGATGTCGTCATGGATCTTCTGAGCTTCGTCGGAGATCTCCCGGATCTCCGCGCGGGTGCACCAGGGCATCGGGTAGTTGGCCCACGTCCACTCCTCGTCGATCGCTTCGCGGAGCCGGGGGGGGTGATCTCGGTGGTGAAGCCGTCTGCAGCCAAGGCCTGTGCGGCCTTCTCGGCCTATGGCTCCTCGTGATTGATGCGGACCAGGACCAGGATGTTGTCGGCGGCGGCGCTCCAGTTGGCAGCCTCCAGAGCCATGAGAGCGACGTGGGCCTGGCTGCCGGTTAGGACGGCCTGCACGGCGCTCGGGTGAGTGGGGTGGGTGTCGAGGCGGACGCGGGCGTCGATGGCGGGAGTCACGTGAGGGTCTCGTCTCTTCTGCCGGTGCCCGGGCTTTGGGGTCCGGCCACCGGTGTACGCGGGGGGCTATCGGGTTGCCCGTGTGGATCGGGCGGCGTGTGCGGCTGTGGTGGTCGGCGGGCTGGCGCGGGTGGTGGGCGCCGGTCGCCGCTGCTGTGGCGGGGTGGCTCCGGTGGCGTGCTGCCAGCGGGTGCGGACGGCGGCGATGTCGGCGAGGGCGCGGCGGGCGCCGACGACGAGTTGGAAGGGGGCGTTCCCCGGGTCGACGGCGTATGCCTCGATGCGTCGGCCGGTGTGTTCGGCCGTGGCCAGGAGGGAGCGCTGCAGGGCGCGCTCGCCCCAGTGCTCGGCGGATCCGGCCGGTTCGGCCAGCATGCGGAGGACCTCGCCTGGTTCACTGCCGTCGTCCAGCAGGCCGCGCTGCTGGGCTTCCCATAGGACGGTGACGGGGTCGACGGGCTCTTGGCGGCGGGCAAGGCCGTTCAGGCACTGCCACAAGCCGGCGTGCAGCGGCAGGGTGAGGTCGTCGGGGAGCAGCCACCGGACGGCTTCGATGTCGGAGGGGTAGGCCGTGGCGGTGGCGAGCAGTATCTGCTCCTCCTCGACGGCCTCTGCGGGGTCGGGCGCGGCGGGCGGAGGCGGTGCCGTGGTGCGGGGCAGCACACCAGCGCGTGGCGGGAAGCGGTTTGCGATGTCGTCCACGACCGCGGCGAGCGCGTCGGCCTCGGCGAGCACCGTCTGGACGGGGTGCGGGAGGGAGACGTCGTGGACGGTGTGGATGAGGCGTTCGGCGGCCGTCAGCAGGCGGCGGCGGGCGTGCTCCGCCTCGACCATCCGGGCGTAGGAGGGGGTGTGGCTGGGCGAGGGGCAGACCTGGACGAGGGTGTGCAGGTATGAGGCGGTCAGCCCGCACGCCTGCTCTCGGCCCGCGGCGAGCACGCGGTCGAGCCACTTGGTGTTCTTCGCGTGTTCGGCGGGGTCGGGCCGCGGCAGGGTGGTGATCGCGGTGTACAGGGCGGCGTGCGCGACGGTGGAGAACGAGTCGGCGGCGATGCCGCTCACGTCGCCCAGACGGTGAGGGTCGAGGAGGAGGGCCCCGAGTAGGGCCTGCTCGACGTGGAACACGGGCTGGGGCGGCGCGATGGCGTCGAGGTCGTCTTCGCCGGGTTCGTGGGTGTAGGACATCAGGCGGCGAGGGTGAAGTCGTCGGGGTCGAGGGTGACGCCGAGGTGCGGGGCGAGGAGGTGGCCGGCGAGCAACGGGGGAACGGCGTTGCCGATCTGGGAGAACTGTTGGCCCTTGTTGCCGGCCCAGGGGTAGTCGGTGGGGAAGGTCTGCAGGAGGCCGGCCTCGTGGGCGGTGATCCGGATCGGCTCGGGAACGGCGGGCGCATCGGCTTCTTCGGCCAGCGGTGAGGCGGGTTCGGCGACCCAGGTGCACTCGTTCGCGCGGTGCCCGAAGAACAGGGTGCCGGCCGGCTCGGACAGCGGACGGACGGTGGCGTTGGCCTGGTTGTTGCTGCGCAGGGACCAGGACCAGCGGTGGGCTTCGGCGGCCCGGTTCTCGCGCGTGCCGTGCCGGGCAGCCCATCCAGCGCCTTCGCGGCGGGACTTGAGAGCCGCCCCGTCCGGCCGGGGTATCCACGTGCCACGCTCCCGGGCGTAGGAGAGCGTCTTGCGGGAGCCCGAAGGAAACGGTTCGGGTCCGCCACCGGGTCCACCGCCCGCGCAGACGGTGGGGACAGGGCGGTCGGTCGCACCCCACCCCAGGGCTTCGGCCATGCTGACCCAGCGGGCGCGGCCCGGCCCGAACAGCGATTCCGGCTCGGCGACTTGGGCATGTGTGGGCGTGGGAGGTTGCGCCGTACGGACCCGGGAGGCGAGGAGGATTGCCCGCCTCCTGGTCTGCGGAACGCCGAAGTCGGCGGCGTTGAGGATTCCGTACCAGACCGAGAACCCCCATCCGCGCAGGACGGCTGCGTACTGCTTCCACAGGGGCAGGACGTCCGGAACCTCCTCCATGGCGACCCAGTCGGGCTCGCCGACCGTGTTCAGGGCATGCAAGTAGCGCATCGGCTCGGCCGCGAGCAGGGAACCCTCGTCACGGCACGCGGCGAGGAGGCGTTCGCGGGTGTCACGTCCGGCGGCCAGATCCTCGACCGCCGCATGCACCAGCGGCTGGTCGACCAGGCCGAGGCGTTTGCCGGCCATGCTCCATGCCTGGCAGGGCGGGGAGGCGATCAGTCCATGGGTGCGGCCGATGAAGGGCCATGTCGGATACATCGCCACGTCGGTCCGGACCGTCAACTGTCCAGCAGCCAAACGGGTTTTGCAGGCCCACTCGTCCCATTCCAGACCGATGTCGCGGGCGCCGAGGACGTCCAGTGCTCTGCTCCAGCCGCCCGGCCCCGCGAAGAGGTCGAGTATCACGTGGCCAGTCCGAAGTCGTCCTGCGTCGGCGCGTGCTTTGCCACGGCGCGGGCGGTGATCGCTCTGGATGCGCGGGCGGACGCTGCGGACAGCTCCTTCGCTCCGGGCTCCAGGTACCACGGGCGAAGGTCGAGCATGGCGGCCCGCATGCCGGTGGCGAAGCAGAGTGCGGTGCCCTTGGGGAGGGCTCGGATGGCGTCGGCGGGCAGGATCCGTTCCTGTCGCATGCTGATCGAGGTCGACTTGCCGGACTCCGAGTGTGAGATGGAGGTCGTCTCGACGTCGTGGTCGCCGATCAGACGGCTGAGCTTGTCCGCGAAGTCCGGGTCGTCGATCCCGGAGCCGATGACTTTGACGGTCGAGGCGGACCACATGGCGTCCATTCCGGCGTCCGACCACACTTTCTGGCCCTGGCGGTAGGACTGCAGGATGGTGATCGGGATGATGCCGCGTGACCCGAGGTGCGAGTACAGGTCCGGCAGATCCGAGATCTTGCAGACGTTGGCGGCCTCGTCGAGGATCGCGAGCATGGGAGGGTCGAGGCGTCCGCTGGCGCGTTCGGCCTGCGCGGTCGCGGCACGCATCACCGAGTCCGCGCACGCGGCGATCAGTGCCGAGGCTCCGCCACCGCCGTCCTTGCTGAGCAGGAACAGCGTGTCGGTGGAGGTCACGAACGCGGACGGCTTGAACTCGGCGGTGTCCTTCTGTGGGGTGACCCAGGCGGCGATCTCGCTGTTCAGCAGCGCGGCGGCGTACTGGCGGGCGGTCTCGTAGATGCCGTCCCGGGTTTCCGGCGGTCCCTCCACGGTGCCTTTGAGCTGGGTGGCGACGGCGGCGAATTGGTGGTCGCGGAGGATGTCGAGCGGGGTGCGGTCGGCGGGGAAGGCCAGCCACTGCATGACGTCGGTGATCGGCCGGTCGTCGAGGGCTGCGGCGAGGAAGAGCTGGGCGAGGATGTTGGATCCGGCCTTGGACCAGAAGTCGCCCTGCTGAGAGGCGTCCACGCTCGCAGCGAGGAAGTGCCCGGCCAACCGCCCGGCGCCGTCCAGGGTTTTGGCGTCCGCCAAGGGGTTCCACCACATCTCGCGTGCGGCATGCGCGATCTGCTGCGGGTCCATCGACCACACCTGTCCGACGCGGGCGCGGGCGTCGTAGGTCGCGGTGAAGGCATCACCGGCGGCTTTGTTCGAGGTCAGCAGGACCGGGCCCGGTGCGGCAAGGATGGAGGGGATGGCGAGCGAGGTGGTCTTGCCCGAGCGGGGCGCCATGATGGCGACGGCCACGTCCTCGTAGCCCATGCGCACCTCGTGCCGGGTGCCCTGCAGGTTGCCGAGCAGGACGCCGGTGTCGCGGGCCTCGATGCGCTTGGCGTCCTTCAGACTCGGGCGCAGGGAGCGGGCTTTGGCGGTGATCGCCTTGGCCATCAGCGGTTGGATGTCCCGGGCCTTGGCCATGCCGGTGATCTTCTTCCGGCCGCCGCTGCGGTTCTTGTACCGGGCCCACAGAATGCCCGCGGCCGTTCCGAGGGCAAGGAGGAAGAGAGCGGGAACGATGCGTGCACCGATCAGCAGGGATGTTTCTCCTGCGTTGGGCCAGACCTGCTCGGGGTGGAGCAGGGCGGTAGTCGGCTGGTAGGGGGCCCAGTCGGATCCGGTGAGGTAGGAGGTGACGTTGCCGGACAGCCAGGCGAGGTGGGACAAGGGGACGACGACGGCGAGCACGCCAAGGAGGAGGCGCAGGACGAGGTCGTACCCGTCGGTGTTGCTGGAGGAGGAAGGGGGCAAGGGCTATGTGCTTCCGGGCGGGGATGGAGGGATCAGCGTTTGCGGCTGTTCTTGGCCGACGGTTCTCGCGTTGGGATCGCTCTCGGTGCTGTAGCTCCAGCTGCAGGCGCGGTGGAGAGGGACGGTGCCCCAGGCGGGGTCACCGCATCCAGCCGGGTGATGCAGGGTGATGAAGTCGACCTCGACAGTTTCGGGATCCAGGGGCATGGTCACTTCCGTGCCGGGACCCGCCGGTCGGCCGCAAGAGCGGGTATCGGTGCAGGTGCCAGAGGTGAAGGGGCTTTGCTGGCGGCGGTGTTGATCTCGCGGAGCGTCTTGCCGTGGGTGGCCCAGTCGTCGAGGTAGCTCCACGATTCGGCGTGGTACTCGGCGAGTGCGTCGTCGAAGGCCGTAGTGCCGGGCTTGGCGCTGGCGGGGAGGGCGTCTCGGGTTTCCAGCCACTGCTCTTGCAGTTGCTCGAGCCGGTCGAGGGCGGCGTGCAGGACGCCCAACTGGTAGACCCAGCGGCTCTGCATGGTGTCACCTGACAGGTGACCCAGTTGCGTCTCCGCCGTGACCAGCAGGTGGCGAGCGCCGTACCGGAGCGATTCGAACGCCTCGGCGGTGTCGGCGTCGCGCTGGCTCGCGCGCAGGCCGTAGGCGTGGTCGTCGTAGGGCCATCCGTCGAGGTCGGTGTGCTCGTCGGCGTAGGCGTCCCAGGCGTCGAGGATCTTCTTGCTGTCGCTCACGTAGCGGTCGAGGTGACGGAGGGAGTCGCGGTGTGCGCGGTGATCGGCGGAAATGGGGGAGGAGTCCTGTCGGTTCAACGGCGGGCGGCTGGCTGGGCGGTGTGGGCCTTCGCCGGGGTCGGTGCGGGTTTCGTCTGCTGTCGGCGGGCGGAGCGTGCCCGGGCGCGGAGCGACTCGATACGCGCTGTGTGCGCGTCGACCACCTGCTGCGGGCGCAGCGGACTGGGCTTTTGTGCGGCGCTGTAGTGGCCGGTGCGGTCGTACATGCCGCGTTGGAGCGGGCTACGGTCGGTCAGTGCGGTGAGGAACGATCCGACGAGGTGGGCGGGGGTGCGCTCGTCGAAGTAGGCGTGCCAGATGCGCGGGCCGGGGAACAGTCCGTGGCCGGGCTCACGGGTCTCGACGTGCCAGGACGGCCGGTCGCTGAATTCGCTCAGCGGGCGTAGTTCGATGCGGCACATGGAGTCCGGCGAATGCGCAATACCGTCTGGGCCGTGGTGCCAGCCTGCCGAGGCCACCGGCTGCCACGGGTCCTGCTGTTGTGGCGGCGGGGCGATGAGGGCGTCGGTGAAACCGGCGAGGACCTCGGCGGGCACGAGTTCGCCGAACTCGGCGTACCAGCCGGGCTCGGTGTCGGTGGGCTCGGCCCGCAGCCGCCACCACGCGGAGGTGGCGGACTGCGGATCGAACTGGAGGCGGTGGCGAAGATCGGGGCTGTGCAGGACGATCTCGGCGCTCAACGGGTCGGAGACGGCGCTCCATCCGGCGGCGGCCAGGCCGTGGGTGACGTGGCGGGCATCCCCTGGGCCGGCGAGGTGACGGGGGCTGGTGTCGAACGGGATCTGCCCGGCGTGCTTGTCGGCGAACGCGGCGAACTGCCGCTCGCTCAGGGGCACTGGCCGCACCCCGGCTCGCTCGCGGCGGTGCTGCCGTACAGGTCGGGGTTCTCGCGCAGGCAGTCGGTGAGGCCAGACGGGGTTTCGGTCAGTGTGTGGATGGTGTCCGGGGCGAGTTCGGGCATCGGGCTCCTTGGAACGGGGCGTTGGGTCAGCGGCGGGTCCGTGCGCCTCCGGCGGGGGCGTGGGGACGGGCGGTGGTGCGCGGCCGGGTGCTTCGGGCGCTGTTGCTGGCCCAGGTGGCGGCGCGGGCAGCTGTGATCCGGGCTTGCTGCCACGCAGTGAGCTGGGAGGGCTTGACGGAGACCGACCAGGTACGGATCTGCGCACTCAGCGGCACGCGTCCGCGCGGACGCATCACGGGGTCGGGGCTGGCAAGCTCGGCCGAGAAGGCTTGCACCAGGTGGATCGGCGTGTTCGGTGTGAAGTGGGCCGTCCAGCCGTTGCCCTGACGGTCCTTCGCTCCGGTCCACCACATCACGCCGCCGCCAGGGCCCTGCTGGTACTGCATCCACGCGGTGCCGTCGGGACTCGTTGCCATGTAGTCCTGACCCTCGAAACGCGTGTGCCACTTCTGCTCCTCCAACGGTGCCCAGACGTTGGGGGCGTGGGCGGAGCGTGGGCGGTTGAGAGCGTCGGTCAGACCGGCGACGATCTCCACCGGGGTCTGTCGGCCCAGGTGCGCCGACCACTCGTCGTTCAGGCCGTCCGCTTGGCCGTGGATGGTCCACCCGCCGGGAAGGACGTAGGGGTTGTAGGCGATACGGACGGTGCGGTCCGGACTCTCCATGAGCAGAGGGCCGCCCTTCTTGGACCTGTCCTGCCATCCCGAGGCGCGCAGGAACTCCGAGACGTGACGGATGTCGCCGCCGCCGGCGAGGGCGCGAGGCTGGACGAGGTAATGCTGCTCGGCCTGCTCGCCTGGCCCCCAGCCCTGCCACTGTTTCTTCTTCACCGGTGCCGCCGGACCACGAGCGGTGCGGGTGTCGGGGGCTTCGCCGCAGTGGTGGCGGGCTGGGTGCCGACGTGCTGCAGGGTGTCCTGGTGTTCGTCCAGGTCGAGGGTGATGTCGTGCAGTTCGTTCGAGGCGCGGCCCAGGGCGAGCCACACCTCCGCGGGGAGGGCGCCTTGTTCGGCCTGGTCCTTGGCGAACACGCTGCCGGTGGCGACGAGGTGGGTGATGCCGCCGAGGACTCCGGTGTCCAGGTCGAGAACGCGGGCGATGACCTGCGCGGCCTGAGGCGGGGGAAGCTGGGAGAGGTGGTCGGCGAGCTGGCTGAGCTGGCGGGTGATCTCGTCGGCCAGTCTCACCGGGTAGGGGGCGGGGTGGGACATGCTCCTCCGGGTCGGTGGACGGTCAGTGGCGGTGACGGGGGCCGACGCGCTGCGTCTCGGCGAGGACGTCCTCCGGGCGGGCGTCGGCCAGCGGGGAGGCACGGTCGGGGCCGGTCGGGATGCAAGCGCGCAGGTAGCGGCGGAACAGGGCCGTTGCGAGTCGGGGCTTGAGCCGGTGGCTGATCGGTGGGGGTGTACGGGGTGTTACTGGTTCCTCCGGGAATCGATCGGGGCAGGGGCCCGGTACGGTGCCGGGGCCGCCCAGGCGTTTTACGGAGCGTGTCGAGCTGGCGCGGGGCCCGAAGGGCAAGGGGACGGTGTCGGGTTCTTCACGGAGAGGCAAGCGATGACGTACTCCGGCACCCACAAATCGGGCTCTTTGAAGGTCATCGAGTCCGGGTGGCCGACGTACGGGGGCCGGCCGGGACCGGCGGCAGGGAGGCCGGGGCGGAGGTGGGCGCGGTCCGGCCTGCGGGGTGCCGGAGGGCGGTGCCGATGCCGAGCACGTCCAGCTGCGGGCCGATCTCGCGCAGGGCACGGGCCTGCGCCTGGGTGTCGTCGCCGTTGAGGCGGTAGACGCCGATCTGCGGGTCTTGGACGAAGCCGTGGGCGACGAGGATCGTGCCGATCCGGTCGTCGACGGTGGAGGTGGCAACGCTGCCGTCTGACTGCCAGGCCAGGACGACCCGGTCCGGCTGGGAGAGCTGGATGCCTTCCAGGGCGTTGTACCGGACCTGGGCAAGGGCGCTGTCGTAGCGGGTCAGCAGATCGCCGGCTATCTGCTCGGCGCTCAGGAACGGGTCGTCCGCCAGGGCGATGCCGTTGGGCTCGGGAACCGCGTGGTACGCCTCGTCGGGCAGAGCGCGGGGCGCGACGGCGGCGATGAGGAAGCCGTCGCGCTCGTCGTGCCGGTCCAGGACGACGAGCTGGGCACCGTCCGGGCGGCTCAGGACGGCTGCCTGCTTCAGAGGGTGCTCGGCGAGGGAGGCGGCGACCAGGTCCAGGTCCCAGATCCGGTCGGCGAGTTCGGTGAGGTCGTCCTTGGCGTCCGGCGGGAGGTGGGAGCTGGTCCAAGTGCCGGGGAGTTCACTGGCGAGGACGTCGGCGTACGAGGCGAGGCGCTCGGAGATGTCATGGTCGTGCATGGTGTCCTTGGGCGAGGTAGGAGTCAGCGGCGCAGTCCGGAGCCCAGCGGGGGCGGTGGGGCCGGGAGCGTGCGCGGCGGGGTCGGGCAGGCGCACACGGCGGAGCGCTCGCGTTCGGCGGCGGGGACCTCTTTGGTGCAGGCACTGCGGCCGGGGTGAGGGGCGTGCCGGTCGGTGAGCTTGTTGCGGAGGTAGGAGAGGTCGCCGCGGATGACGCGGAGATGCTCGTCAGCGAGGTGGCGGAGCCGCCGGGCGATGTACTGGTCGGACGGACCGCCAAGTCCGTCGTGGAAATCGGCGGAGGCGACGAGGACTTCCTCCAGCGCGGCGAGGACGCCGTCGTGGGACGCGGTCAGCTCGGTCAATGCGTCGGCCGCCTCATGGGTAGTAGTGGCCTCGCGAAGGCGTTCGGCGAGGTGGGCGACCGGAGCACCCAGCGGCAGGTAACTGGCAGGGCGGGCGTCGGTGTCGAAGTCCGTGTCGCAGTCAACGCGGTACCCGGCGGAGCGAAGGCGGGCCACGGCGTTGGTGGCGAGTCGGGACTCGTCGCCCTCGGTGAGCCTGGTGGGGGCGCGGTGGTAGGTCTCGTGGACGCGGACGACGGCGACGAAACCCGTGCGCTGGAGAATGCTGTGCGCCTCGGAGTCACCGCCACGGGCGAGGAGTTCGCCGGAGTGGGGGTCGCGGCGGATGTCCAGGAAGCGGTCGGTACGGGGCAAGGAGACGTTTCTCCTATGGCGATCGGTGATCGGTGGGAGGTGTGCCGGATGGCGGACGGTATGGCGGCGGCCTGTGGCTGGACCAGGTGGGCTGCGGTGGTGCCCAGGTCCTGGCAGATGGCGTGGAGGCGGCCGGGCGATCAACTCCAGACGGCGCGCCGTGTCGGCTCCGGCAGCGCCGGGCTGGCGGGCCGCGCCGTGAGGCCGGTGTGGACGGGGATCAGGCGGAGGTCCTGCTCGACGTGGCGCGCCCCGTCCGCAAGGCGCCGCAGGATGTCCGCGGGCGGGGTGTGCGGCATGTGGATCCGCTCGTGCAGGCGGGGGTCACGGGCTGCCCTGGATGTCGGCGATGTGCACGAGCTGGTTGAGGGCGGTGGTGGTGTACCAGCCGCAGTCGATCAGCTCGTTACGGCTGGCGTAGCGCAGCAGGAGGGCGTCCTCCATGGCCCGCAGGTAGATCAGGCAGTCCGGGCAACGGCGCGAGAGGTGCACGAGGTAGCGGGGGTGGCCGGTGACGTAGGACTGGGTGCCGCCGGTCGCATCACGCAGCCGCCAGCCGTTCTCGTCGGTCGGGGTGTGCCAGGACGGGGCGACGACGCGCATCGCGTCTCCCCATAGTTCCCCGCCGGATATCCCCTTCAGCACGACGACGGTGTCACCGGGCTGGAAGTGGGCGTGGGTGATGTCCCGGTCGGGGGTGAGCGGGTCAGGGGTCGGCGCGAAGGCCGAAGTGGGCGGGGGCTGGGACATGCGGTTCCTTCCACGCGATCGGTGGTGGGGTGGGAGGAACAATGGTCCAGGGGAACGCCGGTTTGGCTAACCGGCGTTTCCTGGCTATGTTCCCCCGCTGTCAGCGGAACGGGTTCTCCGTTCTGCGGTCCGCCTCGGTGGCTGCGTCGAGGAGTTCGAGCAGATCGGTGCCCTCGGCGTAGCGCTGGTCGATCCACCATCCGGCGCGGGTGACGGAGCGGGCCTTCTCTTCCAGCTCCGCCCAGTCCGCCTCGTCCCAACTCCCCTCCGCGACCAGCGCGGTGTGCGCGGCCGTCATCAGCTGGTGGCGCGAGCGCTCGCCCCAGTCCAGGGCCTTCTCCGGGCCTTCCAGCCGCGGCATGTCGAACTGTGTTGCCCAGGCGACGGCAGCCTCTTGCTCGGCGGCGCGCTTGGCCGCGAGCCACTCCTTCTTGGACTCGGTGTCGGCGTCACGCGCCGCCTTCCAGCAGTCGGTGCAGTCCTTGGCCACGAGCCAACGGGCAAAACCCGCCCGCTTGTCGGCAGGACGGTCGGACAGGTCATGAACCACCTGGTGGGAGCACGCGTGCTCCACGGTCCACTGCGTACGGACCCCCGGGGAATTCCGTTTGATGGGCGTTACGTTCGAGGTCGGGCTGCTGGTCTGGGGCTTCAAATCGAGTGCCTTTCGTTGGCGGTTGGGGTGGTGGCCTGCGTCGTTGCGGAGGGTCGTGCATCAGATGCACGATTCATGCGGCGGACGGAGGTGGTCTGGAGTGCTTGGCGGTGGTCTCGGGGACGCTTCCGCCTTCTGCGTCGTCTCAGCGTGTCCTGCGGATGGCGTCTGTGGCCGCTGTGGCGATGGCGACGGGAGCGCTGGAGGGCTGGGGCAGGTGCAGCAAGGTGGTCCCCGGCAAGTGGTGGGACTCCGCGGTGAGGGTGAGCTGGAGTACGGCGCAGCCAGCGGTCGTGAGCTGCTTGACGCGGGTGACGGCTTGAGCGGTTTCGTCGCTGCCGTACCGGGCGTCGGTGACGATCACGAGGAGGCGGCCGGCGCCGGGGCGGCTGAGTTCGAGGCCGTGGTCGAGTGCGTCGATGGCGTCGCCGAGGTTGTGGTGGCCGCCATTGGCATCGAACGTCGTCACGCGCTCTGGTGCTCGGTGGGTGGGTCGGGTCAATGCGGTCAGGTGCATGTCATAGGCGATGGTGGCGGTAAGGGAGTCGGGGTCGGTCAGGGCTGCTGCGCGTGCCACGATCCAGGCAGCGGACGCGACGGGCGCGCAGGCGGCACGCATGGAGCCGGAGACGTCGACGGCGATACCCACACGCAGCGGTGGGGTGGGGGAGTTCCGGCGGCGGGTGTGGGTGAACGGTTCCGCGGTGGGGACCGACCCGGCCGCGCGCTGAGCGTCGCGGGCGAGGGCCGCGCGCATGTTGAGGCGGCCGGGCGGGGTGGGGCTGGTGGTCCGCTTCTCGGTCCGCTCGCGGTAGGCGGCGGCACGCAGGGCGCGGCTCAGGCGCGCGGCGGCACTCTGCTCGGCGGCGGTGGGCCTGCGGGTGCCGGTGACCGGGTTGCCGTAGGGCGCCGGTGTGCCGTCGGGAGCGACGGTGGTGCCACGGGCGTTGAAGACCGACTTGGCGGTGGCGGCGGCTTTGCGTCGTTGGCCGGCCCGCTGGGTGCGGTCCTGTGCCTGCGCCTTGGAGTGCGCGGCCACGGCGGTGGCCGCTGCGACCTGTGCCGCGAGGTCGGCGGTGTCGGTGGCGGCCGTGCTGTCCATGACGACCCCCACGGCGCCGGACAGCAGATCGGTGAGGTTCTCCGGCACGGGCAGGGTGGGGGCAGCGGCGTCCAGAGCGTCGCACCATTTTTGAGCGTGCGCGAGCATGGTCGTGGCGTCGTGGTCGGCGCACTGATGGGCTGCGGTCCAGATGCGGGTGAGGGTGGCCAGCAGGTCTGTGCCCAGTACCTTTTCGCACAGATCGGCGACGGTCCGGGTCTCGCCGGCATCCAGGATGCCGACGTCACGGCGGCCGAGGACCAGGGCCGCCACGCCGGCGGCGTGCTCGATGCCCTGGAGGGTGGGATGGGCGATGTCGGGCATGACCAGGGTTCGGGCACTGGTGCGCAGGTACGTGCGGTCCGTGGGCCGCGTGATCAGGTGTGCGCCTTCGACACGGCTCTCCTCCAGCAGCAGCGCGGCCTCGACGACGCGGGGGTCCGCTCCGGCAGGCTGTGTCCAGACGGAGTGGGCCGCGTGCGCGGCCTCGTGGACGAACACTCCCCAGGCGGCGGGATACCGGTCCTCGTCGCCCACGATCCGCGGATTGATCTCGTGGGGCTGGAGCGGGGCGAACAGGCGGGCGTCGAACTCAACCTCGCCCAGAGTGGGGAAGAACGCGGCCGGTGCGCCGCTGCGCGTGCCGGGGCGGCAGGTGACGAGGAGGTCCTGGCGGCCAGAGAGGTCGACCAGCCGGTCGCCGAGTTCGGCTCCCACGCGCAGCCACGCGTCCGGGGAGGAACGGGGCTGCGCGGGCGGGGCGCCGTCGTCGTCCCAGCGCGCGAGGTCGGCGTCGTCGTCCGGCGTGGTGGCGGGGGACTGGACGTGGTGGTGGGCGCTCATCGCGCGTGGCCCCGGTGTGCGGAGCCGGTGCTGCCCGGGGGCTGCCGGGCGGCCGAGGCGGGGAGCTGCTTGCCGAGGGTGAGGGGCGCGATCTTCTTGACGCCGGCAGCCTTGATGACGGCGGCGGCGACGGTGTCGCGATCCTCCACAGGAGCGATGCCGACGAGGTTCGCGAGCGCGGCCTTGGTGCCGAGGACGGCCTCGGTCCTCTGGTAGCTGAGCAGTTCCCGCAGTTGGGGGGCCCAGCCCAGCTCGCCGAGTTCGACCTGGCGGGCGAGGTGTCGGGCGACCCGGACCACCCGGGCATCGATCCTCAGCGCCAGGGCGAGGTCATAGTCCGTGCCGATCTGGATCTGCACGCTGAACCGGCTCGCGAGCGCCTCCGTCAAAACCGCCCCGTGGACGCCGGGATTGTGGCCCGCCACCACGTAGAAGCCCGGCTCGGCCTTGATGGTCTCGCCCTTGTGGGCCTTGACCTGGATCTGCCTGCGCCCGTCCATCGCGGGATACAGCGCCGCCAGGACCTTCGGTGAGATCAAGGTGGCATCGTCGATCAGCAGGGCGCGGCCCTCGGTCATCGCGGTGACCAGCGGACCGTACTGGAAGACGTAGGCTCCCGCGTCGTCCTGTGTGTACTCGCCGATCAAGTCGCCGACCGTGGTGTCGCCGTCACCGGCGACGGTGAGCAGGTCCGAGAACGCCGCCTCGACCAGACTCGTCTTGCCGGTGCCCGGAGGGCCGTAGAGCAGCACCGGCACGTCGGCGTCGCGCAAGCGATTCAACGCCTCGACGTCGGGCAGATCGGCCAGCTCCCGGGGGTGGTAGACCTGGCCCCCCGCGCGGCGGATCGGGCCGGTCTGCCTGGGCGTGGCTGCTGCGGGAATGGTCGTGCGGGCCGTGGCCGCCTGGGCGCGGGGAGAGTGGGTGCCCGGTGGGCTGATCACAGCGGTCTGCGCGGCCGCGGCGGTTTTCGCGTTCGCGCGGAACTCCGGTTGTCCGGTTCCGCCTTGGTCGGCCTCGCCGCGTCGCACCAGGGTGAGGGCGGCGTTGCGGACGGCGCCGTGGGAGTGGCCCAGCTGCCTGGCCATGTCCCCGATGGTGAGCGTGTCCGCCGACCGGTCGGCCAGCAGCCGGGCCACCTTGGCCCGTAGTTCGCCGCCCTTGGTGCGCGCTGGACTGGTAGGCGTTCCGGGTGTGGTCAAAACGAGGCCCCTTCAATAGGTGCGGGTGCGGGCGGGGTTGGCGATGCGCTGGAGAGGCTGGCCGCTCTCGGAGCGGATCACGGACTGTGCCGACATCGGCGACCGGGCCAACCGGGGCGTACCGTCGGCGCTCACCGGCCGACCGAGGGCTCGGTCCAGGTGCAGGGGATGGCCGGCGACGAGCAGCTCGCTGGCTGCCGAGCAGGCCCGTGCGTCCGCTCCGTACCGGGTTCCGTCGCTCGGCAGGCGCAGCCTGGCGTCTCTTCGAAGCCGGCCTGGAGCAGGATCCGCCGGGCGGCGGCGTTGTAGCCGGTGGTGGTGATCTCGCCGGTGATGGTGTGCCGGATCGTCATGAACGGCTCTGCTGGTGCTTCGGACAAGGCGGATCTCCTATCGGTGGTGGCGGGAAAGCGGTGGGGTGTTGGGCGAAGGCGAGGCGGGCCCGGAGCTTCCAGCACATCAACGGTGCGTGGCTGGACCACGAACGATGGGCAATGACTGCCGACATGCTCCAGGGCGGGCCTCACCGCCCCGCAGCTACCTGACTCGCCTTTCCGCACGTTCTGATAGCCGGGTGTACCAACAACTGCCATGGATGGATCTCCTCAAAGCGATTCAAGAATGGGGGTGTTGAGAACCGCGTGCCTCAGCCCCGTGGCGGCCCGAGGCACGCGGTCCTGGTGTCGGCTGGAACCGGGAGACGGCCCAGTGGGGCAGAGACACGGGCGCACGGGAAGCCGGACGGTGATCGTGGGCGTAGAACCGGCGGCCGGGTCAGCGCCGTTGCCGTCGTGGACTGTCGGTAGGGGCGGGCTGCGTGATCATCGCGACCTTCGTGCGGCCCACCACCGGCGGCGCCGACCGGGCGGGCGGCGTGGCGCACAGGTCAGGGTCGAGGTCGACGTCGTAGTGGGCGGCGATGAGCATTTCCGCGGCCCAGGTGGCGTGCTCGTTCTCCCAGACGGGACCGAGGTCGAACGGGAGGCGAATCCACCGGCCACGCAGCGTGGGGTAGGTATCGAATCCGGCGCGGGCCAGGACGCTGGCGGCGAAGGCGTCGACCGGGCCGTGGACTTCGACTTCGCCACCCTGGCCGCGGGTGATGCGGATCGCTTCGGCGCTCATCGGCTTCGCTCCGTCCGGGCCGTGTGGGCGTGGCCGGCGACGGGCACGGTGGCGATGAGCAGTCGTGGACTGGGCGCGGACAGTGCGGTCGGTCCACCTGGCACGGCGGCCCGGGCCTGACGCTCGAACGCTGCGCTGTCGGCGAGCCATGTCTCGATGGCCGGCAGGACGGCGAGACCGAGCTGCCCGCGGACCTGGCTCCACTCGCGGGAGGACAGCGTCTGGGGGACCGAGTACAAGTCGCGGCGCAGGTCGTTCCACTCGGTCCAGGCGTCCTGGCTGTCGGTGACGGCTTCGTGCAGCCGGGCCAGCGCCGCGGCGTCATCGGGCCAGGCGGTGGCGGCGGGTCGGCAGCGGGCGAGCAGGCCCGGGGCGTGGTCGAGTACGGCACGGAAGGACAGCCATGCGTGGTCGGCGAAGTCCCGTTCCAGTTCTGCGATCAGGCGGGAGGTGCTGAGAGGTACCCCGTCGCTGTAGCGGCCGGATTCCTTGATCACCTGGAGCGTTTCGTGTTCCTCCTGGATGCGTTCCAGGCTACGCAGGACGTTGTTCAGGTTCTGGTTGTGCAGGGCGCGACGGTAGGAGGGCAGGAAGGTGTGGGCGATCGCGTGTGCGGCGAGGTCGGGATCGGCCGGCAGCACGATGCTGTGCGGTGTGGTGGGGTCCGTGCGGGGGTCCTCTTGTTCCCGGTCCGTGAGAGCCCCCAGCAGGTACCCACTGCGGTGACCAGGGCGTTCGATCAGCAGCAACTTGGTGCCGACGCTGTTTTTCAGCACAGAGGCGAAGGGGACGCGGTGGTCTTCGAGGGCGCGGTAGATCTCGTCGGCCTCCCACAGTATGGGCCAGAGGTCCTCCTGCCATAGAGGGTGGCTGAAGATCTGTAGTTCGGCTGTCCATGAACCGGGGAGCCGGGAGGCGATTTCGGCCCCCAGGTCGCCGAGGTAGGGATGGCTGCTGGGGGTGATGGTGGCGCAGCGCGCGTGGGCGTGATGCACCAAGGTGCTGGCGATGGACCGGGTGGCCTGTGGGTCGGTAAGTGGGAAGGCGAACGCTCCGTTGGGCAGACGACTGAATCCGGCGTCGGCCAAAGCGCGTTCGGCCTGTTGGTAGTTCTCGCCGGATGCGATGGCGACGAGGCCGAGGGCGCGGCTGGTGGTGAGGGTGATCTCAGCGGAGTGGGTGAACATCGAGTTCCTGAAGGACAGCGTGCGCATGCGTATTCGCCGAGGCGGGTGGCGCGGGAGGGGGGAAGCAGGGATCAGCGAGTGGGCCTCTTCGCCTGCCGCGGACCGTGCAGCGTTGTTCCCTGCCGCGGTGGGGAGGGGGTGCGGTGCTCGGCGGCGGTGCGCAGCAGAGCCACGGCGTGGACCAGACGCCGGTGCGCATGGACGATGGTCCACAGCAGGCCCTCGCGGGCGAAGGCGAGTGCCTGTTCCTGTTCGGGGCCTGCGGACCGATGTCGGCAGTCGTCGGCGTGGGCCAGGCAGGACACGGCCGCGTCGAGGTCGCGCAGCGCGGCGCCGACTGGTTCAGCAGCCTTCACGAGTGCGGTGGTGGTCTGTCTGATGTGGGCGGCGGGCGGGAGAGGTTCGCGGCTGCCGGCCCGGAAGCGGAAGGCGGACTCGCTGGAGAGGTTGTTCAGCAGCCCCTCGACGGTGCGGATTTCGTCTTCCAGGATCTTCGCGAGGGCCGGAGTGGGCTGGATCATGTCGGGTAGCGGAAGCCTGTCGGCGGCGTCGTTCAGTTGGCCGGCCAGGGTGATCAGCAGCATCTGCTGGTCGAGGTCGGACAGAAGCAGCTCCTCTCATCAGCGGACGGTTCCCGGTTTTGCCCGCGCTGTCTCGGGCGCGGAATACGGGCCTTCGTCCGGAATTGGCATCGTGAAATCATCAAGCGATGACCGAACCGAGCAGCGACGACGGCAGCACCTTCTGGCGCGAGACCGAGCGGGTTGTCAACGAAATCTCCCAAGGGCTCCGTACGTTGGATGCTGGTGCGGGCTGGTTCTCCGGCCTCGCCCCGACACGCCGGCAGGAGGTTCTGCAGGAGGTCGCCGGCTATGCGATGCAGGCGCACATCACTGCTGCGGACGGCCGTGCGGGGGTGGCGCGGTCCGGTGTGAAGCCCACGGCCAACCCCTCGGTGATGATCTGCATGGACCCGCCCCGCTACGGGTTCGCGGGCCTGCCCTCCGCTGAACATGTCAAGGCGTTCCGTGTCCTTGTCTCCGTGTTCGCCGTTGCTGACACTCGCCGCCGCGAGATGTACTGCAAGGGCGACTGTGGACATGCATGGCACAACCTGCCGACGGTGACCGAGCAGCCGTAGCATCGGCCGCTCCGGTGCTGGCTGGGCTGGTTATCGGGGATGAGGTCCGTGAACTCGGGGCTTCTCAGTGCATGCGAGCGTCGGTGTCGAAGAGCACCAGCTCATGGGGGTGTAGGAGGTGCTGCACGATGAAGCTCCTGCCCGCGACTTTCCACAAGCCGCGGCCCCGGTTGAGGTGGGAGATCGCGTCGGTCTCCACCGAGGTCAGGCCCAGCAAGGCTGCTGCGGCGTGGAGTTGGTCGGTCTCCTGGCGGTAGATGATGCGGGTGCTGCAGTCGGCGAGAAGGCCCTCGGCGAGGGCACGGCCCTGTGATCCGGCGTCGCCAGCGGTGAGCAGGTCGGACAGCCGGTGGATCACCATGAGGTTGGCGATGCCGAGGCCGCGGCTGAGCTTCCACTGGGCCTGCATGCGCTGCAACAGCCCGACGTGCCGCATCAACCTCCACGCCTCGTCGTACACGATCCAACGCCGACCGCCGGACGGATCGGAGAGGGCGGACTCCATCCAGGCACTCGAACAGGTCATCGCCAGGACGAGGGCGGTGTCGTCGCCGGACCCGCCGAGCCGGGACAGGTCGATGGTGAGCATCGGTGCGTTCGGGTCGAAGGCGACGGTGGAGGGGGCGTCGAACATGCCGGCCAGGTCACCGTGGACGAGGCGCCGCATTGCGTGAGCCAGGTCGCGGGCGGCGTCACCGAGTTGGCCCGACATCATCCCAGCGGCTTCGTCCAGCGCACTGGGGTTGTTGAGGATGGCGGCGACGTCACCGAGGAGCGGCGTGCGGCCGGTGGCGGCGGCGCGAGTGACGACAGCATCCAAGGCGACGTCCAGGGCGGTGTGCTCCACGGGCATCAGATCCCGGCCCAGGACCGTCCGGGCCAGGGAGCCGAGCAGGAGCAAGCGTCGTTTGCGGATCTCACCGACCCAGTCGGCCTCTGCCACGCTCTCCGGGCGAGGGGCCGCGTCCAGGGGGTTCAGTCTGCCGGGCAGTCCGGGGCCGAGAGCGACGGACCGGCCGCCGAGGGCTTCCGCCACCGGCGTCCACTCGCCTTTCGGGTCACACGGTACGTAGACGCGGTATCCGAAGGCCACCGAACGTAGGGCGAAGGACTTGGCCAAGGCGCTCTTGCCCTGGCCGATGACCCCGGCGAGCAGGAGGTTCGGATTGGTGAATCCCTCCACGCGGCCGTACAGCGCGAACGGATCGAAGACGAAGGAAGCCTCGGCGTGGACGTCGCGCCCGATGTAGACGCCCTCGGCGCCGAGCCCGCCTTCGGCCAGGAACGGATACGCGCCAGCGGCCACGGCCGTCGTCATGCGGTGGGCGGGCAGCTTCAGCCGGTTCCCTCGCGCGGAGGCAGGACCGGGACGTCCGCTCGGAGGGTAGAGCGCGGCGGGCATCTCGCGCTCGGCAGACATGCTCTCGGCCTGGTGGGCGCTGGCTTTCGCGCGGGCCTTGGCGGTGGCCCCGGCGAGCCGGCGACGCGAGGCTTTGCGGCTGGCGCGGTCGGTGCCGTGGGGCGTGAAGAGTGGGCTGGCGGAGGCGCGGCGGGCGCGCCGGGCGGGCCGGTGTGTCATCGGGGGCCCTCGATTCTGCGGGTGGTGCTCATCGCACGCAGGTCGTGCTGTGGGGGCGGAGGTCGGTGGGGGTGGTCTTGCGGCGGGGGACGTGCCCGGCGGCGAGGTGGCGCTGGCAGATCGTCAGCACGGGCGGTCCCTCGGGCAGCCGCTCGGGACGGCAGGCGCTCGTCTCACTTTTTGCTGCGGTGTCGGCGGGCAGCAGGTGGAAGGCGGAGTGGACCTCGGTGGCGGCCTGCCAGAGGCGGGTGTGCGCGCCGGCCAGGTGACGGCCGGCGGCGGGGTGCGGCGGACGGGTGGTTTCGGCGAGACGGTCCAGGAGCTGGAGCAGGGCGGTCAGGTGGGCGTGGAGTACGTCAAGGTGCGGACGGTCCGCCTGCCGGGGCGCGGTCGCGTCCGACGAGGCAAGGGCCCGGGTGTGGTGGCGGATTCCGGCGCTCGCGGCGCGGAGGTAGGGGTGTGCGTCGTCCGGAGGTGTGCGGGAGGTCAAAAGAGGTGGTCCTTCCTGCCGGGAGGCAGGGGCGGCGGCGGGTGGTCCGTCGCGGATGAGTGAAGAGCAGCGGGTCAGGGTGTCGGCCGGTGGGGACGGGCCCAGCTCATGGGGCGGTCCGGGCGAGCGGGAGGGCAGTGAGGGTGAAGGCTTCCGGCTGCTGGTAGTTGAGCCGCCGGAGATCGACGCCCGAGGTGACGGCGTGGGTTTCGATCTGTGCGCAGGCGGCGTCCAGGAGGGCGTCGGTCTCGGCGGTGACGGTGACCAGGCCGGTCAGGGCCACGTCCGCGTGCCCGGCGATGAGCTGGCGTTCACGCTGCTTGACGTCGGCGTACTCGACGGAGTCCTCTTCGGAGTCGACCTGTCCACGGCGGGCGCGTTCGTTGGCGTCGGCGATGATCGCCGCCTTCTTCCGCTGGACGTCTCGCAGCGCGGACTCGAGCCCCTGCGGCACGTAGATGAGGGAGAGGCTGCGCCGAACGCCGGCCGTGAACATGATCCCGTGCAGGAACCCGGCCCCCATCTCGGTGCGCGGCCAGTTCTCCACCCAGTACGTCGCGTGCCGTGCGCTGTCGGTGGAGAGGCGGTCGTACTCCTCGAACTGGACGACGGGCCCGGCGGCTGCGGGGTCGGCCTCTGCGCGGTCGGTCTCGGACCACTGCTGGAGCGCGGCGAGAGCCTTGGGATCGTAGGCGGTACGGATGACGGCGGCGATCTCCCGCGCGGTCAGCCACCCGGTTACCTGGAGCCCGGCGTTGCGGGCGGCCTGCGCGATGCCGGCCGTCGTCTGCTCCATGACGGTGAACGCCCCGGGCAAGCCTCCGCTGGCCTGGCGGATCAGGCGCCGGGCGGCCTTGAGATCGAGGGAGATGGCGAGGTAGGTCTCGTGCGGTGCGGCGGCGGGGCCGGCCGAGGAGACCAGTTCGGAGTAGATCTGTCCGGCGACCGGGGTCTGGGGCTGCCCGTTCTGGACCCAGTGGCGGGTGAGGGCGTCGCCGCTGTCGGGGACGGTGCGCTCCAGCACCTGGACGGTGGCGATGTGCCCGGCGCGGGCGACGCCCGCCAACGCGCGTCCCCAGCTGCTCACGTTGTGGTTCTGGGCGGCGGGGTCGAGGAGGGCGAAGGCGCGGCTGCTGACGCGGGCGATGGCGGTCAGCGTCTGATGGTGCGGGTCGTGGACGGCCGCGGCCTGGTTGGCGGAGTCACCAGGGGTCACCACCCTGAGAGAGGCGGCGGTGCCGGGAAGGTGGAGGACGCCGTCCTGCCGGGGCCGGGTGACGGGCCGGGCGAGCCAGAGGGTCTGGCCGGTACGACGGCGGTGCGCGTAGCGGGCGACGATCGGAGCCCAGTCGATCAGGGAGCGGCCGTGCCGACGGATCGCGACGAGCGCCCCGGATGCCGCCCACAGCGGGGCCAGGACGACGACACCGAGCAGTCCGGTGGAGACCACCGTCATCAGCAGCAGCGCCAGCGTGCACGAAACGAGGACGAGCTGGGGCAGAGAGAGGCCGAGGAGGATGCCGCGGCGGGACCGGTGCGGGAACTTCACCGTGACCGGGGCGACAGAGAGATCAGTCAAGGGGCGGGTCCTGGAGGCGCGGGTGGAACCCGGGGCGGGAGGTGGCGTGCACGTCCCGCCCCGGTGGACGGGCAAGGGATCAGAGGCCGGTCGGAGGCGGTGGCGGTCCGCTCGCCCCGCTGGACGTGGCGTTCTGCGAGCTGGGGGACGGTGGTGCGCCCTGCGGCGGCGGGGTCGTGGTAGGCGGGGCGGACTGCCACCCGCCGCCCTGGCCGGACGTGGCGTTCGCGCCGGTTCTGCCAGGTCCCGGGCTGCCGCCCACCTGGCCGCCGGTGTTGTCGGACACGCTCGTCGGCGCGGGCTGGACGGCCTTCTCCAGACCGGACTTGACGGCATCGCCTCCGGGGGAGACGCCTGTGCCGCCGCCCTGCGAACCTTCCTTGCCCCCTCCGCCTCCGCCGGTCGAGTTAGCGGCGACGTCGCCGGGGAAACCACCAGCGGCGTCGGGGCCCTGCGGTGCGGCACCCGCTCCGGCGGCAGCGCCACCGGTTCCGGCGGTGGCCACAGCTGCCGCAGCCTTACGAGCGGCCTTCTCGGCATGCGCCTTGGCGATCTGCGCTCCGGCACCGCCGGCACGGTGGATGGACTCGCCGTCGGTCCCGTCGGCCGCCCAGTGGACGAACTTGAAGACGGCGTACGGGCACAACAGCACCAGAATCATGATCACGATGCCGGACATGACGTCGGCGAGGGCCGCGATGCCGTCCTTGGCCTCGGTCTCGCCCATGGCGGCGATGCCGAGTACGAAGATCACGGTCATCAGCAACTTCGAGGCGACGAGAGTGGCGGTGGCCTCGATCCAGCCCCGACGCCAGCGTCGCGCGACCTCCCAGCCGCCACCGGCGGACGCGAAGACGGCCAGTGTGACCATGACGAGGATGCCGACCTTGCGGACCATCATCACGCACCAGTAGAGGAAGGCCCCGATGGCGGCGCCGAGACCGACGACGACCGCGACGAGCCAGCCCAGCCCGGACAGGCCCGGGATCTGGTTGACCTTCACGATGCGTCGAACGGCCGACTCGATGTTCAGGTGGGCGGTCTTGAACAGGCCGTCGCTGACGGCGTCGACCACTTCGACGGCGACGGTGGTCAAAGAGATGGCGCAGAAGGCGAACAGGACGCCGCTCATGGTGCCGGTGAACGCCTGGGTCAGCGCTTGTCCGTCGCGCCGGACGGCGGCCCGCACCAACTGCGCGCAGAACGTGGCGACCAGCAGGACCAGGCCCAGTGGCAGCAGCGTCTCGTAGTTGTCGACGAACCACGATGCGTTGAGGTCCACCTTCGTGGTGGTGTCGACCGCCTCGGCGGCCAAATCGGCTGCGGCGGCTGTCAGTTCACCGGCGGACTTCGCCATCCAGTCGCCGATGGCCTTGCCGGGGTCCGAGGCGAAATCCACCGCGTCGCCGACGGCGCACAGCTTGTCTGCCAGGGGGTAATCACAGAAACCCACGAGGAGTTACTCCTCCTTTCGTGTCCCAGGCGCGGGTCACTGCGTGACGCTCGGGGCGATGGCGGCCAAGGCGCAGTCGCGGCTCGGGCGACACTGGACTGCAAGGGTCACGGCGCGCTCCTCGGCTCCGCCCCCGCCCTTCTTCCAGGCGATCTGCTGCTTGCCGTTGACGGTGACGACGTAGATGTACGCCTCGGTGATCGCGGACGGGTCCTCGGCCAGCGCCTGCTTGAACGCGGAGGGGTAATGGCCCTCCGTGACGCCAGCGGTGGCGCGCTGGTCCTGGTCGGCCATCCGCGACCACAGCACCGGATCGGGAACCTGGCCCGAGACCGAGGTCCAGTCGGCGTACTTGGTCTCCGTGGTCATCCAGGCGCGCATGCCGGCGAGTTGCTGGTCGCGGCTGGTGTCACGGGTGTCGTAGGACCACAGCATCTGCGCCGCTGCCCTGGCGTAGGCGACCGGCTCGGCGATCTGCGGGGGATTGGGCACTGACCCGGGTCCGGAGGACGGCTTCGGGGCGGCCTCGGTGGAGGACGGGCTGTCACCTGGGGCGGGCGCGGTGGTGTCCGGGGCTTGGTGGCTGTTTCCGCTGCCGGTCAGCAGGGCGACGATCCCGGCGATGGCGAGCAGGACGGCGACGACGCAGGTGACGATCGCGATGCGCCGGTTGGCTGACCAGCCCACACCGTACGAGGGCAGCGAAAAGGAGGGGGACCGTTTCCGCATCAGTGGACCTGCGACCCCAGGTCGGAGAAGAAGGCCACGATTCCGTTCGCGGCACCCAGACCGAGGGCAGCGCCCGCGGCCACGACCGCGCCCTTCTTACCGTTGGCTTCGGCCTGGTGACCACCGGTGTGGTGGCCCCACGCCCATACACCCAGCGAGACGGCGAGGGCGCCGACGACGGCGATGATCCCGAACATGTTGATGCTGTTGACGACGTTCTTCAGCACGCTCAGGCCGGGCAGGCCACCACCCTTGGGTGAGATTCCTGGGTCGTAGGCGAGCCGGATGACGCGGTCTGCGAGAAGGGTGGACATAGGTGTGGCGGGGCTCCTTGCATACGCAGGCCAGGCGAGGGCCGACGGGAAGAGGGGAAGCGGGGGAGGGGGTGCGCGCGGGGCGCGGAAGTGGCCGCGGCGGCGCCCCCCCCGGAGAGGTGTCCGGGCGGGGACGGCGTCACAGGACTCGGCGGGCGGCGAGGATCGTCCAGTCCTTGATCGGGGTGATCCGGACCGGCTTGGTGGTGCGGGGCGCCTCGATCACGAGGCCCTCGCCCATGTACATGCCGACGTGCTCGGGCCGGGCGGCGGTGCCGCGGCTGAAGATCAGGTCACCGGGCTCGAGTTGGGCGGGCGACACCGCCTTGCCCTCGTTGAGCTGCGTGTACGTGGTGCGGGTGAGCGTCACTCCGGCGTGGGCGTACGCCTGCTGCATCAGGCTGGAGCAGTCGCAGCGGCCCATGGGGTCGGGGCCGTGCGCGTTGGTGCAGGACCCGCCCCACTGGTAGAGCGTGCCGAGTTGCTGCATCGCCCACTCGATGGCCTCGCGCGCCTTCGGAGCGGTGTCCTCGGGGATCTTGTAGCCCTTGGGAACGCTCCCCTCGGGGATGCGGCCGAAGCCGGAACCGTCCTGACCCGGAGTACATCCGCTCGTGTCGGTCGACGGCTGTTTGCCCTGGTCCGCACCCTTGCCGTCCGCGTTGTTGCCGCCGCCCGGGAAGGTCTTGGCGATGGCTTCCTGTAGCGCGGTGGCCAGCTTCTCCCACTGCGCGTACGCGTCCGGCAGGCCGGACTTCTGCACGGCTTGGGCGGCCTGGGTGACGGTCATCTGCTGCCAGCCGTCCACCTTGAGCAAGTGCTTGTAGAACTGCTCGGAGGCGTAGACCGGATCGCGGATCTGCTGGGCACTGCCCCAGCCCTGGGAGGGACGCTGCTGGAACAGGCCGAGGGAGTCGCGGTCGCCGTAGTTGAGGTTGCGCAGCCGGCTCTCCTGCATCGCGGTGGCAAGCGCGATGATCTGTCCCTTCTTGGGGACATCGAGCGAGAGGCCCGCGGCCACGATCGTCTGGGCGTTGGGGATCTGCTCGGCGGGCAGGTCCAGGCCCTCGACATGGACGTCTTCGCCGGACGCGCCGTCGAGGATCTTGGTGACCTGCTCGACGACCTTGTCCGTGTCGATGTCGGTCAGGCAGTCGCTGAAGGAGCTGCTGCTCTGCACGGCGTCGGCGGAGGAAGCGAGCATCATGCCGGTGCCGGCGATCAGGATGGGGGAGAGGAAGACGACGCCGATGCCGGCGGCGAGCGCCTTCAACCCGGACGGACCGTTCGCCGGTCAGTGATGTCGGCCAGGGGTGGGTATCGAGACGTCATGAACGTGTCCTTCGGGGTGCGGTGTCCGGTGAGCCGCGTGCGCGAGGCGAGTTGGAAGGGCGCGGCGGCCGGGGTGGGAGATCGGGACGGGCCGACGCGGGCGAGTTGCCGCTCGCTCCGCGTGGCCGGGCCGTGCGCTTAGGTGTGCCGGGGCAGGGGGTACCTCCGTGAGGCGTGACGGGAGTGGCCAGCGGCGGTGTACGCCGGGCGGTTCAAAAACAGTAGGTGCGGATCGACGGTTGACCAAAAAGTCGGCGTGAGGTGCCGGAATCCGTTACCCCGGCAGGGCACTTCTTGGTCGTCGGCGGATTCGCCTCTACAGTTTTTTGGACTCCCCCTCGCGCCCTCGGTCCGTGGCGCCGGGCTTCTTCACGCCCGCTTCCGGCCCGCGAGGACTTATGCGCGAGGCGGGTAGTTACCTCCGCGATTCCGCACCCGAATAGGGGTTCCTCTTTGCCTTTTTCCCTGCATCAGGGCGACGCCCTCAGAGTTCTCGTCGGTCTCCCGGACGGCTGCATCGACTCCGTCATCACCGATCCGCCATACAACTCGGGCGGAAGGACGGCGAAGGAGCGCACCACCCGCTCCGCGAAACAGAAGTACACCTCCGCCGACGCCCAGCACGCGCTGCCGGACTTCACCGGTGAGAACATGGACGGCCGCTCGTACGGGTTCTGGCTGACGCAGATCATGACCGAGGCCCACCGCCTCACGAAGACCGGCGGGACGGCGTTGCTGTTCACCGACTGGCGCCAGCTCCCCACCACGACGGACGCGATCCAGGCGGCTGGATGGCTGTGGCGCGGGGTGCTGGCCTGGCACAAGCCGCAGGCCAGGCCACAGAAGGGTCGGTTCACCCAGAACTGTGAATTCATCGTCTGGGCGTCCAAGGGAGCGATCGACGGCTCCCGCAACCCCGTCTACCTGCCCGGCCTCTACAGCGCATCGCAGCCCTCGGGAGCTAAGCGCCAGCACATCACGCAGAAGCCCGTCGAGGTGATGCGCGAGCTGGTCAAGATCAGCCCCGACGGGGGAACGGTGCTCGATTTCTGTGCCGGCTCCGGCTCCACGGGCGTCGCCGCACTGCTGGAAGGCCGCGACTTCATCGGCGTGGAGAAGACCGAGCACTACGCGTCGATCGCGGCCGACCGGCTCACCGAGACGATCCGCGAAACGCTCACCCAGGAAGACGTGGTTCTCACCGCCTAATCCGCTACGCCGCATTTCGCTCCCCGCGCATTCCCAGCCTCTTCCGGAGCCCGCAGGGATGTTCGTGCAACCCTCCAGCAGGTCCGTGCGCCGTAGACCCCGCTCACCTGCCATCTCACGTCTCGTAGGAGGTCGTACTTTTCATGCCCGAATCCATAGAACCAGCAGACAGCGGGGAATTGGAGCCGGTTCGCGTTCCGGGCCCACAATTGGAGGGGATCGAGGCAAGCGTCCGACGGCTCATGGAGCAGTCGGCGCAGCAGGCCCAGCAACTCGATCATCTCGCGTCCGCTCCGGCGCCGGGCGGATCGCCGTTCGCGGCCTTCGGCATGCAGGGGCTCGGTCGGCCGGCTCCCGCGGCTCCGCCGGAGCCCCGCCCGATCCTGGAACTGGACGGAGAGGAACGCGAGGACGAACTCGACGCCCTGTCGGACTGGGTCGACGACTTCTTCCTCCCGGTCTACGGGGCGGAGGTCACCACCGCGGCGCCCTGGTGCCTGCAGTGGCAGGAGCACGACGACGTCGTGGCCTGGCTCCATGCCCTGTGGCTCGCCTACCAGCAGCACAAGGACCCCGAATCTGGGCTCTCCGGCCTGTTCGTGTGGCACCGGGACTTTCTTGCTCATGCCGTTGCGGCGATCCGCGCGCCGGGCGGGCCGCTGTCGGCCTGCATGACCTCTCCCGACCGACCCGCGCACCGTCTTCTGCCCGGCCCGCCGCCGTCCGTGCGCACGGAGACGGTGGCCACGGCGGAAGCCGTCGGTGACGCCGAGCCTGACGAGTCGACGTCATGAACGCGGGACAGGGACAACCCGCCTTCGGACTGAGCTTCGACCCTCGCGCGCTGACCGATCTCCTCCAGGCGCCCAGCGACATCCGTGACCTCACTCTCGCCTACCTGCAGGAAGTCGTGAACGCGCAGCGCTTCGGGCTGCGCCTCGATGGCGATCTGGAGGGTTATCGAAAGCTGTTCGTGGATTCGCGCAAGGACTGGCGCGTCGTGTACGGCGTCCGTTCGGCGCCCGCGGAGTCCACGCACCCGAGGGAGATCCACGTCGTCGCGGTTCGACCGCGTGCGGGCAACGACGTCTACGACGAGGTCGGCCGCCGCCTGGGAATGACCCGCCGGCCGTTGAGCACCCGCACTCACGCGGCACGATCGCGCTCCCCGCAGCTGACCACCCGCACTCCCGTGACCCGGCCCGGTCCGCCGCCCACCGCACTGCCGGGTCTACCCCATCCTGCACACAACCCCGCGCACCACCACATCCGCTGAACGCGCGGAGCATCGCCGAAGGCGCCGAACTTTACGAACACCAGCTGACCGGCCAGATGTCCGTGACCGCCGCCTCCGGCACCCGCATCCCTCATGCCAAGCGGCAGCGGCTGGAGGTCGCCGACCTGGTCGTCCGGGACGCCGGACACCCCGTGCACGTCGGCCAGCCGGTCACTCTCATCGGTGCCGGACGCGCCACGTTGTTCGCTGCCCGTCGCACGTCCACGACCCAGGCACCCAAGCTCCCGGCGGACCTAGGCACGTCGCCATCCCCTCGGCACAGCGGCGCTGAACCCCACGAAAGGCCCTTGTTGTCTCCCACCGAACCGGCACCGTCTCGGAAGGCCATCCCCCAAGTCGACTTCGGGCTGGATGACTTCGATGCCGATGAAGAGGTCTACCTCGACTTCTACCGCAAGGTCGGCGCCCCTGAGGACATGCTCGTCCCTCTCGCCGAACACCACACTCCCAACGGCGAGAACAGCTACTACGTCCTGTTCGACCGTACCGCCACCTGGGGACACCCCGGTATGCCGCACCTGATCGCCGTGCACCTTCAACGGGACCAGGAGAAACGGATGTTCAGCTACGAACAGACCTCGATGCCGCTGCCTGCGATGGCACAGTCCTGGCTCATCCACCGCGGCTGTCCTCCCGACGCGATCGGCCTCAACCCCGAGTTGGGCCCACCGCCGGCGGACGAGGCAACGCGGCTGCTGGAGCAACGCCTTGCGGGCGAGGGCGACCGCTACGCCATGGGCTACTCCTATACCTGCGACGACCCTGACGACATGGTCACCGTCGTGGCGCTGCGCGCCTTGGACGAGCGAGCCTCCTCGCCGTTCCGTGTCGTCGTCGAAGAGGTCGATGCCAGCACGTGGACCCGCACCCTGCGCGAGGGCGGCTTCGCCACGGTCGAAGACGCCTTGCAGTGGTGCGACGACCGGCTCACCGGCGAAGCCGGCCGTCTCCCGCCGGTCCGCCCGGCAGCCGCAGCAAGCCGTCCGACCGATGTTGCGAAGGCCCCTGCTCCGCGCCCGCCCGGTCGTTCGCGCTGAGCGCCAGGGCCAACGCCGGCGGCGGAACATAGCCGACGATCGCCGGTTAGCCAAACCGGCGATTCTCCGGACTCTTGTACAGCCGCCGGAACACCTGCTGCGGCATCCCTTCCCGCAATCTCTATGCCTTCACGGAGATTTCTTCCGCATGCGCTCCACCCGAATTTCTATGTCCGCGGCGATGGCCGGCGTGCTCGCCCTGCCGGTGCTCTCCGCCACCACCGCCAGCGCGGCGCCCGTAGCCGTATCCGCGGCCCCGGCGAGCAGCTACCCGTCCAAGCCGCCGCTGCCGTACGAGGTGCATGCCAAGGCCATGGCCATCCGGTCCAAGGCCAACTCGAAGCCCACCGCGCTCGGCGTGCTCTACAAGAACCACAAGATCAGCGTGGCCAGAGAGAGCGGCAACTGTCTCTGCATCACGGACAAGACGACCGGCTTCAAGGGCTGGGTGCCTGGCACGTACGTCTACCGCGACGTCCGAATGCGTCCGGGCTGACAGGGATTCAGCAGGCTCCCGTAAGTGGCTGAGCCGCCGGGCGCGGCCGCTCCCTCACATTCCCCCATGGCATCGGCACCCTTTTGAGAACAGGAGCTTTCCCTTTGCCCGACGGCATATCCGATAACGCTGAGGATGTCGTGAGCGTCCTCACCGAACGCATCGAAGCGCGCTTCGCCATGGACATCGACCAGTTGAAGGCCGCGGTCGCCGCAGCTCTGACCGCGAATCCTGATGCCACCGATGTCGTCAGGTGGCACGGCCTCCTCGTCGAGGCTCAGTCCGTGCTCGACCGCGCGGAGGACGACCTCCTCGCCGCGCTGGAAACCCAGCCCGGCGAGGTCGACGACCCGACGATGCGTCTCGCCCACCGCGTGAACGCAGCCGTCACCGCCCGCGACGGCCGGGCCCTGGTCGTGCGATGGCTCCTCGACCCCGACGCTCCGGGCAAGAAGGACCTCGCCGCCGAACGGCTCGCCCGCCTTCGCCCCCGAACCGGTCCGGCGGTGCAGACCAGCCCTCCCCACCGATCCGCAGGTGCACCCGCGCTGACGCCGGCGAGGCGGGCGGGAAGGCCCACCCGATGATCCGGGACAAGCCCAGCACTATGGACGCCGACCTGCAGAAGATCTTCGGCAGCCCGGTCCCCGAGCTGCACGAGGAGACTGTCGACCACGATGCCTCTCCCGCCCTCGCCCGTGCCCTGGAACTGCGCTCATTCCTGGCTCTGACCGAGGAGCAGGTCGCCCGCGTCCGCGACCGCGTGCACGCGGACATGGATCCGGACCGCGCCATGGACGAACTGTCGGCGGACAGGCTCCGCTTCGACGCTCAATGGCTCGAGGCCGCGCTCGATGCCCGCGACGCTTACCGCGCAGCCCTCGGCGAGCTGCTGCGCACCGTGCCCCCGTCCGACCAACAGGCCCGGCCCGTCCGCATGACGCAGCTCAAAGCCACCACCACCCTGCCTCCGCTCGACGCTCCCGTGCCACCGCGTGCCGGGGCGGCACGGGCCCGCCGACCCTGAAAGCCCCGCTTGTCCCACCTCACGTCCACCGACATAGCCGGACGGATCGAGGACCTGTACGGCGTGCCGCTCGCCGACCTCGAAACCCACGCCCAGGACCAGCCGCCCGGCATGCTCTCCGCCCTGCTCGGCATGCACGACGACCTCGCCATCGCCGAGCGCAGCATCAACGTCCACCGCGACCACCTCGCCCGGCTCGTCCACCCCGAACGGCAGATCGGCCGGCACGAGGTCTCTCACCTCCTCGACGGTTCCCGTCGGCTCGCTGAAGCCGTCGCCGTGCGTGATGGCCAGGCCAAGTCGGTTGCCGCTGTTCTGCAGAGCCTCGCCCGCGTTCCGGCCCCAACGCCGCCCCCGCCGATTCCTTCGTCGCTGCTATCGGCTCCGCCCCTTCCGGCCCGGACCGCGGCGCGCAACCGCTGACCCGCAGGCGATTCCCCTTCATTCACCCCGGAGTTCCTCCCTTGGCCATCACCGCTCTGCCTCCCGACACCGACGCCGACATCGCCCGGGTCACCGAGGCCCTCGCCATGATCACCCCGCGCTGGAACGTGAGAATCCTGCTGGCACTCTCCGGCCCGCCGCTGCGGTACACCGAGCTGGCAGCCAAGGTTTCCTGGCTGCAGAACGGCCAGCTCCACCCCAAGCTCAAGTCGCTGTGCGACGCCGGGCTCGTCGAGCGCACCGAACACACCGCACGCCATGTGACCTACGGCCACACCGAGCGTGGTGCCGCCCTGCTGCCGGTCCTGCCGATGATCGTCACCTGGGCCGAGCAACATCTGGAGACCGCGGACAATCCACTGCCCGCGATCGAGCAGATCGAAGACAGCCTCACCCTGCTCACCCGGCGGTACTCCGCCGCCATCCTGTGGGTGCTGAAGTCCCGCCAGGAGGTCAGCGGGCGTGCCCTTGCCCGGATCGTGATGCCCAGCAGCGACTGGACCAACATCTACCCGCCGCTGCGGCAGCTCGCGGCCGACGGCCTGGTCGACACCGAGGGCATCGGCCGGCCCTACCGGCTGTCGGCGGCGGGCGACGGCCTGGGCCCCGTTCTCGGTGCCCTGTCCGCGTGGTCCGCCGGGCAGCCCCTCGGCCGGGCGGCCCACCACCCGGTCTGGGGGCACCCGCAGGAGAAGCCCTCGCCGAGGCCATGGACCAGCAGCCGGTCCCGCCTGCCCCCTGCGGTACTCCCTCAGGCCCGGACGGCTGGGGCCGTTCCGGTCTGGCACAACCGCGATCTCTTCTCCCACGCCACGACCGCTCGCCCGAAGGCGGCCGTCCCGGTAGGAGGTCCGCGCCGATGACCACCCTGTTCACCACGGCCGAGGTACGCAACGCGGTCGAGCTGCTGGCCTCTCGCTCCTTGATCCGCCTGGTCACCGAGATCGACGACAACGGGGCGATACCGCCACGACGGCTGGCGGCCACCCTCCCCGACCTTGCCTCGCACGAACTGCGCCGCGCGACCGAAACAGCCCGCACCCACGGTCTCGTCCGAGCCGCGCCCGGCACGGGCCTGGTTCTCACAGACTCCGGCTCGGAGCTGGCCGACCTGTACGACGCGGCTGCGCGTTGGTCCCGACGCCACGCCTACCCGCCACGGGTCTGCGAGTTCAGCAATCGCGTCCGCTACGTCCTCGACCTGCTGACGCCCTCGCTCGCGGCCGAGAACGCCGACAGCCTCGCACGGCTGTCCGCCGCGCGCCTGCCCAGCGCCGAGGCCGAGGCGAGCCTTGCCCGTCCCCGTACCCTCCTGATCGAGTGGCTGACCGGCAATCCGCAGGCCACCCGCCTGTCCGAGCCCGAGCAGGCCGCGTGAGCACAGCGGTCACACCATGGCAGGCACGCCACACCGCCGGGCTGACGCGCGGCATCTACCTGCCACGCACGGCGGACGCCCTCGCGCTCGCGATGTCCACCTACGGCATCCCGCTGCTGGTCCTGGCCACCACGCGCTCCGCCGCTCTGACAGGCACCGCGTTCGCCCTGGAATGGATCCCGCGCCTGGCAGCGTTCGGGTGGGCCGGATCGATCGTCGACCGGCGCGGGGCATCCGCGGTCTTCCACCTCGCCTCCCTCGGACGCGCGCTGGTCCTCACAGCCGGCGCGGTGCTCCTCCATCTCCACCCTGTCGGCACCGTGGCGAGCGCGACCGTCATGGTGCTCGCGGCGACCACCGGAGTGCTCAGCGAGTTCAGTTACATCGCGGCCGAGACCGCGGGCGCCGCCGCCGGCCGCCGGGCAGGTGCACGGGCCCACCGCGTCCAGGCCGTCCTGCTGGGCATCGATCAGACCGCGGCGTTGGCCGGCCCGGCGCTGGCCGCACTGCTGCTGCTCGCCGGGCCGCCGCCGATGCTCGCCGTGATCACCGTGCTCTCGCTACTCGCCGCGCTGCTCGCCCCGCGCACACCCCCCTCGCCGGCCGTCCCGGCCCACGCTCCGAAGGGGCGGCTCGGCGCCGGACTCCTCACCGGGTGGCGCACCATCCGCTCGCTGCCCACGCTCGGCTGGCTCGTGACCGGGCTGACCCTGTCCAACCTGGCCACCGGGCTGCTCCAAGCGGCCGGTCCGGTGATCGTCGTCGAGCATTTCGGGCAGTCCACCACTGCCGTCGGCCTGGTCTGGTCCATAGCCGCCGGCGCAACACTCCTCAGCGTCGCGCTCTGCCGGTTCGCGCTGGACCGCCTGGGCCTGTGGCCGGTCGGCGCCACCTGCGGTGCCCTCGCATCACTCGCCTGTCTCGCCGCCGCCCAAGCCCCCGACTACCTGTCCTACCTGGTCCTGGTCGCGGTCCTCATGGCGGCAGACGGCGGCATGACGGTGGTCCTGCGCACCCTGCGCTCCCGCCTGATCCCAGCGGAGAAGTTCGGCAGCACCCTGTCGGCGACCATCCTCATCCTGCTGCTGCCGTTCCCCGTCGCCGGCGTACTGACCGCGCTCACCCCACCCGACGCGATGGGCCACGTCATCATGGCCTGCGCCGCCCTGCAGGCCCTCGGCCTGCTCCTCGCCTTCGCCCGACTGCGTACGGATCCCGCTCTGCGCATCTGACTCTGCTGCGCCCCCGGCCTGGGGAGAACCTCACGCCCGCCGCTGTCCTCGGGACGAGCCGCGCGAGTGTCTTCGGCCAGATGAAGGCCGCCTGTCGGGCCGCCGAGCAGGCCCTCGTCAGACACGTGCAGCCTCCGAAGCTGCGTGAGCAGCCCCGGCCCACGGTCCCACCACACCACTGGCCGCGCGTCGGCTGCTCGCCGAGCAGCCGGCTTCTGCCACTGCGGTCCACCGCCTCATGCCCTCCGCATTTCCACCCTCCGTTCCAAGGAGCTTGCTCTTGTCCGACCGCCCTGTCGTCCTGGTCGTTGCCGCAGCCGACATGGAGGCCGAGGCGTACCGCGGTTACTGCCTCCAGTCCGTGGCCGCCGCCTATGACGTTGTCCTGATCACCGGCGAAGAGCCCTCGTGGGAGGTGCCGTACCTGCGGGACTGCGTGGTCGTGTCCGATCCGACCGACCAGGCGGAGCTGTCCGCCGCCGGTCGGACTCTGGCCGACCGCTACGACCTGGCCGGGGTGTTCACCTGGACCGAGTGGTACCTCGTCCCGGTCGCCCGCCTCGCACGCCAGCTCGGCCTGCCCACCACCACCCCGGAAGCCATGCAGGCGTGCCGCAACAAGGCCATGTCCCGCGCGCTGTTCGCACGGCACGGAGTACCGTCGGCTGCCTCGGTGAGCGTGCGCACCCTGGCCGAGGCCGAGGCGGCAGCCCGGCAGATCGGTTACCCGGTCGTGCTGAAGCCCGCCGCGCACGCGGCCAGTATCGGAGTGATCCGCGCCGACACCCCCGAACAGCTCACCGCCGCCTTCGCGTTCGCCGACCAGGCGGCCGGGCTCGGGCGGGAGTCCACCAGCGTGCTCGTGGAGGAGTATCTCGACGGACCCGAGGTGTCGGTCGAGTGCGTCATCTACCGCGGCGAGACCACGGTGGTCGCGCTCACCCGCAAGACAGTCAGCGATCCGCCCTTCTTCGAGGAACTGGCCCACTGCGTGGACGCCGCTGACCCACTGCTCGACGTGGTGACTCCCGTGGCACGGGCCGCGATCCATGCTCTGGGCATCACCGACGGCATCTGCCATGTCGAAATGCGACTGGTCGACGGCCGACCGCGGCTGGTCGAGGTCAACGGCCGGATCGCCGGCGACATGATCGGCCACCTCGTCCGACTCGCCACCGGCATCGACCTGCCGCGCGCCGCCGCTGACATCGCCTGCGGCCGGGCCCCCGACCTCACCCCGACCAAGTCCTCGGCCGCCGCGATCCAGCTGCTTTACCCGGATACCTCCGGCACTCTGCACCGTCTCGGCTTCGAGGGCGTCAACCCGCTCTGGCTGGACCGCGTGCACTTCCAGCACCAGGTCGGCGACCGACTGCTTCTCCCGGCCGACGGCGGCAACATGTGGACCGCGCGGATCGGCTACCTGATCACCACCGCGCCCACCGCAGACCTCGCCCAGGCCCGCGCCGAGCAAACTGCCCGCCGCATCCAGATCCACGTCGAGCCCCGCCGGGCCAGCGAGCCTGTTGCCGGAGGGCACCCCGCATGAGCCGCACCGACGTTTCCCTGCGACGCAGCCGCGCCCTGCTGACCGGCTACTTCCTCGGCCTGGGCGTGGTGATGGCTGTCTGGGGCGCCCGGATGCCGGCCGTCCAGCACGCTGCCCACCTCACGACCGCCAGCCTGTCGCTCGTCCTGCTCGCCGCCGCCCTCGGCATGGTCGCCGGACTGCAGGTCGGCGGCCGACTCGCCCGGCCCGAACGACTCCCCGCACTCCTGACCGGCGGAGCTGTCGCGCTGTCAGCAGCCCTGGCCCTGTTGGGGCAATGCCAGACACTGGCCTCGCTGCTCGCAGCGGCGCTGGCCTTCGGCGCCGCACACGGTGTCCTGGACATCGCGGCCAATACCGGAGCGGTCCGCTGCCAGAACGCCTACGGCAAGCCCATCATGTCGACCCTGCACGCCGCATACTCGATCGGCGCGCTGGGCGCCGCCGCCCTGGCTGCCGCCACCGCCGATCTGAACCACAGTGCTCTGTTCATGGCCACCGGCGTCGCGCTCACCTTGACCGCGCTGGTGGCCGGGCCCCACACCGTCGCGCTGAACGGTGCCGACCCCAAGGTCCCTGGCCTCCAAGAGGCCGGTCGGCACCGGGCAAGGGGGAGGGTATGGCTGCTGGGCGCGCTGGCAGCCGCCAGCCTGCTGGGGGAGGGGGCGGCAGCCGACTGGGCCGCCGTGCACGTACACGCCCTGCACGCCGGTACGGCCGTCGCCGCGAGTTCCTTCGCCCTCTACAGCACGGGCATGGCGATCGGCCGACTGACCGGCGACCGGCTCACGACCCGCTTCGGCGCCCCTGCCGTAGTCCGCACCGGCGCGGTGCTCGCCGCAGCCGGACTGGCTACAGGCGTCCTGGCCGACAGCGTGCCCGCGGCGCTGGCCGGCTGGGCGCTCTTCGGGCTCGGTCTGTCCGGCACCGTCCCCTCCCTGATCACCGCCGCTGGAAACCATGGACCGAGGGCCGTCGCCACGGTTTCCGTCACCGGCTACCTCGGCCTGCTCGCCGGCCCCGCCCTCATCGGCGCCCTGGCCAGCGTCACCACTCTGCCCACAGCACTGCTGCTGCCCGCCCTCCTCGCAGCCGCCCTCGCCATCCTCATCCCTCGCGCCCTGGAGAACACCGCCCCTTGACTCGTTCCACCAGCCTCGACGCCGTCATCCTCGACTACAACGGCGTCATCGGACTGCAGCCCACCCGCGCCCACTGGCGCCGACTGGCCCGCACCGCCTCTTGGCCCGAAGACGATCTCGCAGGCTTCCAGCGAGCCTTCTGGAACGCCCGCGACCTCTACGACGCCGGCCAGCTCAGCGACCTGGCGTACTGGGCCCGTGTCCTCGGCGCCCATCCCGGCTCCCGCCTGCTGCGCGAGCTCCTTGCCGCGGACACAGCCATGTGGACCGCGACCGACGAGAGCGTCCTGGCCGTCCTACGCCGAGCCCGCGCCACCCGACTGCGAATGGTGCTGCTGTCCAACGCACCCGCCCACCTCGGTACCGTGCTCGACACCCACGACTGGTGCCGCCTGATGACCCAGACGCTGTACTCAGCCCGACTTGAGATGTGCAAGCCCGACCCGGCCGCCTACCACCATGCGCTGCAGGCCACCGGGGTCCGCGATCCACAACGCGTCCTGTTCGTGGACGACCGTGCCGACAACTGCCAGGCCGCCGCCCGCCTGGGCTTGCGGACGCTGCACTACACCGGCTCCAGCGAAGCCCTCCAAGAAGCCCTGCTGCCCGCTGACTGACCCGTCCGCCCTCACCACTCAGGAACCTGTGACCTATCACGACGACCTGCGCACGATTGACGGAGACGTCTTCGTCTCTCCACGCCACCTCGCCTCCACCACCGGAATCGGCGACCCGGCCCTCGCTCCGCTCATCGACCTCGGCTGGGACCTCCATAACGACGACCTCGGCAATGCCTACGTCAACGCCCCCGATCGCAAGGTCCGCCTGGGATACCTTCCTGAGGGCGACGACGACGGGCTCTGGCGCATCAACGCCTACCGCGATCCGTTCGGGCCGCCGACCTGGGGCGTCTGTTTCAACGACCGCGTCCCCACCGAGTTTGTGACCGCGTTCACCACCGTCCTCGCCACGGCGTACGAGCAGGGGCCGGACGCCTACCTTGCCCGGCCGGTCTCCGGGACCGACGAGCACGATCCCTTCATCACCGTCGTGCCCCTGCTGAAACGGGGGTGGGAGATCGACCGCCCGCGCTGGGGCGTCTTCGCGGTCCAGGCCCCGGACGGCCTCGCCGGCCTGGAGTTCACCACCGGCGCTCTCGACCCGGAAGCCGAACTGACGACGAGGGACGCTCGCTGGCAGCTGTGGGCGGGCAAGTCCGTCAACCGGCCCCTCTGGTACGCCACGGCCAGCACCGACACCCCCGTGGCCCTGCTCACCGCTCTCACCGAGTGCGTCGCCGACCCGGCTCCGCTGCCCCGGTGGCGCGAGGGCACCTTCAGCTACATCAAGGGCATGGCCCAGCTCACCCCGATCCTTCCGCCCAGGCCGCCAGCCCCCACCCCACTCGATGTGCAGCGGGCCGCCGCATCCCACCGCCCGGCCGCGCTTCCCGCAGTCAGCGTTCCGCGCTGGAGCACCACCAGCCGACCGGCTCTACCCGGTCCACGCCGATAGGACCAGCTCGACCCCTACCGGAGACCCCTCTTGTCCCTGCAGGCCCCGGAGTTCTTCGCCGAGCTGTGCCTCCCCTTCCACGACAGCACCGTCGTGGGCAACACCTACTACGCCGCCCCGGTTCCGGGCACGCTCCTGCGGCTGCGGATCGACTTCAGCCGCACCATCTACGCGGACACCTACGGCGGGCTGCGCCTGGCCGTCGTCCACCCGGACCGCGGCGAGATCGACGTTGTGGCCATCAGCTTCGTGGACCACGGCACCTTCCACCGCCGCGACGAAGCCCACAACACCAACCCCAACACCAGCCGGTACGGCACGTTCGGGAAGTACCACCGTCCCGGCCAGCCACCGTGGGACGGCGCCGTCACCACCGGGCTGCGTGATGCCATCGAGCAGTACACCACCGTCTGGTTCCCTGACGCCTGGACCGCGTCCGCGTCGAGCCGCATGGCGGGCCGAACCCCGCACACGTCTCCCGCCGTTCCGGTTACCCGTAGCAGCGCACGCGCACGCTGAGCCGCGCCCACACCCGCCAGCCCCGGCGTTCCGCGCTTTTCCCACAGGAGTCCTGCCCCTGATGACCCACCCCTTGGAGAACCTCGACCCGGCCCAAGCTATGAGGCACCGCCTCACTGATCTCCACCGAGCCGTCCAGGACATTCCCGTCCACACCCGCCGCGCCATCTATGTCACAACCACGACAGCCAAGCAGTCACCCGGCAACACACCTGCGGCCCCGCCGCCTCCTGCCCCGGGCTCTGGCCGGCCCCGATGACCTTCCCCGCCCCTGATAAGGAGCCCCTCTTCTCGTGCATCTTCGTTTCGTCCGCCGCACCGTTCGATCCGCTGCCGTCGCCGCCGCGGTAACCAGCACCCTCACCTGGGCGCCGGCCGCGACGGCGCAGCCGTCCGAGCCGACACCTTCGGCCTCCGCCGCTCCCGCAGAAACACCGGTCCCAGACACGGGCAGCGTCGCGATCACCGCGAAGGACCCGGCCGGGGACGTGCTTCCCGGCGCCGGGTTCCTGCTGCTCGACTCCGCAGGCCAGGAGGCCGGACGAGGTAAGACCGACGAGCAGGGCAAGCTGGCCTTCCCCGACCTCGCGCCAGGCGTCTACCGACTCAAGGAGACGGCCTCCGGCAGCTCGTTCCACGAGGTTGTCGCCGACCAGGACGTCATCGTCACCCCGGGCGGGACCACACGGCTGACAATCACCGACCCGTTCAAGGCCGCTAAGGTCCTCCTGCAGGCCAAGGACGATAGGACTGGCAAGCTCCTGCCTGGCGCGACTGTGAACATCGGTACCGGCGACTCGACGCTGCTCACCCTGACCACCAGCGCCAAGGGCACGGCCTCCGGAGAACTGCCTGTGTCGAGCCGGAAGGCGCAGTTCTGGGTCAAGGAGATCAAGGCCCCAGTCGGCTACGACCTTTACAAGCCGTCCAAGTCGTTCAGCGCGGGCCCCGGCGCTCCGGTGACCGTGACCGTCACCAACGCCAAGACCGCGACTGACCCGAAGCCCGACCCCTCGGACAAGCCGACGCACAAGCCCACCGGAACCCCGTCCACCTCTGCGGACAAGCCGAGCAGCGGGGCTGGCAGGGCCAAACCCGCCTCGCCGGGCACCGGCACACCGGATGCCGACTTCTCGTCCACCGCCGCCGCGACCCCGGTCGGCGATTCCACGCCGAAGGTACCGGCGGGCTCCCTCGCCCATACCGGCGCCGGCGTCACACCATGGATTGCCGCGGGCGCCGGCCTCCTCGTTGCTGGCGGCGCCATCACTCTGGTTGTCGTCAGCCGTCGCACGGCGGACGGGTCCGAGCCCGACGACAGCGGCACGGCCAGCTAACCGAAGAGCAACCACCGTCAGCAGGTCCCCGGGACGTACTCCCGGGGGCCTGCTCGCGTCTCTCTACGCCGACCCGATGGCCAGGCTTCGGCGCCAACGGCGTGATCGCTGCTGCTATTTGTACCCCTGGCCGAGTTCGAGCGCCGGGACGAGCACGGCTGCCGCAGTCGGCGCAGGCACGCGGCCCGTCCCGCATCAGCGCGTCCAAGGCCTCTTGCGTGCCCAGTTCCGTCCCGCCGCCCGCGGCGTGACGGCACGTGGCGTCGTGCACGACCGTCCGCCCTCACGGAAGCGCCGCAACCAGGTGTGCAGGGACTGTCGTGACGTGCCGTACCGGCGTGCCACTCCGCCACCGGCGAACCGTCCAGCACCTCGACCACGGCCCGGAACGGTGCTCGACCGTCCAGTCCTCACCGACGTCCCGAGCACGATCGGCTATCTCGTCCATGCCCGTGCAACGAGCGCCACCCGTCAGGGACGTGCTCGGACCATCAAGAATCTTCCGCGACCGTCAAGCAAGTCCAGCTCCAACGGTGTCAAGGATGAGTTGGGACTGCACAGTCAGTCCCGTACTCCGGCCAGTGTGTCCCTTACCAGGGGATGGAGTTCCGACACCCACGGTCCCGTCGCCCACGGGTCGTCATCGAACTCGGGTCCGTCCGGACCCGGTTCCCGGGAAGTCGGCCACACGGCCGTCTGCTCCACCAGGTCCACCCGCCACTCAGTCCGGCGGATGGCGGTGACCAACTGCCCCAGGACGACGACCGGATCCACGCGCTTGGCGTCGACTCCGTCGAACACCGGGGGTTCCGCGTGGAGCGGGGATCCGCCGTCCGTCTTCTTCAGCGACTGCACCACCGCTGCGGCGTTCGGTGCGCGGAAGCAGTCGGTCAGATCACCCATCGCTCCTTTCTCAGTCTCCGTGTCTCGGGAGGCAGTATCCGGAGCGGCAGTGTCGGTGGCCGGTCCTAAGATCGCGTCGCACGCAGTGATCAGGAATGCTGCCGGCCAACCAACCGACTGAGCGGAGAGCGCCGTTGTCCTCGATACATGACTTCGCGACCTGGGAGCCGCTGCTGCGGCTGGTGAGGGATTCCCGCGCGGAGCAGCTTGCCGCGCCGGGTGGTTGCTTCATGGGCCAGATCAGTCTTGGCAGTTGGACCCTGCCCGCGCAACAGCCGCGCCCAGTGCCAGGACGAGCCCTGCAAGTGGCAGACATGCAGGACCAGTTCACCGCCGTGGAACGAGTCCAGGCCGCCCTCAGGGCCGACGGCGCAAGCGGCGTTTCGTACATGGTCGAGACGGCGCCGGACGGGAAGACCGTGCTTCATGTCATCAATGCGGGGCCCGCCGTGGAGCACGGCGTCAGGAGCCCTTTCGTGGGAGCCCTGCTCCTGGTCGAGGGCGCCGTTCCCGAGCCCTGGCGGCGCCTGCCCGAGGAATTCCCGGGGGCGGCACCGGCGCCGTCGGCGGACCCGGCGCTGCTGGAGCGGACCCTTCACGATCGGCTCCCCGACACCATCGGTGCCACCGAGGAGGAGATAGCCACAGCGGAGGCGCGCCTCGGTGTCACGCTGCCCGACGAGCTCAAGGCCCTCTACCGCGTCACCCGTGCGCGGTGGCAGGACTGGAGCGGTGACTACGCGGCGCAGGAACGCGTCAGCAAAGCGGTCGGCTGTGAGCTCTTCCCCCTGGACGGGCTCTACATCGCGGACGCCCGGTCCCGTCCCTGCCCTTGGCAGTTCGCCGCCCAGGACGCGGTCGTCACCGCACCGGACGCCGCCGTGCAGGGCCTCGTCGGCTCGCCCGGCTGGATCGCCTTCGGCGACAACGGCGGCGGCGACCGGCTGGCCCTCGACCTGACACCGGGTCCGGGCGGACACGCCGGGCAGGTCATCATGATCGACCATGAGCGGAGCATCGGGGCCGCACTGCGCGCCGACTCCCTTACCGACATGGTGGTCAACCACCGCGACGACTGGCGCTCGGACGATGACTGGAACCGTCCGCCGGTGGTGGCCCAGGTGAGCACCCACAGCCCGGGCGACATGGTGGCCGCCGCCCGGCCCGAGCTGGAGGTGCTCCGGGTCGGTGGTCGGAAGGGCGAGCCGGTCGGCCTCGCCCCGGTCGCCGGCCTCCCCCGCCTGCGGACGCTCACCGTTTCCCCGGGCATGCTGGCCGATCCCCTGGAGATCGCCGGGCTGACGGGTCTGGAGTACCTGAGCCTCGGCCCCGAGGAGTGGCGCGTTCTGCTCGACGCGGGCTCCGTCCCCCGGAGCCTGTCGGCCGCCGCCATCGATGTGCAGGGCGAACAGCACCCGTTGCCGGTCCTCGACCTCGCCAACGAGCTCCTCGCTCTGTGTGACTGCCCCCTGATCACCCGGACCGTCCTCGAAGGCGACCTGGACACCGATCGGACGGCCGGGGGCACCCGGTAAGCGATGGCGGAGTGGAGGAGATGTGGGCGCCGCTGCCCGCGTACAGGGTCGAGACCGGTATCGAACCGCTGGACCGGCCGGCCCGGAAATCGTAGTGCGATGTCTAGATGTCTAGCCGGGACCATCCCCGCGTGCGCGGGGAGCAGCTCCGGGCTCGCGCCGTCCGCCTGGACCATGCTCTGCTCCCCGCACGCGCGGGGATGGTCCCGTCACACGGGCCTCGCGGAGCAGGACGTGGGAGGAACTTCACTGCGGACTTCCCTGCGAAAGCTGTTGCCCAGTTTCGTCGGCGGGATTTATGCGGGGGTGCGCGCGGGTGTTCTGGGGGAAGGCACGTCGGTATGACCACCATCGTCGTAGCAGTCGTCGGCGTGCTGGGTACCGTCATGGGGGCCGCCCTCACCGCCTTTGTCGCAGCCCGTGCGGAACGACGCAGAGAAGAAGCACAGAGCAGGGTGCAGGTCAATGAACTGCGAGTTGAGCATCAGCGCTGGCGCCGTGAGCGGCGACAAGCTGCCTACCTTTCCTTCCTCGAAGCGCTGGGGGCCGCTGACCGGGACAATCAAGCCTTCTTCCGTGAACTGCGGGCCGGACGCTCACCGATGCCGCTCGACACAACGCGCATCGCTGAGATCAGGCTGAAGTTCAAGGACGCCGAGAGCGCGGCGCTCGTGGTGATCCTGGAAGGGCCCGAGACCGTCGCGGAGGCGGCACAAAACCTTGTCGATCAGTTCTCTTCTCTGGTCCAAGGGGTTCGTGAGTACGCGGAAGAAACTGCGGCGAATGACCTTGCAGGCGGGGGCGACACCGTGCATGAGACTGGCATGGAATTCATAGCGCAGCGCAAGGCGTTTCTTGGCAGAGCCAGGGACGCGCTCGACGAGTCTGTCGAACATGGCCACCGCTTCCCCGATGCTCGCTGAACGTATCTCAGGAGCCCGCCGAGCCGCTCGATAGCGGGCACGCTGCTTCGTAGTCACCAGGTTTCAGGACCAACTGCTGTCACGAAACGAACGTCGACTGTCTCGATGACGCAGCGACTGGCTTTGCTGATGTAGGTTCTCAACTTCAGTGTCAGGCGCCGACCCTGTGACCTGGATATTTCCCTTGAGTCTCACGATGTGTCGGCAGGCGGCTGTCTCAGATCGGTGTCATTTCCTCAGGCTGTCCAGCAGGCTGCAACGCGGCCCGGGGCGTCACGAACCTGCATCGGCAACCATCCGTTCCACCCACTCACACACCTTCACTGCTCGCTCGATACGGCTGACGATGTCCTTCAATGTCGAGGTTCACCTCCCCAGTAGCTCTCGCTGGAGCGCGACGATCTTCACCCTCGCCGAGGTGGAACGACCGATGAGGAGATGGGAGGGGATCGGAGAAGCGGCAGCAGGCGGGTGCTTCTGGTAGTCGGATGGGCTGATCGTTCGAGTTGAGCAACCGATCGCGTTGGTGACCGCCGGTCTGCCGACCGGCGCGGTCCAGCCGTCGCCAGCACCGCCAACGATATGGCGAGTCGACACTTCGGCTGATCAGTGCAGACCCCCACCGACTGAGACTGTGCCACGCGGTCTGAGACCCTACAGTTCCTGTTGACGTGTAGCGCAGGTTGCACGGACACGCCGTTGCACTTTGCATGATCTCGACTGTGTCGCCGCGGTCGCGAAAAGCAGGTTGCACACGAACGTCCCGAGCGTCGTCGCCGACAAGCACCTGCGGGACTACGGACGGGTTGATCAGCCCATAATTGGAGTCAGTGCCGAGCGACCCGGCGCATCGCACCTGCCCCGGGTGCACTCACCGCGATCGGAGAGCATCGTGAAGAACAGCGCGTTGTGGCGAGTGGTTGACAACCAGAGTGGTACCCAGTCCATCGTCAGCACGCCCTCCGAGGCGGTCGCGTTCGTCAACAGCCGGTTCGACACCGATGACGACGACGAGCCGTTCAGCATCACCGAGGTCGGCCCTCTCCTTCCGAAGCCGCTCGGGATCATCACCGCATGGGCCGCCAAGAAGGACGGCGAGCGAACCGACGGGCGTACTGCGCCGATCACCATCAGGCCGGTTGTGACGGACAACGCCATCGAGTGCGACGACGTCGTGCTCTGGGACGACGTGTATGTGTCATGGGACCACGACATGTACACCGTCGAGGGGCCGGACGGCTCCGAGTACAGCGAGGCTTACAGCGCAGCCGAGTTGAGCGCGATCCTCGACGAGTACGCCGACGACTACGAGTACGCGCCTGAAGGGCCCGACAGCCACAGGTGGCCGAAACCGGAAGAGTTGATCACCTACGGCGCCCAGGAGTGCGCCAAGCGGTTCGGGCACCTCGACGACGACGCCCTGCTGTGGCTCGCTGCCACCCGCATCACGCTCGCCGTGTGGCGCAACACACCCGTCGAGAACTGGCATGCCGGGAAGAGTCCGCTGCACGACGGCACAATGATGCGGATCAACACGGCAACCACCCGACTCGTGCGCTCGATGCTGTCGTTCGACCATGTCAACTGGATCGCTATCGGTCTCGCGATCGTCAACCCGTCTCGGGTTCTACCGACCGGCCAGTCCGTGCTCGAGCTCGGGCTGGCCTGCCACAACCCTGACGACCCGGCGCACGAGGATGATCCGCGAGAAGATCTCGCGGAGATGGCACAGGGCGCGATCTCATGGGGGCGAAGGTACTGCCTTCGCGAGAAGGAGTTCGGCCTGCGAACCCTGATCGAATCCTTCTGCGCGTCCGACAACGGCTGGTTCGGAGCACCGAGTTGGGGGCGCATCGTCGATCGGTTCCTTACGGCTGTCGACGACCGGGAGAATGCGCACTGGCGCATGCACCGGGACAAGCCTTGGTTCGACGAGTGGTTCACCAACCGGCCGGCCGATATTGCGGACACCACGGAATTTCGTCGGCTGCTCCTTGCCGGGCCCGACCTGCTGTCTGAGGAGGCCGCCGAATGGTGCGTGGATGGCGCCATCGGCTACGTCTGTCAGGACGACCACGCAAACGGCTGCCCGCGGTGCGGTATCCCGCTGGCAACGGAGTCCTCAAACGAGTGACGGCAGTGGCCAGCGATTCTCAATCCCGTGTCAGTTCGGCCAGTCACATGACATCGCGACTGAGAAAATGACACGGGATCTGAGAACCTACAAGCTGACAAGGGGCAGCAGTTCGCCGGGGGCAGACAGGAAAGATCGCGGAAAGACTGGCCACTGTGCGTGAGGGCATGTCAACGTAGACGACCTTGTAAGAAACCCCAGGTCAGAGAGATGATTGCCCGTGACCGCAGCGCCCGTTGGCCCCGGTTTCTCCACTACCGTCGAAGCCCTGCGGCTGCGCGAGTGGCAGCTCGGTCCCGGCCAGCCCACGCTGGTCATGGACCAGTTCTCCGCGGAGGACTTCCACCTGATCGTGGATGACCGCGCGGACGTGCACGTCAGCTCCAAGGACGGCCGGTTCTACCTCGGCTGGTTCCCGCTCGGCCGCCCCGGAACGGACGGCGAGGGATGGAAGATCGCCGTCACCGGCACGGCCAAGGTGCGCGGCTACCACCTGTCGTTCGACGTCGAGACGCCGGCGGACATCGTCGCCGCCGCAGTGGCGCGCGTGCTGGAGACCTCGCGTCGCCTATGACAGCGCGGGTACCGACAGGTAGTCCTCGCCCCGTGGGCGGTCGGCTGTCTGCCGGGCCACCGGCCTGTTCCACTGTTCCCCGTTTCCCCTCACCCCAGGAGGCTGTTCGTGACGTCCACGGAGATGACCGTCGGCGATCTCATCGACCTGCTGTCTGGCTGTGACCGGAGTGCTCCAGTCCGCCAGGCCGTGAATCCGTTCTTTCCGATGGCACACCGCTTGGCGCAGGTCGTGCAGTCCGTGGACGAGACCGGCCGGGCCGTTGTCTACCTTGCCGAAGGGCGGGACGAGGACGCGCAGCTCGGCCATCTGCTGCCCGAGGTCGCTGTCGCCCTGACGTGGCAGGGCCCCGTCCAGGCGCCTCCGCGCCGCCCCCGCCGCCGTGCTGGCGGCAACTAGACCCGCACCGAGCCCTTGGAGGCGCCCCTGTACCCCGACTTCCCGCTCGATCCGTCCGCTCCGTGCGGCGGCCAGCCCGAGTTCTGGGTCGGTCCTCGGTATCTGGCCGGTGATGATGGGCGCTTCTACGACGCCGTCGCCGACACGCTCGCCGGTCTGGGCTGGACGAGCCTGACGATCGTCCGCGGGCGGCACGTGCCGGACGAGGCGCCGGAGGACCGGCAGGTCCTGCGCAGTACCGTCCTGCACATCAGTCCCGACGCCCTGCGCTGGGCCCAGTGGAGCCTGGCGGACGAGCCGTTCCACCTGGGAGAGCTGCCGATCGCCTGGCAGATCTCCGCCCGCGCCGAGACGAGCAGCCCGCTCGCTCAGTGGTCGGCCTACTTCACCCCCGATGTCCCCGGCGAGGCCGTGTCCGACTTCCTCGTCGCGTTCGACGCTCGCGACCAGCCCGCCGTGTTGCTCGCCGGACCCGAGCTGGTCCTTGACGCCGTCGCCGCACATGGATGGTTCCGCGACATCGACCAGCCCCAGGCGGCAGCGACGGACCCGACGTTCACCTCGCACATCAGCCTCGGCGAGGTGCCGCCCCTCATCCAGGACGCCGACCCGCGCGCCCTGGCCGCCGAGGCTGGCGAGGCGGGGCTGGCCGGATGGCAGGCATGGGCCGAGCCCGCGCTCGGCGCACCGTGTCTGTGGGCGGCCTCCTTCGCCGCCAGCGTCCCGCACGACCTCGTGGCCGCCTTCGCCGCCTCCCTCAGTTCGACCGCACCGGTCCTGCGCCGGGTGCTGCCGGAGGCCACCCGGGAGCGGCTCCTGCGTGCGCCGGCCATCTAGCACCTCGCGCTGTCACCCGACGCGCTCAGCCCGGCTCCGCCTTCATGGAGGGCCGGGCTTTCCGCTTCTCGGGCCCGCACCGTACGTGTGCCGGACGCACGCTGCCCCCGACCATCCGGGTCAGGGGCAGCGTGGGTCGGGGGCCGGTCAGTTGGCTGCAGTTGCCTTGGCGAGGGCCTTGTCGAGGTGGCGGTCGACGAGGGCCGGGGGGCCGGAGACGATCAGCAGCAGACTGCCGTCGCGGATCGCGGTCTGCTTGACCACGGTGCTCCGCCCTCCGGCGGAGAACGTCAGGAGCTGGCTCCACTGCTTGTCACCGAGCTCGCGGGGCGTGGGCAGCTTCTGCGAGGCCATGTCGATCGGGGTGCCGCCCGCGACGACCTGATAGGTCGGGCAGCCAGTCATCGCGTCGAAGATGCGGTCGATGCCGTCGGACAGCTTGTTCGCGCTGTCGCTGTACAGCTCATCGGAGATCTCCGAGGAGCTGCCGCCGTACGTGAAGGCCGTCTTCGCCTTGCGGGGGAAGGTGAGCGTGCCCCCGGTCGCCGCCCAGCACGCTCAGGGCCGGGCAGCCGACGACGGTGACGTCGTCGTGCTGGGCGGGGCGCTCCGACTTTCGCAGGTAGCCACTGCCGAGGTCGCTTTCGTCGAACAGGCGCGTTTCCAGCGGGGCCGACGAGAGCGGAGCGGCCTTCAGGGCGTCGTCGGCCGGCTTCCCGGTACGGGCGGAGGGAGCGGTGTTGGGCTTGGTGCTGGTGGTGTTGGCGGTACAGGCGGGCACGGCGAGGAGGGCGGCGGTGGTGGCGAGGGCGGTGGTGGCGACGCGAACGCGCATGACGGAACTGACCCCTTGGTGCTGGGCGACGGGTGGTCAGTGCGGGCCCGCGGGCCCGGTGGGGTCGTAGGAGTGGGGGTCAGTGTCCGAGGTGGCGCAGGCAGTCCTCGAACGTGGCGTGCGTCGCGTCCGCCGGCCCGGAGTTCCGGTTGAACCAGGCGGTGTCGAGGCGGGTCTCCTGCTGCTGGTGGCCGACCCGGCAGCGCAGCCAGATCTGGTTGCGGGTGGAGAGGATGAGCCAGCCCCGGTACGCGCCGCACTCGGAGCAGGCGACCATCTCGCCGTCGAGGACGAGGGGCTGCTTCCACGGCATCATCGTTCCGTCGACCTGGTCGTGGCTGGGTATGCGCAGCTCCGGCGGAAGGAAGTCGTCCACCACGGCGGCTGGCTCGCTGCGTTCACGGTCCCGTTCGGCCCACGCCCGCTCAACCGCCGGCGGCACTTGCCCCTGCATCTTCGCCGCCATCTCGACGAACCGGCGCTGCTCCTCGCTGGGCTCCTTGGCCCGGCGCCGTATCCGGTGAAACACCCCGACGTCCTCCCTTGCCTCGTCCTGCTCGCTTCATGATCGTGTCCTACGCCCCCGGAGGCTTCAATTCACAAAGTCAACAGTGACGTTCGGGGAGGTCAGAGAGCATTTCCTCGCATCCCCATGCCGGAGATGACGAGTTGGCCACGGCACGTGTCTCCGGGCGGCAGGGGGCCTCGGTATGACCGAACTCGCCTCTTCCTCCTCGACCACCCAACTTCGCGACGCCTATTGACTCGACTTGCCACACCTGCGTCATTCCCTCCCGTCATGTGTGCGCTGGTGCCCGCGAACCACAGAGGAAGTTCCATCGTGATTCATGCAGGTCAACGGTCCTGGTGTGATGAGTCGTTGGGGTGCTCGCGCAGCTCATCACGGTGATCATTGGGGGGAGAGCATCGGTCACCGAGCCACCTGGTGGTGCATCAGCACCAGAAGGGCCGCACCAACGCGGTCGCGTGCCGCGGATGCATGCGCACCTTGGTCAGGATCCGGAAGGGGTGCTTGCCGCCGCTCGCCTTGAACCCCGTGATGACCGCCGGCTGCTCTTCGGCCCCCTCGTCCAGACCGACGAACCCCAGGTCGGCCACCGCTGCAAGCTCCAGCTCGCGCAGTCGCGTGCACAGCTTCTCGTAGCGGGCCGCCGTGATCTCGCTGCAGGCGCCGCGGCGGGCCGAGGAGATCCACAAAAGCCGCCCCTTCGCATCGGTCAGGGCGAGAAACAGCAGGCCATGCGCCTTGTGCTTCCCCGAGTAGTTCTTCCGGTTCGCCCGCCCACTGCGCCGCCGGGTGCGGATCAGCATCCCGTCCAACAAGACCACGCAGCCGCTGTCCTTGGCCACCTTGGCCAGCGCGCGGTCCAGGCGGGGGGGGGGGGGGGGGGGAACGTGGGGCCCGCAGGCCGAGCACCGTCATTACCCACCGCCGCCCGGTGGGGGCCGGGCCC
>NZ_JBIRQM010000003.1:129412-164048 GCF_044333225.1 Streptomyces sp. NPDC021080 | reverse complement strand
CCCGTGGTTTTGCGTGGGGGCCCCCCCCCCCGCCGGGGGGCCCCCCCCCCCGCCCCCCCCCCGGGGGGGGGGGCCCCCCCCCCGGGGCGGGCCCCCCCCCCGGGGGGGGGGGGGGCCCCCGCGGGGGGGGGGGGGGGCCGGGGGGGGGGGGGGGGGGCCAACGTGCGGCCAGCAGGCCGAGCACCTTCAGTACCCAGCGCCGCACTGTGGAGGCCGGGACCGCGTTCCCGCCAGCCAGGTCTGCCAGGCGCTCGTCGTTGCGCAGGTGGGCCAGCACGATCAGCGCTATCTGCCCGGCGTCGAGCTTGCGCCACCGGGAGCGGATCTGTCTGCGGTGGGCGCGGATCAGGCCGGCCACGCGGTTGACGGTCGCGCTGGACAGCGGCAGGCGGACGGAGTAGACAAGGCCGGTGTCGCCCTCGGTGGGGCTGGTGTTCTTGTTCACGCATGGGCCAACACCCGCCGGGGGTGCTTGCGTTGCGGCAGGAATCGGCCGTTGTGGCAGGTCGGCCGCAGGCTACCGGGGCAGGTAGCGTCCGGCGGGGGTGCGGGTGATCCAGCCGCGCTCGGCCGGCTTGCGCAGCTTCCCGTGCGCCGGCTCCACCTTCGCCGGCGCCGCATCCAATCCCAGCTCGGGGGCCACGTCCTTGGCTTGCAGCGGGCTGTCGCCGCCCGCGACGATCTCCATGATTTTCTGGTAGTAGGCGGGCAGGTCGTCCGTGCCGGTGCCGGGGCCACGGTGGGGAATCAGCAGCTGGCCGACGGCTCCGGGCGTGCCGACGGGACGCGGGGGCGCCGCGGGCGTGCCGCCGGTGGCTTCTTCCAGGGCCTGCTGCCAGGCCGCGGCGCCAGGGTGCCCGGCCTCGGCATCCTCCTCCTGGTACTGCTGGTAGACGACCTCGGTGGCCCCGAGCCGGGCCACTTCGGCCTCGGTGTCGGCCAACTGCTTGCGCAGCTGCGCGGCGCGTTCTTCCAGCACCACCCGGCGCTCTATCGCAACCCTGCCCGCACGGTAGGGGCACCAGTGCGCAGCGTGCAGGAGATCCGCGGAAGACGACCCGAAGCGGGCCGACAGATGATCTCCCCGACGTGATCACGCTCGTGACATGCGCGAGCAGCCCAACCGTCCCTCACACGAGGGCCGTTGACCTGTCGATCCACGATGAAACTTCCTCAGTGCCTTCCCCATGGCGCCGATCTGTCCGTCAACACCCGAGCGCACCGCATGCGGGTCGGGTCAGGGAGGCGACTCCAGTCAGGTGAGAAGCCTGTGCCGGTCGAGGCGCCTCAACTCCACAGGCCAGGCGATGTGAGCCGGGCAGTGCCGCGAGCACCTCGGCTGCTTCGGGGGGCGTCGAGATGGACCCGCCGTCGAGAATTCCCGACCTGGCTCTCTTCTCTCATGCGCTCTCTTCGCTGAGGCGGTCGACTGCCCATGGCAGGAGCTCCTTGGCCACCGCAAGGCTGAACGGCCTCACCAGCGAACGAAGTTCGGCGCAGGCGGCAGGACCGAGCGTGATGTAAGGGAGGGCAGCCAGCCTGTCGGTGTTGTGCTCGATCTCCGCCCTGCGCCGCGTACCGTCCGCGGTCAAGGTCAGGTGGGGTCCGTCGTCGAGCCATCCACGCTCATGCAGGTTCTGCACGGCCTGTCCCCACTGCTCCGGCGTCCATGCCCGCGAGTCGCGCAGCACCCCTGCGTCGATGTCGCCTGTAGCGGCGTGCGTGACGAGAGCCTCGAGCCCGCTCAGTCCGGCAGTCAGTAGTGCCGCCACGTGACCGTCGCCACGGAACTCCCGCAGCAGAGTCTGCGCGTGCCAGAGCACGAGGTGGGGTGCGCTCGGCCACGGCAGTGCGGCGTGCGCGGCGAAGAGGGGACGGCCTTGTGGATGGCGCACGGTCACTTCAGCCGCGGTACGGGCCAATTCCGCTGCGCGGGCCAGCGCCGGTGAGGAGACGTCCGCGCCGAGGATCCGGCGGAGCGTGGTATCGATCCCGGTGAGCCGGGCGGCGGCGAACCGCTGCGGCGTGGCGGCTTCCCATGCCGCGGGTATGGCTCGGCGCACCAGTTGGGGATTGAAGTTGTAGAACGTGGCGATGACCAGATCCGCCGGAGCGGCGCCGAGCGCGGCGGAGCGGGACGCGAAGTACCCCGTCCTGGCGTCCACGCCCAACTCGGCGTACTGGCCTGCGGCTTCGGGCGAGAAGTAGACAGCCCCATGGTAGGGCTCGAGAGTCCTCCAGGTCTGGCGCGAGAGGGCCAGGTTGTCACGGTCCGTGTTCTGCGCCATGAGGGGCTCTCCGTCCTGTGGCGGATGAAACGTTGCTGTTCATCGAGCACACGACGGCGCGTGGGGCACACCTAGCCGTACCGTCTGGTCGGTACGTTATCGGAGAGTGGCTCCGGCGACTACTGCCCTGCAACCAGTTCTCTCCTGACCAAGGTGCGCATGCATCCGCGGCACGCGACCGCGTTGGTGCGGCCCTTCTGGTGCTGATGCACCACCAGGTGGCTCGGTGACCGATGCTCTCCCCCCAATGATCACCGTGATGAGCTGCGCGAGCACCCCAACGACTCATCACACCAGGACCGTTGACCTGCATGAATCACGATGGAACTTCCTCACAGAGTGGACCTGAACGCTGCCGGGGGAGCGTGTGGCGAACGGCCATGCTGTGGGTCGTGGGCGGGGCGGTCGTTGTGTCCCGGCTTTCGGCCGTGCGCTGAGACCGCGGCCCTGTACGCCGGAGGGCTCACCGGGTCTTGCCCGATGCCTCCTCACCGCTCCGGCGCCGACCAGGTGCAGAAGGCCCGGACGCCGCCCTGCGCTTTGTGGACGGGTTCCCCGTCGTGTAGTTATCGGGTAGCCCCGAGCCATCGGCAGGAAGGTCGGCCATCCGCCGCATCCGCCACACCAGCACATCGCTCACCGAGCCCGCGGTGTCGACTTCGCGATGCTCCACCGCGTCGGACAGGAGAGCGGCCGGATCGTGGCCGGCCGCTTCGGCTTCCACGATGGTCGCGGCCAGGGCGTACCAGCCGGGCTCGGCGAGGATCTGCTCGGCCAACGTCGGCAGCGCCTCGCGCAGCACCACCGTCTGCCGCTGAAGCATCGGTCGGTTCAGGCGCCGGCCGCGCTGGTAGAGCACGCCGAGGGGCTGGGCGGCGGCCTCTTGGCAGGCGGCGCGCAGGTGCTCGGCGGCCTGACGTGCGGCGGTGGCCTGCTGTGTGTGTCGCTTCTTCGCGTGCCAGTGCATGGTCGCGGTGATGAGGAAGAACAGCATGTCGATCGCCATCGCGGTGCTCGCGCCGTCCTCGCCCCGGCCGAGCGCGGGACCGCCGTGGACGAGGTCGCGGGCGGCCTGCCGCAGGGCGCGGTCGTGCCCGCGCTCGGCACGTACGTGGGAGCGGGAGGCCCGCTCGAACGCGAAGGCGGCGTCCCGCAGTTCGCGGCGGGTGTGCGCGGCGGACGTCTTCGCGAGGGCGTCCAGGACCTCGCCGACCGCAGCGATGTGGGCGGCGGCGACCGCGTCGTCACCGTTCTCGACGACCGTGATCGCGGTCCAGGCAGCCGACGCTGTCCTCCGGCGTGCGGCAGACGGGCTGGGCGCAGTCGCACGGCTGGCTGCATCTGTCGACGAGGTTTGGTCGGCGGACCAGCGCTCACGGATCCGTGGCAGGGACAGGTCCGGGGCGAGGCGCACCCCGGGATAGAACACGGGCTCGCCGTCCTTGTTGCGGTCGTCCGGCAGAGCCACCTTGTAGCCGAGCAGGTCACCGGAGGGGGCCTCGCGCGTGCGGATCAGGAGGCCGGCGGCGGCGAGGCGGTCGAAGAACTCCGCCTCGCTTCGAGCGCCGGTCACCGCTCGGCGTACGGTCTCGCGCAGTTCTTCCCGTGCGGTGCGCTCGCGGCCCTGGCGCTGGGCCTTGTGGCGCTCGGCGCTGGTGGGGCGCTTTGCTGCGGTGCCGTCGCCCTTGTTGAGGCGGCGCAGGCCGAGCTCTGCTTCGAGGGCGCGGGCCTGGGCCTGGACGCGGTGGGCGTCGTTGTCGAGGTCGGGTTTGTATCCGTCTTCGCGGACGAGGGTGGCGATGATGTGGATGTGGTCGTCGGCGTGCCGCACGGCCGCCCACCGACAACCCGCTCCCGCCTCGGGGTCGTCGATCCCGGCGGCGGCGACCATACGGCGGGCCACGTCGCCCCATTCCTCGTCCGTCAGGATCCGGTCCTCGCCACCGTTGCGTACGGACAGATGCCACACGTGCTTCTTCGGGCGTTGCGCCTGGTCGATGTTCTCGACGGGCTGGTCCAGGAGCTGCTGGAGCTGCTTGAGGGTCGCGGTGGCGTCCCGGCCAGGGTCGGGAGCATTGTGGTCCCAGGAGGCGACGAGGTGCGGGTCGGTGTGCTCCTCGAACTTGCCCGGCCCGTACAGGTAGTACAGGAGGCCGATGGTGCGCTGGCCGCGCTTTTGGATCCGGGGAATCATGCTGCTGTCCTCGACCGGTTGATCAACGGGAATGGGCAGTGGGAAGCGGGCGTTCCACGCGCGCGGTGCGGGAAGTGCTCACGGATGAGCTGGATATCGCCGCTTTCCGCGCTGCTTGGAGTTCTGCTGGGGGCTGGCGCGACGGCGCTGGCGGACCGCCGGCGTTGGCGTCGGGAGGCGGTCACGCGCCTGCTGGAGCTGCGTACGGAGCTGTACGCCGCGTACCTGGTCGCGATGGAGGACACGGGCAGGGACCTGCTGCGCGTGCTGCGGACCACGGCAGTCGAGGAACGTGAGACGGCAGCTGCTGATGCGTTCGCTGGCTTCAATCTCGGTGGCACTCGGCAGCGGATCCATGTCCTGGCTCCGCTCGACGTCGTTCGGGCAGCAGACGAGATCTTTCGAGGTCTGCGACGCGCGAGCGACTACGTGGCTACCGCGGACGCACAGGACACCCCGGCGCTCATCGCCGTGAAGGACGAAATCGGGACGCTGCGTAACCGGTTCCAGGAAGCTGTCCGGCGCGACGTCCGAAGCCTGCTGGCCGGCTGCGCCTCGTGGTCTGCCTGAGCAGCTCGGTCAATCCTGTTCCAGCAGCCGGTCGGTGACTGCCTGCACGCGAGCGACTGCGCGCTGAACAGCCGAAACGACGGCGTCGAGTTCCGCAGGCTGTCCGCCGCTGTTGACGGCACGGGCGACCTGATTCAAGTTGTTGCCGACCTGCCCGAGATGACGGCGCGCGGCGAACAGCTCGGCTATCAGATCTCGGTGGCCTGCGATGACCGCAGCGGTATTCTCGGCGTCCTCGGCGGCGGCGAGACCAGCGCGCACGAGGTAGGCGGGCAGGCTCTTGCGCGAGGTACGTGCTGCGGTGGTCAGACGACTCCACTCGTCGTCGTCGAGACGGATGTTGCAGACGCGTGCGCGCTTGTTCTTCTGCGGGGAGCGCTTACGCGCGATGGCTGCTGGAGCGGTGCTCGCGCCGCTTCGCGGCTGCTCCTCCACCCCTGGCTGCGATCCGCCCTCGGTCGCTGACTGACGGTCCAGCGCTCCCCGGTGCTGGACCGCTCCCGCCACCCCTGGGGCGGGATATGGCCAAGCTGCCTTCCCCGACGGGGAAGAGTAGCTTGGCCGATAACTTGCTCGCCCCGAGACCGAGTTGGAGTCGGGAACAGGTTGCGGGGTGGTGTCGTTCCGGGCGGGGTTCGTCATCAGGATCCGGGCCTCGTGGAGCGGGTGCGGTGCTGGATGGCCGCGGCCAGCGCGAGGACGTCGGCCGGTTCCAGAAGGAGGCGGACGGGTCTGTCGGGGTGGTCCTGGACGAGCCACTGGCCGGTCGGCATGCGGACGGTGGCGTGCAGGAGCCGCCGACGGACCAGAACGTCCGCCCAGGCGCTGGCCTCGGCGGCTGTTGGCCGGGATGAGCGATGGGGACGTGGAATCACGGCGTGTCTCCTGAAGCGGGATGGCGGCCTGTCACAGAGCTGGGCCACTGGTTGCGATGATGGGTCTGAGCTGGAGCTTTGCCTGTTCAGCCGCACTCTGGGCAGCGGCCGACGTGGCTGTTGAGCGCGCGGGCCATCCGCTGCTTCGTCGAGGCAGCCTGCTTCGCGCTGGACTTCGCCGCAGGCCTGCCCTCGTACCGCTTGGAGTGGGCGAGCATGAAGCCGATCTCCCGCTCGTACTCAGCGCGGACGGTGTCGAACTGGTGGCAGGTCTTCATCGGGCGGTGCTCCTCGTCGTCGTGGTGCCGTCGCTCCGCAGTTGCTGGAGGACGAGGCCCAGCCGGTCGTTCCGGCCGCCCTTCAGTCCCTCGCGGCGGAGGATTTCCCGCAGCTGGACCCGGGTGATGGATTCGTTGCCGTCCCGTTCGAGCAGGGCGGGGACGTGGGGACGGACCTCTTGGATGAGCTGGTCCACCGACTGCTCCGGCTCGCGTGATGCGCGCTGTGTCTGCGGGGTACGGGGCCGGGCGCGCGTCCCCTTGTTCCTCGTACGGGGCTTCGTGGTCGTCTTCCGGCGAAGGGGGACCTTGTCTCCCCAGTCCCCATTGGGTTCGGTCCCGGTGTCGGTTGGTCCCCGGTCCCCGGTCGGCTCGGTCCCCAACTCGGTGGCGGTCGGTCCCCGGTGCGAGTCAGGGCCCTGAGCAGGTACTTCTCGCGTAGGACGGTCGGTCCCCACGTCTCCGGCCTCCCGCTCTTCGGCTTCCGGATTGGCGGGACCGGTCCCCGGGACCGCTCCTACTTCTTTGGCCTCGGTCCCCGCGTTGGTCCCCATGTCGTCGTCTTCGGTCCCCGTGCCTGCCGACGCCTTGGAGCCCGCGATTTCGGGGACCGGTCCCCTCGGGTTGCCCGGTCCCCGGTCCCCGTCCAACTCGTCGGGACCGTGGGGACCAGCCACGGGGACCGGCGCTTCCGAGGTCTTCCGCGGGGGGACCGTGGCAGCTGGGGAGGTGCTGCACTCTGGGGACCAGGGTGAGGGGAGCGGGACCGTGGCGAGCGCGAGTGCGTGCCTACGGGCGGCGAGCTGGTCGAGGAGCTGTGTCCGTTGGAGGGGATCGGTGCCGACCGCGGCCCTGCCGACCGCCTTCGACAGGCGCCGAGTGAGCCGCTGGCCGCGCCGGTTCCGCCGCTGCTCGGGCGTACGCTCGGCGAGGCGGGCGGCGAGGGCGACCGCGCGGGCGGTGGCCCGGTCCCGGGTGATCTGCGCGGCGTCGCGGTCTCGCGCGGCGATGCCAAGGCGGGACAGGAGCCGTTCGCGCGCCTCCCGGCCCAGGACGGCGATCAGTCCGTGGGAGGCGGCGCCCGGGGTGTGCAGTCGCAGTTCGATTCCCATGGCGAGGTGCCACAGCATCGCTGCCATGACCGGTCCGACGAAGGCCCGGACCGTGCCGCCGATAGGACCACTCTCGGCATAGGCGGGGATCACCTGTACTCCGGTGATCACCCAGACCAGGGTCCCCGGCAGACCGGGGGCACCCTGAGTGCCCAGGTTCTGCCGTGCCATGAGCGCGGTCGCGAAGAGCGCCAGTTCGGCCGCGGCGAACATCCCGGCCCGCTCGGCGGTGCCGGCCATGTCGAGGTAGTCGGCCGCGAAGCGCCACGAGGTGTCGGCGCTGTATGCGGTGCAGCCGAGGGCGGCCAGAGCTGCGACCTTGACCGCCGGGCCACCGAGACGTTTCTGCGGGCGCGTGCCCCGGCGCCGGATCGTCCAGGCGGTCAGCACGAGTGCGAGGGTGGCGGGCATGCCAGCGGCGAGGAGGAGAGGGAGGTCCGGAGCGATGCTGAGGGCCAGGACGGGGTGGGTCATGCGGCCTTTCCGAGAGGGGCGTGCGCCGGGGTCGACGCTGCCGGGCGGGCTGGCGGCTGCTGGGTGCCGGGTGCGGTGGGCGCGGGGCTGCCCGTTGCCGGAGTGGTCTTCTTCCGCTTCTTCTTGGGACCTGGCACGCCGTAGGCGCGATCGCGGTCGAACACCTTGTTCGCTGCCTGCCGGAGCAGATCGCGGGCGTGCTTGTGGCTGATCTGCAGGGCGGCGGCGAGCCGGTCGGGCCGCCAGCCGCACACGTAGGCATGGTCGATGACGACCTGCCGTTCGGCCTCGGTCAGGTGCACGTCGCGTCCCTGGAAGTAGGCGATCACACGCCGGTAGTCGAGGCGCTGGGACAGTCCGTTGTGCAAGGGGCGCCGCTCGGCTTCGGTCAGGCCGCCCCAGATACCCTCCTTGAGGACGTTCTCCAGGGCGAAGTCGAGACAGTCGCGGCGTACCGGGCACCAGCCGCACAACTCCTTCGCCTCGGCGATGGCTTCGTGGTCCCGGGGGAGCGGGAAGAACACGGCGTCGGCGTCCTCGACGTCCATGCCGTGGCACGCACCGCGGGTGTGCCAGCTGGTGTCTCCGATGCCGCGCAGGCCGGTGGCCGGCGCGTCGTGGGTGGTGATGTGGCGCAAGGGGGTCTCCGATGTGCTGCCGCATCCGCTGGCTGGGGTGGTGTTGGGCGGATGCGGCGTCGGGTGTCGGCTGCGGCGCGAATGCCTGCGCCGCAGCCGGGGCGGGACGGTGGTGTTGGGCGGCGGTGCACCCGGACGGAACGCACGGGCCGGATGCGCCGGTCAGGTCATGGCGGGCTGCTGGGCCTGCTCGTTCTGCCGGGCCTGTTGGGCTGAGGCGAGGTCGAGGCGGCCAGGATGGGGAGTGGTGCGCGGGGCGGTTCCGCGCGCTCCGCCGTCGGGGCCGATCCGGCGGCGACGACACGGCTCGCCGGGTTGGGCCAGGCACCATTCGCACCGGACGCTCAGAGCGTCGGGCAGCCCCTGTGTGACGGTGGCCTCGCGGGTTGCTCGCGCGGGCCGATAGGGCGCGAGGGCGGCACGGGCGGCGGGCGGTATGCAGGAGCCGATCTCCCGCAGCCGCGCCTCCAGTCTCGGGTCGATCCCGTCGCGACCGCTGGTGATCGCCCTGGCCTGCGCGGGTTGGGTGGTGCCGGCGGCTACGGCGCGGCGGGTGCCGACCAGCTCGGCGGTCCAGGCTGCCTGGTCGTCCGGGTCGACGGACGGTGTGGGATCGGAGTGCCTCGCCAGGCGGTCGCGCCGGTAGCTCTCCCAGGGACGGCCCACGTCCGCGGGCAGGATCTGGTAAGGCGAGGTACGGATGTGCCGGCGGACGGTGACGCGAGCGTCCCAGCCGTGCGGGGTCGCCATCGGCACGTCGCCGAGCAACTCGTGCCACTGGGCGAGTTGGTCTCGGGCCTCGCCCTGGTCGGTGCGGATGGTGCGGGGGTCGAGCCGACCGATGTAGGCCAGCAGCGCGGCGATTTCGCGGCGGTCCACGGCTACTGCTCCGTTCCGGTCGGCTCGTCGAGGGCGGCGAGGAGGGCGGCGGTGTGGGCCTCGGCCCGGGTCATGCCGCCCGGAGCAGCGGGGCCCTTGCCGGGTACGGCGTGGAGGTTCGGGAGACCCGGGGCGTGCTCTCGGGCGACCCAGGAACGCCAGTCGGCCGCCCAGGCATCTGCTGGCCGCGGCTTGAAGTCGGCCCGGTGAGCACGCCACTTCGCGTCGGCTGCCTGCAGACCCTGCTCACCGAGGCGGTCGAGGTGTCCCTGCTGGCGGGCCCAAGCGTGGGTGGCGGGGTCGACCTGCCACTCGGCAGCCGAGGTGACGGCAGCACCACCACTGGTGTACCTACGGTTCAAATCCGGTTCACTACGGTTCTGTGTGCCGGTTTCCGGTACATCGCTATGCCGATTTCCGGTAGGCCGAGGTACCGGTTTCCGTCGGGACCTGCCGGTTTCCGGCACTGCCGGTTTCCGGGCCCTCGCGGGGGATTCCGGCACCTCACGCGGGCGGATTCCGTACCGCCGCAGTGCCGAGAATCGCAGGGGCAGCGGCCCGTCGGGCAGTTCCTCGCCGCTGTCGGCACGGTCGCCCTCGCGCTGTTCTCGCAGGTCCTGTGCGATAGCTTCGGCGGCTAGGGGCAGACGGTAGACGGTGCTGCGCTGTGGGCCGGTGAGGTCGTCGAGCTGCTCCAACTCACCAGCGTGGACCAGGCGGGCGATGGCTTCGCGCACCGTGGAGATGGAGGCGCGCGTGCGCTTGGCCAGGCTGGAGAGTGACGCCCAGGAGACGCATTGCTCGTCGGCCACCCGATCGGCGATCGACAACAGGACCAGGCGGGCGGTTCCTCTGCTGGAGCTGTGCTCCCATACCCACTCGCGGGCATCGCTGCTCACCGGCCGCTCCCGACCGGAAGGGCCGCAGCAGCCGCGTAGGCCGCCCCCTCGGTGCTTTCGCGCATGGCAGAGCGCATGCAAGAATCCCTTCGGTGTTGCCACGCTGAGACGCCCCGTGCAAAGGGATCAGCGTGGTGATGGTGGCGAAGTCCGTCCTTCCCGGGACGGTTTGCCCATTCAGCGGTGGGCGTCCGGGAGTTCCCGCTCCCGGGCGCCGCCGCGTGTAGATCTTGCGGCGTGACTGCGGTGATGCTCTCCTACGGTCCGGTGTCCGGGGCGGTCTGCCCGCGGCGGGACGACGAACATATGCACCATCAGCTGTCAAGGTCCAGAGTTGGCTCTAGAACTCTCCAGCATTCGTCGCCGCAGGTCGGGGCTCTTTCGCCCGTCCTCGGCCGTGACGGGGTGCGACGGCGGGCCCGCTCTCGCGGGCGGCGGGCACAAGCGTGGCGGGCTCCTGAGTGAGGGAAGCGCGACAGGATTTCTGAGTGGTGGGTGCACACACTTGCGCGCCCAGGTAGCCTGTACGCACCTGAATCGACGGAACGAAACTATCCTTGTTTCGGCATTCGATCAAGTGCTTCAATGAGATGGAGAGGTGCGGACGGAAGATGCCGACACGTCGGTTCGCCCCTGAGCGCCTGCTGCTTACCCGCCGCGAGGCACACCTCAAGCAGGCGGACGTGGCCGATGGCGTGGGAGTCACTGCTGCGCGGGTCAGCGCGTGGGAGACGGGGCGCTCGGTCCCGGACCCGGAGAAGCTCTCCGGCTTGGCCCGCGTCCTGGACTGCGACCTCGACGAACTCTTCCCGCGCGAGGGGCATCCGGATCTCGCTGATCTGCGTGCCGACGCCGGATATTCGCAGACTGCCACGAAGGAACTGACGGGCACCCGTTCGGCCGGCCCCGTGGCAGCCGCGGAGACCGGGCAGAGGCGTCTCGCCGAGGAGTACCGTGCCCCGCTCGCGGCGGCCTATGGCGTGAGCGTGGAGCAGCTGCTGCGTGCCCAGGAGCGTTCCTTCGGCATCGACGTGCCAGAGCCGGGTGATGGCGAAAGGGCGAGCCTTGACGGTCCGTTGCCCGAGACGCTGGCGGAGAAGATCACCTATCTTCTGGGGCGACTGTCCGAGGATCTGTCCGACCAGCAGGTTGCGGCCCGGGGAAACGCCCGAGCGGGGGCGGAGGTACTCAGCGCCGACCTGGTGCACGAGCTGAGGACGGGGCGCGTCACGCACGCGCCCCAGAACGTTCTGAGTGCTCTGGCCGAGGCGCTCGACACCACTCCGGTGATCTGGTCCCAGGATGCCGACGTGCAGCGAATTCTGAGCGAGACGATGCTGCTCAGGGGGCAGATCGCCGCCATTGCCGCCCGCGGTGGCGAACAGAAGGGACTCTCGGCGGACCTGCTGGACTTCATCCTTCACGAGGTCGACAAGGCTCGCGTCGAAGCGCAGGACGGCGAGGGGCCGACGGGCCGACCCTGATGAGGGTGGCCGGCGCGAAGCCTGGCCCGAGGGAACTGCCCCGAGCCAGGCCCTTGCGTGCCTACAGGCGAACGGTGAGCACTCGCGTGTGCTGTTCAGAGCGTGCGGCCAGGGCTGCCTGCCAGACTTCGGTCAAGTGCGGGGGAATCAGGCCGTCTTCCATGTTGTCCGGCGGACAGAAGCGGTGTTCGCTCAATTCCGACCTCTGCAAGGTGATCGCCGCTTGCTCATCCGGGCTGAGGACACCGCCGTCGAAGATGTAGAGGACCTGTGCGCCTCGGCCCGGAACGGTGATCCAGGCGTGGACCAGCAGGCGGCCGATGGGCGGGTTGATGCCGAGTTCCTCGCGGACCTCGCGTGCGGCGGCGTCTTCGGGGGTTTCGTCCTGGTCGACGGCGCCGCCGGGGAGGTTCCAGAAGGGCTTGTAGGTCGGGTTGACGATGAGGATCTCGCCGGCGGCGTTGGACAGCAGGGCGGCTGCTGAGGCTGTCACGGTGATCGGGGAAGGCTTCATGGTCAGGTCCTGGTGGTGTGGGGGACAAGCGGGGTGTCGGAGGAATGGATGAGACGGGAGATGCTTGCAGGATCGGTCTCGCGGTACGCGGCGGCCACACGCAGCAGCCAGGTCACCTCGGTGGTGAAGTCGTCGCCGGCGGTCCGGAACGCGACCGGTGCTCCGGCAGGCTGTCCGGCAGCCGTGAGGGCGGCCTTGATCCAGTACGCCTCCGCCATTGCGTTGGCGTCGGTGCCGCGGTGTCCGTCTGCTTCTGCGAGCTGGACGGCGCGGTCGTAGAGGTCTGCTGGGGCACGCCGGCGGAGCTCGTGCGTCGCGTCGCGGATCTCGGTTACGTAGCGGCCGAGGCGGATCTGGGGCGTGGCGTCGTGTGACAGCACGTCCCGGAACCTGTTGAGCGCGCTGACAGCCCGGTGTCCGTGGAGCAGACTGCTCGGCCGGTAAAGGGCGACCCCGTCAACAGCGAGGACCAGATCTCGCCACAGGAGGTGGAGCCCGATGACCGCCCACGTGCTCTGGCCGCGTGTCCGCAGGGCGTGGACGGCGGGGGTGATCGAGCCGAACAGCCAGAGCAGGAAGCCCGCATACAGCACGGTATCGGTGATGTGTTCCTGCTCGGCGACCGCTTGCTCGGACAGCGGATGCAGGGTCGTGGGGACGAGGAACGCGGTGCGCAGGGCTGCGTAAACGACGATGAGGGCCATGCCCGCAGCCATCATCCACAGCCCGACGCGCAGGCTCCACCGGCGCGCCTTCCGCGAGGCTCGACCCCACTGGTATCCGCACACGAGCGCGGCTGCCGCGGTGTACAGGTAGAGCAGGCCCATGTAGAGCGCGAGGCCCGGCTCACCGGCGTGCCGGGCCATGAAGTACGGGCTGTCGGCGCCGGTCTTGGTCCGGTTCAGGGAGAAGAAGAACACTGCGGCCAGGCACAGCACGGTGGCGAACGATGCGCGGGCGGCCGCACGGTGGACCCCGGCCGTGATCTTGATGTGGCGTGTTGTGGCGTCCTCGTCGGCATAGACGTCCGTGACGTATGTCAGCAGCAGACAGGTGCCCGTTATGGCCAGCGCGTGCTTGAGGAGGGTGGGCAGGTCGTTGACGCCCAGTGGGTCGATGGCGGCGCGGCCGAGGTCAGTGCGAAGCCACCAGGACAGCGCGAAGGCGGTGAAGGTACCCCAGAGCCAGAGGGGGCGCCCTCCGCGCCGACTGCGTACGGCGCTGGGCAGACGGATGGCGGTTTGGAGCAGTAGCAGCATCACGATGGCAGTGACGATTGCGTCAGAGGCGGACATGGTTCTTCCGGGGAGAGCGGGAGCTGGGGGTGGACCGAGGGTGGGAAAGGTCTTCGTCGAGGTGGCGCAGGGTGGAGTCTTCGATGTAGTCGACGGCGTACGCCTCGTGGTGCAGCAGGTCGGCCAGTGTCTCGGCGCGCCGCTCGACGTGGGAGTCGTAGCGGTGGCGGGCCATGACACGGCCTCTGGTGGTAAGCCGCTGTAGGACATCGGCCGGGAAGTCGGGCAAGAGCTGGGCGAGCCGCTCGTAGCTCTCCTCGCTCGTGTCGTCACACCACATATGGGCCAACTCGTGGAGAATGATGCGCGTCCGGTGGAAGGACGTGGTGCCCTCCACGTACAGGATCAAGTCGACAGGGATGTCGTGGAGCTGTAGCCACAGCCCGCACACGTCAGTGTTGGCGAGCAGGCGATCCGGAATGGGCACCAGTTTGATGCGCCGGCCCCGCACGGTTTCGATGCCCGCGATCAAACCATCCAGAGTGAACGGCCTTGGGATCGGCATGTCGACCAGCAAAGCCTCGCACTCCTCGCGGAGTTCACGCCGTGTGACTGGTTTCGTGGAGCGTTCCACCGGGGAACGGGGAGTCTTCCGCCATGGCTGGAGACCGAGTCGGGTAATCCATCGAGTAGCAGGTTCTGGGCTGCTCGCGTCAAAGATCACAATCAGCTCCTCGGTGATCCGCAAGCCGGTGCCAGTTGGCGTCAAAACGGCCGTCGTACCTTGCCGCAACGGCAGGGTGGTCGTTTCTGTGGCGAATGTGAGCAGCTGTGGGCGGCATTTCGCCGTTGTCCCTGATATGCAGAACGGAGCACGACATGAAGATCCTCTACGAGCGCAAGCCGAGCCAGATTGTGCCAGGGAAAGGTTCCCAGGTTTCCGTGACCCTACGACTGGTTCGGAAGAGCTACGGGAGTCAAGGGGGCTGCTTACCCTGCTCGTTGAGAACTGACAGTTCCCATAACTCGATTGTCGGCGCTTCAACTATCGCCCGGGCTGCTGAGCTGCCTGCTTCAACTCGCCGGAATTTACGTCGCGATGGAGGGGGGTGGTGATGGCGGGGCGCACTCCTGCCGATATGGGAACTGTGACGTGAGCCCCACGGGAGGGCGTTACTCGAACGTTACGGGAGGTGATTCGGAGGGGCAGCTCCTTATCACGCACATTCTGCGGCAAGCACGCGCACGTCGGAATACATCGGACGTACCAGGGTTTACAGCTGCGTTCGGTGCCAAGTCCACCCCGGGCATCACCCAAGCGCAGACCGCATACCTGGCAGGCGTCTCCCGCCGGTGGTACAACGCGCTCGAAGCCGGGCGCCCGGCGAACTACAGCGACACCTTTCTGCAGTCGGTCCGCCGAATCCTTGCTCTGGACGCCGAGGAATGGGACATCGTGCACCGCATCGTCCGCGGACGGGCCCCAGACGCGAACCCTGTGCCCCTTCATGAGAAGCGGTTGCCATCGGCCCTCGTCACCCTCGTAGAACAGAGCCCGACTTGGTGCATCTACCTCCGGGACCGTAGATGGGACTTACTGGCCTACAACTCGACGATGAAGGAATACTTTCCGCAGGTCGCCAAGGGTCGCAATGTCGTGGAGTGGGTGCTGACTTGGCCAGAAGCCCGGGACCAGCTCATCAACTGGCGAGACGACTGGGCGCTTCCCGCGATCACGGCCCTCCGCGCAGATGCAGAGCAATGGCCACAAGACGAGCGTCTTGCGGAAGTCATCGAGGCTGTACGTCTTGACCCGGTAGCTCGTAAACTCTGGAATTCTCCGGACTTGCCAGCGGTGAGCTATCCAGCCTCCGGCGTGCCTCGCCGCCTCTACCTCCCCCGGCAGGGAGGTAAGGAGTTCGCCGTACGCATTGTCGCGCTGGCGCCCATGGAAGTGCCGTCCTGCCGCCTGGTAGCGATCACGCCTGCGGAACCGCTGTTGTGGACCTGATGGCCGAGCCCGAACTGGCTTCAGCAGAGCTGCGGCGGTCGTTGGCCTGGAGGGTGAGGGAGTAGAAGCCGGTGAGACCTCCACCGTGCGGTCGAGCGCAGTGGGTGCGTTTGGCGCGCCGTAGTTCCTGGCCGGCTTCGGCTGTGGCGCGGCGCAGGAAGGAGACCTTTTTCCGCGGCCGGCCGTTCTGTCCCGTGGCGGCGATCATGATCATCACGTGGACCGGTGCGGTGGTGGTGAGAGCGGCGGAGAAGTTCAGTGTGTCGCCGTCGCGGAGTTTGGTGCGCTCCAGGATGAGGGGGGTGAGCGCGATCGGCGCGTCGTGGGCGTAGCTGAGTATGGCGTAGGCGGGTGGTCAGTCCTCCTTCAGTCGGTTGCGCAGGGTGCCCCGGGCGATGGAAGCGAAGTGCTCGTCCGTGGGTCGGCCCGACTGCTTCCACCGCTGAAGGGTGGTCAGCACGACGTCGGGCTGGCTGGCGGCCTGAGCGTCGAGGCTGCGCACATTGAGGGCCTGGCTTGGTTCGTCAAGGAGAGTGAATTTTTCCACGTAGAGCTGTCCCAGGCGCTGGACGGCTTCCTGCCGATCGCAGAGGGGATGAAAGACTGGTGGGCTCAACTCGCCCACTGTGTATGGGATATGAACTGATGAACGCCCCCCGCGACATTGTCGCTGCCGTCCAGGAGCGCTCTGGCGGATGCCTGTGCGGGCGGATCCGCTTCACCGCCAAGGGCAAGGCGGTCTACCCGCACACGTGCAGTTGTTCGCACTGCAAGAAGCTCGGCGGCGGCCCGATGATGTGGTGGGCTGGCTTCGCCCTGGACGATGTCACCTGGACCAACGGGATCGAGCCGACCTGGTTCGAGACGTTCGAGGGCGAGGCCCAGCGCGGCTTTTGCCCTCACTGTGGCAGCCGCCTCGCGGCGATCGACAGAGACGTCCCCGAGCTCGGTATCGTCGTCACGGCCCTGGACGACACCAGCGGAGCCGACCTCGTCCCCGTCAACCAGTCCTTCCGCGACGACGCCGTGCACTGGCTGTCGCAGGTCCCGAACACCCAGACCAGCCCCGTCGACTGACACCCGCGAGACCTCCGGGGGCCAGCAGCCCTGACCCGACAGCCCCGGGGCCGTCCTGCCTGGGGCTGTCTGTGCCGCGTCCGGCTCGTCGTCCGGCTCGTCCCGCAGCAGTTTCTGGAGGATTCGTGGTGCTCACTCCGCACGCCGCCAGCGAGTACGGCGCTCTACGCCACGTTGCCATGCGTTATGCCAGCAACATCACCCACGGCCTCGACGGCCCCGAAGTTCACCCTGTTCTGACCCGCCAGAAGGCCACCAGCTCTTGGAGGCCGTACGCCCCAGCCACCATCCGTGCTCAACTGGACACCCTGATGGATCTGCTGCGCAGCCGCGGTACGGAGGTGACCCTTCTCGCCCTTGCCAAGAGAGTCCGGCTTGGGACACCTATCTCAGCGACTCGCCGGGGGCAGCGGAAAGCCCCGCCCATCCGCCTCGGGGGGAGCGGACGAGCGGGGCCGTATCGGGTCAGTGCTGGTGTTGCCGGTGCATGTTCCAGACCCGGGCCGCTGCCTGCATCGGCTGCGCCCACTCGTCAGGGCTCTGTCCGGCGATGGAGTCCCACAGGCGCTGTTGGGCGCGAGCGAGGGCGTCGAGTCCAAGGGACGGGGCGAGCTTCCACGCCGGATGCGCGGCGGCCACGCTCTCGGCCTGCTCCGCGGTGTGGCCATGGGCGATCAGCCACAGCAGCCACAGCGCGGGATCGATCCACGCTGCGCCGGTCGATGCCCACCCCCAGTCGACGAACAGGGCGCCGGCCTTCGTGATGAGGACGTTGTGCGGGTTCCACTCCGTGTGAAGGAGGCTGTTCCCCTCGAACCACATCAGGTCGGCGTGGTCGTCGACGTAGCCGCGGAGTCGGTGGGTCATCTCCTTCAGCTCGACGTCGGGGGTCGGGATCTCGGCGAGTTGCGCCAGGGCCGCGGAGACGGCGGGTAGGTCGGAGGAGCCGGGCGTGAAGTCGGCGTGACTTCCCTCGACGTACTGGAAACCGAGGAGGCTCCACCCGTCGGCTTCCACGAGCCAGCGCAGTTCGGGGGCGATGCCGCGCACGTACGGGGCGATGTCCGCCTCGCGTTGCTGCGTCCAGACGCGGGGGTGGTCGAGCGGCAGGCCCTTGACGAACAGGGTGCGTGTGCTGGTTCGCACGATGACGGCGATGGAGCTGTTGAGGCCCGCGTGGACGGTTCCGATGTCGGTGATCCGGCCGCCGGCTTTTTCGATCAGCGAGCGTACTTCGTCGGGCAGCTCGGTGATACGCGGAGTGGGCATGAATTCTCCAGAGGTACGGGCGTCGGGGCCGCATGTGAGGCGCGGCCCCGACGGTTGAGCTACTTGTACGGGTTGTCGTCGTTGCAGCCGGACTCCACGCTTGCGGTCAGCTCGGCGATGTCGCCGACCAGGACGATCTCGGCCGGGTCAGCGGGCGCGGGTGCGGGCGTGATCTCGACCATGACAGCAGGCATGACTACCTCATTCCGTGTTGGCAGTAGTTTCTGAGTGGTGCCTTCGCTTCCTGGAAGACCCGTGCCATCGGTCGGCACACGCGGCAGGTGGCTGAGAGTTTGCAGCCGCTGCATCCTCCGGTGCGAAGCATGAGGGACTCGGCGATCCGGCCGAGTCGGGCAAGGCCTGGAACGCCTTCGGCGGTCAGGTCGATGTTCGGTTCCCGGCCCACCTTGCAGATCGAGGCGCGGCCGAACGGGTCGGCGTGGAAGAACGTCACGCCCGCAGGGCAGCCGGTGAACGGCTTCCGATCGGTGAGGTATTCGGGTGACTGGGACGGCAGGGTTTCCGCGGTGCCGTGGATCGTGGGCGAGATGTTGGCGTACTCGCGGAACGGCACCCCGAGCTCGGCGGCCCAGGCCCGCATGGCGTCGACCTCGTGCGCGTTGGTCTGCACGATGATCAGACTCAGATCGAGGCGCAGTCCGGCTTCGAGGGCCTTGTATACCCCTTCGCGGAACCGGTCGAAGCCACCGCGCCGGCGGGTCACCGCGTCGTACGTGTCGGCCGTCGCGCCGTACAGGCTCAACGTCAGCTTCGTCGGCGGGTAGGCGCGCAGCACGTCCAGGACACGATCCCTGCGCAGTTGGGAGCCGTTAGAGAGGATTTCGAGCTGCATGCCCAGCTCGTTGGCGAGCCGATAGGACTCGGGGAAGTCGGGATCGATCAGCGGCTCCCCGCCGGTGATCTGGAGCCAGATCACCCCGGCGTCGCGCATCACCGTCAGCAGCGTGTGCTTGCCCCGCATGTCGAGGCCTTCGAACCGCTTCTCTCCGAGGTAGCACATCTCGCAGTCGTAGTCACAGCCGAGATTGATCTCCCACGTCGCCCGGCTGAACTCGTACGGTCCCGCCTCGCGCACCAGGAGGACCTCGTCGAGGGCCTGGCCGGAGACGTCCATCTGCCACTGGGCGGCCACGGCGTCGACCAGCCATCCGGGCACGCTGCTCGGGAGGGCGCTCAGCTCCTCGAACTTGGGGTGGGGAAGCTGTAAGGCTTTTGGACTGCCTCGCCGTAAGACGAGGCGGCGCTCTCCGAACGGTGTGGCAACAAGCTGACGCATGTTGTTCCCCTCACGGTTGATTCCCTGCCGTCGGGTGCCAGGGCAGTTGTCCGGCGGCAGGGAGTGGAACCGCGTGCGGCGGCGGGGATCAGGGCGTACGCCACCGCCGCACGCGGAGATCAGGAGATGGTGCTGAGAACAGCTCCGAGGACTTCCTCGTGCGGGATCGGGCCCGGCTTGAACCGGCCGAGGAAGTCGGCCAGCGGCCAGTGCGGCACGAGGCGGTCACCGCGGCACGGACGCAGCCAGTACGGGCCCGGCGGCTCCGTCTGGAGCAGCGGCGGCAGGGCGAGTTCGTACGGGGCGCCCAGGCAGGTGCCGTAGCGGTTGGGCTCCCAGACTGCGTGTGTGCCCGGGGGGACGAGCCAGATGAGCCAGCCCCGCTGCGGGTCCTCGATGACGGGGCCGCAGGCGTCGAGGCGGTGGCCGGGTGCGTGTTGGGCGATGTCCATGAGGTCCACGACTGCGTAGGCGTCGGGGCCGGCGGCGGTGACGACGATGTCGAAGAACCGGCCGCCTAACGGTAAGCGGAACGGTCTCCCCTGCTGGAGATTCATCAGGTTCCGCACGCGTGTGGCGAGGCTGCCCATGTCCGTGGCGACGTCCTCGGGTGTGATGTCCAGGGCGCGTGTCGCGAATTCGACGCTGTCCGGCATTCCGCGGAGCGGTTTCGCCGCCCGCTGGGGAAGGGGTGTGGGCGTCATGCGGAACCGTCCCAGGTTGCAGGGAGAAGAGCTTGTACGGTCTTGCCGATGACCATCCCGTCGCCATCCCTCTTCAGGTCCCACGAGATCGTGCCGCGGTAGTGGGCAGGCCACCACAGTCCAGAGGGTGAGAGGCGGGGCTCGGGGCTCTGGTTCGCGACCTGGTCGAAACCCGAGAAGTCGGGGAACGCGTCGTCGACCTCGACGAGCAGTTCGTCCGTTTCGCCGTGGGCGAGCAACCGAAGGACGATCTTGTCGTCGGGGAACGGCTTCCCGTGCCGGACGGCGTTGTCAGCCAGGTGGGAGGCGACCCGGGCGGCAGCGTCGATGTTGCCGGGCCACTTGGACATGGTGAGGCGAGGACGGGCCCGCAGCCGTGCGTTCGCTGCCGCCCCGTCGTTGGCGGTCAGGCGGGCAGTCCACCGGAACGGGGACCGCTCTGCGGGCAGCGGCAGAAGCGCGGTCGCAGTGTCGGCCGGGCGCAGCACGGTGACGGTCGCACCCCCGGGCGGGGGGTCCGCTGGGGCTGCGGGTTCGATTGCGCGCGGATTCACGGGGGACTCCCAGGTTCACGATTGTGCTCGGTTGCGTACTCTCGGCTAGTAGGCGATCAGCGTTCACCCGTGGCCCGTGGCCTCACCATGGCTTGCAACGTGGCCTCTTTGCCTCTTTCGGGCGGTGCAGGTGGCCTCCGGGTAGCTTTGAAGTGCCTTCTGCACGGGCTGGGTTGTGGCGGTGTGTGGTTGCGGTATCCCCTTCCCGGAGAAGGGATCGGCGCGTAGGCCGGCTGATCGTGGTGCCGCAGACTGGGGGCGGGATGAGAAGTACTGAGCCGAGGACACTGCTCGCGTGGCTGTGTGACCGGGACAGGCTTCCTTACCGGCGGTTCGAGGAGCGGTTCACCGAGGCTGGTGTGCGGCTCTTCGGGAACAGTCCCCACAACCCGACGTGCGGTGAAACGCAGTTCCGGCGGTGGACGGGCGGCAAGTTAGCGACATCTCCCGGCCCGGCGACCTGCCAGGTTCTGGAAGCGATGTGGCCCCAGTACAAGGCCGAGGAGCTGTTCGGGCCGCCGCCGCAGACCGATCCCCAGGCACCCGCGAATGACCTGGAAGAGCGAGTTCGAATGACCGCAGATGACGCCCTCCAAGGCGCCGATGCAACCGCATCGGCATCCATCTCCGACAACACCATTGATGAGCTGCGAGACCAGGTGACAGGTATCGCCCAGCGATACCACCTGGTGTCACCGGCGCAGGCCTATGAAGAGGCCGATCGGTTGCGCCTGCTGATCGAGCGGCAGCGGGACCGGACGCAGGTCCCCGTCCAACTGCAGCAGCTCATGATCCTGAACGGGCAGTCGGCAGCTCTGCTGTCGGTCGCAGCGTTCGACCTCGGGTATTTCCCGAGCGCCCGCAGCCTTGCGCGTACGGCTTCCATGTTCGGCGAGGCCACCCGATTCACCCCCCTTCAGGCCTACGCCGACGGCACGTTGGCCTACATCGCTTACCACACGGGCAGCGCCACCGAGGCGGTGGCGAAGGCCACGCGCGCGCTGACGTACGGCGGTCTCGGAGACACGGCCCACCGGCGTCTGCACGCCATCAAGGCCCGAGCGCATGCGCATCTCGGCGATGTGAGCAGTGCCCGGCGGGCCATACTGCTGTCCGCGGAAGACGGCACGGGCCGTCGCGACGAACTCCACGATGAGGTCGGCGGGGAATTCGCGTTCTCGCTGGAACGGCTGGCCATGTCCACCAGCACGACAGCACTGCTCATGGGCGATGCCGCGCAAGCCGAAGCTGACGCGCGGCGAGCTCTGGAGCTCATTGGGCAACGGCCGAGCGAGCAGCAGTCGGAACACGTGCGTGCCGGTGCGGCGGCAGACCTCGCCTATGCCCGGATCCTGGCCGACGACGTGGATGGTGCGGCCGACGCCCTCCAACCGGTGTGGGCAGTGCCGGCGGAACACCGGCAGACAGGAATCGTCGTCCGCACAGCACGCATCGGACGGCATCTGGCCAGGCCCGAGTACCACGGCGCACAGACGCCGGCGGCGCTGGTAGAGCGGATCGAGGACTACAACCGCGTCTCTCCGCCCCACCGGATCGGCCCGCACATAGGGCTCCACGCGATCGAGGGCTGACTCACAACGAAGCGAGGATCTTCGCCTCCGCCTCCGGGGCGATCCCGTGCTCCGCCCACCGCGGGTGGTCCACGGGACGCCCATCGGCCGCCCACCACTGCCACGTGTCACGAATCGTCTCGGCGATGGTGCGGCAACGCAGCCCTGCCGCCACTGCGCGGCTGGAGCCGACCGCCCACACCCCGGCATGGGTGCGCCACAGAGGCAGCTCTGTCCACTGCTTGACGCCCTGCTCGATCAGCACCGAGGGATCGACCCAGACCGGCACTCCGGCACCGCCCGTCTCCGTCAGGCACGCTTCCAGGAACTCGCGGAACGAGATGCCGTCGGGGTGGGTGACGTTGAAGCCGCCGCGCGCCGAGCCTGCTGCCTGTGTGAGAGCGAAGCGGGCGACGTCGCGCACGTCGACCGGCTGAATGCGCTGCTCGGCAGGAGCCGGGGCGAGGATGCGACCGCCCCGCTTGGCCCGCTCCAACCACCAAGGCAGGCGGCCCACGTACTCGCCGGGACCGAGGATGACTCCGGGGCGGAGGAACACCGCGGCGTCGCCGAAGACTTCGGTCACGGCCCGCTCGCCGCCGGCCTTCTGGAACCCGTATTGGGTGGGCGAGCCGTCAGCGCCGGTGTAGCCGTACGACTCGTCGGCGTCCGGCGGACATTCGAGTAGCGGTGAGTCGTCGGTGAGCGGCAGGTGCGGCCAGCCCTGATAGACGGACACGGTGGAGATGTGCACCCATCGGTGCACGACCGGGCGCAGCGCGGTCGCGGCCACCAGGACGTCTCGGGGTGCGAGGTCGGAGCTGGACGTGTCGATCACCGCGTCCCACGGCCCCTGTGCCGCAAGGCGGTTCAGGTCGGTGATGTTAGTACGGTCGCCGCGGAACGTCTCCACGCCTGGCACGTCGCGGCCCGAGAGCCCACGGTTGAACGTGGTGACCTCCCAGCCTCGCGCCAGTGCGTCCTCTGCGATGCGCTTGCCCAGGAACCACGTACCGCCCATGACCAGAATCCTCATGGAGTGGATCCTGCCGTGCCGCCGAATGCGATGGAAGCGCCCCGCACGGTCGATGGCCGTCGGTAGCGAGGCCCACGCCAGGTGCGCGGTGCGACCCGTGCGCCGAAAGGTGAACTGCCGCGCTCGAACGTAAGACCATCGGTCGTGGAAATTCCCGATGATCTGGTTGAACTCGAGCGCGCCGCGGAAGAAGCGCCCGCCCGCCTGGCTGGCCTCACCGGCGGTGAGTACGAAGAGCAGTAGCGAGCCTGGCGTACCGCGGCTGGGAAGGGCCAAGCCGCGATCACCAAGCACGCCGCGTCGACGGAGGGCGTGTCCCGGGTCGACGTCGAAACGGCCGTCAAAAAGGCGGTGTGGCATGCGAGCGAGGATCCTGCGGAGTAGCCACTGCGCCGGACGAGCCCGTTACGCCTCCGTCACCGGAGTGGCGATGATTCGGACACCGTTGACGAACTCCCCGGGCTTGGGGGCCGGGATTGTCCCCATGCCAGGAGCCTTGCCTGCGGTCGCGTTCCACCCAGCGCGGAACATGTCGCTTCGGAGCAGGGTGACCTCGTCAGCCAACGCCTCCATCTCCTCGACGGAGATAGGGGTCGCTCTATACCCCAGGTTCTTCCTGACGGGGTTCAAGCCCTCGATCTCGGTGCCCGACTCGTTCTGCGAGTAGATGGCGTGGACGATCTTGTTTCGCCGGTCGCGGAACCTGTCGGCGCGCTCCAGACACTTGGTGATCTCATCGACGCTCTCGGGCTCGATGACGCCGTTCGTCAGGGCCAGTTTGCAGAGCTGGATGAGCTGATCGGTCTTTGCGGCGTTGGCGTACTTGATGAGCGTCGGTTCGAAGGCGATGGAGCCGAGCAGGTTCCGGAGAGAGTGATCGAGCTCTCCGGTGGCGAGTGTGATTCGACCAAGGGCTTCGAGGAATGGATCCCGTTCCCGCTTTGGGGTGTCGCTGAGGGGCATGGCCGGAAATGGTACCCAGTCGGCCCAGTTCGAGTCTGCTGAATTTCCTTGCCTCCTCTGGTGTAGAACCAGGACTCCGACACCCTCAGGACCCGGCAGGCCAGACGTGCGGGACGCAGTGCTCGGTCCCCTGGTTACCGATGAACGCGGCCAGGGCGGCAGGGTCCGTCACGGTCACTTCACCCAGAGGACCATGCATCGCTTGAGGACATCACGCTCCATCTCCAGCTCGCGTATCCGCTTGTTCTTCTCCGACATCTCCCGCCGTAGCCGCTCCAGCTCGGCGCGCTCGGCCTCGCGCATCTGTCCACCCGGCGGCGCGGGCTCGGCAGGCCGGTCGGACGACGCCGACCTATTGCGCCGCCACCGCGACACCCAGTTGTGCAGCGTGCCGGAGTGCACGCCGAGTTCTTCGGCGACCTCCGGGATCGGCCTGCCCGTCTCGATCACGATGCGTACAGCACCCTCACGAAACTCAGGCATGTACGTCCGTTGCTTGGACCCCATGAACCCCAACTTCCCCTGCAATCACGGACTCCACGCTACGAGGGGAGGGATATCGGACGCGTCCCCGAGCGTCAGCCCACCACTACGCTGGGCTGGCGCGCAGCAGCTCTCGAAGGCCGGGTATATCCCGGTCTCGTTTCCGCTCCCGGTGCCGAAGCACGCGGCATCTTGTTGACGGGGGTGAGTGAACGAGAGTGGCGAGTCCTCGATGCCTTCGAAGATGATCGCTACTACCTGCAGCGCATCGATGTGACCTGCAGATTTGCTGCTTGGGTGTATGTCTGGCCAGGCGGAGAAGCGCAGGTGGAGGACTGGGACGCGGAGGGGTTCCAGGAGCGCCACCTTCAGGCGTACGCCGAGCGCTGTGCTCGGATCGCTTCGGATCTGGTGGCCAAGCTGTCTACTGAAGCCCAGAACGCCACATGCTGACCTCCAGCCGCCGGGACCGGGCCTCTCGCCGGTGGTTGGGCACGCTGTAGATGTTGGCGTGGCAACTCGTTTCTGAGGCGGGCTTATCTCTCCTCGACCAGGAACTTCGCGTGGTCGGTCTGGGGCGGCAGTGCGTCGAAGGTCACCACTGCGCCGGTCAGGTCCAGCGGCTCCAGCAACGGCCTGAACGCGGTGATCTCGTTGCTCTTGGCGTCGGTCTCGCATTGGGCGAGCATGATGCCGTCGCCGCGCAGTGATTTGCTATCCACCGCGACCACCTCTCACACCGGGCGGGAGGGCAGATACGTGTCCTGGGCGGGGGCACGCGGGGTGTCTGCACGGACGGTGAGCCAACTGCCGATCGCCGCGTCGAGTTGGAGCATCACGCCCACAGCGGATTCTCTGGGGCTGCCCGTGCGGCATTGGCGTACGCAAGGAGCATTCGCACAGCTCAGCGTCGGCACGGATCACTGTAGCGATTGCAACAGGTGTAGCGGGATCGCTGAAACGAGGGATTCACGCCTGAGGGTTCGGCGCCACTTGCGTGAGAACGGGTTCTGGGAGCCAACCGGGCTTCCGGGCCGATATCAGTACCCCTTCCTGATCTTGCTCCTGGATAGGGTCGTTTGTGAGAGCCGTCCGCGAGGCGTTCAGCTCTGCCCTGTCTCCTTGCGGATGGTGGGGGTGACACTTGAGCAATCAGTCAGGTCGAGGCCCGGCGGACGACCGTGAGTCCCTGATCGGCAGGCTGCGTCTCCGGTTTCTCAGAGTCCAGTGCCTGTAGGACGAGAGCTGAGGAGAATTGGGCCCACGTTGCCAGGTCGGGCTTGATCGTCGTCAGCGGGGGCGCCGAGACCAGGCCGTTCTTCTCGCCGTCCATGCCGATGACGGCCATGTCGTGCGGGCAGGACAGTCCCGCGGCCCTGATTCCGTGCAGGACGACGAAGGCGACGTCGTCGTTGTAGGCCGCCACGGCCGTCACGCCGTCGCGATGCCAGCCCCGCACGATCGCGGCGGCGTCGGATCCGTCGGCGGCGAGCCTCGCCTCCTGCGGCTCGGGCAGGCCGAGTTCGCGGGCGGTTGTGCGTACTCCGGCTTCCCGTCCGGCGCGGAAGGGTTCGAGACCGGTCTCGTCGGTGCCGGCGAAGGCGATTCTGCGGTGACCGAGATCGTGGAGGTGGCGGAGCTGGGTCGCCCCGATCGTGTTCTGGTAGCCGAATCCAGGGGAGTCGGGATCGTTCAGCGGGGACAGGACCCGGATTCCGGCCGCCACGAGGGGCTCGGATTCCCCGGTCGGCAGCGGCACCATCGCGACGACGGCCGACGCGTCCAGTCGCTGCGCGACCTCGGCGATCGAGGCGCCGCCGCGGGACTGGAAGTGCGTCGAGAGTGTCAGGCCCCGGGCCGCCAGCTCGCTCGTCAGGGTGGCGGCCAGTTCCACGATCATCTCGCCGAGCCGCGCGTGCGGAAGCACGAGGAGGACGAGCCGGCTCTGTCCGGAGGCCAGACGTCGTGCGGCCTCATTGGGCCGGTAGCCGAGCTCCTCGGCGGCCCGGCGGACGGCCTCGCGGGTCTGGTCGGAGATCTTCTGCCCGGTCTTGTCGTTGAGGACGTAACTCACCGTGGCGCGCGAGACGCCTGCCAGCCGAGCGACGTCGGAGCTGGTCACGCGAGGTGTCTCGGCGGATTCCACAGCTCTCCTCGCTCCATCTTGACAGGTGCGTCTCTGCGGCTACCCTAACGCTTACGCGAGTAACTTACGCGAGTAAGTGTTGGGAGGTGCCGTGGAGAGAACAAAGATGTCCGCACCACAGAACCTGGCCGACGGCGTGGGCGGGTTCGCCATGGGCATGTACGGGGCGGTGGACCAGGCCCTGGTGGTCGAGGTGCTGCCGAACCGGGCGATCGCCGCCAAGGACCTGGGCATCCTCAACATGGCCAACACCGGCGGCCAGATCGTCGCACCGGCCATCGCCGCGGCCGTGATCGCCGGAGCAGGCGGCTACCGCTCACTGTTCCTGGTCTGCGTGATCGCGTGCGTGCTCGCCGCGGCCTGCATCCTCCCGATCAAGAGCGCACGCTGAGCCGTACGTCCCACGCCGCCGACACCCACAACGCGCCGTACCCACGAAAGGCCCGCACCCGTGAGCACCACGATCGCAGACATTCCCCTGGGCACGGGGGAGCGGTCCGTCAACCCGTTCCTGCCCGGCAACGAGTTCATCCCGGACGGGGAGCCGCGCGTGTTTGGCGACCGTGTCTACCTCTACGGTTCCCACGACGTGGCGGGCTCCTCGACGCGCATGTGCGCGGGGGACTACGTCTGCTGGTCGGCGGCGCTCGACGACCTCGCGCACTGGCGCTATGACGGCGTCATCTACCGCAGGCTCCAGGACCCGTATGTGCGCAGCGTCGCGGACAAGCGGGACCCGAACGGAATGGTGTCGGGTCTGTTCGCCCCGGACGTCATCCGCATCGACGACGCCTACTACCTGTACTACGGCGTCGGGATGTCCACGTCCGGGTTCGGCGTCGCGAAGGCGGCGTCGCCGACGGGGCCGTTCGAGTACGTGGGGCGGGTCCGTCACCCGGAGGCGGACAAGCCGGCCGGGTGGCGCGACGACCAGGACGGCATCGACGACGGAGACTTGGCCTTCGGCAAGGGCACCGGTCTGTTCCGCCGCGGCCGAATATCGAAGGAATTCCCCTACGACCCTGCCCTGTTGCACCACGAAGGAAGGCTCTTCCTCTACTTCGGTCTGGGCAACTGCTCGGTGGTCGAGCTGGACCTGGCCGACAAGCGCACCGTCGTACGCAACGAGACGACGGGCGAGTACGTGACGCCGATCTTCCGGTCGAGCGCGATCGCCCCCGCACTCGCCCTGGCCTCGGGCCGACGCCGTAGGACGGCGTTCATGAACGGCCCGTCCATCCGGGAGATCGACGGCCGGTTCTGGCTGTCCTACTGGGCCGTCGGCGGCGAGGGCTTCTTCGGCATGTACCACGCGGTCGCCGACCAGCCGCTCGGCCCGTTCGAGCCGGTGGGCCCGCTCGTCTCGCTCGGCAACGCGTGGAAGAACACGCCCCCGGGGTCGACGGACCGCAGGGGGAACACCCACGGCGGGATGTTCGAGGCCGGCGGCACCTGGTACCAGGTCTATCACCGCCACACCGCGGACGGACGGCAGGCCTGCGCCACACCCCTCACACGCGCGCCGCACGGCGGATTCGAGCACGCCGAGTACACCTCCCGGGGCCTGGACGCCTCCGACCTCGACGCGTTCCGGGCCTGGCCGGCCTCCATCGCCTGCCACCTGGTGGGACCGCGCGGCCTGCCGGGCCGTTCCCGGCGCCCGTCGATCGTGCTCCGCGAGGACCCGCGCGGTACCGAGGACGAGTCGGGGCGGCACACCCTCCAGGTCGTCGGCAACACCCACCGCGGCGGCACGATCGGCTTCAAGTACCTCGACTTCGGCCCCGACCAGGTCCCGCACACCCTTCTGGTCGAGATCGACGCGCGCAGCACCGGCCGGATCCAGGTGTACGTCGACGCACCGCACACCGGCACGCCCATCGCGACCGTCGCAGTCCCGGAGAGCGCGGTCGGCGCCGGATGGTGCACCATCGAGGCCGAAACGACTCCCGTGGCCGGTTCGCACGCCCTGTTCATGGTCTTCGAACCGGACCGCGGCCAGCTCGGCGACCTGTCCTTGTTCGCCTTCCAGCGCCGCGAGGACGACGCGAAGTGATACGGCAGCGTGAGCGCATTGAGAGGGAGCCTGACGCGCCTTCAGCTGCCTCCTTGAGAACAACTGCCCCGCCTCACCGGAATCACAGAACGCTCCTGGTCGCTGGCTGGCACCGGGAAATGGGGCGACTACCGCGACCGCCTGGCCGTCCAGTCCGCAGTATGGCGCCGCCGCAACTGGACCTGGTTCGCATCCACCCTGGTCGACTGGCCCTCTCACCCGGCCGCAGACGAGGAGGCTTGAACCGCTGACCTCTCCGTTGCGGGCCGGTGGCAGGCCTACCCCGCAACGGACCTCCCAGACCGGGCGGCGTGACCGCTCCCCGGCCGGGTCCGGCAGGAGAAACCGGACCGGCCGAGACACCACCCGGTCGGCGCAGCGACCTCGTCGCTGCCATGGAAGGCCCCCGGTGCCCACCCCAGCACCGGGGGCCTTCTGCCGCTTCACGGCGCCAGGCTGACGCCGTCTTCGCGATGAGGTAACCCGTCGACTTCGGGCAGGCGAAGTCGGCGTCACTCCGGGTGGAGCTGATGGCCGCCGCGGTGATTGCCACCCGTAATCACGTACTGCGGTGGTGGCTCCGAAGCGAGTCGGCCGACCCGGTGGCGGAGGTGAACGAGGCGTTGTGCGAGGTGAGAGTGCTCTCCCCGCTCGTGGATCCAGGCCGGATGCGGACAGGAAACGACGGTCGTCGCCTTTCAGAACGAGACAAGGTATCGATGCCCTCCTACCCGTGCTGCGGCGCCTGGTTGAGGGGGACACGAAGCAATAGGCCCGCGCCGGTACGAGTGCGGGAGCACGAGCACGGCTCGGTCGGGCAGGTTGGTGTGTTCGCGTAGTTCGTTCGTACTTGCTGGGCACCTGAACATGCCTCAACTGCTGTAAAGGGAGTGGCTGGACCATTCCTGATGGTCCAGCCACTCACGCGAGTACTGTGCGACGGCGCCGTCTCCAGGGTCTCACCTTGCCCAAGCTGTCCCAAGGTGCGCGGCCGCTGGCAACTGGCACCCGAGACCGGCGGGAAGACCGGACAAGCCCTGGGCGAGTCAGCGTATGGCGCGGATGGGCAGGATGCTCAGCGCCCCGAGGACAACCAACAAGATGGCGGCGACGAACAGTGCGCTGTAGCCGCCGAGTACGCCGATCACCATTGCGGCGACCGCAGGTGCCAGCGCCTGCGGGAGTGCGTTGGCAATGTTGAGGACGCCCATGTCCTTGGCGGCGGCATCGGGGCGGGGCAGCACCTGCGTCATCAGCGCCGTGTCGACAGCCATGTACATCCCGAACGCGAACCCGGAGGCGATCGCATAGGCGAACATCGAGGCCTCGCTGCGCAGGATCAGAGGAAGAGCGAGAGCGCAAGCCATCCCGAGACTGGAGGCGACGACGAAGGGCTTGCGGCGTCCGACGCGGTCCGACCAGGGACCGGAAACGACGATCATCACGATCATGCCGGGCAACATGGCCACACTCAGCAGTGGCACCAGGTCGTTCGCCCGATCGCGCGACAGCCCCAGGTAGTCGTCGAGGACGTAGAGCTGGTACGAGGAGACGCAGTAGTAGCCCAGGATCATCAGGAAGCGGCCGAGGAACGCCCAGCCGAAGTCCGGGTGTCGGCGCGGGCTGACCCAGAAGCCGGACACGAAGGTCTTCCAGCGGAACGCCTCTCCCTGGGGGGCCGGGGCGGCCGGCTCCTTGTTGAGGAGCAGAAACACCGCGGTACCGAGGACGACCAGGACGCCGAAGACGGCGAAGCCGAGGCCGAGCGCGTGAGCGAAGCCGGCAGCGAGCGCGGTGCCCGCGACGGCGCCGAGCATCTGGGCGAGCCCGGCAGCAGAGGAGAACACTCCGCGCCGATGCTCGGGCGTGCGATCGGGGATTACTGCAGTCAGCGGGGCCTGCAGGCCGTTGAGGCAGATCTGGGCCAGTGTCCAGGCCGCCCCAATCCACAGCAGGTTGTTGCCGAGCCCGAGCGCGATGAGCGAGAGCCCGCCGAACAGGGCGCCACCCGCCATCCAGGGGGCCCGGCGACCATATCGGCTGTGCGTGCGGTCCGAGAGGGCGCCTGCGACGGGATTGGCGAGCATGGCCCCGAACGCGCCGACGGCACTGATGATTCCCAGGGACGTGGACTTGGAACCTGGGGCGACGTCTGCCACGAGGTTGGCGAGCAGGACGGCCGGGACAGCCCCGTAGACGGCGTACAGAGCAACGCTGTTGGCCATCAGGCCTGTCAGCAGCCTCCGTTCGCCGACGGCGGGCGCCTTGTCCCTGAGCTGCTCAGCTGGGTCGGCCGGCTCCGTCCCGGAGCCGATCGGTACAGTAGTCATGACGACCTCTTTGTCGTACGGGATCCGCGGAGCGCCTCAGCGTGCGGAACGGTTGTGAGCGGCGGGCAGGGCTGCGTGATTGTTTGCGTGGTCCTGGAAGAACTGCCAGGCCAGTTCGGTGGCATCGATCTCCTGCGTGACATGCCCCATCGGACCGAAGCTCACATCGGAGCCGGGCCAGGTGTGTCCGTCGCCCTCGGTCGAGTACATCTCGACATCGGATCGGCCACGGCAGCCGCTGTAGGAGATCTTGTCGACGTGCGCGGACACAGCAGCGGTCACCGGCCCACGCTGACAGTGGTTGATCCTTGCCCAGGAGGCGAGAGCCGTGGTGGCGCCGTAGCCCCAGTAGGGCTTGCCTCCGCCCGCGTAGGGGTTCTCGGGATCTGCGGTGCCGTGAAAGGTGATGACAGGCACAGGCTGCTTTGGTGCGCACGTGGCGACGTCGGGGATCACGGTGCCGTCATCCCTCGTAACAGGAACTCCTGCTCGGAGCCCGGCTATGGGCGCGATGGCGGTGACACGGTCAGGGTGGTCGCAGGCGTATTGGGAAACCATGCGGCCGCCGCCGGAGTACCCGGTCGCGAGAACCCGGTGGGTGTCGGTGCAGCCGGTGGCGGCGAGGGTACGGAGCAAGTCCGTCAGGAACTGCTCGTCGTCGGGGCCGCCCGTGCCGGTGACACCGGGAACATTCCACTGGTATCCGGCACCGAGAGGCATCGCGCCCTGGGGGGCAACGGCGAGAAATCGGTGGCGCTCGGCTGACTTCTCGATGCCGCTGACCGCGATCTGCTGTGCTGCGGTCATCTGACTGCCATGCAGGGTGAGATGGACCGGCAGGTCGGCCGCAGCAGCGCTGCTGGGCTTGTACACGGTCGCCGTGCGTTCCATGCCTTCGCTGATCACAGTGACCGTCGACTCGCCGGCCGGCAGGGTGCACCGAGGGGACGCCGAATGCCGTGGGTCCGTTGTGGAGTGCGCGGGTCCGGCGAGAGCCAGCGGCGATGTCACGATGACGACGGCGAGCAGCGCGGCGCGACGTCTTCTCATGATGAGACTCCAGATGCGATGAAAGGGAAAAGGGGGGAGAGGCGAGGCGGGCGCGATGCCTGATGAACTGACGGGAGCAGCGACAGGGGACCTGCGCATGACCGACCGGTGCGCGTCGCAGGATGAATATTCGGGCGACGCGCACCGCCCCCGCCGGATCAGGCCTGAGCCGCTGCGACGCGTGTGGAGTTGAGCTGCGAGAGGAGCTTCGTCAGATCGGCGACGGTGACCGCTCCGGCGGCGAAGCTGAGCAGACGGCTCACCGGGATTGATGCCATCATTTTTGCCATGTCGATACCCAGGACGTCGCTGTCAGCAGCAGCGGCCGGCATGGGCATCAAGGCACCCAGGATTTCGGCGGCACCGGGTACGGCCATGACTTCGCCCAGCGTGGAGTCGAGGGCCAGCGGGAGGACGACCGTGTCCCCCTCCACCTCGACCGTGGCGGTGGCGCGGATGTCACGGCTGGAGGCGGCGGCGCGCACTTCGTAGCTGCCTCCCTCGACAACCCACGTGCCGCTGCGGATATCCCAGTACGCCAGGTCCTGACGCTCGATCAGCACGCTCACGCGCTCGCTCGCGCCTGGGGCCAGTGGCACGACGGTGTGGCCCTTGAGCTCCTGCAGTGGCCGGGCGACGGACGAGTCAGGCTTGGCCGTATAGAGCTGGACGACTTCGCGGCCGGCCCGCTCGCCGGTGTTGGTGACAGTGACGGCCGCGGTGATGCCCTCGGAGCTGGCGCTCAGCTCGAGATCCGAGTAGGCGAAGGTGGTGTAGGACAGTCCGTGCCCGAACGGGAAGGCGACCTCGATGTCGCGGGCGTCGTACCAGCGGTAGCCCACGAACAGGCCCTCGCCGTAAGCGACATGACCGTGCTCACCGGGGAAGTCCAGGTATGCGGGGGAGTCTTCGATCCGCACCGGGATGGTCTCCGTCAGCCGGGCGGACGGATTCACTCGGCCGAACAGCACGTCGGCGAGCGCGCCTCCCGCGGCCTGGCCGAGCAAGCCACCGTCCAGCACGGCCGGAACAAGATCGGCGACGGGCGCCAGGCGCAGCACGCCGCCGTGGGAAAGAACGACGGTAGTACGCGGCTGGACTTGGGCCACCGCTTCCAGCAACTCAACCTGTTCGCTCGGGAGTTCGATGTGCGGGCGGTCGAAGCCCTCGGACTCCTGGTGTGCCGCCAGGCCCAGGAAGACGACGGCGGCATCCGCCGCTGCGGCAGTCTGCACAGCCTCCTCCCGCAGTGCGCCCGGGTCGCCGGAGCCGTCGGTGGTGAAACCGGCCGCAAAGGTGACATCGGCTTCTGCCATGAGTCCGCGAATTTCGTCCAGCGGAATGTCCACCCGGGTCGGGTTCACGTGCGAGCTGCCGCCGCCCTGATAGCGGGGCGACTGAGCGAACTCGCCGATCACCGCGAGGGACCGGCCCTCGTCCAGCGGGAGCACCGTCCGTCCGTCGACCGGGCTGTTCTTCAGCAGGACGACACAATGGGCGGCCACCTGCCGGGCCAGGGCGTGGTGGGTCTCGGAATCGAACACGGCGACATCGGCCGCCCGGCTGGCCTCGGCCTTCGCGGCGAGCGCGATGGTGCGAGCGGCCGCCCGGGCGACCACGGCCGCGTCCAGCTGCCCGGCCTTGACGGCCTCGACGACCTGCGCGTCGGTGACTCCTCCGGCGCCCGGCATTTCGAGATCCAGTCCAGCCGCCACTGCCTTGACCCGATCGGCCACCGCGCCCCAGTCGCTGACCACGACACCGTCGTAGCCCCACTCCTCGCGCAGCACCTGGGTGAGCAGCCAGTGGTTCTCGGATGCGTAGACGCCGTTGATGCGGTTGTAAGAGCACATGACCGTCCACGGCTGCGCCGTCTGGACTACATGCTGGAAGGCCCGCAGGTATACCTCGCGCAGCGGGCGCGGGGCGATGTCGGAGCTGGAACGCATACGGTCGTGCTCGGTGTTGTTGGCGGCGAAGTGCTTCAGGGAAGCGCCAACTCCTGTGTTCTGCAGGCCCCGTACCCATGACGCAGCGAGCCTGCCGGAGAGGTGCGGATCCTCGGAGTAGTACTCGAAGTTGCGGCCGCAGCGAGGGTCACGCTTGATGTTGATGCCCGGACCGAGCAGCACGTCGACACCCAGAGCACGGCTCTCCACGCCCAGTGCCGAACCGACCTTGCCGCTGAGATCCGTGTCCCAGCTCTGGCCGAGGCCGACCGCCGGCGGGAAGCACGTCGCGGGTTCGCTGCCCGCAAGGCCGAGGTGGTCGGTGGCCCCCGTCTGACGGCGCACTCCGTGCGGGCCGTCCGTGAGCACCAGCGAGGGAACGGTGCCGACCTGCTTCGTGCTCCAGAAGTCGGCGCCGCTGCCCAGGGCGGCCTGCTGCGCCGTCGACAAGGATGCCGGGTCGTTCGTGGTCACGGAGGTCTCCTCAGGTAGTGCGATGCCCTGCCGGACGGCGGTAGAGCGGAAGCGGCGCGCGCAGCGGTGCATGCGGCGCGTGCCGGAGATGCCCAGCCAGGTGGTGGGGGCCCGGCCCCCCCCCGCCCCCGCCCCCCCCCCCCCCGGGGGGGGGGGGGCCCCGGGGCGGGAGGGGGAGCGGGCTAAAGGGTAAACCCCCGGCGGGGCGCCACCCCCCCCCAGCAAA